>CAUZDW010000004.1:0-159947 GCA_963578825.1 Vicinamibacteria bacterium
CTTCTCGCCGCCCCGCCGGGGCCGATCAGGAGGGTTTCACTCACGATGGCTCTACATCATGCTTCCCACCTCCCAGGGCGTCCCCTGGCGCAACAAGACCTGACCCCTCAGGCCTCGGAGTGGGCGGCCGATCGGCGATAATGGGCCATGCGCACCGTCGGACGTCGTTCAGATCGCGGTGACAGCTGGGCGGACCAGGGTCGCCTCGCCCGAACGGCCGGCTTTCTTCGGGGCGACGCCACACTCGTCCCCCGGGCGTCTATCGATTCTCCTCATTCGATGAGGCTGACGCGTGGATGACCAGGATGATGATCGTTGCTCGCGAGCGCCGGAGCCGGGCGACGTCGTCCGCATCTGCCGGGCGTTGAACGAAGCCGGGGCTCGCTACCTGCTGATCGGCGGCTTCGCCGTTAGGCACGCCCAGAGTGACGCAAGCACTCGGGGCGGTCATTGACTACTGATCGAGGGGCGGGGTCCAGGCCAGGCCGTCAACGTCTTCGAAGTGGTGATCGAACGACACCAGCTCAGCACCCGTTTCCATGGCCTGGGCGGCGATCCAGATGTCGTTGGTCGGCAGGGGCTTTCCCTTGCGCTTGAGGGCCGAGGCGATGCGCCCGAAGCGGTCTGCGGTCACGAGCCCGACATTCAAGAGAGAGACGAAGGGGCTCGCCAGAAACTCGTCCAACTCCTGACGGTTCGTCTCGTAGCGAGAACCGTTGCGGAAGCCGAAGAGCAGCTCCCCCACGACAACCACGGACAGGAGCACACGCTCCGTTCGCCGGACACGGTGCGCGACGTCGGCGTGTCCTCGAAAGAGCGCCGAATAGGCGTTCGTGTCCAGCAGGATCGTCATCACCACGGCTCCGGGTCGACGGCCTCGCACCCGGCGATGCTGTCCAGAAGGCGCCGCTCGTCCTGCTCCGTCCACTTTCCAATGAACGAGTCGAGGGCCTCACCCACTGTGGCAGGGGCGTCGGATGACTCAGCGATTCCCGCCCCCTGGCGCATCAGTTTCAGGGCCGCCTTGTTCAGCGAGATCCTCTCTTTGCGCGCCATTGCGCGGATCCGTCTTTCGAGCTCCTTGTCGAAACCCCGCAGAGAAAGCTGTTGCATTGAGACTCCTCTCGGAATGAATCCTAGCATGACTCATAATGACGCATCAAATGAGTCGCTCTGGACCGAGGAGAGGAATAGAGTCGATTCTTGATTCAGCCTGCTGACCCCTCACTGGCTCCGTTGACGGTAGACTCTCGAGCAAAGAGAAGGAGGAGACCGATGGAGCTTGCGATCAACTTCCTGGCCGCCGCGGCGATGCTCGGCCTGCAACCTGCGGCCGGAGCTGTGACTCAGGGCGAAGCCGCCTCTCACCAGCATGCCGTCCACACGCATGAGCATGCGGACGTCATTCCCTCGCGCGTCCTGGTCTTTCCGGACACCCGCGACGGTCGGCGAGTGCTGTCGGTCGACCTGCACACCCACAGCGTGTTCTCCGATGGGCACGTCTGGCCCACGGTGCGCACCTGGGAGGCGCAGAGGGACGGCCTGGCGGCGATGGCGGTCACGGAGCACCTCGAGTACCAGCCCAAGAGCGAAGACATCCCGCACCCCGATCGCAACCGGTCGTATCAGGTGGCGTCCGAGAGCGCGGCCAAGCTCGAGGGCGCCGACCTGATCGTCATCAACGGGGCGGAGATCACCCGAAAGCTCTCTCCCGGCCACATCAACGCCGTGTTCATCAAGGACGCCAATCCGCTTCTGACGATCGAGGAGCGCGACGAGGACAATCTCGAAAACGCCACGCAGGCCTTGCGCGAGGCGCAGCGCCAGGGCGGCTTCACCTTCTGGAACCACCCCTACTGGGGTCGCGACTTCCCCGACGGGGTGCTGGTGGTTCCAGAGGAGCAGAAGCAGCTCTTCGCCGAGGGCCTGATCCAGGGGATCGAAGTCGCCAACGGCCATGGTTACTCCGAAGCGACCTTCCAGGTCGCCCTGGACCACGACCTCGTGATCCTGGGCACGTCCGACATCCACGGCCTGGTCGACTACGACTACGACTTCGACGCCGGCGAGCATCGCACGGTGACGCTCGTCCTGGCCAGGGAGAAGACCGCCGAAGCGATCCGCAAGGCGCTGGTCGGTGGGCAGACCGCCGCCCTGTTCATGGGGCACGTCATCGGCCGGGAGCCTCAGGTTCGGGCCGTCGTCGAGGGTGCGCTCACGCTGGTCCCCGGAACCCTGCGGGAGGACTCGCAGGTGCTTCCCTTGACCATCCGCAACGATGCGCCGATCCGCATGATCCTTCGCAACGTCGGGCCCCGGCGCTTCTCCAATGCCTCCGACATCGTCACCGTGCCGGCCCACGGCGAGGTGAGGGTCAACCTGACGGCCACGCCCGATCCGTCCGCCGTAGTGCTCCCGGTCGAGGTCGTCAACGCCTTCGTCGAGCCGCAAACCTCGCTGCGGATGGAGTTGAAGCCCTGAGATGCGACCGTGGGAGCAGATTCAAGACCTGACGCCTCATTCTCAGAGGCGATCCGAGCGGGGTCAGTGGAGTGTCGCGAGATCCCCGGCTCGGATGCTTCCCGGCGCGGCCACCACGGCGTAGGCGCCCGCGCAGGGATAGAGGCCGAGGTCCCCGACTGGAATGCGGTTGTGCTGGACCAGAGTCCGGAGGACGTTGGTGTCGCCGGGCAGCTCGTCTTGAGCCAGCGTCGTCATCACGCATCGTGGATCGGGCAGCGCCACGCCGAGTCGCGCCGCGTCGCCGATCGCGAGCTCCCGGCCGACCCAGCCGTTCTCGACGAAGCCGGCTTCCCTGGTGTCGACGATCACGTTCATCCGGAACCGACGCAGGTCGAAGCGAGTCTCCGGACGGAGCTCGTTCAGCCGCGTCAGGGTGGAGGTGGTCAGTACCGACACCGGGAACACGTCGAAGAACGAGCCGACGGGGACGGGGGAGGGAAGACCCGCCTGGGCAAAGAGGGCCGAGCCGAGCTTCTGCTCCACCACGGAGTCGCGGTGGCCCGCCGGATCGGCGGTCTCGACGTCGGGGTGGTACTGGTCGATGGTGAAGTCATCGGGAGCGACGCGCGCCAGGCGGACCTCCCGCCGGAAGAAAGCGGACAGGACACGGTTGACGTCGGCGGAATCACTCATCACCGACGACTCGTCGGGCAGGGTGATCCGGACAGGCGGCAGATCGTCCTCCGATCGCGGCGGCTCCACGAAGGCGGCCCCACAGCCGAGCAAATCGGGAAACAGTCGCACGCTCTTGGCGCTCACCACCTTGCCGGTTTCCACGTCGATAAGCGCATGAGAACGGTCCCCCACCAGGCCTCGCTCCGTGAGCTCGGCCTGCTCCAGCCGCTCGCCCTTCATGGACTTGACCGGAAACCTCCACAGCGCGGCCACGGCGCCTACGACCTGGGCTGTCGCCACGTCTTCCTCCTGTCCTACCGCTCGACGGCCCGGTGCCAATTGAGGACGAGCCGGACTTCACCGCCGCCTGCGGCCTCGCTCGCGTCGTCTGGTTCGACGGGGAGCACCGCGGCGAAGGTCCGGCCGTCCCGCGAAACCGCGCCCGCCCTCGCGCCCGGAACAGCGAAAAGCTCCACCGGCTCCGCGATGTCCAACCCCGTGCTGGAGTCACGGACCCTCGCCGACATGAAGCGAAGCGGGTCGCTGCGCTTGAAGAACACGATCTCGTCGCTGCCGACCCAGAATCCCCATTCGGCACCGGCTCGTGACACCTGACTGCGGATCTCGAGGTCGGGATACGGGTGGGAGACGCTCAGACCGGCATCTCGAAGTCGCGGGGCGGCAATCGAAACCAGAAGAGCCTCCACGGTCTCGCGGCGGCCCTCCAAATCTCGCAGGCCCTTGCCGACGAGGTCACCTCCCGGAAAGCGCTCGATCTCCACCTGGTCATTCTATGTCAGCACCAGCGTGGCCCATCCCCCCGGCCCCCGGGGCCACAGCGATCCGGGAGTGGGAGAGGGTCTGCCCGATCAACACGACCCCTCCCGGGAGCCTGGCCCCTGTTGAGCTGCGGTCGAACGATTGTCCTGGGACGCCAGGGATTATGGGCCGCCCGAGAGGGATCGAGGTGCTCCGGCACGGAAACGGGGTGTTGGGCCGACCCGCACGGCGGTAGACTGTGCCCTTCTCTCACACTGGAAGCGCGAGGACCCGATGGAAGCCACAATCGAAGAGATCACGGCGGCGCTGGCTCGTATGGAGGCGCGCCTCTTCCTGCGGATCGATACTGCCCTTCGCGACCTCGAGACCCACATGCACCAACGGTTCGACGTCCTCGAAGCGTCCTTCGACCGTATGGAGAACAGATACACCAGCACGGAGGAGGCGAGGGTCGCGAGGGGTCGCCGTCGGATCGAAACGACCCCGCTCTAGCGGGGCAGGACCACCGGGATGGGCGGACCCAGGGTGACGGAATCGAGGTCGATGGTGCAGCGACGGCCGAAGAGGCGGACTCCAGCGTGGCTTGCCTCGGCCAGGGCCTGGGCGAACTCCGGGTCCCGTGCAGAAAAGGGCATGATGCGGACGGCGTCTGGGCGCTGAAGGACGAAGAGAACCGCAGCCGCCCACTCCCCGCTTTGCCGAAGGGCCGCGAGCTCTCGGACGTGGCGCGCGCCGCGCGCTGTCACCGCATCGGGAAAGAGCGCGACTCCGTCCTGCACGAGGGAGACGCTCTTCACTTCCACCACCATCCGGCGAGGGCCGCGCCCTCCTCGCGGTCTCTGGAGCAGGAAGTCGAAACGCGAGTGGCCGACGGTGTACTCCCGCCTCTCCAGGCGCCATGCCGCCAGCTCCTCCAGGGCGTCTTCCTCGAGGGCGCGGCGGATCAGGCGATTGGGGAGGCCGGTGTCGATGGAGACCCAGGTGGACGAGTCGGGCGACTCGACGAGAACGGCGGACCACTGGGTCTTTCGAGTGGGGTCCGTCGCGCGGCGGAGCTGGAGCCGGCGCCCGGGGACGAGGAGCTCGCGGAGCTTCCCCGGGTCTGCCAGGTGGGCGACCACTCTGCGGCCGTTCCCGAGGCGCGCGTGCACGACGAAGCGGTTGGGGCGCTCGAGGAATCGCGCTTCGCGGAGGGGCCCGGGTATGGGCAGGACGAGCCCGGGTCGATTTTTTTTCATTTCCCCTTGACAGATTTCGGAGGCGACTTTCGACGACGTCACTGACTCGTCATTGAAGGCAGCCGTAGTGACCGGAAGTGAACCACCGGCATCGTAATCGGCTTGAATGACTTCGGGAGCCACCGCACGTCTTTCAGTCCAACACCAGCGATTCTCGGAGGTCCAAAAGGTGCTGCCTATATTGTCTCCATGAGAGAGAAAGCCCACCCACAATCGCTCTCGGACGACGAGCTGCTCCGTCGCTTGTCCGAGCTCGTGGGTCGGTCTCGACACGTCGAGGCCGACCTCATTTCCCACATTGCCGAGGTCGACGCACGGCGGCTCTACGCTCGCGAGGCCTCGTCCTCGATGTTTGCCTACTGCACGGACGTGCTGCATCTCTCCGAGGCGGAGGCCTGGCTGCGCATCCGGGTGGCCCGCGCGTCCCGCGAGCATCCGATGCTCCTGGGATGCTGGCCGACGGGCGGGTTCACCTGACCGGCCTCGCGAAGCTGGCGCCGCACCTCACCCGGAAGAACCGGGAAGGGCTCTTGAAGCAGGCCCGGCACAAGTCCAAGCGCCAGATCGAAGAGATCGTGGCTGCCCTCGCGCCCCGTCCGGATGCGCCGTCGGTGATGCGGAAGCTCCCTGCGAGAAGAGGGGAGCCGAAGGCGGTCCCCCCCCAACTGCGTCCGGACGCAGTTGATTCGCCTCAACCGCCCAGGCCTGCGCGGCCCGCCGTCGTGGAAGCCCTGGCCCCGGACCGCCACAAGATCCAGTTCACTGCTAGCACCGAGCTGCGCAACAAGCTGGACCGGCTCAAGGCCCTGATGCGCTCCTCGGTGCCCGACGGCGACCTGGCGACGATCATCGACGAGGCGGTCACCGAGAAGCTCCAAAAGCTGGAATCGAAGCGGTTTGCGCGGACGAAAGCCCCGAGGAAGAGCCTTGCGGACACGAGCACGAAGCCCTCGTCCCGCCACATCCCGGCGGCGGTCCGGCGCGCGGTGCACCAGCGAGACAAAGGGCGGTGCACCTACGTGGACGAGGTCGGGAGCCGCTGTCGCAAGAAGGACGACCTGGAGTTCCACCACAGGGAGCCGTTCGGGCGTGGCGGCGACCACAGCCCGAGCAATCTGTGCCTGACGTGTCGCGCTCACAACGCGCTTCTGGCTGAGCACGACTATGGCAAGGAGAAGATGGACCGATGTCGCCGCCGGCCGGATCGGGTTTCCGAGCCGGGGGCTGTCTACCACTAGTTGCCGAAGTGGAGACGCCGGCGTCAGTCGCTCGCCGCGGGGCCGTCCTCCACGACCTTCACTCTCGTGTTGCTCTCGATCGGGCCGGCGACCTTCTGGGTGTGACCGGACGGCCAGCGCACCTCGATGGAGTCGACGGTGGCGGCGTCGCCCAGGCCGAAGTAGAGAGGATAGAGGCTGTGGGACAGGTATCCCGAGACGCCGTCGTAGACCCTCGCGTACTGCCGTCCTCCCGCGCTCACCACCACGGTGGCGCCCAGGCCGTCCCGGTTCGACTTCGTCCCCTGGAGGTCGACCTTCAGGTAGCGCACCGGCTTCCGCTGGGCGAGGTCGCTGATCAGGACCATCGGCGCGTCGCCGAACTCGAGGGTGACGATGTCCTGGTCGCCGTCGTCATCCAGGTCGAAGATCACCGACGAGCGTGAGCCGACCGAGCTCCAGACCACGACGCGGCCGGAGAAGCCGTACCGCTGGCACACGAGCAGGTCGTCCTTGTCCTTGCCCGAGCAGTCGAGCTCGAACCAGGGCTTGGAGGTCCGGCCGTTCCGCCGGGGCTCCACGCCGAGGATGTACTCGGCGTCGGCGAAGCGCTGCCCGCCGTCGTTCAGGAGCAGCGTGTTCACTCCGTAGCTGAACGGGTAGTTCATCGCGGACGCGATGAACACGTCTTCGAAGCCGTCGGCGTTGAGGTCGCCCACGCTCAACCCCCAGGGCCAGTAGTTCTCGGTGCCGATCTCGTCGGAGATCTCGGTGTAGCGGCCGTCTCCGTCGTTGCGGAAGAACGCATTGCCGAAGATGCTCTGGCCCCCGGAGCCGAGATACGACTCCGGCCACTGCATCTGCGCCTTGGACTTCTCCTTGTCCAGCGGGCTGGGCTGGCTCATGTCGGAGTGCATGTCGCTGAGGATGAGGTCCTGGTCGCCGTCGTTGTCGAAGTCGAAGGCCTTGACGCCCATCGACCCCCACGGCGTCTTCGGGAAGACCTCTCGGCTCCGGGCCACGAAGCCCTTGCCACCCTGGTTCTCGTAGTACTGGTCGTGGCCCTGCATGTTCAGCAGGTAGAGGTCGGGCCAGCCGTCTCCGTTGACGTCCATCGGGGTGGCGTCGCCGCTCCAGCTCAGGTCGAGTAGGCCCGTCTCGGCGGTCACGTCCTCGAACCGGTTCCCGCCCAGGTTCCTGTAGAGCCGACTCTCCTCGCTGCGCTCCGGCTTCAGGTGGCCGCTGAAGGCGTCGGGAAAGGCGACGTAGTAGTCCGCTCGTCCCTGCTCCTGCGTGGTGTAGACGCCGACGTTGGAGAGGAAGAGGTCGAGACTCCCGTCCCGGTCGTAGTCGAAGAAGAGCGCGCCCGAGGAGTGACCGTTGTACTCGAGCCCGGCGGTCTTCGTGATGTCGGTGAAGCGCCCGGTGCCATCGTTCTCGAAGAGGACGTTCCCGCCCCGGACAGAGGTCAGGAACACGTCCGAGTCTCCGTCGTTGTCGGTGTCCGCAAATGCCGCGCCGACGGAGATCGCGTCTTCGCGCCCGAGGCCCGAGGACTCTGTGATGTTCTCGAATCGGCCGCCGCCCAGGTTGCGCCACAGCTCGTTGGATCCGACCTGGTTCATGAACAGGACGTCTTGTTTTCCATCACCGTCCACGTCGGCGATCGAGACGCCGCTGCCGTGGTCGTAGTGCACCGGTTTGTACATACGGCCGCTGTCGTCGGTGACGCCATGGACGAACGTGATGCCGCTCTCGGCGATCCGATCGGTGAAGCGAAAGTCATGCTCGGCGGAGATCCTTCCCGCGGCGGCGAGCTGACCTTCTCGGCGCACGTCGACCCAGGGTGGGTTGATCGCCTCGGCGGAGGGGAGGTGCACCACCGTCGGACCGGGCTCTGCAAGGACGGTCTGCAAGTCACGCACCAGCTTCTGGTGCTCGGCCTCCTCCAGCGGATCGTACATGCCCCGCATCCGACCCTCCTGGTCGACGAGCACGAAGCTCCGGCTGTGGAAGATCGGCATCTCCGTGTTCGCGGGCGCGTCCCCCACGGGCAGCTTGAAGCCCTTCTGGATCAGCCACCAGAGCTGGCCCTGGGTGCCGGTGAGGAGCTTCCAGTGGGACGTGTCCGCCTCGTTGGTCTCGGCGAAAGCCTTGAGCACGTCGGGCCTGTCGTGCTCCGGGTCCACGCTGAAGCTCACCAGACGGATGTCGGCCCACTTTGGATCCGCCCGCAGCTCGGACTGGAGGGTCCGCATCTCGTTGGTCGTCAGCGGGCAGACGGTCTTGCAGCGTGTGAAGATGAAGTTCGCGATGTAGACGCTGCCGCGCAGCTGCTCGGTGCCGTAGGCGTCCCCGTCCTGGTCCAGCACGATGAACTCCGGAAGCTGGAAGAGGACCCGCGGCCCGTCCGAGCCCCCCTCCGCCCCCTGAGGCGCCGCGTCAACGCCCCCGGCGCTCAGCGTCAGAGCGGCCACGGCGGCAAAGGCCATCCACCGGCAAACACGTCCTCTCATGACACTGACTCCTCGCTCGACGTCGCGCTCATTGTGTGGCCTCGTCTACTCGGGCGCCTTCGCGGACAGCGACGAGGACAGCTCCTCGCGCGTCCACTGCTCGAAATCGGACTCCGTCATCACCACGAAGTCGCCCATGAGGTCGGGGTGAGAGTAACCGCAGAACTGGTCGCCGCGGAGCTCGAAGCTTCCGACGCGGTCCGGCGTGAGCCGGAGCGAGAACGTGAGATCGGGGACGGCGATCTCCTTCAGGCTGGCGTGCGGAAGCGCCAGAGTGTAGAGATAGTCGCGGCTGTGCAGTACGAGCTCGACGTCTCGACCGAGCGGAACCCGCACGTGCCGGCGATCGAGAAGGTCGTCGGCCGTGCCCAGCTCGCCGTCCGGCCCCGGGTAGCGCACGTGCCACTGGAATTCATGGCCCGTGATCTCGATCCTGAGTGGGGCCGCCTCGGCCGTGCCCAGCAGCAGACCGATCGCCGCCGCCGCCGCGGCCGTCCGCGCCATTGACCGTCGCAGAGCACCCTTTGTCATTGGCAAATCGGCCTCGGTGTCGGCGTTGGGCTCCGACCTGGCCCGAAGAGTGGAGAATAAGTCGATTCCGCCCGAACGGGCAAGGAGCAAGCCCTCCGTCAGCTCAAGGCAGATATCCGGCTGCCAACGCCTGGAACGACTCGACCTGGTCTCGGCGCCAGCTCCTGTCGCGGCCCAGCTCCTCCGCCATGAGGCTCGCCACCCGAGGCGCCGCGTCGATGGCGGCCCGGGCGTCCCACAGGAGGGCGCGAGTGCGCCGGGCCAGGACGTCGTCCACCGTGACGGCCATCTCCTTCCGGACGGCCCACACCACCACTCCCTCCCGGTGGGGCAGACGCGGGTGGAGCGGCTTCTCGAGGCCCGGTCGCTCGCGGAAGAGATCGCGGATGTGTGGTGCGTCGGCGCCGTAGTGCTCCAGCTCGTCGAAGGCCCCGGCGTCCTGGTGGTATCCATGTATCCTGAGCTCTCGGGTGACGCATGGTCTCTCTTCCAGACCGGCCAGGGTCGCGGCCTGATCGACCGTGTCCTCGGCCATCTTTCTATATGTCGTCCACTTGCCCCCGGCGATGGTCACGAGGCCCGAGCTGGTGATGTGCAGGGTGTGATCGCGGGACAGCGCCGCCGTCTCGGCTTCACCGTCGCTGGCCACGAGGGGCCGGATGCCCGCAAAGATGCTCAGGACATCCTCTCGAGTGGGGTTCTTCGTCAGGTAACGAGCGGTGTGGGCCAGGAGGAACTCCACCTCCTCTTCGAGAGGCCGCGGCTCGAGAAGCGCCTCCTCGACGGGCGTGTCGGTGGTGCCCACCACGACCCGGTCGTACCAGGGGATGGCGAAGAGCACGCGACCATCGTCGGTGTGCGGCACCATGATGGCGCTGTCGCCGGGGAGGAACGACTTGTCGAGGACGAGGTGAACCCCCTGGCTGGGCTGGATCATCGACCGTGCGTCGGGGTCGTCCATGCGTCGGATCGAGTCGCTCCAGGCGCCGGTCGCGTTCACGACGACCTTTGCCCGGAGCTCCAGCTCGGTGTTGCCCAGGAGCTCCGTGGCATGAGCTCCGGTCACCATGCCGTCGGACTTGATGAGATCCGTGACCCGAGCGTAGTTCAGCAGGGTCCCGCCCAGCTCCGCCGCAGTCTGAGCCATGTTGATGGCGAGGCGTGCGTCGTCGAACTGCCCGTCGTAGTAGATGACGCCCCCGCGAAGTCCTTTGGTCTCGAGAGTGGGCAGCCGCTCGAGCGTCTCGTCGCGAGTCAGGATTCGCGACCGACCGAAGCCGAGCTTGCCCGCGAGCATGTCGTACACGCGAAGTCCGATGCCGTAAAAGGGCGCCTCCCACCAGTCGTAGTTGGGGACGATGAACGGGAGGTCGTGCACCAGGTGCGGGGCGTTCTGCCGGAGGAGACCCCGCTCCTTGAGCGCCTCGAGCACCAGCGAGACGTTCCCCTGCTGCAGGTAGCGGATGCCCCCGTGGATGAGCTTGGTGCTCCGGCTCGAGGTGCCCTTGGCGAAATCGCTCCCGTCGACGAGGAGCGTCCGGTACCCGCGGGAGGCCGAGTCGATCGCGCAGCCCAGCCCCGTGGCGCCCCCGCCGATGATGAGCATGTCCCACGTGCGGCTGCCGTCCGCCGCCCGCCCGACCATGGCGTCTCTGTCCATTACGATGATGCTACGGGAAGACGGGGGAGCAGATCTTGAATTGAGGCATCTGACAGGCTGCGATCGCCGAGTCCGGCTGGCTGAAGCGACGCGCTTGGGTCAAGGGTCGGAGGATTCTCACTCATCGCCGGCATCAACCCTGAGAACGGCGATCAATAACCACAAACATCAGGGTACATCGCCGATCGAGGTCTCAATCGAGCCCGAGCCACCGCCGAAGTCCGTCTTCCACGGATTCGAGCTCCTGCGGATCGCACTCTCCGATCTCCTCGCTGATCGAAGCTCGCGGAACGCTCACGGTCTTGTCGATCATCACCTGCGAGACGCTCTTCAAGCCGGTCCTGGAGCCGGGCGGGAGAGTGAAGCGGAAGAGAGGGGCGTCCAAGCAGTCCGTGGTGATAGGACAGATCGTGATGCTCGAATGGGTCGGGTTGAACAGGTCCGACTGCACGACGAGGGCCAGCCGTGGCTTGCCGGTGTACGCTCCCCGCGCCGCCACGACGACGATGGCGCCCCGTTTCACCGCCAGCCCTCATCGTCGGCGCTCTGCTCGATGAACTCGAGGGCCTCGCGCTCCGACTCTCGGCCGCTCACGAGCAGCGACTGACGGCGCGCCTCCCGGGCCGGATCCTCCGGCGGCTCTCCTTCACCAAAGGCGTTCTGCAGGGCCTCACGCAGGACGGCGCTCTTCGTGCTCTTTCTTCGCCGCGCCTGCCGCTCGATGCGCCGATCGAGGTCGGGTGGAACACGAAGCGTCAGCACCGTTGATCTCTCCGGCTTGGACATGATGTCTCCCGTGTGTAGTTGCAAATACACTACAGTATACACAGGACCAGTCGCGGCCGCCGAGGGGTTGGTCGATCGGTTGACCCGCAGAGTGTAAGCCGCTACCGGAACGTCGCGGACTTCGAGAACGCCGGATGTCAGGTGGTGAACCCCCTCGAAGCCCAGGCCACACTCGCGTCTCAGCCGTAGAGCGTCGAGCTCAGGAACTCGTTGCGGAACTTGGCCTTCGGGTCGAAGTTCGCGACGAGGTCTTTGAACTCGTCCAGCCTCTCGTAGCGGGACTGCAGCACGTCGGGCGCGATGGTGAACAGCTTCCCCCAGTGGGGCCGGACCCCGAAAGGCGAGAGCTCTCGCTCGATCAGCGGGAGCAGCTTCCGAACAGCCGGCCAATCCTGCTCCCAGGTGAAGTGGATGGCCAGGGAGTCCCGGCCGTAAGCCGTGCTCATCCAGAGCTCGTCCGCGGCGATGGTCCGGAGCTCCGAGATCATGAGGTGAGGCCCCACCCGGTCCCGCAGCCGCTCGATGGTCAGGATGGCCTCCATGGCGCTCCGGCGGGGGACGAAGTACTCGGACTGGAGCTCCTTCCCGCTACTGGGTGTGAACCCCATGCGGAAGTGAGGGAGTCGGTCGTACCACGGACCCGCCACACCCATCTGCTCGGTGCAGTGCACGGCCGAGAGCTCGAGGATCGGGTGGACGTTTCGAGTCGCTCGCTTCGCGCCGAACAGCTCCTGGGCCACCTCCGACGACGCTCCCTCCTCCACGCGACTCTTGATCCAGACCTCGTTCACCCTGCCCTTCTGCCAGTCGGTGAAGAGGCTGACGCTGTAGCCGGCGGACATGATGTCGTCGAAGTGATCCCCGAGCTCCGCCATGGGGAGATCGAGGTAGACGTGCTGGCGCATGAGATACGTGGGCTCCACGTCCAGCGTGACCTTCGTGACCACCCCCAGGGCACCGAGGTGGACGACGGCACCCTGGAACACGGCGCCGTCCTTCGCCCGGGAGAGGTGCCGGACCTCTCCGGACGCCGTCACGATCTCGAGACCGGAGACGGCCGAGGCGAGGTTGGCGTTCCCCACACCAGAGCCGTGGGTCGCCGTGGCGCAGGCCCCCGCGATCGAGATGTGGGGCAAGGAGGCGAGGTTGTGGAGAGCAAAGCCCTTCTCGTGGAGGTCCGGTGAGAGCTGTCCATAGCTCATTCCGGCCTCCACGGTGACCGTTTTGGCCTCGGTGTCCAGAGCCACCACCTCGGCCATGGGCCTGACCGAGACGAGCTTGTGAGCGCTGTCGGCAATGCCGTTGAAGCAGTGGCGGGTGCCGAGGGCCCTCAATCGACTCGCCGCCCTCACGACGTCCCGAACTTCTTCGAGAGAGCGCGCCTGGTAAACGGTGTCCACGCTGTACGCGTAGTTGCCAGCCCAGTTGGTGAGTCCCGCGCCCGACGAGCGCTTCGCCTCCTCGGCTCCCAGCGCCGAGACCGATCGTGGGGACACCGTGGCTGCGCCGATCGCGGCGGCGCCCAGGCCCAGGAGCTTGCGCCTCGTCGTCTTCATCTCAGCTCCTCCGTCGATCCGTCAGGACTTCGGCCGCCGTGAGGAGCATGCCCAGCCCGACGATGCCGGTGAGGACGAGGAACAGCGGATCCTTCGACGTGACGTAGAGCCCGACGATAAGGAACGCGGCGATCCCGGCCAGGGTCACGGCGACCGCGGCCCAGGCCCCCCGCTCGCGCGTGCGACTGCGGCGCTCGATTCGAGTCGTCGCCGCCGTGTCTGCGGCCGGCGCATCCACCTCGCCCGCCGTGCCCGCGATCACGTCTTGCAGCTCCAGCCGCGCTCCCCCGATGTCCGGCAGCCGCGTTCGCGGGTCCTTGCGCAGGCAGCGGGCGACCAGCCAGCGCACCGCGTGCGGGGTGGTCGCCGGCAGCGCGTCGAGGTCGGGCTCCGCCCTCACCACCGCGGCGATCACGTCCGTCACCGTGTCGCCGGTGAAGAGGGCCCGGCCCGTCAGCATCTCCCAGAGCAGCACACCGAAGGACCAGACGTCGGCTCGCTTGTCGACCGGCTTGCCCCGCGCCTGCTCGGGCGACATGTACGCCGCGGTGCCGAGGATCAGGCCGGCCACCGTCCCGGTGTTCGCAAGAGTGGGGGATTGCGACAGCGCTGCGGACGAGGAGCTCCCGTCCGGCGCGCCGCCCTCCCAGGCCTTCGCCAGCCCGAAGTCCAGGACCTTCACCTTGCCGTCGGGTGTGAGCTTGACGTTCGCAGGCTTCAGGTCCCGATGGATGATGCCGTGGTTGTGGGCCTCCTCGAGCCCGTGGATGGCGGCGATGTTGGGGTGGTTGAGCGCTGCGAGGAGCTGGGCCTCACGGCGGAAGCGGGCGAGGCGCTCGGAGTCCTGGGCGACCTCGGGGGGCAGCACCTTGATCGCGACCTCGCGATTGAGGGTCGTGTCGGTGGCTCGGTAGACCTCCCCCATTCCCCCGGCCCCGAGGGCGGCGGTGATCTTGTAGTGGGAAAGCGTCTGGCCGATCACGATGCCCCCTCCGGCCGCTCAACGCGACTCGCAGCGAGACCAGGCTTGTCGTTGGACGCCAGATTATATCTGCCTAGAGGTTGGCAAGTCTCGGCCGCCGACCGAGCAGGCTCCGGGCGGGCACGGCCGTGACGCCCCGCCCAAGGGAATGACGGGCCGACCGGATGCCGAGGAAGTAGTGGAGCAGCCCGCTGTCCCGGAAGTACACCTTCGGGCTCTTCACGAGACGCTTGCCCACGTTGGCGAAGTAGGGGGCCAGCTTCCGGACGAGGAAGGCCTGCTCGAGGATGTCGACGTACCAGTTGACGGTGTGGTAGCTGACTCCGAGCGAGGCCGCGAGCTGCGAGAACATAGAAGGGCCAGTTCTAGTTTGCAACACCTGAGCCGGGAGAGTGGCTGGAGACCGGCCCAGCGAGCTCCTCGGCACGGCTGCCCGTCCCCGCTACTGCTCTAGCAGCGAGGGCGAGTGGGTCACGATGTGAAGCTGTTGCTCGCGGTCCTGCTTCTCAGCCTGGCTTGCGGGTCCGGTCGTCACGCTTCCTGATAGGCGCGTGCTCGATAGAGGAAGTCGATGATGCTTCCCTCGTGCGGTTGAAGCCAGTTGAGCTTGATCGTGGGCACCGGACCGAGGTTCAGCCGGTCGATGTTGATGGCGTCGCGGAGACGGCGCTGCAACTCGCTGTCTCCGGTGATGGCGGTTCCCACCAGGGTCGGGCCGATGGAGCCGATCATCTTCTCCTGCGGGCACTTGACCACCGAGACGAAGGGGAACATGTATTCCTGGTTTGCGAGTTGCCTTTCCGGTGAGTCGCAGTGGATCACCGTCGGCCTGAGGTAGTCGCAGCGCTCCTTCTGGACGAGACGGCTTTCACCCTTGCCGCGGTGCTTCGAGGTGACCTCCGTGGTCCCGGCGTCTTCGAGCTGCTGATCGATCTGGTTCGAGATCGCCTCGGCGACTCCGGGAACAGTGAACGCGGCGAGAGCGCTCTCCGGGTCGTCGGGCGGCAGCGGCGTCACCGGACCCAGCTTCTCGGCCAGAGCCTCGGCGATCTGCCCGGTGTGCCGGGACGCCCAGATGCCCGAGCAGCTGATGCAGCTCCGGCCACTGTTCACGAAGACGCTGTCCGCCATGATGGACAGGTACTTCTCCCAGTCGTCCACGACGTCGTCGCCGAGCAGGATCTTGCTGAATCCCGGACCGTGAACCTGAACGCCGGGGTTGCCGTTATATCTCTCCACCGTGGGCAGGCCACCGAAGATGAGGCTCCTCGGGCAGGCGTTCAGGACCGCGGCCCCGACGTCGCCGAGGCCGGGGTAGATCGAGATGGCCTCGCGGGGGACTCCCGACTGAAAGAACGCCTCCGACATCCGGTACGGCGTCCACGGCTCCTGGGGTCCGGGCTTGAAGACGAGCCCGATCTGAAGGGGGATGATGGGCATCCAGAGCGTGTGGACGCCGGGTGAGTTGGAGGGAAGCACCAGACCGAGCACCGGGGACTGGGCCTGGTAGCTGAGCGGCACACCTCGCTCTTCCACACCGTGCCCGGTCCGGAGGATCTCGAGGTCCAGTCCGCGGGTCAGCGCGTCGAGCAGCTCGTCCATGTGCGTCAGGACGAAGTGGTTCTTCTTCATGTTCGCCCGACACATGTTCTCGGGAAGACCGGTCGTGGCCGACTGGTAGCGGGCGAAGTCGTCGGGCCCCTGGACGCCGTCCCCCAGGGGAAGCTCGGCGTTCATGTAGAGCTCGGCCGCGTTCTTGACAATGCCGATGAGGTCCTTCGTCGAGAGCTCGCGGAGGACGTCGCGAGCGCGCTGCATCTTCCGCATGTCGCGCTGGATGAGTCCGGCGTTGGCCTGGCCGACTTCTGCCAGCTCCTCGCCGGTCTCGAAGTGGACGACCTTGCTGACGTCGAGGCTCTTGTACGGCTTGCCCCATCGCAGCACCGGGATGTGGATCATCGGTCTTCCTCTCTTCTCCGTGCCCGTTCTTCTAGTAGACCCCGACCGTGGTGGCCGCCGCCAGCTTCGCGAACGGCCGCACGCCGCTCACTCCGTCCCAGGGGCAGGCCTCGTAGGGTGGCTCTCGCTCCCCCTCGTCGCGCTCGAGGAAGCCGGGGACGAAGAACTCCTTCGTCAACGTCGTGAGTCGCACGCGACCCGTCTCGTCGTATCCCACGACCCTTGACCCGTCGTCCGGGTCCACGACCTCGACCACCGCCCGGGGCTGGGGCGCGTAGTACGAGATCTTGTAGTCGTCCTCCGGCCCGACCGGCTTGGCGCCGGCGAGGCCCATGAGCGTGTTGCCGTATGTCGGCAGGATGTACACACCGTCCAACAGCTCCTCCACGGCGAAGCGGGTCCACTGGGGCGTGAACTCGGTGCCCCCCGAGAAGATGCCCTTGATGCCGGCTTTACGGAGAGAGCTGCCCTTGTCCTCCAGGGCGAGTGCGAACGACTCCAGCAGCTTCGGGGTGGTGAACAGGCATTGGATGTCGTGCCCTGCGCTCATCACCGTGAGGGCCTGGTCGATCACGTGCTGCTTGTACGCTTCCAGGTGCTCGGTCCAGCCCTTGTTGATGAGCTTGATCACCCAGCGAGGATCGAGGTCGACGCAGAAGCAGATGCCTCCTCTGTACTGGGCGAGGTGCTCGACGGCCAGGCGCAGACGCCGGGGACCCGACGGGCCGAGCATCAGCCAGTTGGCCCCCCTGGGGAAGTGCTCCTCGGGAAGGTTGTCGCCGAAGAGCTCGTAGTCGGTGCGGAAGTCGTCTATCGCGACGCGGCTCTTGGGGATTCCTGTGGTTCCACCGGTCTCGAAGACGTAGATGGGCTTGTCGGCGAGGGCCTTGGGCACCCAACGGCGGACCGGCCCGCCCCGCAGCCACGCATCTTCGAAGAGCGGAAACCTCCGCAGATCCTCGAAGCCCTGGATGTCCTTGCGGGGATCGAAGTCCAGCTTGTCCTGATACTCCAGCCAGAACGGCGTGCCGCCCTCGGGATCGAAGTGCCACTGCACGATCTCGCGGACGTGGGCATCGAGTGCCTCCCTGGCCTGCTTCGCCCTTTGCTTCAGCTCTCCGCTGATGTTCGCTTCACTCAACGCGCTCGCTCCATTTTCGCAGTGGCCCCCACGGACAACCCGACTGGAGAGGGTTTCGAGCGTCCTCGAGTCGGCGACCGGGCCCTGAACGGCGATGAGGCCGCACAGATCTCCTGGGTCCAGAGTCACGACAGAGCGACAATTGTAGCGTTTCTGCATCGGGAGTGGCGTTCCGGAGCGACCATGCTCTTGCACGTCACGATGAGCAGATTCAAGACCTGACCCCTCAGTCCTCGTTCACGTCGACCACGCCGCATGAGCGGAAAGCAAGCTCGCCCGGCAACGCGTGAGTCTGCCCATCACTCCAGCAGCGAGGGCCAGTTGAGCACGACGTGGATTCGCTCCGCGGACTCTCCCTCGACGGGAACTTTCACCAGGAAGCGCTGGCCGTCCGCGCCCACCGCGTAGTCGTCCAGCTGTGGGCGCTGCACGATCGGGATCTCGAACAGCTCGCTCGGGAGGCCCACTTCCAGCCCGTCGGCTTCTTCCCGCACGTCCACCGCCATCAGCTGGTCGTGCCGGGACGCGTAGAACAGCTCCTTGCCGTCTCTCCGCCACTTCGGCTGCCCGCCGCCGTCCACGGAAACGCGCACCCTCTCCCCGGACCTGAGGAGAAGACGATGACGCCACCGTCGTTCCAGGTACCGCCACGAAAGTCGGGCCAGGGGAGCTCACAGATCGTCTGCGCGGCCCCGCCTGCGAGGGTCAGCTTCTTCAGCTCTCCCTCTGCAACGAACGCGATCGATCCTCCGTCGGGAGACCAGAAGGGGAGCAAAGCGCCCTACGTTCCGGGAAGCGCACGAGCCTCCGGCGAGCCCAGGGAGCGAATCCACAGCTGCGGCGCGCCGCCGGACGACAACCCCACGAACGCCACGTGGCGGCCATCCGGCGAAACGGCGGGCCGGGCAAGGACGCCGCGTGAGACCCCCAGCGACAGCCCCTCGGGTGTGTCGAGCACGAAGTGCGCCACGGGCCGTGCCTCGGGAGTCTGCGAGAAGTAGAGGGGGGCGACGATGGCCGCGAACCCGGCAGCGACGAGAGACGCGGCCGCCCAGGCCCACCGCTCCCGCGTCCGGCGGCGGCGCTCCGTGGCCGCGACTGTGGCTCCCTCCGGCTCGTGGGGCCGTCGGGGGTGAGCTTGACGTTGGCGGGCTTGAGGTCCCGGTGCACGATGCCCTTCGCGTGAGCTTCCTCGAGGGCCTCGGCAATCTGCCTCGCGATCTCGAGAGATTCGTCGATGGGGATCGCTCCCCGCCGGAGTCGGACGCTGAGGTCCTCGCCCTCGACGAGCTCGAGAACCAGGAACGGCTTTCCGTCCGCTTCCTCGAGTCCGTGAATCGCGGCGATGTTCGGGTGATTGAGGGCGGCGAGCAGATGCGCCTCGCGCCGGAAGCGGGCGAGCCGCTCCTCGTCCTGCGTCACCTCGGAGGGCAGCACTTTGATCGCCACGTCGCGTCCGAGGTTGGTGTCGGTGGCTCGGTAGACCTCGCCCATCCCCCCGGCCCCGAGGGCGAAGTTGATCCGGTAGTGCAGCAGCGTCTGGCCGATCAAGGCGGCCTCCCGGGGGGTCGAAGCCCCGCTCGAACGACGCTAGAGCCTCTCTGGGGCGCCGCGATTATAGGCCGCACGCCGACCACCCGACGACGACGATCATTCGAAGGGGTTCCGGACGTCGAGGAAGTCGAACTTCCGGAAGTCGCCGTCGCGGGTGTACAGCGTGCGGACCCCGTGCTGGCGCAAGAGCACGGCGAGGTGGGCGTCGGGAACCAGTTTGCCTCGGATCGGGAACGCTCCCGCGACCTCACGGTATGCCTCGAGGAAGCCAGGCTCTTCCGAGAGGAACCGCACGTGGGGGAGCGCGGCCAGCGATTCGATGTTGGCCAGCGCCTCCGCCGGTGTGAGGGGCGCCGAGAAGATCCGGAGATGAGTGGCGATTCGCAGGTACGACATCACCGTCGGCCACCCGAGGCAGAAGAGATCTCCCCCGCTCGCGGCCTCCTTCAGGAAGTCCCCGGCCACGCCGTGAACCGGGCTCGAGGCGTCCGAGGCGTAAAGCAAGACGTTGACGTCGCAAGAGAGACTCAAGGCTCCGCCGCGCGGTCGGCCTGGTCCAGGATGGCGTAGACGGCCTCCTTGTCGGCGAGGTCCACCCGGCTCCCCATCGGCCGTGCCGTCCACTCGAGTGCGGGCTTTGGCGCGCGTCCCGGGCGTCCGTCCAGCGCCTCCGCCAGCAGCCGGGACACCAGTGCGCCGAGAGTCCCCCCCTCCCGCTTCTGCAGATCCCGCAGCTCCTTCAGCACCGGAGCTTCGATGTCGAGGGTGGTTCTCACGCACCTGATGCTATCTATGTGAGCATCAGGTGTCAAACACACGCAAGAGGAGAGAAAGACGGCTGCCAGTCGGCGCTCAGTCGAGACCGGACGTCCAGCGCACCTCGTCGATCTCCGGGGGCGCCGACTCAGAGCACCCGGATCAGGCAGCCTCCGTCGACCGAGAGCACGCTGCCCGTGATGTAGCTTCCGGCTTCCGAGGCCAGAAGGAGCGCCGGTCCCATAAGCTCCTCCGGTCGGCCCCACCGTCCGAGGGCCGTGCGGTCGGCGAAGGCCTTCTTCTGCTCGTCGGAGAGGAGCCTCCCGGGGAGGTCGGTGAGAAAGGGCCCCGGGGCGATGCAGTTGACGGTGATGTTAAATGGACCGAGATCCAGAGCCGAGGCGCGAGCGAGCCCGATGATTCCGGCTTTCGTTGCGGAGTACCCGTTGCGGCCTTCTTTGCCGCCCAGGCCGAGCACGGACGAGATGTGGATGACCCGGCCCCATCGGCGCTCCTTCATCGGCGGGACGAGCGCCCGGCTCAGCCGCATCGCGCTCGTGAGATTGACCTCGAGCATGGCGGCCCAGTTCTCGTCGCTGACCTCGTCGATAGGCTGCGGAATGTTCATCCCCGCGTTGTTGACGAGGATGTCGACATGGCCCAGCCGTTTCGTGGCCTCGGCGCCGAGGGCGTCGACCTGACCGGGGTCGCCAAGGTCCGCCACGGACCACTCCACGCGGGTCTTCAGGCCGTCGCCGATCTCGGTGGCCGCCGCACGCAGCTCGTCCTCGTGGCGGCTGCAAATGTGGACATCCGCGCCGTGCTCGGCGAAGGCGCGGGCCATGGCCTTTCCGAGCCCCTTGCTGCCGCCGGTGATGAGGGCGGCCTTTCCCGAAAGATCGAACATCGAGGTCGAGGTGTTCATTGGAACGCTCCCGTCATTCACCATGCGGATGAGTCCGCAGAGGCCGCGCCGGAAGAGGCCTCCAGCTTCACTCCCAGGCCCAACGCCAGCACCAGGTGTGCGCTCATCACGTCCGGCGACACGCTGTGGATCTTCATGATGTTCGCCACCGTGCCGCGGGCGGCGCCCACTTCGTCGTATACGCCGCGGAGCTTCTCGTCCGCTTCCGGCGGCTGGATGACGCGAATCCAGGCCATTCGTTTCTCCCCTCGGGCCGACCCATCGACGAGGATCGGTGCGTTTCTGTTCTTCGTTGGTGGGTGCCGGAGAGCATGCCACGACCCGGACCGGTCTGTCATTCGCACGCGATCACCTGCGAGCTGCGGCGACGTATACTTCCTCTCCATGCTGGATGTGCCCGGCGACGAACACCTGGAGGGACGATGAAGATCCGGATGCCGTTGATCGCGGGGGCCGCTGCGGCCGCTGTCCTGCTGGCCTGTGGAACACCCAGGCAGGCCCCGTTTCCCGGGGAAGACCCGCCGCGGCTCGTCCTGCTCCTCGTGATCGACCAGCTTCGGTACGACTACTTGACGCGGTTCGGGTCCGGCTTCACCGGGGGCATCCGGAGGCTGCTGGACGACGGCGCGGTTTTCACGAACGCCTACCTGGATCACTATCCTTCGGTCACAGCGATTGGTCACTCCACGATGCTGACCGGTGCCCGCCCTTCTATCTCCGGCATCGTTGGCAACGACTGGTACGACCGAGCCGAGGGCCGCAACGTCACGAGTGTCGAGGACCCGGAGACGACGCTTCTCGGCCTGGGGGCCGGAGGCGGCGAGCGGAACGGCTCCTCGCCTCACCGCCTCCAGGTCTCCACGCTCGGCGATGAGCTGAAGCTGGCGTTCCCCGGCTCCCGCACCGTGGGAGTGTCGTTCAAGGACCGCGGCGCCATTCTCCCGGTGGGCCGCAGCGCCGACGCGGCCTTCTGGTGGCACGTTGCGACCGGCACGTTCGTGACCAGCACCTGGTACTTCGAGGAGATGCCAGCCTGGGTCGCCCGGTTCAATGAAGGAAACCTGGTGGACCAGTGGGCCGGCCGCGAGTGGCGGGCCCTCGACGGCGGCGCCGTGCTCGACACTCTCCCGACGCAGCCGGGGCCGGACTACTACGGCGCGCTGTACGACAGTCCTTTCGGCAACGAGCTGGTCGTAAGCTTTGCCGAGGCCACACTCGAAAATATGGGGCTCGGACGCGACGAGACGACAGACGTCCTCGCGGTGAGCTTCTCTACGAACGACCACGTGGGTCACGACGTGGGTCCCTATGCCCCGAAGGTCAAGGACGTCACGCTGCAGACGGACCGTGCGATTGGCACACTGCTCCAGGCCGTGGAGCGCCGCGTGGGTCTCGCCCGCACCATCGTGGTTCTCACTGCGGACCACGGGGTGTCGCCGGTGCCCGAGGACCTCGCCAAGCACAAGATGGCGAACGGGCGGCAGGAGCGCGAGAAGCTCGTCGACACGGCGAAGCAGGCTCTCGTGGACGCCTACGGCCCCGGTCTATGGGTCGAGGGGCGTTCCGGGAGCTCTCTCTACCTCAATCGCAACCTGATCGCTCTGAAGGGCCTTGATCCCGCGGCCGTCCAGCAGACGGCAGCCACCGGCGTCGAGAAGCGGCCGGAGGTCTGGCGCGCCTACACTCGGGCGCAGCTGCTCGAGGGACGGGTACCGCCGGACCCGTGGAGCAGGCGGGTGCTCCTCTCCTTCAACCGCGACAGCTCGGGCGACGTCGAGGTGCTTCTCGAGCCCTACTGGATGGCCCAGGAGTCGCCGGGCACGACGCACGGAACGCCGTACAGCTACGACACGCACATCCCGCTCATTCTCATGGGTCCGGGCATCCGGGCCGGACGCTATGACGCGACGGTCGTGCTCAACGACCTCGCCCCCACGCTCGCCACGCTCCTCGGCGTGGAGACCCCGAGCGGCTCCTCGGGCCGCGCCCTCGCCGAGGCGCTCGCCCATTGAGCCGGGTGCCTCCGGCTCACTTCCGAGTGAGCTTCGTTCCGATCACGGCCTGAAGCAGGCTCAGGTCCACCATCGGGTCGTCGCGATCTTCTCGAGATCCTTCCGAAGCCGGTCCGCGTCGGCCCCCGCGGGAACGTGAAGCCGCGCCCGCGCGCCGAAGAGCTGCCCGCCGGCCATAGGCGCGGTTCTCCATTGCTCGCACGTCGGTGCCCTCCGGCGCAGCGCTGCCCGTGGCGCGACCGTCTTCTACCTGCGAGCCCGAGAACCCATGACCGACGGCGTTGACCAAGGTCCCGCAGACAACTAGCCCGAGAAGCGGATGCGCCAGGCTTACGTGACTCGGATCTTTCTCGGCTCGCTGGTGCTGAGGCTCACGCTCGGCCTCGCGCCGACGGTTCACGCCGCCGAGAGCCCTCTACCGTAGCTGGGCGAAAGCACGCGTCCGACGCCCTACAGTCCCGACCCCGACCATCCGTGGAATCGGCTCCACGCGGCTCTCTACCGGCAGCGGCTCCGAACGGGCGCGATGCCGTGTCTGCTGGAGGGCTCGTGCGGCACGCTGGCGCTGGAGCGGATGTTCGCGACGCTGGCGAGCGTCTGGTTTGAAGAAGGAGGGGACGGTTCCACGCTGCTGCTGCGCGGGGACGTGGCGGTGCTTGCCGAGCCGGCGCGGCTGGCAAAGGTGGAGGCGGCCCTCGACGCGGCACTGGCCGTCCGGCGCGACGAGCGCCGGCCGGAAGCGCCGCTGCTGCTCCAGCATGACCTCTGGGAGCGGTTCGACGCCGTGAATGCGGCTCGTGAAGGGGCGCCCGAACCAGGGCCCAAGGTCGCCCTCACACACCTCCAGCAGCGGCTCGGCCGAGCGATTCGAGAGCTGGCCCTTCCTGCCTCTGAGATACGCGCTGTGCGGCCGAACCTCGAGCAGGTCGCGCAGGCGCACGCCGAGCTGGCCGATCTCGGGCGGGCCTCGGCGTGGCTCGAGGTGACGGCCCACCACCGTATGGGGAGCGGGCCGGAGTCGATCCTCCCTCTCCACGCCGCGACGCGGGCTTCCGAAGCTCTTTCCGGACGCTCCTGCACCTTGGCGCGGACGCCGCCGGGGAGCAGGCGCTGCGCGCCCTGTTCGAGGGCGGTCCCACGTTTGTCGAGCTCCCGCCGGGGACCCGCGTCGCGCTCGTCGAGTCGCCTCTGGCCGTGAGCAGCCATGGTGAGCCGGTGGCGGTTCCCCTGATCACACTCGTCGAGATGCGTCGAGTAGGACCCGAAGCGCCCCCACCCGTTCGGCTCTCGCAGCTCGACTTCGCAGTGCTGGAGGCGCGCCGCGCCGGCGGCCTGGAACGTCTCGAGGACGATGCGCCCGTTCCGGACGGTGCGTCGTGCCTCAAGGGGAGAGGGCTGGTGGTGCCGCTCCTGGGAAGCTGCTTTCGCTGTCATGCTCCCAGGGGTGCGCGTCTGCCTGGCCTTTCGCGCCACGGCCGAACCCGTCTCGTCCTGTCCGCGCCCGATGGCAGCCTTCAACCCGCAGCCACGATCGAAGCAAAGCTCCAGGACGAACGCTTCGCCGCCCTGCGGCGTCACTTCGCGGAGCGGTGACCGCGCCGCCGATTGTCCTGTGGCGCCGGACGCGATTGGGACCCAACAACCTCTTCCGGATGAAACAGAACATCCCGGCTCACCGCTGAGCTCAGGGCGAGGGGATCAGGATCAGCTCCTCCTGCGGCGGGATGAGCCACTCCGCGCCGCTCTCGGTGATGACCGCCATTTCCTCCACCGACAGCGTCTTCGTCCCGCCCTCGGCGAGGGACCAGGAGAAGAAGCCGTCGAAGGCGAACACCTGACCAGGCTCGAGGACCCGGAGAGACGCCCCGCTCGGAGGCCCCGGCCGCTGGGCGCCGCTCAGGGCCGGGCCCATGTCGTGGGCCCAGTAGCCGACCGGGTGACCCGTGCCCCACATGACGTGCTCTGACCCGGCCTGCTCCATGAAGGCCCGCTGCACGGCGTCGACGTCGTAGCCGCGCACGCCGGACCGCATGGCGCCGAACGCGGCACGGCTGCCGCCCTTGGAGTTCTCCCACTTCTCGAGCGCGTCCTTCGGCGGGGCCGTCTCGCCCGGGGCGAGAACGTACGCGAAGCGCTGTATGTCGGTGCACCAGACGCCGTGGACCTTGATGCCGAAGTCGGTCTGGATGAAGTCGCCATGTCGAATCACCCTGTCGGTGGCGTGCGAGTGCCCCCGGTCGGGACCCGAGTTCACGTTCGGGTTCTGGGCAGGGGCCCAGGCGTCATCCACTCCCAGCTCGTGCATCCTCTTCTTGAGGAAGCGGCCCAGGTCGGAGTCACGGGTCGTGCCCGGCACGACCGTGGCGTAGGCCTCGCGCTCGAGCCGCTCGGTGAGCAGTGCGGCCTCGCGCAGGATCTCGATCTCCGCCGGGAGCTTGATCGACAGCCACTCCTCGACGAGACCCTGGGAGGAGAAGAGGCGACCCTCGAGGTCGGGCCCGAGCGCCTTCACGAGCGTCCTGTGCTGGGTGAAGGACAGCCCGTCCGCCACCCCCGCGGCGGAGGAGTTGACGGCGATGCTCGAAGGGTCGAGCTTTCGGAGTCGGCAGGCGACCGCGGCGATGGCGTCCTGACCCCGTTCCAGGACCACGACCTCGTCGTGAAGGCCGATGTCCTTGAGCGCCGTCGCCTCGCCGACCGGCGAGAACGCCACCGAGTGCACCGCCCCGCCCTTGATAAGGAAGAGGAATGCCGCTGTCCGCCCGGCGTTCTCCCCGCCGACGTGAAGGGCCAGCGGGTCGTTCGCGTTCTCGCGACATAGCACGAGCCAGGCGTCCACACCCACGCGCTCCATGGCGCGGGGGAGGAGCACTTCGATCCGTTCCTTGCGGATTTGAGGCCAGGGGTTGTCTCCCTCCGCCGGCGCTCCCCGAAGCGGTCCGCCCAGAGCCAGGAGCCCGAGCAGGCTCGCTGCCGAGAGAGCACAGATCAAGATCCGACGCTGCGCCGTTCCGTCCCGCATCCGCTCCTCCTTGGTGTCTCGCCCCTGGGCGGCGCAGGCGCCCCCCGGGCGGGTCAGTCTTCTTCCGCTTCCGCGGCTCCTTCGGCCATCGCGAGCGCGTCGAAGGCTGCTTCGACGATGTCCTCGTCCTCGGAGTCGGTGAGATCGACGAGGATCCCGAGGGCTTCCGTGGGGCGGATCGAAGCGACGGCCTCGATGGACGCCAGCAGCAGCCCCTTGTCGACGGCCTCCGAGCCGAAGAGCCCGGCCACGTGGGGCCAGGCCGCGTCCAGCGCCCAGTTGCCTGCAGCGGAGACAGCCTGGTAGCGAATTTCTGCGTCCTCGCTGTCCAGCGCCTCGAGGACCTCTTTGTCGAAGCCGCGGATGAAGCGCATGCAGAAGACGGCGGTGAGTCTCCAGGCTGCGTCATAGCTGCCGTACGCGGTACGCACGGCGTCCCGATGCCATTTCTGCGGAAGGCGGACGGAAGCCTCCAGAGATCGCCGCCGGACGTCCCGTGGCAGGTGCTCGGTGAGACAGAGGCGACGAAGCAAACTCTGGGTCCGGCGGACCATGCGCCCGGAGAGCAGCTCGTCATCGTCGTCGTCGGAGTCCTCGGGGTCTCTCAGGCTCTCGTGCTCCAGGGCCGGTCCCAGCGCGAGGGCCGCCGCGCCCCTGAGGTCGACCGGCGCATCGTCGCGGCACGCGATGGAGAGCAGCGCCTCGGCGAGCTCGTCGTTGACGATCGTAGAGTCGCCGGCCAACTCGGCGGCGAGCAGGCGCTCAGCAGGCGTCGTGCTTTCCTCGGTGAGGGCTCGAAGGATCGTCGCAGCGGCATCCTCTGGCCAGTCCCAGGGTGGAATCTCGCTCAGCGCCTTCAAGTCCATTTCAGTTGCCTCCAGCCCGCGGCTCCCTCCTGGTCCGTCGACGCGATCCTACACCCGGGCCCTGACAGACGGCTGCGGGCGTTGAGCCGGGTAGGGCTGCTGCTTCAAGGATCGTGAAACAGTGATACAGTGAAAAAGTGAAGAATCTCACTGTATCGCTCCCTCACCCCGTCTACCGACAGGCCCGGATCAAAGCGGCCGAGCGAGACACGTCGGTCAGCGCGCTCGTGCGTGAGTTCCTGATGTCGCTGGGCGAGCAGGAGTCGGGTTTCGAGCGCCGCGAGCGCCTCCAGAAAGAGATCCTGGCGTCGATCAAGAACTTTCGCGCCGGTGATCGCCTGACGCGCGACCGCGTCCACGAGCGCGATGCGGTTCGTTGACACGAACGTCCTGCTTTACGCGGCCAGCACGGCGAAGGACGAGCGTTCGAAGACCCGCATCGCGAGAGAACTCCTCGAGGCCGACGACCTCGCCCTGTCCGTTCAGGTGCTCCAGGAGTTCTACGTTCAGGCCACGCGCCCGTCGCGCGCCCACAAGATGAGCCACGAGCAGGCGGCCGCGCTGGTCGAGGCGGTCTCGCGTTTCCCCGTGCAGGAGACCACCATGCCGCTCGTGAGGGCGGCCTTCGAGACGAAAGAGCGCTTCGGGATCGCCTACTGGGACGCCGCGATCCTCGAGGCGGCGCGGAGCCTGGGCTGTCGAACCGTCCTCACCGAGGACCTGGCCCACGGTCAGGACTACGACGGCGTCACCGTGCGGAACCCGTTCGCGCGCTGACGAAAGCTTGCGCGCGAAACCGTTCCAGCCGTCCGCGCCCGCGGCATTGGGCGGTCTTCTGCACCAGGACTTCAGCTATGCAAGGTCAGAATCCTCCGGCGTCGTGTCCGTGGGCCGTTGTCGTCGCTCAGGACGACCGCGCCGCGGTGAGTGCCCGCCGATCGTTTCTCATGAGGTCACAGGACCGTCCCGCGCAGGATCACAATGGCCACCGTCATGTAGATCACGAGGCCCGAAATGTCCATCAACGTGGCGACCATCGGGGAGCTGACGGTCGCGGGGTCGAAGCCCAGCTTCTGGAGGAGCAGCGGCAGCATCGCCCCGAGCAGCACCGCCCAGAGCACGATGCCCAGGATCGCCAGCCCCACGACCACGGCTACGAGGACGGGCTGCGACGTCGTCGCCACACCCACCGCGTACCAGAACAACACACCGAGGAAGCCAAAGAGGCCGAGGGCCAGCCCGAGGGAGGCCCCCGCGAGGACCTCGCGCTTCATGACGCGGCGCCAGTCCTCGGGACCGAGCTCCCGAAGCGCAAGGGCGCGGATGAGCAGGGACGCCGTCTGCGTGCCGGTGTTTCCGCCGGAGGCGATGATCACCGGGATGAAGAGGACGAGGACCCTGGTGAGCTGGCCCTCGAAGTGCCCGAGCACGGCCACGGTGAGGAGCTGCCCCAGGAAGAGAAGGAGCAGCCAGCCGCCACGCTTCTTCAGCATGTCCAGAAACGGGGCACGCATGTAGGGGTTTTCCAGGGCCTCCATGCCGGCCAGCTTCTGGATGTCCTCCGTGGCCTCCTCTTCCGCGACGTCGGCCACGTCGTCGGCGGTGACGATGCCCACCAGGACGCCCTTGCTGTCGACGACGGGGAGGGCGAAGCGGTCGTACCGCCCGATCTGCCGGACCGCCTCCTCGCGATCGTCGAAGGCGGACAGCGCCTCGAACCGCTCGTCCATGATCGACTCGACGGTGTCGTCGAGGTCGGACAGGATGATCTTGCGGATGCGGATGTCGTCGATGAGCCGCCCCGCCGCGTCGGTGACGTACACGTTCGAGATGGTCTCGGCGTCGCTGCCGAATCGGCGGATCTGCTGCAGGACGCGGCCCACCGTCCAATCCGGCTTGACCCGGACGTAGTCGGGCGTCATCAGGCGTCCGACGCTCTCGGCGGGGTAGCCGAGAATGGCCTGGGTCTCCCGGCGGTCGGCGGGCTTGAGCGCGGCCAGGAGGCGACGGGCCACCCTCGGTGGCAGCTCGTCGATGAGTGCCGCCCGGTCGTCGGGGTCCATGGCCTCGACGATGGGCGGCGCGGTGGCGCCCAGCTCCTCGATCAACTGCTCCTGGCGATCGGACTCGATCTCGGCAAAAGCGTCGCCCGCCTGGTCACGGGGCAGGAGGCGGAAGGTGAGGGCCGCCTGCTCCGGCTCGAGGAGCGACAGCGTGTCCGCCACGTCGGCCGGCGCCACGTCGCGTAGCGTCGCCCGAACGTCCCAGAACTGTCGCTCGCGCAGCAGCTCGTGAATCTGCTCCTGCAGCAGCTCGGCGGTGTTGCTCACTGCTCCGTCCTCAACCCTTCGGCTCGGTGCGGCCGCCCGCCCGTGAGGAGCTGAGCGCGGATGTCCGGTCGGGTACACCAGCGGGGCAGCAGCGGCCAGCACGTCAACCGCAACGGGAGGCACTGGCAGTCTACGCGAGCCAGCAGCGTTGCGACAAGGCGACGCCCCTCCGCGGATACAACTCAGGGGGCAGCATGGAGCGGCCGTCGCGGGGTGCTGCGAGGGAAGGATCGAAGATGGGCGACAACAGTACGGCCCCAGAACCGACGCCGTAGTTCACGCTCGGCGGCGAGCGGGTGCAGGTGTGGCTCAGCGAGCGCGGCCTGACCGCGCTGCTGATCATGCTCGTCCTCGACTTGTTTGTCTTGCCGATCTTCGCCCCTGACCTCGGCCACGTCGCCCTCGACGTCGCCTACCTGGTGCTCCTCGTGACGGGGGCAGCGGCGCTTTGCGCGACCCGCGTCAGTCGATTCCTCGCCGTGGGATTTGCGCTACTTGCGCTGGCGTTCCGGGGGCTCGAGCGCACCGACATCAGCTCCATCACGGTCCTCGGGTCGACCGCGGCGTCGCTGGTGACGATGATCGTCTTCTCGTTCCTGGTGCTCCTCCGAACGATGAGCCCCGGCCCCATCACGCGTTTCCGGATCCAGGGTGCGGTGGCCACGTACATGCTCGTTGGCCTCACGTTCGCCCAGGCGTTCGAGCTCACTGAGATCGTGGAGCCCGGGTCGTTTCAGTTCGCGGCTGCGATCCTTCCGGAAGAGGTCCCCTACGAGCTCAGGTACTACAGCGTGGTGACCCTCACGACCGTTGGCTACGGTGACGTCACCCCGGTGAGCCGGACGGCGCGGTCACTGGCGAACTTCGAGGGGCTCATCGGCCAGCTCTATCCCGTCGTCATCCTCGGGTGGATGGTGGCGTCGCTCCGGGGCCGCCGACCCGACTGATCACGTGCTGCCCGGGTCCGTCACCCGATCCCGTCCTTGAAACTCCGGATCGTCTCCCAGGCCAGGGGACGCTCGTCCTCGTGCTTGAAGAAGACGAAGGCTCGCTGCCAGGGTTGGGCGCGGATGCGCTCCGACCAGGGTCGGAGCTCGGCATCGGTGTAGTCACAGCGGCGCAGGCGCAGGTAGCCCCAGTCGGCGGTGGGCACGATCGGGGCCCCCTCCTCGCCCGAGTCTTCGGTGTCGGCGCAGACGAGGGCGACGTTGCGTGCTCGGAGGGCGCCGTGGACCTCTTCGTCGGCCCAGGTGTCGTGGCGAAACTCGAAGGCGAAGGGACGCCCCTCGGGCAGGAGCTCGAGGAAGCTCTGGAGCCGCGGCAGGTCCTTCTTGAAGTTGGGCGGAAGCTGAAAGAGGACGGGGCCGAGCTGCTCGCCGAGGGCCGAGGCGGTCTTCAGGAGGCACTCGAGGGGCTCGCCCGCGTCCTTGAGCCGCTTCCGGTGGGTGATCTGCTGCGAGGCCTTCAGCACGAAGAGGAAGCTCGACGGGACTTTCTCTCTCCAGCCCTCCAGCATCGAGGCTTTCGGCATCCGGTAGAACGTGTTGTTGATCTCGACGGAGGAGAACCGGTCCGCGTAGTAGCGGAGCATGTCGGCGCTCTTCAGCTTCTCCGGGTAGAAGCTCCCCTTCCACTCCTTGTAGCTGAACCCGCTCGTCCCGACGAGGATGTGCATTCCAGCCTCTCTGCCCGCACGGCAACCGAAAGAAGATTCTGAACGAGAATACCAGCATGGAGGAGGCCCGGGCCAAGGGCATCTCTCTCTGGCTCATGCCGGAGGGAGACGCTCACCGACGTCTGAGCGAGATCATCGACCGGCTGGCCGTGCGGTTGGGCACGACGCCTTTCTCTCCTCACGTGACGCTGCTGTCAGGTGTCCTCGCGCCCCCGCCCGCGGTTGTCGAGGGCGCCCGGAGCCTGGGGGCCGATCTTGCTCCCTTCTCCGTCGACCTCTCCAGCGTGGACGGTATAGACCAGCACTTCCGCTGCCTGTTCTTCCGCGTCCAGGGCGGGCTCTCGCTCCGCGATGCTCATTCGCGAGCAGCACGGCAGTTTGGGCGAGAGCCCGACCCGTCCTTCGACCCGCACCTCAGCCTGGTGTACGGCACCCTGGATCCGGCGGAGAAGGCCGGGCTCGTCGCCGAGCTTGCCGGCGGGGCAACGACGTCCTTCGAGGCCCGCCGTCTCCACGTCTGGCGGACGGACGGCCCGGTGGGGGAGTGGCGAGAGATCGCCGCTTTCGATCTGGGACCCCTACAGTCATTCTGAGGAGCCCGCCTTGGACGTGCGACAAAGAATCTCTCCGTTTTGAGGAGTCGACATGAGCACCAACTTGAGAGACCGAACGGCCTCGCTGGAGATGACCCCGGACGCCTTCCGCGAAGCGGGCCACCGGCTGGTCGACGAGATCGCGGCGTTTCTGGAGTCCCTTCCCAACCGTCCGGTGACCCCGGCCGAGACCCCACGCGCCGTCCGCGACCTCTTGCCGGACGCGCTTCCCGACGAGGGCGTCGATCCGACGAGCCTCCTCGCCGAGACCACGCCAATCGTCCTGGACCACTCGCTCCTCAACGGCCACCCGCGCTTCTTCGGGTACATCTGGGCCTCCGCCGCTCCCATCGGTGCCCTGGGGGACCTGCTTGCCGCCGCCGTCAATCCCAACGTCGGCGGTTGGGAGCTCTCGCCCGTGGCCTCCGAGATGGAAGCCCAGTGCGTCCGGTGGGTGAGCGACCTCCTGAGCCTGCCCGGGGAGACGGAAGGGCTGCTGGTGAGCGGCGGCAACATGGCCAACTTCGTGTGCTTCCTGGCCGCGCGGCGCTCGAAGGGCGGAGAGAGTCTGCGGAAGGAGGGCCTTCGCCGTGACACCGGACGCCTCTTGATCTACGCCTCGACGGAGACCCACACCTGGATCCAGAAGGCCGCGGATCTCTTCGGCCACGGAACCGAGAGCATTCGGTGGATTCCGGTGGGCAGCGACCTCGTGATGGACGTGGACGCGCTCCTCCGGCAGGTCGAGGCTGATCGGGCCAGCGGGGACACGCCCTTCCTTCTCGTGGGCAACGCAGGCACCGTGAGCACCGGGACCGTCGACCCGCTCCGACGGCTGGCCGCCATCGCCCGGGAGCACGACCTGTGGTTCCATGCCGACGGAGCCTACGGCGCCCTGGCACTCGCGACGGACGAGGCCCCCGCCGAGCTCGCGGGGCTCCGCGAGGCCGACTCCGTCGCGACGGATCCCCACAAGTGGCTCTACGCGCCGCTCGAGGCCGGCTGTGCGCTGGTTCGCCACAAGGGGGCCTTGAGGGACACCTTCAGCTACACACCGCCGTACTACCGCTTCGACGGCCAGGAGGAGGATCCCCCCACCAACTACCTCGAGCTGGGTCCCCAGAACTCCAGGGGCTTTCGGGCGCTCAAGGTCTGGCTCGGACTCCGACAGGCCGGGCGCCGTGGATATCGCCAGATGATCGGGGACGACATTCGCCTCGCGCGGGAGCTTCACCGACGCGTGACCGCCGAGCCTGGGCTCGAGGCCATGGTCTCTGCGCTCAGCATCTCGACTTTCCGCTATGTGCCCGAGGACTTGACGCCCGGTGGGGGAGCGGTCGACGCGTACCTCAACGAGCTCAACGAGGACCTGCTGCATCGCCTGAACGCCAGCGGCGAAGCCTATCTCTCCAACGCCGTGATCAACGGACGCTTTGCTCTCCGCGCATGCATCGTGAATTTCCGCACGACCCTGGCCGACATCGAGGCCATTCCCGAGATCATCGTTCGCCACGGAGCCGAAGCCGACCGGGCACTCCGCTCGACGGGCCGCCACGCCGTCTGATTCGGAGACGAAGCGGGCTGTCGCTCGCGCCGTCGTGCTAGCATCTCCCTCCTTTATCTACCCCGGGTGACAGGAGGAGTGTTCTTGATCCGTCGATTGCTGCCGTCTGTCGTGATTGTCGTGGCCCTCTCGAGCGCCGCAGGGCTCGTCCGGGCGGGGACTCCTGGCCCAGCTTCCGTGGCGCTGACGGTACGGGACGCGCCCTCGAAGTTCTTCCGCTCGGAGAGGGTCCTCTCTCCCTGAAGCTCCGTTGGAAACGCGAGCTCGGGAGCGGCTACTCGGGTCTCTCCCTCGCCGAAGGGGTGCTGGTCACGGGTTTCGCCGAGGGAGACCGTGACGTGGTCGTGGCCCTGGACCCCGGGTCGGGAGAAGAGCAGTGGCGGCACGACCTGGCGCCTGTGTACGTGGGACACGACGGCTCCTCCAACGGCTCGATCGCCACGCCCGCCATTGCCGACGGCCGGGTCTTCGTGCTGGGCTCCTGGGGACACCTGGTGGCGCTCGACGTTCGGACGGGCGCCGCTCTCTGGAGGACCCACGTCGTCGACGACCTGGGAGGCGAGAAGCCCCACTATGGCTTCGGGGGCTCCCCGTTGATTGTCGGGGACACCCTCGTTCTGCCGATCGGTGGCCAGGGCGGAGCGGTGGCCGGCTTCGACGTGGCCACCGGTGAGGTCCGCTGGCGCAGCGTCGAGGACGATATCTCCATCGGGTCGCCGATCGTGACCGAGCTCGCCGGCCGACGTCAGGTGGTGGTCATGGCCGTGAAGACGCTCGTGGGTCTGGACCCGACCGACGGCGCGATCCTGTGGACGTTCGCCCACGGTGGGGAACATCCCAATATCATGGGCGCGCTCACGCCGTCGGCGTTGCCCGTCGGCAAGGACCGCATCTTCATCAAGCGGGACGACTCCTCGACCGCGCTCGTCGAGGTGAAGGCCGGCGAGGCCGGGATGACGGCCAGACTGGTGCAGGAGCCTCGCGGTCTGCACCGCAGCTACAGCCCGCCGATCCTCTGGGGCAATCAGGCGTACGGCTACACCAGCCGTCTCTTTAGCGCCCTCGACCTGGACACGGGCGAGCTGCTGTGGCGCTCCCGCAAGCCGGGCGACGGGTTTCTGGTGGCCCTGGACGGTCAGCTCGCCGTGCTGACCAAGGGGGGCTCGCTCCACATCGGCCAGGCGAGTCCCGAGGGTTGGGAGGAGGCCGCCAGCCTCCGGCTTTTCGACGACCTTGCGTGGGCCCCGCCGAGCATTGCCGACGGAAGTCTCTTCCTGCGCAGTCTGGGTGAGGTCGCGCGTGTGGACCTCGTGCGGGCCGCACCGGTCTCCATCGAAGCGAGCACGACCTTGCCGCCGGTCCTCCAGGCCCTCGCCGGAGACGTCCGCGCCGCAGACGATCCGGAGGCGGTCGTCGATCGCTTTCTCGTCGGGCACGACCTCCCGCTGATCGACGGCGAGCAAGTGACCTTCGTGTGGCGTGGTGAGGCCGAGGACGTGGCGGTGGCGGGGGAGATGATCGGCATGCGACGCGAGGAGAAGATGGAACGCCTCGCCCAGACCGATCTCTGGTGGTGGTCGACCGAGCTGGATCGGCGCGCCCGGGTCAGCTACCTGTTCTTCGTCGACTACGCGCCCCGTGTCGACCCCAGTCACGACCGGCGAGCCCCAAGCACCGTCCTCGGCTCGGACATGAACTGGCTCCGATCCGGCGAGCCCATGGAGGTGTCCTGGTTCGCCATGCCTGAATGGCCGGGTCGGGACGCGCCCCTGCTCTCGGCGCCTGAAAAGGTAGGCCGGGTGGAGGAGTTCGAGTTGACGGTGACGCCTTCCCGGCCGGCAGACGCGAAGCCGAAGCCGGTGGCCCTCGCCGCGTGGTTGCCGCCGGGCTACGACGAGGGTGACGAGCGCTGCCCCGTGGTCTTCGTCCACAACCCCCTTGCCCGGCCGACAGGGGAGTGGGTCCAGACGCTCGACCGCGTCGTGGGTCGGACCGTGGAGCCCCTGATCGTGGTCTTCGTCGAGATCCGCGCGCTTCGCGGATACCTGCGCGTCTTCGCCGATCAGATCGCCCCGGGAATCGACGCCCGCTATCGAACCCGCACCGATCGGGAGGCCCGGGCCAACGTCTGAATGGGCTGGATGGCCTCCGACGCTGCGATGATCACGTTCGCGAACCCGGAGAGCTTCGGTGTTCTCGGTATGCAGAGCCACTACGCCTTGAGCGGGCTCATAACGGAGGTCGAGGAGTCTCTGGGCGATGCCGACGCCGACACCGTGCCGATGCGGATCTGCCTCGAGTGGGGGCGCTGGGATCTCAAGAGCCCGCACGAGGAGGAGATGAACTTCCGTGCGTCTTCCCGTTGGGCCTGGGACCTTCTGCGCGAGCGGGGCTATGACCCGATCGGTGGCGAGGTCTGGGACAGCACCGACTTCGGAAGCTGGCGCAACCGCACCGACGTCCTGCTCGAATCGCTGTTTCCGATGGACGCGGCAACGGCCACGGTCCCCGTCGCTCGCTGGTCGACCGGCGCGCCCTAGCTAGCTGGCCCGCAGATCAGCTCGTGCCGAGTGCGGCCTCCGCCGCGTCGAGGGAGGCGCGCACCGCGTCGGGCGCCGTGCCGCCGGGGAGCGACTTCGCCCGAACGGCCTCGACCGGATCGAAGAGCGCGTCGAGGCGCTTCGCAACCGCGGGTGAGAGCACCTTGAGCTCACTGGCAGCCGTCTCGCGGAGCGAGCGGCCGCTTTTCTGAGCCTCGGCCACCAGCGAGCCGACGACGCCGTGAGCCTTGCGGAAAGGCATGCCCTCACGGGCGAGGGCGACGGCGAGGCCCGCCGCCATCATCTCCTCTTGCCCGGCGGCAGCCTTCATCGCGTCGCGCTGGAGCGAGAGGCCGGCGATCACCCCGGCCATGACCACCACCGATCCCATGGTCGTGTCGGCGGCGTCGAAGACCGCCTCCTTGTCCTCCTGGAGGTCCTTCTGGTACCCCGCGGGGAGGCCCTTGAGCAGGGCCAGGAGCTGCACGAGTTTTCCGTCCACGCGTGCCGCCTTGCCCCGCACCAGCTCGAGCGCGTCCGGGTTCTTCTTCTGGGGCATGAGGCTCGAGCCGGTGGTGAAGGCCTCGGGAAGATCCACGAACCCGTGCTCGGGGCCGGCGAAGTGGATGAGGTCCTCGGCCAGGCGGGCGAGGTGCGTCTGGAGCATCGCACAGGCGGAGACGAACTCCACCGCGAAGTCACGATCCATCACGGCGTCGAGGGCGTTCGGCGAGGGGGCGTCGAAGCCCAGCTCCTTCGCCATGGCGTCGCGGTCCAGGTCGAGCGCCGTCCCCGCCAGGGCACCCGAGCCGAGAGGCAGAACGTTCACCCGCGTACGCGCGTCTCGCAGCCGCTGGTCGTCACGCACAATGGCCCAGGCGTGGGCGGCGGCCAGGTGTCCGAACGTGATGGGCTCGGCCACGCGCGTGTGTGTGAAGCCGGGCATCACCGCGTCGGCCCCGGAGCGCCCCTGCTCGGCCAGCACGTGAACGAGGGCCCGCAGCCCCGATCTCAGCCGATCGATGGTTCCGCGGATCCACAGCCGGAGCGCCGTGACCGTCTGCTCGTTGCGGCTGCGGCCCAGGTGCGCCTGGCCGGCGAGATCTCCCACGACCTCGCTCAGCCGCTCTTCCACGAAGCTGTGCACGTCCTCGACATCGAGCTCGCGGTAGTCCGGGTCCTCCAGCGAGCGCTTGAAGACCTGGTCGAGACCCTTGTCCAGCGCCTCTGCGTCGTCGGCGGGGATCGCCCCGCAGCGGCCCAGCGCCCGGACCCATGCCTTCGAGGCCGCGATCTCCTCCGCGAGGAGGCGGCGATCGAACGGGAACGACCGGTTGAACTCCCAAAATGCAGCGTCGGGGTCCGCGGAGTAGTTGCCGCCCCACAGCTTCATGTCCGAATCTCCTCGACACGGAAGACGCGTACGCCCTGCGCCTTCACGAGGTCCTCATGTCCGGTAGTGCGCGTTAATGCTGACGTACTCGTGCGACAGGTCGGACGTCCACATCCAGCCGGTGGCCTCGCCTTCACCCAGGTGGACCTTGATCAGCACAGGGTCTTCTTCCATGGCCGCCGCGGCACGCGCTTCCTGGTATTCGCGGGCCACGCCGCCTTCCGCCACCCAGACGTCGCCGATCCAGATCGACACGCGGTCGCCCCGGACCTTCACTCCCGCGCGGCCGGCCGCGGCGAGGACGCGCCCCCAGTTGGGGTCGCCGCCGTGGAGCGCCGTCTTGACGAGCAGAGACTCCGCGACGACCCGGGCGACCCTGTCGGCCTCGTCCGCCGTCCGCGCTCCCTCCACGCGGACCTCGGCCACGCGAGTCACACCCTCGCCGTCGCGCACGAGCATCTGCGCCAGACGCCGGGCGACATCGGTCAGCGCGAGGCGGAAGGCGTCGTAGTCGGAGCCCTCGTCCGAAACGACCGCCGCTCCAGAGGCGCCGCTCGCCAGGACGACGGCACAGTCGTTGGTCGACGTGTCTCCGTCTACGGTGATGCGGTTCAGGCTCTCTCCGACGGCGCTCACCAGCGCACGGTGCAGGAGTGACGCTTCGATCGCCACATCGGTGGTGAAGAACGCGAGCATGGTCGCCATGTTCGGGGCGATCATGCCCGCGCCCTTGGCCACGCCCCCGATGACGCAGGGCATCCCGCCCAGGGTGAGCTCGGCCGAGGCCTCCTTGGGCCGGGTGTCGGTCGTCATGATGGCCAGGGCGACGTCGGTGCCGTGATCCCGGGACAGGGCCCCGGCAGCCTCGGAGACACCGGTGCGCACCCGATCCATCGGGAGCGGCACGCCGATGACGCCGGTCGATGCGACGAGGACCTCCTCCGGAGGGCAGCCGAGGGACGTGGCCGTGAGGTGCACCATCTCCCGGGCGTCGTCCAGCCCGGCCCGGCCCGTGGCGGCGTTGGCGCACCCCGAGTTGACGACGATGGCCCGGGCCCGCCCCGCCGAGAGGTGCTTCCGTGACACCAGGACAGGGGCCGCGACCGCGGCGATCCGGGTGAAGACGCCGGCGGCCGTGCAGCACTCGTCGGCCACGATCAGGGCGAGGTCGCGCCCTTCGTCCTTGATCCCGGCCGCGATCCCTGCGGCTCGAAACCCCCGGGGTGTGGTGATGCCGCTGCTCATTGGTCCCGGAGCTATTTCTTCGACCCGCTGTCGTCTCGGGTCATGGCCCGGACCCGTTCGGGCAGCCCGTAGAGTCGGATGAAGCCGCCGGCGTCGGCGTGGTCGTAGGCCATGCCTTCCCCGAACGTCGCGAGGTCCTGTCGGTAGAGGCTCCGGGCCGACCGCCGGCCCACCGGCTCCGCCTGTCCCTTGTAGAGACGCACTCGCACCTCGCCGGTGACCTCCTTCTCGGTCTCCTCCGCGAAGGCCGCCAGGGCCTGTCGCAGGGTCGAGAACCACAACCCGTCGTAGACGAGCTGGGCGTAGCGCACGGAGATCGCCTGCTTGAAGTGCAGGGTGTCGCGGTCGAGCACGAGCCGCTCGAGCTCGCGGTGGGCGAGGTGGAGCACGGTTCCCGCAGGCGTCTCGTAGACGCCCCGCGACTTGATGCCGACCAGGCGGTTCTCCACGAGGTCGAGGCGTCCCACGCCGTGCGCGCCGACCACGCGGTTCAGCGTCTCGACCATCTCGACCGGGCCGAGCCGCTTTCCGTCGAGGGAGACGGGGATGCCCCCTTCGAAGGCGAGGATGATTTCCCGGGGCTCGTCCGGGGCGTCGAGGGGATCCACCGTCAGCTTGAACATGCCCTTCTGGGGGCCGTCCCACACGTCTTCGAGGTTTCCCCCTTCGTGGGAGAGGTGCCACAGGTTGCCGTCGCGGCTGAAGATGTCCCGGATCGTGTTCTCCACCGGAATGCCCTTCTTCGCCGCGTACTCGAGGGCGTCCTCGCGGGAGCGGATGTCCCACTCGCGCCAGGGGGCGATCACTTTGAGGTTCGGCGCAAAGGCCCCGTACGTCACCTCGAAGCGCACCTGATCGTTGCCCTTCCCCGTCGCGCCGTGCGAGAGGGCGTCGGCGCCTTCTTCGAGAGCGACCTGCACCTGGTGGTAGGCGAGGAGGGGTCGCGCCAGCGCCGTCCCGAGAAGGTAGCGGTCCTCGTAGACCGCCCCGGCAGAAAGGGCCTTGTAGCAGTAGTCCCGGACGAACTCCTCCCGAAGGTCGCGCACGATGCACTTGCTCGCCCCTGTCGCCAGGGCCTTCGCTGTGATCGCCTCGTAGTCGTCTCCCTGCCCGACATCGCCGCAGAAGGCGATGACCTCGGCCCCGCCGTAGTGCTCCTTCAGCCAGGGGATGATGATGGAGGTGTCCAGCCCACCCGAATAGGCCAGCACCACCTTTTTCACGCTGCTCATGGTCTTCTACCTTACCGTTGCTATGATTCGGTCTCCCACCACCTCCCGGGCCGCCGCCAACGCCTCGGGCGGGAGCCAGTGCACCGCGATCTCGTCGCAGCACAGGCTGAGGGGGCAGGCCTTGCAGTCGGTGGCGAGCTTGTCGAGGAATCGCTCCCGCCGCGTCACGTGAAATCCGCGCCGCTCGAAGAGGGAGACTCGCCGGGTGAGGGCCAGCACCTCGGCGAAACCCCGGGACCAGGCTTTCGTCATGAGGTGCTCGATGATGCCGCGGCCGATACCCCGGCCGTTCATGTCCGCACGGACCGCGAGCGAGCGGATCTCGCCCAGGCCGGGTCCGAGCTCGCTGAGCGCGCAGCAGCCCACGACCTCACCGTCGACCTCGGCCACGGCAAAGTCCCCGAGGCTCGCCCGCAGGGACTCCTCGGTGCGGGGCAGGACCAGGTTCCGCTGGGCGTAGTCGTTGATCAGGGCGAGCACCGGAGGGACGTCCCGCTCGGAGGCGTCACGCAGGAGCACCGGCTCCCCCTGAGAGAATGGCGTCGAGTGCGTCCAGCAGCGTCTTCATCTCCGATCGTTTCACCACCAGCGGCGGGATTAACCGGAGCACGTGGGTGCCCGCCTTCACGGCGAGGATGCCTCGCTCGCGCAGGCCCGCGACCACCGGACCCGCCTCGCCCCGCAGCTCGATCCCGAGCATCAGGCCGACGCCGCGAACGTCCGCTACGGATCCCTTGTGCCGTTTCGCCAGCCGTCGCAGGCCTCGGAGCAGGTAGAGCCCCCGGGCCTCCAGGCCGTCGAGAAAGCCGGGCTCGGTGAGGTGATCCAGCACAGCCAGTGCCGCCGCCGCCGCGACCGGGTTTCCCCCGAACGTGGAGCCGTGATCGCCGACCTTGATTGCGGAGGTGAGCGTGTCCTTCACGAGCACCGCTCCCATGGGCAATCCGCCCGCCAGGGGCTTGGCCAGGGTGAGGATGTCGGGGACGACGCCCGAGTGCTCGTAGGCGAACATCTTTCCGGTGCGGCCCAGGCCGCACTGGATCTCGTCGAACACGAGGAGCGCCCCTCGCTCACGACACAGTGAGGCAAGGCCCTTCAGGAACTCGGGCGTTGCGATACGGATGCCGCCCTCCCCCTGCACGGGCTCCACCATGACCGCGGCCGTCTTCTCGCCCACGGCCTCCGCCACCGCCGCCAGGTCGTTCAGCGGGCAGAACCGCACGCCCGGGATCAGGGGCTCGAAGGGCTCGCGGTACTTCTCGGTCCACGTGGTGGAGAGCGCTCCCATGGTCCGACCGTGAAACGAGTTTTCGAAGCAGACGAAGTCGGTTCGCCCTTGCTCCTTCCCGATGCGGCGTGAGAACTTGAGCGCGCCCTCGACGGCCTCCGTGCCCGAGTTGCAGAAGAACGCCTTCGAAGGGAAGGCGAGGGACACGAGCCTCTCGGCAAGCGCCATCCCGGGCTCGGTGTGGTAGAGGTTGCTCGCGTGGATCAGGAGCGCCGCCTGCTTCTTGATGGCGTTCACGACCTTGCGGTCGCCGTGGCCGAAGCCGTTGACGGCGATGCCCGCGGCGAAGTCGAGCCAGGTCCGGCCCTCCCGGTCGATGAGCTTCGCGCCCTTGCCCTTCACCAGGACGAGATCGCGGTCGTAGACGTTGAGAAGGGCGTCGCTCATGAAGCCACATCGCTCGCGGCCTTGCCGTTCGCGACCAGGCGCGTGCCGGGGAACGTCCCGAGCAGTCGCGCCTTGCCGGCGATCACCACTTCGGGAATGCCGGCGGCGCAGGCGTCGAGGGCCACCCGGACCTTGAGCGCCATGCCGCCGGCGATCGTGCCGTCCTCGATGCGCCGGAGCGCCTCCTCCGGTGTGAGCGAGGCCGCCGTCTCGTCGCCCACCCGCACGCCGTCGACGTCGGAGAGGTAGACGAGGGAGCGCGCCTCGAGGGCGCGGGCCAGGCCCAGCGCCGCCTCGTCGGCGTTCACGTTCACCGACCCGCCGGCCGGCCCTGTCGAGACCGGCGAGATCACCGGGACGAGGTCCGCCTTCCACAGCGCGAGAATCGCCGTGGGGTCCACGCGCTCCGGGGTTCCCACGCGCCCGAGTCCCTCTTCGAGACGGGCGTACATCAGGCCGCCGTCCCGGCCGGAGAGGCCCACCGCTGGGGCGCCCGCCGTCGTCAGGCCCGCGGCGAGTGCCTTGTTCACCACACCCGAGAGGACCATCTCCACGACCTCCATGGCTGCCGGAGAGGTCTCCCGTCGGCCGTCGACGAAGCGCGACTCGATGCCCAGGGCGCGCAGCAACCGGTCGACGTGGCGTCCGCCGCCATGAACGAGCACCGCCTTTCCGTCGATGCGCTTCACCTCCTCCGCGAGCGGCCCCACGAGCCCGGGATCTTCCAGCGCCGGCCCGCCGATCTTGTAGACGTGCGCGTCGCTCACGCCGCCTCTCCGTCCGGCGCGAACGCCGAAGGAAGGCCTGCGTTCTCGTTCCATCCCATGGCCAGGTTGAGGTTCTGGAGGGCTTGTCCGGCCGCGCCTTTCACCAGGTTGTCGAGTGCCGAGAAGATCACGACCCGGCCGCGAGCGGCGGGATGCACCGAGATGCGGCAGTCGTTCGTGAGGACGACCTCGCCGAGTCGGGGCGGGGCACCCTCCACCACGTGTACGAAGGGCGACCCTCCGTATGCCTCGCGGAGCGCCGAAACGAGCTCGTCAGGTGTCTTCCCGGTGCGGACATGGAGCGAGGTGAGAATGCCCCGTTTCACCGGCAGCAGGTGCGGGCAGAAGGTCAGCTCGAGACGCTGGCCCGTCGTCTCCGCGATGACGGCCTCGATCTCTCCCACGTGCCGGTGCGTACGGCCCGGGGCGTAGGCCGAGAAATCGTCGCTCACCTCGCAGAAGAGCAGGTTCTCGCGGAGAGCGCGACCCGCCCCGGAGGCTCCGCTCTTGGCGTCGGCCACGATGTCGGAGGGATCCACGAGCCCCTCGCGCAGGAGCGGAATGAGGGGCAGGAGCACCGAAGTCGCGTAGCACCCGGGGTTGGACACGAGGCGCGCCTCGCGGAGTCGCTCCCGGTAGATCTCGGACAAGCCGAACACCGCCTGGCCGAGGAGCCGTGGCGCCGGGTGCTCCTGGCCGTACCACCGCTCGTACTCCTTGGCGTCGGGCAGCCGGAGATCGCCCGAGAGATCCACGACGACTGCCTTGGGGCGGGTCTCCCGAAGCCGCGCCGCGTACGTGGCGGAGATACCGTGGGGCAGCGCGAGCAGATAGGCGTCGGCCTCGACGTCGAGCCCCGCCTCGTGGGCCAGGTGCCCGGCGCCGCTGCCCGTCGTGAACGCTTTTCGGGCGTTGGGGTGGTGCCGAAGCAGGCGGACGACCTCCCGCCCCGTGTACCCGGTCGCACCGAACACCCCGATCCGCGCGCTCACCGCTCATCCTCCATCCAAAAAAAAACCGCCGGAGCTGATCTCCGGCGGGATCCTCGAAGGCCTCCTGGGCTCGTTCGGCCCTGGCCTAGCCCATGAGCTCCTCCCGCCGGACACACGGGCTTCGCCTGACGCGGACCGCAAAGCCGGGGGCGGAAACAAGCAGCATGGCAACTTTGAATGATACGCTACGGCGCTACGGTGTCAAGGGCCTTTGCGGGTCGTCTACTCCACGTAGCCCAGCTGCCGCAGCCGCTCCACCGTGGCGGGATCGATCGTCTCCGTTTGGCTGTCCGGTCTCTGAGCAGCCATGTGCTCGCGAAGCGTGCGGTCGAGCTCCGAGACCCTCGTCTCGTGCTCGGCCCTGGTGGGTCCCTCGAGCAGGTTCACTGTCTCCCCCGGGTCGTCCTCGAGGTCGTAGAGCCCCCGCCATTCCGGGGCAAGGGGAATGAAGACCCGGCCCCGCCGGGCCACCGACTCGGCCCCGATCCGGACGAGGTACTTGTATCGCCCGGCTTGGATCGCCTTCTCCTCGCCGAGCGCCTCCAGTGCCTCGACGAAGACCGTCCGTGTCTCCGATCCCGGGTCCTCCCACAAGGGCCGAAGAGACGTGCCCTGCATCTGCGCCGAGCCCGGCAGGCGAAGGACGTCGAGGGCGGTGGGCATCACGTCCACGCCGCGGCTCGCCCCGGCGACCCTCGTCCCGGCCGCCTGCTGTCCCGGCAGCTTCACGATCAACGGCACCCGCACCATCTCCCGCCACAGGCTGTGGCCGTGCGCGTCGTAGAACGCGTCGGGCGAGCGGTCCCCGAACTCCTCCCCGTGGTCGCTGGTCAGGACGATGAGCGCCCGCTCGTACAGCCCGAGCGTTCGCAGCTTCTCGAGGAAGTGTCCGACCCACCGATCGGTGTCCGCCACGGAACCCACGTAGAGCGCCTCGAGGACCGGCAGCTCGAACGCGTTCCGCCGGACGAGGATGGATTTGAAGCGTCCCGGCTGGACCACCCCTTTCCGCAGCTGTTTCCCGTATCGCTCCACTGCCTCCCGGACGTCGGCTGCGCGCTCCTCGGGCAGCACCTCGTCGAGAAAACGGGTCCCGAGGTAGGGAGCGTGGGACTCGAAGGTGTGCCAGAAGACGAAGAAAGGCTGCTCTCCATGGTCGGCCACCCATTGCCCCATCTCCCCCATGGGCTCCTCGTGAAGCTTCAGCATGTTGGTGCGGTAGACCGAGAATCCCTGCCCGTATCCGAACTCGGGATCGAGGGTGTCGCCCGCCGTGAAAGCGGCGGTCGAGTAGCCATGGGCCGCCAGGATCTCCGCCAGGGTCGTGCGAGACTCTGACAGGACCGGATACGCGCCCTCGTTGTCGCGGATCTCCAGCAGCGATGCCGTGACGCCGTGATTGCTGGGCCAGAGCGACGTCAGGAGGCTGATGTGAGCGGGTATCGTCCAGGGTGCCGCCGAGACGTGGTTCTCGAAGAGAATCCCGTCTTCGGCCAGGGCGTCGATGTTGGGGCTGACCGTCCTCTTCTCGTAGCCGTAGCAGCCCAGTCGATCGGCCCGCAGCGTGTCGATGGAGATGAGGACGAGAGGCGTCGGCCCGGATGGGACCGGGCGGCCACGCGGTTCGCAGGCCATGAGCCCGAGGAGGCCGGCACAGACGGCGAGCCACGCGCTTTGCTGCTTCATGATCGGCGAGGCGGAGTATACCGGACGCCAGCGTAGGCAGCGCACGGCGACTCCGAGCGGGAAGATGATGAATAATGCGGGCGACGGTGAGGCGAGGTGACTCGATGAGCGACGCGGGCCGCAGTCTGCCCCTGACCGATCTTTCCCAGGACGAGCGCAGCTTCCGCCAGCTCGTGCGGCAGTTCGCCGAGGAGAAGATCCGGCCGGTCGTGCACCAGATGGACGAGAACGAGTCGATCCCCCGTGAGCTCATCGACGCATGCTTCGAGCTTGGTCTCATGGGAATCGAGATTCCCGAGGAGCACGGCGGCACGGCGGCGCCCTTCTTCATGGCGATCCTGGCCGTCGAGGAGCTCGCCCGTGTCGACCCTTCGGTCGCGGTCCTCGTCGACGTTCACAACACCCTGGTCAACAACGCGCTCCTTCGTTGGGCGAACGACGCCCAGAAGGCCCAGTACTACCCAAGGCTCGCGTCGCAGTGGGTTGGAGCCTACGCCCTCAGCGAGGCCGACTCGGGCTCGGACGCCTTCGCGCTCGCGTGCCGGGCCGAGGACAAGGGCGACCACTACGAGCTCACGGGGCGCAAGCTCTGGATCACGAACGCCGTGGAGGCCGAGTTGTTCATCGTGATGGCCACCCTCGATCCGTCGAAGGGGTACAAGGGCATCACGAGCTTCCTCGTCGAGCGCACGTTCCCCGGCCTCACCATCGGGAAGAAGGAGGCCAAGCTCGGAATACGCGCCTCCTCGACGTGCGAGCTGATCCTCGAGAAGTGTCGCGTGCCGAAAGGAAACCTCCTCGGGGAGCCTGGAAAGGGCTACAGGATCGCCATCGAGACGCTCAACGAGGGTCGCATCGGGATCGGTGCCCAGATGGTGGGGCTCGCCCAGGGGGCCTACGAGCTCGCGCTCAAGTATGCCAAGGAGCGCCACCAGTTCGGGCGAGCCATCGCCGAGTTCCAGGCGGTGCAGTTCGAGCTCTCCGAGCTCGCCATGCAGATCGAGGCGGCGCGGCTGCTGACCTACAACGCCGCCCGGCTGCGGGACATCCGCCTGCCCTTCGTGAAGGAGGCGGCCATGGCGAAGCTGTTCGCCTCGCGTGCCGCCGAACGCGTCGCGTCCAGCGCCATCGAGATCCATGGAGGCTACGGCTTCACCCGTGAGTACCCGGTGGAGAAGTACTTCCGCGACCAGAAGGTGGGCCAGATCTACGAAGGCACGAGCAATATGCAGCTGCTCGTCATCGCGAAACAGATTTTGGGGAAGATGGCCTGAGATAGGGGGACACCATACCTCTCTTCCGCCCCAGGAAAAGGAGATGGGTGTGGTGTCCCCCTATCTCAGTATCCCCCTCGGGATGGCCTCCGTTCCGGCGGCCCACTCAGAGCAGCGGCTGTTCGGAGGTGTACTCGAACCCGAAGATCTTCTCCCAGCCTGGGAGAACTTTCGTCGGCCGTTCATAGCGAAGGAGGATCTGCCGGTTCCGAGCGTTGGTGGAGATCTCGAAGTTCTCGGGACCGATCCATTGCCCGAGGCGACGCTCCTGGACCTCCTTCATCAGCATGCCCTTGATGATCTCGGGCGTGCGGGCCTTGTAGACCGGCGTCCGGCAGATCTCTTCGACCTTGTCTGTAAAGTCGTAGTGCTCGTAGTAGACGGGGATCACGTTCCAGGCCCCCAGGCCGATGGCGATCAGCAGGCCGAAGAAAATGATGTTCGCGACTCTTCCTTCACCTCTTTCGCTCGTCCGACGCATGTGGCTCCTCCTGGCCGCTTCCGGGGCGGCCGTCACTGGATCACGTGGAAGAATCGATTCCAGCGCGTCCTTCCGAACGCGGAGAACGTGTCCTTGATCCACTGGAAGAGGCCGGTTCGGCGGTACTCTTCCCTGGTGGCTTCGTAGGACCAATACACGATCAAAGCCCGTCCCTTCACCTGGTCTCGGGGCAAGAAGCCCCAGAACCGGCTGTCCCGACTGTTGTCCCGATTGTCTCCCAGGACCAGAAGCTGGTCCTCCGGCACCACCTTTGGGCCCCAGCTGTCGCGGAGGGCCTCGACCCGGAGCCCATACTCCGGGTCGTCCGGCTGGCGCGGGGGATAGAGGAAGAGGACGTACGGCTCGACCAGGGCTTCCCCGTCGATATAGACCTGTTTGTTCCTGATCTCGACCGTCTCACCCGGAAGACCGATGACCCGCTTGATGAAGTCCCGCTCGGGCTCGTCCGGATACTTGAAGACGACCACATGACCCCGTGCGATGGCTCGCTTGCCGAACAGAGTGTCCTCGAGCGGCCCGAAGGAGGGGGAGTAGACGAGCTTGTTCACCAGGAGATGGTCCCCGATGAGCAGGTTCTCCTCCATCGAGCCGGTGGGGATCTTGAAGGCCTGGATGGCGAAGGTCCGAATGAACAGCGCCAGGATGACCGCGACCACGATGGACTCGAGGTACTCCCGGGCGACGGACTTCCTGAAGCCGGACCGGGCCTCTGCGGCGTCACTCATCCCGGCCATTCTACCCGAGCCGCTCCCGTCTGCGGTGAAGGGGAGCTACTCCTCGATTCTCAGCACCGCCAGGAAGGCCTCCTGCGGGATGTCGACGGTGCCCACCCTCTTCATCCGCTTCTTTCCTTCCTTCTGCTTCTCGAGGAGCTTGCGCTTGCGGCTGATGTCGCCGCCGTAGCACTTGGCGGTCACGTTCTTGCGGAGGGCCTTCACCGATTCGCGGGCGATCACCCGGGATCCGATCGCGGCCTGGATGGCCACGTCGAACATCTGCCTCGGGATCATCTTCCGCATCTTCTCGACCAGGGTCTTGCCCCGCTGGTAGGCCGTGTCCTTGTGGACGATGAGCGAGAGCGCGTCCACCGGGTCGCCGTTCACCAACACGTCCAGCTTGACCAGGGGAGACACCCAGTGCCCGGTGAACTCGTAGTCGAGAGAGGCGTAGCCCCGGGAGGCCGACTTCAACCGGTCGTAGAAGTCGAGGAGGATCTCGGCCAGGGGCAGCTCGTACTGGATCATCACCCGCGTGGGGGTGATGTACTGGATGCCCTTCTGGACGCCGCGCTTCTCCTGGCAGAGCTTGAGAATCGGGCCCACGTAGTCGTTGCCCGTGAGAATCGTCGCGGTGATGATCGGCTCCTCGATGGACTGGATGTTGCCCGGCCCGGGGAGTCGGGCCGGAGAGTCGACCTCGATCACCTCGCCATCGGTTTGAAGGACACGGTAGCGAACGGAGGGCGCGGTCACCAGGAGCTCCAGGTCGAACTCGCGCTCGAGCCGCTCTTCCACGATCTCCATGTGCAGCAGCCCCAGGAAACCGCACCGAAACCCGAACCCCAGGGCCGTCGAGGTCTCGGGCTCGTAGAAGAACGACGAGTCGTTGAGCCGGAGCTTCTCCAGGGCCTCGCGCAGCTCGGGGTACTGGTCGGAGTCCACCGGGTAGAGCCCGGCGAACACCATGGGCTTGATCTCCTGGAAGCCGGGAAGCGGCTCGGGCGCCGGCCGCCGCTCGTCGGTGAGCGTGTCGCCGATGGCCACGTCCGACACCGTCTTGATCCCGGCGATCACGAACCCCACCTCGCCCGCCTGGAGCGAGTCCACCGGCGTCGGCTTGGGCGTGAAGACGCCGAGCTGCTCAACCTGGCAGCTGCGGCCGGTGGCCATGAGCTTGACCTTCATGCCCGGGTCGATCCGACCATCGACGACGTGGACGAGGACGACGACTCCCTTGTACTGATCGAACCACGAGTCGAAGACGAGGGCCCGAAGGGGCCCGTCCGGGTCTCCGGTCGGACCGGGGAGGCGCTCGACGATGGCCTCGAGGATCTCGTCGATGCCGATGCCCTTCTTGGCCGAGCACTCGATTGCGTCGGAGGCGTCGATCCCGATCACGTGCTCGATCTGCTCACGCGCCCGCTCGGGCTCGGCGCCCGGCAGGTCGATCTTGTTCAGGATGGGGATGATCTCGAGGCCGGCATCCGAGGCCAGGTGGGCGTTGGCCAGCGTCTGTGCCTCGACACCCTGGCTCGCATCGACTATGAGGAGCGCGCCCTGACAGGCCGCCAGGGAGCGCGACACCTCGTAGGAGAAGTCCACGTGGCCCGGGGTGTCGATCAGGTTCAGGATGTAGCTCTCACCGTCCTTGGCCTTGTACTCGAGGCGCACCGAGTGCTGCTTGATGGTGATGCCCCTCTCCCGCTCGAGGTCCATCGTGTCCAAAAACTGCTCGGTCATCTCGCGCTGGGTGAGGGCGCCTGTCTTCTCGAGCAGCCGGTCCGAGAGGGTGGTCTTCCCATGATCGATGTGCGCGATGATCGAGAAGTTGCGGATATTGCGGTGCATGAAGGCCCCTGGCCCGCCTTCCGAGGGCGAGCCAAAGGATCTATTCTAGTGTTCTTCCCCCGTGTTGTCCGATGAGCGCCGGTGTGCCCGGGGAAGGGCACCCGGCTCCTATCGAGGGGCCGGCTCTTCGCGCGCCCGACGAGCGAGCGCCGATGGCCGCGTAGAAGCCCCAGGCGGCCAGCGCGAGTGTGGCCAGAATCCCGGCGACCGCGGGGTCGGCGTACCAGGCCGTCAGGTGCGTCGTCATGAAGGTGTGGGCGAGCAGGTGGTGAACCGTGAGCGCGGTCGCCGCCGACAGAAGTCCCAGTCGGATGAGCACCCCGAGGAGAAGCGCCATGAAGGGCAGGCTGAGGGCCACTCCTGTCGGGCTGGACACATCGCCGAACATCGCTGAGGTGAGCGCCAGGGTGACGAGGACCGCCGCCCAGGTGCTTCGCAGAAGCTGCCGGAGCACGGCGAGGAGGAGCAACGCAACGATCGCAGGGAGAACGCTCGAAAGTGACTACACGACGAAAGTGGCAGCCACCCAGCCCCCCAGGAGGAGATCGGGGGGAATCGCCCACTGGCCCGTGTCGATTCCGGTGAGGTACCGGCCGACGAGCTCGAACCCTGCGAGGACGACTCCCGCCAAGACCCCCAGGAGAAGGTCCCGCCCGAGCAGCGGGTCGAAGAAGCGGCCCGTGAGCAGCCGCGTCCACGACGCCAGCGTGTTGGGCCACCTTCGCCTCACGACCGGCTCCAGAGCGAGGTAGGTCAGCCAGAAGACGAAGGCGACGAACAGACTGACGGCGACTTGAAGGAAGACGACGGCGGGTTCGAGCGACCGGACACTCGGGCCGAAGCCCACTGCGGACACGAAGGCCCCGAGGGCCCCGAGCCTCATGGCGCCCACGCGATCGCCGCGGTCCAGCCGAAGGTTCCGGCGGGCGACGATGCCGGCCAGGAGGAGGATCCCACATGCAAGACAGAAGCCCTGCTGCGGTGCCGGCGGTGCCACCGCGGCCTCTCCTCCGCCTTCCGGGTGGACGACCAGCCAGACCGGCCATGCCTTGAGGCTGGCGGCTTCGACGCGGACCGTTGGGTCCTCGGCCAGAGACCTCCATGCGACGTGTGTGTCACCGAAGACGGGTGGAGCGAGCCGAGGCTCAATCGGCCGCAGGTCGTCCGGGTCCAGGCCCGCTTTGCTCAGGAGGCTCGACCATCCCGGACCGACGCCGTGCTCCGCCACCGCCTGGGACCCGGGGACGCGAAGGTACTCGAGCAGTCGCCCACCCGTGTCCAGCTGCACCCCCGCCATTCCAGGAACCGCAACCGGGGGGTGGCGGAAGGACATGTTGCCCCCCGCGAGAGTCAGGTCCCCGGCGAGCGACCGCGGGCTCTGCCTGTACCAGAAGTGAAGACGAGACGACCCATCCGGCTGCTGCTCGACGACGAAGCCATATGCGCGATCGGCCGGCTGCGGCGCGGCGCCGTGCTCCAGCAGGACCTCTCGCGCCTCGTGAGCCAGGACCTCCGGTGGTTTCTCCAGATCAGTTAGGTAAGGCGTGGCGCGCTCGCCAACCCATGCCGAGAGCGCGACGCCCACCCCGATCACGACGACGACAGCGAGCGCGACCGGGAGCCGAAGGCCACCCGTGCCTCCGGCGGCCGCCACGAGCTCCGGTGAGGGCGTCTCGCCGGCGGCCAGGGCAGTCGCCAGGGGATCGCCACCCGGCAGTGACGCGGCGACCGCCGTGGCCGACGCTGGTCGGAGCGCCGGGTCGGTCTCGAGGCACCGCTCGATCGCCCGCTCGATGGCAGGGTCGAGGTTCTCGACATAGCTCGAGGGTCTCGAAGGGGTGGTCTCGCCGCGCTCGGCGGCCTCCGCCAGTGTCTTGGCGGGAAAGGCGACGCGCCCCGTGAAGATCTCGTAGAGGACGGGCCGAGCGCATACACGTCGCTGCGCACCGTGACCTCGCGTCCCGCCAGTTGTTCCGGCGACATGTACGCGGGCGTGCCGGAGCGGACGTCGGTACCTTCGAGGTCCGCCGAGGCGGCGGCGAGGCCGAAGTCGGCGAGCTTCACCCGACCCCGCCCGTCCACCATGACGTTCGCCGGCTTCAGGTCCCTGTGGAGAATGCCCTCGCGGTGGGCAGCCGCCAGTCCCGCGCACAGCTCCCGGGCCATCCGCACCGCCCGTTCCTCGGGGAGGCGGCCGATGCGACGGAGGAGCGAAGCCAGATCCTCGCCGTCCACGTACTCCATGGCGAGGAAGTCGTATCCGTCCACCTCGCCGACGTCCCACACGCGGCAGACGTTCGGGTGAGAAACCTAACGCGCCAGGCGCACCTCGTCGAGGAGGCGCTGCCGGCGATCTGCGTCGTCGCTGAGCGACGCAGGCAGAAACTTGAGCGCGACCGGTTGCCCGAGCTTCATGTCGTCTGCCCGGTACACCTCGCCCATTCCGCCGCTGCCCAGCGGAGCGACGATCCGATACCGATTGGAGCGGACGACCCCGGGAAGGAAGCGAGCAGGCTCGTCGCCCCGGGGCCGCGGCCTCACGGGGCCGGCCTTCGTGGGGACGCTGGAGTCGCTCTCACTCACGGGGCGTCGGCGTCCGGCGGCCCGCTCGGCGGCTCCGGTGGCAGCTCGTAGACCGGTGGCTGTGGCTCGAGCGGCTGAAGTCTGCGCCCCTCCAAGGCCGGATGGTCCGGCGGCAGCTTGGTGGCCCAGAACACGCCGTAGGGGGTCTGCTCCGCCCCGGGAGGGCTCCAGCCCGGGACGTCGCCGTGGTAGGGAGTGCGGTACTCCCACACGATCTCGCCGTGGGGTGTGACCTCGAAGAAACGGCCCTGAGGCCCCGAGCAGATGAAGGTGTTGCCGTTCTCGAGGCGGTGTGCTCCCGAGACGAACGGCGCATGGAAGCTGTGACGATCCTCCGCCTGATAGGACCAGGCCGGCTGCTCCGGCCCCCAGGCCTCGCCGGCCACGAGCTCGTATTGACCCTGCCGATTCACAGGCGGCGCGATCTCGACGACGGACGACCAGTCGCCGTCCAGACGGCCACTGCCGTTGTTGAACACGCTCAGGTCGCCAGCGCGCTCCCAGCCCTCGGGGATCCAACGGACCTCGTGCTGATAGAAGAGCTCCTGATCCTCTTTTGTCCCTCGACCGTAGGCACCCGGGTTGCCCCAGCGGTACAGCAAGGTTCCGCCCGGCCCTGACGTCCCCCCTCCGAGCTTCGGGCCTCCTCTGTGGTCGTCGAGTGGTCGATGATCCAAATCTCCCCGAGCTCCGGAACGCTGCCGGCGATCTGGTCCAGGCCCGGGTGGTAGTCCACCGCGTTCATGTGCAGGAAGTCCGACTGCACGTCCTCCTCGGTGGCGTTGTCGGGGATGTATCCCAGGGCCTTGAGCTGCTCGAGCTCTTCCTCGTCGATCACGGGTCCGCCGGAATCGGCATTGACGTCCAGCCGGTACGGGCTGTCCGCCGGGTCTCCGTAGTTGGCTGCATCGGGATCGAAGTCCTGCACCAGGTGATCCCAGACGTGCCATTCCCAGACGATGCGGGCGTCGTCCGGAGGAATCGGCTCGATCTCCACCAGCCACTCGGACCAGAGCCCCTGCTCGGGGATCAGGTCGGGTCGGCGCCCGGCGGCGAGGGCTTCTTCTCGACTCTTCTGCTCCCAGCCGATCGTCAGAATATTGCCGTTGGGCAAGACCTCCAGGTCGTGGTGGAGCACTCGCTGCTCGTCACCCATCCTCCACTCCCACAGCATCTCTCCGTCCCACGACACCGGCTCCAGATAGCCCATGACGCCTCAAGCGCGGAAGTTCGGCGGCTCCGGGATTCTGCCGTGTCGGATCAGGTCTCCGTTGTCCTGCAGGTAGAGGGCCCCTCCTGCCCGCTCGTGGCTCCACGTGTGGACCGCTCGTCCTTCCCGGTCGATCAGGTATGTGGTGTCGGACGTGAACTGGGTGAACAGCACATAGCCGTCCGTCGCCCCAGGTTGGTCTTGCAGCAGCCCGCGAGGTTGAACATTGGACTCGAGGATCCAGGCCGGCGGCCGCTCTTCCCCGGCTGCCGGGGCGTCGGTCCTCTGGTCTTCTCCATCCCCGCTCTTGCTCCGGCACCCGACGACCCCGGCGAGGAGAAGGCAAAGCACAAGACACGTCCAGGGGCGGCGCGATTTGACGAGTGGGACTCGTGGCGTCATGGGCCTCCTTTGGATTGGATGCGAGCGAGTGCGAGGATAGGGTCCGCCCCGGCGAATCTCAAGCTGAATCGGCAGGCCGCGCCACCACTACCGTGTCGAGGCGGGGTTGCGAGAAGAAGAAACCCCGGCCCTTCTCGTCGGCGCGCCAGGCCGCGTTGTAGCGGATCATGCGATCGACCAGGACCTTCAGGATCGGGCCGGCGCCTTCCTCCAGGGAGTCCGGTTCGGGGCAGGCAACGACGATGGCCACCCGGCCGTTCACGAAGACGAGGAAGAAGCCGTCGTCCTTCCACTCCGCAAACGCGTCCTCCTCCACCCCGGCCTCGGCAGCGAGCGCTGCGGGGATGGCGAAGAGTGCCTTCGTCCGCTCCTCCAGAAAGCGCCGCAACGGCCAGGGGGGAAGGGCCTCGGGGTCGGCCTCTTCGAAGAGGACGCCCTTCCGCTCGATGAGGCACGCGTATCGGCCCTCGCCGAGGGCTCGGAGCACACCCAGGAGTTTACGGATTTCGCCCGCCAGCTTCTCCTGCGATTCGAACATGGGCTCGTGAGACCAGGGCACTATAACGCGTCGCGGAGGGCCCGAGCCAGCCTTCTCGGACGCGCCTGCGGGGGCGGGGTAGGCCCCTTACTGGTTGAAATGAAACGGGTTCGGTGATAAAAGCGTCAAGCGTGCGCTGTGTCCGGGATGGCGCGGAACGGAGTTGACGCGGCCCCCCGCCACGGGAGAGAGCAGGATGCTGAGGAAGATCCTCGCCGTCGACGACTCCGCCCTCATTCATCAGATGTACAAGCTCTTCCTCTCCAGGTACAAAAACTGCAAGCTCGTGAGCGCCATGAACGGGCTGGAGGCGCTCGACAAGCTGGCCCAGGAAGAGGATATCGACCTCGTCCTGCTCGACATCAACATGCCGGTCATGAACGGCCTGGAGTTCCTCCAGCGCGTCCAGAAGGAAGGCGCGTACAAGGACCTTCCGGTGATCATCATCTCCACCGAGGGCAAGGAAGAGGACACCGTCCGGGGTCTCAAGCTGGGCGCCAAGGGTTACGTGAAAAACCCCTTCCAGGCCTCGGAGCTTCACGGTCTCATCGAGAAGATCACCGGACCGTGAGCCCCGGAGGTCGGCCCCCGGACCGCTGATGGAGTTCGAGGTCTCCGCAGAGCTCGTCGGCATCTACCTCGAGGACGCACGCGAGCACCTCGCGGTCCTCGACGATGCTCTCCTCCAGCTCGAGCGCGCCGGCCCCGCCCCCGAAGTCGTGACGTCCCTCCTCGGACCGTTGCACACCCTCAAGGGCAACAGCGGGATGATCGGCCTCATCGGGGTCAAAGACTACGTGCACCGGCTCGAAGACGCGTTCGCCCGGGTCCGCGACGGCTCCCTCGGGCTCACGCCAGCCGTGCTTCAGTGTCTGTTCGAAGGGGCAAGCGCGCTGCGAGAGGCTATCGAAGCCGCCGGGGTCGACGGTGGCAAGCCGCGGGACCTGGGCCCGGAGAAGGCCGTGCTCGACTCGCTCCTGGTGGCTGCCCCCCCCCGCGTCGTCCTCGTCCGCCGCCCCGGCGTCGGGTGGGGCGGATCGTCCCGCCCGCCCGGGCGACAAGGCGCTCGCCGCGGCCCGCTCGAGCATGGTGCGGGTCGACTTCTTCAAGCTGGACCAGCTCCTGAACCTCGTGGGCGAGCTCATCGTGCACCGCACGAAGCTCACCGAGATGGCCCGACGGGTGAGCGTCGTGGCTCCGGAGGCGGGCCAGGAGCTCCTCGACTCCGTTCATCAGGTCGCCACGGTTTCCACCCAGCTGCAGGAGACGATCATGGACATCCGGATGCTTCCCATCCGGCACGTCTTCGAGCGCTTTCCGAGGCTCGTGCGCGATCTGGCCCATGCCCAGAACAAGAAGATAGAGCTCATCCTCCAGGGGGAGGACACCCGGGCCGACAAGGCAGTCATCGACGAAATTGGCGAGCCTCTCGTCCACCTGATCCGAAACGCCGTCGATCACGGCCTGGAGACGCCCGAGGTCCGCTCCGCCGCGGGAAAGTCGCCGGTCGGGACCATCCTGCTGTCGGCAGCCCAGGAGTCGAGCCAGGTCGTCATCACTCTCGTCGACGATGGGACCGGCATCGATGCAGCGGAAGTCAAGCTTCGTGCGGTCGAGCGCGGACTCCTGAGTGCGGATGAAACGATGAGCGATCGCGAGATCGTTCAGCTCATCTTCGCCGAGGGGTTTTCCACGGCTCGCGCCGTCACCGACGTCTCCGGGCGCGGGGTCGGGCTCGATGTCGTGGTGCGGAGCATGGAGCGTCTCAACGGCCTCATCGAGGCCGAGACCATTCCCGGTGCCGGCACCAGGTTCACCCTGCAGCTCCCTCTCACCCTGGCCATCATCACTGTCCTGATGGTCGAAGTGGGCAGCAACGTCTACGCATTGCCGTCCGGGGCGGTCGTCGAGAGCCTGCGCATCCAACCGGAAGAGGTGTCGCAGATGAACGGCCGCGACACGCTCCGTGTGCGCGACCGGATCATCCCGATCCTTCATCGTGCCGACTTCTTCGGGGTGGCGTCGGAGGCCCGCGGCGAGGAGGCCTATGCGGTCATCGTGGGGCGTGGCGAGAAGCGGCTCGGGCTGAGCGTCGATCGTCTGCTGGGCCAGCAGGACGTGGTGATCAAGGGACTCGACACGGTGGTTTCCGGCGCAGGGCTCGGAGTGGCGGGAGCCACGATCCTCGGCGACGGACGGGTGGTGCTCGTCGTGGACGTGGCGGCTCTGTTCGAGATCAGCCGCGGCCGAAGCCGAGGCGCGACCCCTGTGGGGACTGAGGCCTGAGCGGTGTACGAGGCCTATTGGGAGCTCATCGACCGGCCCTTCCGCAAGACACCCGACCCTCGCTACCTTTTCTTGAACGAGACCTACGAGGAGGCCCTCGAGCGGCTCCGCTACAAGCTCGCCTCCTTCGAGACCGCGGGCGCTGGCGGTGGCGGTGGAGCGGGCCAGGGCGACGAGCGCGTCCGGGACCTCCAGGGCCAGATCCGGACTCTCGAGGAGAAGCTGGCCGAGATCGAGGCCCGCTATCGCAAGGTCGAGGAGGAGAACCAGGAGTTCGCCGACCGCTACATCGACATCGAGGAGCAGAACAACAACCTGGCCAACCTCTACGTGGCCTCCTACCAGCTCCACTCCACACTCGACTTCAGCGAGGTCATCCGGATCGTCCAGGAGATCGTCATCAACCTGATCGGTGCCGAGGTCTTCCACCTGCTGATGGTGAGCGAGAAGACGGGGCAGCTCGAGGTGGAGGCGTCCGAGGGCCAGACGCCTGGGCGGACCTCCGTCCCCCTGGGAGAGGGCGAGATCGGCAAGGCGGCAGAGACCGGCGAGAACTTCTTCGCGGAGAGCGTCGCCCGCACCGACCCGAGCCCCTTCGAAGAGCCGATCGCGGTCATCCCGCTCAAGATCAAGGACTCGACCATCGGTGTCATCTCCATCAACAAGCTGCTGGTGCAGAAGACCCAGTTCACGAACATGGACTACGAGCTGTTCACTCTCCTCGCCGGCCACGCCGCCACGGCGATTTTCTCGGCCAAGCTCTACTCCTCGTCCGCCCGCAAGCTGTCCACCCTCCAGGGCTTCCTGGACATGATCAAGCAAGGCAAGCAAGGAACGCCTCTCGCCCCCCCGCCCGCCCCCAACCGGGACGGCTATACTGGTCGGCAGGAGGATTCCCCACAATGTCTCGACCCCGGACCCTCGGTGAGCTGAGGACGGCTGTCTCCGGCGACCGTGTCTCCGTCAAGGAGGAGATGCGTCGCAACCTGCTGCGAAAGCTCGAGGGAAAGGAGCCGCTCTTCCCCGGGGTCCTCGGCTATGAGGACTCGGTCATTCCGCAGATCGCGAACGCCGTCCTCTCGAAGCACAACATGATCCTGCTGGGCCTGCGGGGCCAGGCGAAGAGCCGCCTGATGCGGAGCCTCACCGGACTTCTCGACCCCGAGATCCCGGCTGTGGCAGGATGCGAGATCGGCGACGATCCCTTCCGCCCGCTGTGTCGGAGCTGTCGCGATCGGATCGCGAAGGACGGCGACGCGACGGCGATCGTGTGGCTGAAGCCCGACGATCGCTACGTCGAGAAGCTCGCCACGCCGGACGTGACCATCGCCGACATCATCGGCGACGTGGACCCGATCCGTGCGGCCCGGGGCGGCTTCGACCTCGCCAGCGAGCTCACCATGCACTACGGTCTTCTGCCTCGGGCGCATCGGGGCATCTTCGCCCTGAACGAGCTCCCGGACCTGGCGGGCCGCATACAGGTGGGCCTGTTCAACATCCTTCAGGAGGGGGACGTGCAGATCAAGGGCTACCCGGTCCGTCTGCCCGTGGACGTCTGCATGGTCTTCACGGCCAACCCCGAGGACTACACGGCCCGGGGCAAGATCATCACTCCCCTCAAGGACCGGATCGGGAGCGAGATTCGCACCCACTACCCGACGACGCTCGAGCACGGCGTGGCGATCACGGCCCAGGAGGCCTGGACCGAGCGGGAGGCCGATCTCGTCCTCCCGCGATACGTGCGCGAGGTGGTCGAGGGCATCGCCTTTGCCGCCCGCCGCAACAAGAAGATCGACCGTCACAGCGGAGTCTCCCAGCGTCTTCCCATCAGCGCTTTGGAGAACGCGGTGAGCAACGCCGAGCGGCGGGCGCTCCGCGCCGGGGAGTTGCCCATCGTCCCCCGGATCTCCGACATCTACGCGGCGCTCCCCTCGCTGACCGGCAAATTCGAGCTCGAGTACGAAGGCGAGCTGATGGGCGCGGAGAACCTGGCCCGCGAGCTGATCCGCGAAGCGGCGGGAGAGGTCTTCTCCGTTCACATGGGGGCGGTGGAGCTCGGCCAGGTGGTTTCGTTCTTCGAGGGGGGCGGCACGCTCCGCATCCGGGAGGACTCGTCGTCTTCGGAGATCCTCGGGCAGCTCGAGCAGATTCCGGAGGTCCTGGCCCACGTGCAGCTGCTCGGAGCAAAGCCCGAGGATCCTGCGCCACTCCGGGCCGCCGCCGGGGAGTTCGTGCTCGAGGGACTCTGGGCTCAGAGGAAGATCGGGCGGAGCGATGATCGTGGCTTCGTGGCCGTCGAGCGACCGCGCAGCGACGTCGAGCTGGACCTGGAGCGCCTCGAGCGGTTGCGCAAGCTCAAGAAGCAGGTGAACTGAGGCAGGCGTGGGCGTCACCCGCTACCATCGCTACATCGGCGAGCTCTGGGACGATCTGAACCTCGAGGAGCTCGTCTCCGAGCTCTCCGACTTCCTCCTCGACAGCGGCTTCGGCCACGAGATCGACGAGTGGGACGAGGATTCCCTGCAGGCTCTCCACGACGCGATCCTCGAGGGCCTGCTCCGCCGGGGTCTTCTCTCGGATGAGGACCTCCAGAAGCTCATGGCCGATCGGGACGCCCTCGACCAGTTCCTCCAGAAAACGATCGAGCGCCTCGTCCGCGAGGGCTATCTGAAGACGTCCGAGGGCGAGCCCTTCCACGATCCGACCGGGGGCGGTGGGCACGGGAAGCCAGGCCCACCCGTCCGCTTCGAGCTCACCCAGAAGGCCGTGGACTTTCTCGGCTTCCAGGCGCTCAGAGATCTGCTTGGCTCGGTCGGCAAGGCCTCGTTCGGCCGCCACGACACCCGCGACCTCTCCACCGGAATCGAGGCCTCGGGACCGTCGAAGGACTGGGAGTTCGGCGACACCATGAACCTCGACGTCAGCGGCACGCTGCTGCGCGCTCTGGCGCGGGAAGGGCTCACGGTCCCGCTGAACGTGGACTACGAGGACCTCCGGATTCGCCAGTCCGAGTACCACTCCTCGTGCGCGACCGTGGTGATGCTCGACTGCTCGCACAGCATGATCCTCTACGGCGAGGACCGCTTCACCCCGGCCAAGAAGGTGGCGCTGGCTCTCTCGCACCTGCTGCGCACCCAGTACCCCGGCGACAGCCTGAACCTCGTGGTCTTCCACGACTCCGCCGAGGAGGTGCCGCTGTCGCAGATCGCACGTGTCCGGGTGGGGCCCTACTACACGAACACCCGCGAGGGCCTCCGCCTGGCCCAGCGGATCCTCGCTCGCCAGCGCAAGGACATGAAGCAGATCGTCATGATCACCGACGGCAAGCCGACGGCCATCACCGAGAGGGACGGGAGCATCTACCGCAACCCCTTCGGCCTCGACCCCCGGGTGGTCGCCCTCACCCTGAAGGAGGTCGCGAGCTGCCGCCGGAAGGGCATCTTGGTCAACACCTTCATGCTGGCTCGGGATCGTGAGCTCGTGGCTTTCGTCCGAAGGGTCACGGAGATGTGTCGCGGAAAGGCGTACTTCACCAACCCGTGGAGCCTCGGCCAATACGTGCTGATGGACTACGTCAACAAGAAGATCAAGAAGATTCACTGAGACTCGTGCCAACCCGGGGCGCGCCCCGGGTTGATGACGCGGCACTCAACTCGGTGCGCACCGAGTTACGGAAGGTGACGACCAACTCGTTTGCGCCATCGAGCCTCCACCGGTACTGTCGATTCGATGAACCCGTACGCGATCACAAGTCAACGCCTTTTGAAAAGAGTGGTTGCCACGGCGACTGTGGGACTCATGGTGGCTCTGCTTGGCGCAGTCCCGGTTGCCGCGGCCAGCTGCCCCGCCGCCGCCGAGATCCAGTCCCGGCTGGGGGAGCTCGGGCTCGAGCGGGCGGCGCGCACGGCGCGCTTCTCCGAGCCTCCGCTCCTCGAGCTGTATGGCATGGCCTCACGGAAGGTCGGCGAGCTCCAGGTGGACCGCGAGGGCGGCAAGGGGATTGGCGTCATCGTCGTCGAGCTGCCCGTCGAGGTCCTCTGGAGGGCGATCAACGACGAGGACGCCCAGGACGAGGGCGACTACATGCCCCTCAAGCGGTCGGAGATCATCGGGGGGACGCCCCGGGGCGTGAGCCGGAGAGTCTTCCAGGCCGGTGAGCGCATGGGACTGGGGCGATGGTGGGTCACCCGCACGGTGATGAACGGGGAGCTGTTCGAGGCGTCGGACGGGGCCCTCTGGGAGGTCGTCTGGGGCGACGAGATGGAAGGTCTCGAGCGGCCGCCCGTCGAAGACCCGCCCGATCTCTCGCCCGTCAAGCGGACCCGGGGCGCCTGGTTGCTCGTGCCCCTGGCCGAGAACTGCACACTGATGGAGCACTTCAACTGGTCGGAGCCCGGCGAGTTCGTCGGGATGATGCAGGGGCTGGTGCTGGGCCGGGCGCTGCGCGAGTCCATCGAAGGCCTCGTCGCCCTTGCCGTTGCCGAGTATCGGACCGCTCCGGAAGGCGCTCCGTTCGTCCGGCCGGATGGGACCCCTCTCGACTCGCCTCACACCGCGGAGCCCGAAGTCTGAGACCCCCACTGGGCGCTTCTCTAGCCCAGCCTCTCCCACACCACTCGGAAAGTCGTGGCCGGTGGGTCGTCCGGGTCCCGGGCCGTATCGAGAGTCAGCCGCCGACCGCGGACCGTCACTCTCCAGACCCTGTCGATTCCCGCGTAGTTCGGGAAGGCGCTTCCCTCGACGTGGTGGGTCACGATGCCGTTCCCCGCCCCAGGGTCGCCCTCCAGCGAATAGCTGCCGAAGTAGCCGAAGTAGCCCTGGAAGGCGGCCCGGACTTCCTGATCGGTGCCCTCGAGGAACGCCCCGGACGCGAAGGGCGGGCGGCCCGGGTCGAGAAGGTGCACGGACACCCGCCCGCCGGTCGTGTAGATGAGCTGCCCCCCGGGCGAGAGACCGAAGGGGTGAGTGGTCTCGTTTCCCCCCGTGCCGCGCTCCCACGACACGAGCCGCCAGCTGCCTGCGATCGACGGCGCCTGGCCCGTCTCCGGCGCAGCGGGAAGCCCGGTCAGCGTGGCCGCGAACGTTGCGGCGGCGAGCCAGCCCTTCACTGGTCGTCCTCGTTCTCGACCGTCGCCTCGGGTAGCTCGACCGCGTGCCGTAGCTTCCAGCCTCCGCCGGCGCGGACGAAGACGTCCACGAACGCCGTTCTGGCCTCCACCGCCTCACCGTTCTCCAGCTCGACCCGGGCCTGCTGAATGCCCTCCAGCAGGGCCAGATCACCGAAGATCCGGGTCCGCAGGCTCCGCCCCTCCAGCCCGACAACGCGGTAGGTCATGGTGCGCACGCCCTCGAGGAAGGCCTGCCGTCCATTCGCGGCTCCGCCGATGGCGGAATGAACGAAGTCCTCCGTGAGCTCCGCCTCGAGGGCTGCGATGTCCTTCGCCCTGATGGCCGCGAAGAGCCGTTCCTCGGCCTCCTTGATCAGGACGACGTCGGCGTTGTCCACGCTCATCGTTTTCGTTCCCCATATCTGTCCGCTTCGTGCGGCTGCGAGTCCCGCGGTCGGGGCTCTGAGACGAACACCCTGACCTCCGGCTCGTCGTCGGAGATCTCGCGCATGCGCTGGAAGGAGAAGCCGAGCTTGTCGAGAAGCCCGATCGACGCCGCGTTGTCCTGAGAGGTGATCGCCAGGAGTCGTCCGAGTCCGAGGGTCTCGCGAGCGTGAACCATCACCTCCGAAGCCGACTCGAAAGCGTACCCCCTTGCCCGGAAGCGCTGCAGGAAGGCGAACCCGACGTCGGGATGCTCCAGAGTGTCTCTCCTGAGAACCCCGCAGATGCCCATGGGTTGGCCGTCCTCCTTGAGCGCCACGCGATACAGCCCGAATCCGAAGCGCCGGTAGCTCGCCACGGGACCGGTGAGGATGTACTGGCAGGCGCCGGCGCGGTCTCGAACACCCTTGTCCCCGATGTGCCGCACGAACGCCTCCTCGTTCACCAGCTCCAGGATGAACTCGGCGTCCGCGGTCGTGAGCTCGTCGAGGACGAGCCTTGGGGTCTCGAGCACCGGCACGGACGACGTCCTTTCCAGATACAAACTGCGCCCTCGAGGATCAGCGCTCTCGTTCAGCCGGTCGCTCGCCGCTGATGGCCAGCGTGGGATCTGTGCTGGCTCGGGCATTCATCTTCAAGGCCTTCGCCCGTTGAATCCACGAGCGTCGAAGCACGATCACGAGCACGAAGACCAGGACGCAGCCAGCCCAGACGGCAGTGGCCTCCGTGAAGTGCCCGACCGGGACGTTGGGCATTTGCTCGCCGAGCCTATTTCTTTCTCCCGAGGAGCGCGTCGATGCTCAGCAGGCCCGATCCCTTGGAAGCGATATAAAGGAAAACGAAGGAGTAGAGCACCGCGAGCTCGCCCTTGTTGACGATGGGCCAGAAACTCCGTGGCGCGTGAGCCTTGAAGTACCCTACGGCCATCATCCCGCTGGCGAGAAATGCGGCGAATCCGGCCCGCAGACCCAGGCCCACCATCAGCCCTCCGCCGAACTCGATGATGCCTCCGAGGAGCATGAGCGGGTCGGAGATCCGTTGCTCCCCTCCGAGCAGACCGAAGAGCTTCTGTGCCCCGTGGCACGCGAACAGGAGGCCGACCACGACGCGCATGAGCGCGTAGATCCACTCCGACTGCTTGCCAAGCCAGCGATTCATGACGTCCCTCCCTCGTGTGAGTCCAGTGAAGCGCCGACGATACCCTAAAGGTCCGCACTTGTCCCCAGGTGATGGCCGGGACGGACGAGCGTCCTCTTCTCCAGCGCTACTGACGGATCAGCCGCTTCACGAGCTCCCGGAGCGCAACGGCGTTGTTGAATCGCTCCTCCCGGGAGCCGAACACGAATGTGACGTGGCCGCGACGCACGCGTTCGAGCACGGGCTCCAGAGCCTCCCCGTGAGCACGGAGCTCCTTGAAATACCGCCGCTTGAACTCGGCCCACTTCTCCGGGTCGTGATCGAACCACCGCCGAAGCTCGGTCGAAGGGGCCACGTCCCTGGCCCAGAGGTCGATCCGAGCCCCGCTCCCCAGTACATGGGATTGCGCACGAGCCTGTAGGGCCCTCGCACGACCAGGCGGGGTGGGGGATCGAACGGCGCCGGGGTTCCCCTTCCGACGAAGGCGAAGGTCGAGACACACCGGAGCGTCAGGAAGCCCCGAGAGTGGTGACGAGCATGCCTGCCGCCTGGAACGCCCGCGGGCTCTGCGGAGCCTTGACGCCCATCTCGGAGAGGATCCTCGCCGGCACGAAGACGAGGACGAAGCCGATGAAGACCGTCGCGTACGTCACCGCGCGGACGACAATCATGACGGCACGTCCGGTCTCCAGCGCTCGGAAAAAAGCGCCAGCTTCTCGGACAGGATGACCTTCTGCATCGCCTGAGCCTCTAGGAGTCCGCGTCTTCCGACGCGACAAACTCATAGGGTATCAGACCGGGTCTGACCTTCCGTCCCGCAGCACGGGAGGCGGGGCGCACTCGATCTCCAGGGAATCTCCTGTGGAGGGATGAGGAAGCCGAAGCCGGCACGAGTGGAGCCAGAAGCCGCCCTCGCCGGGCAGGCCAGGCTCCGGCCCGGGGACACCGCCCTGGACGTAGAGCGGATCGCCGACCAGGGGGTGTCCTGCCGCTGCCAGATGGATGCGAATCTGGTGAGGTCGGCCGGTGGGGATCTCGACCTCGAGAAGGGACGCGTCGTCGCGGGCCTCCAGGCGGCGGACGTGGGTGAGCGACGGTTTGCCGCTGGCCGACACGGCGTGGACCTCCCCGAGACGCGGATGCGGCACGAGCCCGATGGGCCGGTCGACGGAGAAGCGCTCGCGGTCCGGAACACCCACCACCAGCGCCCGATAGGTCTTTTCGACCATCCCGTCGCGCCAGGCCGCCGCCACCTTTCGTCGAGCGTCTCTCGTCCGCGCAAAGAGAAGAAGCCCGGACGTGCCGCGGCCGAGCCGATGCATGGGCGTCGCCTCGGGCCACCGCCGGCGCACGACGTGGAGGAGCGTGTGAATCAAGTACAGGCCCCCCTGGGGAATCGACGGGAGACCGCGTGGCTTCGCCACCGCGAGGAGGTGCGGGTCGCGATGGAGCACCGCGAAGGACAACGGCGCCGCGGGCTCCTCCCACGGCGGACGATGCCACACGAGCGACTGGCCGGCGCGCAGGACGTCGGTCGCCCGAGCTGGGGCGCCGTCGAGGCGAACCTCACCGTCGGCGATCCTCTGGCGCCACGTCACCTCCGTGGAGTGCCGGTAGCGCCTCGAGAGGTTCGCCAGCACGGTGCTCCCGGCCGCCTCCGGGCCGACCCGTTCGCGGTACTCGAAGCCGGCGTTCAGGGCCGGGCGCCGGCTCGTCACGCGACGTACACGGTCTTCACGCTCACGAACTCGCGGATGCCGAAGACGCCGAGCTCGCGACCGTAGCCGGAGTCCCGAATCCCTCCGAAGGGGAGGCGGGGGTCGGACGACGCCGAGGGGCTCTAAGGCGAATGTCGCTCTTCCGGGCCTCGGTCGAGACCGCCTCGGCGGCCAGGAAGGCCTCGGCGTGCTCGGCGTAGTGCTCGCAGACCCAGGCGCACTTGTCGGCCTCGGCGCGCCCTTGGGCCAGGGGCTTCCCCATCTCCAGGGTCATCAACAGGACCAGGTCTTCGCGCCGCTCGCGCAGGAGCGCCCCCGCACGGCGGAGGGGCTCCGCCCGGCGGGAGAAGGGGACTCGGCGCCACCGCGCCGCCGCGGCCGCGGCCGCCGAGAGGGCCGTGGCCACCGCCTCCGAGGAGGCCTCCTCGTAGACCCGGATCGGCTGGTCAGTGGCAGGGTTGATCGAGCTCAAGGCCATGGTCCCGGCCATGATACGACGGTGATCCCGAGCACGGATTCTCGTCTGATGGGAGTGCTATCCTCCGAGCCACACGAGCAGAATCAGGGCATGAGACCGCTACGGAAAGCGGTCACAGTGGCACCGCTGGGGTTCTCCATGTGCAGGAGCAGGCTTTCCGTTGCAGAATAGAGGATCTGGAAACGAAGCCCGTGATGATCTGCCCCTCATGTAGCGGTGTCAACGACGACGATGCCGATGCCTGCTTCACCTGCGGGCGCGCCCTGGGTGCGCGCACCCAGGGCGCGATCATCGGCGACCGCTACGAGGTTCTGAAACCCCTGGGCAAGGGCGGCATGGGCATGGTCTACAAGGCCCACGACCGGATGCTCGAGGAGTCCGTCGCGATCAAGGTCCTCCGCGCCGAGTATTTCAACAACAAGGAGATGGCCCAGCGCTTCCGTCACGAGATCAAGCTCGCCCGGAAGGTCTCCCACCGCAACGTCTGCCGCATCCACGAGTACGGCGAGGACGGCACCATGCGGTACATCTCCATGGAGTACGTGGACGGCCAGGACCTGAAGCAGCTCGCCCGCGACCGCGGGGGAATGCTGGGAATCGAACAGGCCTTCGACCTGGCGGTCCAGACTGCGGACGGGCTGCAGGCCATCCACGACGTCGGCATCGTCCACCGCGACCTCAAGAACGCGAACATCATGTGCGACGAGCGGGGGATGGTCCGCCTGATGGACTTCGGGATCGCCAAGGTCGCCGGCACGGACCGCACGGGCGGAGGGCTCACCTCGACCGGTCAGATCATGGGCACCCCGGAGTACATGAGCCCGGAGCAGTGCCTGGGCGACAAGATCGATCACCGTTCCGACAGCTACTCCCTCGGCGTCGTCATCTACGAGATGTTCACCGGCCAGGTGCCTTTCCGGGGAGACACCTCGGTGGCGACGCTCTTCAAGCACATCCAGGACCCTGTCCCCTTCGAGGGACCGGTGGCCGGCCGCATCCCGATGGCTGCGGTGTCGGTGCTGCGTCGCGCGCTGGCCAAGGACCGGGCGGAGCGTTTTGACGAGTCGGCCGGGCTGGCGGACGCCCTCCGCGAGGCGCAGCTGCAGACGGCGTCGGGGGAGACCGAGGACTCGGCGCCCACGGCGGGGATCCCCGCCGCCGCCCCGCTCACGCCCACTCCGACTCCCGAGCGCCGGCGAGTGACCCGCCTCGACATCTTCGTCAACTTCGTCCTGCGGCGGGAGGGCACGCTGGGAACCGTCCTGCAGGAAGAGCGAACGATTGCCGAGCACGTCGGCCGCGGAGGCGCGCGGGTGATGACGACCATGTCCTCGGTCGGCCCCGGGGACGTGGTGTACCTCGAGGAGGTCGGCGGTCCCTACAAGACCCGGGCCGAGGTGCGGGGCACCTACGTGGGGAAGGACGGCATTCGGCGCCTGAACCTCCACTTCCTCGACAGCCCGGCCCCGGACTACCTCGTCCACGTCGACGAAGAGTCCGATTCGAAGAGCTGATCCGGGCCGTCCCCTCGTCCGATGGACCCGATCTACCGCAGCCCGCTGAACCGCGACGTGCCGCCGTCCTCCGATCGCGAGTTTCGCCCACTCATGATGGGCCCGATCCGAGTCTGGCCGCCGGTCGTTCTGGCGCCCATGGCGGGGGTGACGAACCCGCCCTTCCGCTCGCTCTGCCGCCGGTACGGTGCCGGGCTCTACGTGAGCGAGATGATCACCGCTCGCGCCCTCGTCGAGGGGAACCGCAAGACGCTGCTCCTCGCCAGCTTCGGCCCCGAGGAAGAGACGCGGAGCCTGCAGCTCTACGGCGTGGACCCCCACTACGTCGGCGAGGCGGTGCGGCTGCTCGTCGGGGAAGATCGCGTGGACCATCTCGATCTGAACTTCGGCTGCCCGGTCAGAAAGGTGACCAGCAAGGGCGGAGGAGCGGCCATTCCGCTGAAGCCGCGGCTGCTGCGGAACATCGTTCACTCGGCGGTCGGAGCGGCCGGCCGCGTCCCGGTGACGATCAAGTTCCGGATCGGCATCGACGACGATCACCACACCCATCTCGAGGCCGGTCGCATCGCCCAGGAGGAGGGCTGCGTGGGCGTCGGTCTTCACGCCCGCACCGCTGCGCAGCTCTACGACGGGGAAGCGCGCTGGGCCGCGATCGCGGAGCTGAAGGCCGCGGTGACGCGGATTCCCGTCCTCGGCAACGGAGACGTCTGGGAAGCGGAGGACGCCCTCCGGATGATGCGGTCGACCGGGTGCGACGGCGTGATCGTGGGCCGGGGCTGCCTGGGCAGGCCGTGGCTCTTCCGCGACCTGGCCGACGTCTTCGCGGGCCGCGAGCCCCGGGATCCACCCCTTCTCGGGGGCGTCATCGACGTGATGGTCGAGCACGCCCGCCGCCTGGCGGAGTGGCTGGGGGACGAGCTCCAGGCCATGCGGGCCTTCCGGAAGCACAGCAGCTGGTACACCAAGTGCTTCCCCGGCAGCGCGCCGCTCCGCCAGCGGCTCATGCACGTGAAGACGCTTGCGGAGCTCGAGAGCACCCTGGGCGAGGTCGACCGCTCGCTTGCTTATCCTCCCGAGGCTATGCGCGTCCCCCGTGGAAAGACCAGCGGGACCCAGAAGGTGTCCCTGCCGCCCGGCTACCTCGACTCGTTCGACGACGACACGCCGCCGGGAATCCTCGCCGAGGCCGCTGACTCCGGGGGATAGCGCCCTTGCCGCAGGCAGGCATCGGCGCCCAGGGCTGGGCAAGGGGGGAGCCAGCTACGCGTGACGCACCCACCGCATGAGCTCGGGGAAGGTCGGCTTCTTTCCGTACATGAGGATGCCCACGCGGTAGATGCGGGCGGAGACCCACAGGACACCCCAGATCGAGGCTCCCAGGAAGACCAGCGAGAGAGCGATCTGCCACCACGGCGGGGTGAGGACCATGATCCTGAGGAACATCAGGAGCGGCGTCAGGAGGGGGATGAGCGAGAGGACGACGGCCAGGCCGCCGTCCGGCGACTCGAGGATCACCGGAAAGCACACGAGCCCCAGGACGAGGGGGATGATGACCGGGAAGACGAACTGCTGGGCCTCCTGGATGGTGTTGACCGCGGCTCCGATGGCCGCGTAGAGCGACGCGTAGAGGGCGAATCCCAGCAGGAAAAATGCCACGAAGGAGAAGAGGATCAGCGGGCTGATCTCCGGCATGGGGATGTTCCCGGGCATGGGTCCGGCTGCGACCAGGGAGATCACGAGGAGCGAGAGGGACCACACGAGAAACTGGGTGAGCCCGGCCGCGCCCACCCCGAGGAGCTTTCCCGCGAGGAGCTGGGTGGGGGGGGCCCCTGCGGCCAGGACCTCGATCACGCGGCTGCTCTTCTCTTCGATCACTCCGGCCATCACGATCTGGCCCCACATGAGGATGGTCGCGTAGAGGATCATGAGCAGGATGATGGCGAAGATGATGCCGACGCCCTTGTCCTCTCTCTCTCCTTCCTCGCTGAGACGGATCGTGCGCCATTGAAGGCCGCGTGTGAGGTCGTTCACCTGCCCGGGATCGAGGCCCGCCTCGGCGAGGCGGTGGGAGACCACGACCTCCCTGACCTTTTCGCGGATCAGGCTGAGGTCCATCTGGTTGCTGACCGTCCGGCCGTAGTAGCTCGCGGCGGAGGCTCCGACCGCATCCTCGGGAAGAAGCAGGAAGCCGTCGAGGCCGCCGTCGACCACCGCTTTCCTCAGCGCCGCGATCCGAGCCTCAACGGTGCCTTCCCCCGAGGGTTGGACGTCGAAGCGCGGCTCGCCGTCGCGGCGAGCCGCGCGCAGCGCCTCCTCCACCTGCGACTGGAGGACGCCGCTCTCGTCCAGGACGGCCACCTGGAGCAGCTTGCCACCCGAGCCCGTCACGAGGACCGGGACGACCATGAGCGCGCCCATGAGGATGGGGCCCAGGATCGTGCCGATGATGAACGCCTTGGAGCGGACCCGCTCCAGGTACTCGCGGCGGACGACGGCTCGGAGCTTGCTCAGCATCACGCCGCCTCCTTCCCGTGGCCGGTCACGGTCTCGACGAAGATGTCGTGCAGGCTCGGCTCCACGATCTCGAAGCGGCGGATGCGAAGCCGCGCCGCCACCTCGCCCAGGAGCGTCTGCGGGTCGGCCCCGTCGCTCATCTTGATCTCGACGTACTGGCCGAAGTCGGACACCTTCGCGACCCCGGGCAGCGAGCCGAGGAAGCTGCCGTCGCCGTCGAACGCCACCACCACGGTGTTCTTCCCGTGGGCGGCCTTCACCTCGCTCATGGTCCCGTCGAGCACTTTCTCGCCCTTGTCGATGAGCGCGACGCGGTCGCAGAGCCTCTCCACCGTGTCCATCTGGTGGCTGGAGAGGACGATCGTGGCGCCCCGTCGGCTCAGGTCCACCATGACGTCCCGCATCACGTCCATCCCCACGGGGTCGAGCCCGCTCATGGGCTCGTCCATGATGATGAGGTCCGGCTCGTGGAGCACGGTGGCGATGAACTGGGCCTTCTGCTGCATGCCTTTCGAGAGCTCGCCCGTCTTGCGCTTGCGCCAGTCGGCCAGGCCGAGTCGCTCGAGCCAGGGGCCGAGCCGTCTGGTCGCCTCCTTGCGGCCAATGCCCTTGATCGCCGCCATGAACACCAGCTGCTCCTCCAGCACCATGCGCATGTAGAGGCCCCGCTCCTCGGGCATGTAGCCCACCCGGTCGCGGACAGCCTGGTCGGCGGGTCGGCCCAGGATCTCGATCGCGCCGCCGTCGACCCCCAGGATGTTCAGGACCATGCGGAGAGTGGTGGTCTTGCCCGCCCCGTTGGGACCGAGCAGTCCGAAGACGCTGCCCCGAGGGACCTCCAACGAGAGGTCACGGACCGCCACATGGTCGGCGAAGCTTTTGGACACTCCCTTCAACACCAGGGCCCGGTCGCTCACGGCACCTCCCTCGCTCCCTTGGGTGGGGAGCGGAGTTTGGGGGACACCATACTCAACTCAGGGCCCCAGTGCCTCTCGGGACGGCCGGGGCCGACTGCTATGATGGGCACTTCGAGAGCCAGAACACCATGAAGATCACGATTGCCCACAGCCCCGACAGCGACGACGCGTTCATGTTCTACGGGCTCGCCCGCGGCACCGTCCCCACCGGGGACCTGGAGGTGTCTCACGAGCTCGTCGACATCGAGACCTTGAACCAGCTGGCCCAGGAGGGGCGCCACGAGGTGACGGCGATCTCGTTCCACGCCTACCCCTACGTCGCGGACACCTACGCGATCATGCCCTGCGGTGGGAGCATCGGCGACGGATACGGTCCCCTTCTCGTGGCCCGGGAGCCCCTGGACCCCTCTCAGGTTGCCGACAAGACCGTGGCGGTTCCCGGGACGTTGACCTCGGCGTACCTCGCACTGAAGCTGTTTGCCCCGGAGGTGACCACGCGGGTCGTCCCCTTCGACCAGATCCTCGACGTGGTCCGGGAGGGTGAGGCGGACGTGGGCCTCATCATCCACGAGGGCCAGCTCACTTACGGCGGACACGGGCTGGAAAAGGTGCTCGACCTGGGCGCCTGGTGGAAGGACGAGACGGGGCTGCCGCTCCCCATGGGCGGCAACGCCGTGCGCCGCGACCTCGGCCGCGAGAGGATGATACAGATCACACGCCTCGTGCGTGAGACGGTGCGACACTCACTGGAGAATCGTGAGGCCGCACTCGAGTACGCCATGAGCTTCGCCCGGGGGATGGATCCCGGGGTGGCCGACCGATTCGTCGGGATGTGGGTGAACGACATGACTCTCGAGATCGGGGATCGCGGGCGCGAGGCCATCCAGACCTTCCTCGACCGTGGTCACGACGCCGGGATCATCCCGAGGCGCGTGGTCGTCGACTTCGTCGAAGCGTGAGGGCTCGAGGCGTCGAGCTCGACGCCTGCCAGAGGAGCCGCACATGAGCGCGCGCATCCGTGCCCCTGCCCCGCACGGTGTGCGCCTCCGCCGGGACGCGCACGGTGTTCCCCACGTCGAAGCCTCCAATCTCAAGGGGGCTCACTGGGGGCTGGGCTACGTTCACGCGCTGGACCGGGCTCTCCAGATGAGCCGATGAGGATCCTGGGATAGGGCCGTGCGGCGGAGTGCCTGAGAGGCACCGAGGCGCTTCTGGCGCTGGACCGCTTCTTCAGGAAGATGGGCTGGGCCGGCGACATGAAGTCGGCGCTGGCCGGGCTCGACGACGAGTGCCGCGGGCTGGCCGGGACGTATTGCGACGGCGTCAACGCCCGTTTCCGCGAGAAGCGGCCGTGGGAGCTGCGCCTGGTGGGCTACGAGCCGGAACCCTGGCGCATCGAGGACACGCTCCTGCTGTCGCGGATGATCGGATACGTCACGCTCGCCCAATCACAGGCCGAGATCGAGCGGCTGTTCGTCGAGATGGTGCAAGCCGGCGTGCCCGATGATCAGCTCGACGCTCTCTTTCCCGGCAACCTGGGTGGGTTCGATCGCGGTCTCATCGAGAAGGTCACTCTCGGCGAGCGCGTGGTCCCCGAAGCGCTCCGGTGGCTGAGCCCGGCGCCCCGGATGATGGCCTCGAACGCCTGGGCCGTCTCCGGTTCGCGTACGGCCAGCGGGCGGCCTCTCCTGGCCAACGACCCTCATCTGGAGATCAACCGGTTGCCGGCCGTCTGGGTCGAGCAGGTCGTCGAACTGCCCCACGAATCCTGGCTCGGAGCAGGCATGCCGGGCCTGCCCGCCATGCTGGTGGGGCGAAACCGGCACCTGGCCTGGGGCGCGACCTTACGGGTTCGCCGATGCCGTGGACTCGTGGGTGGAGGAGTGCCGGGGCGGCTGTGCCCGGCGAGCCGACAACGAGTGGACGGCGTTTCGCGTTCGCAACGAGATCATCCGGCGGAAGGGCGGCCCCAGCGAGACCGTGACGTTCTTCGAGAACGAGCACGGGGTCCTCGACGGCGACCCCAGGGTTCCCGGGCACTACCTGGCCACTCGCTGGGCCGGGCGCGACGGAGGGGCGTCGTCGCTCAGGGCGATGGGGGAGCTGTGGTCGGCGACGACGGTGGAGGAAGCGATGGCCTGCCTCGGTGGCATCGAGGCGTGTTTCTGCTGGACGCTTGCCGACGACGAGGGTCACATCGGGTTTCAGATGTCCGGCGCCATCCCCGAGCGCCACCCGGAGTCCGGTGGTTTCGTGCCGATGCCAGGGTGGCGCCCGGAGTACGATTGGAAAGGCCTCGTCGATCCCAGGGATCTGCCTCGCGCCTACGACCCGGAGGCGGGTTTTGTCGTTTCGGCCAACCAGAACGTCAACCTCCTCGGTCGAGTCGCGCCCATCAACATGGCGATGGGCGATCATCGCGCCCGTCGCATCGCTCAACTGCTCGAGACGGCGGAGCGGATCGACCACGACATCTGTGCCCGGATCCAGATGGACGACTACTCTCTCCAGGCCGTCGAGCTCATGGCGTGTCTGCGCCCGCACCTGCCCCCGACCGAGACGGGGCGTGTCCTGGAGGAGTGGGACTGTCGCTACGACCCCGGCTCTCGGGGCGCGGTCGCCTTCGAGGCCTTCTACGCCGCGCTCGTCTCCGAGGTCTTCTCGCCGGGTGTCGGCGACGACGTGCTGGGTGTTCTCACGGCCGGCGCGGGTCTGTTCATCGACTTCTACCAGAACGTCGATCGCGTGCTCCTGGCCGAGGGCTCTCCGTGGCACCGGGGCCGCACCCGCGACCAGGTCTTTGCTGCTGCCGCCCGACTCCCGGAGGACATCGAGGAGACGTGGGGTGAGAGGAACCAGATCACCCTGACCAACATCTTTTTCGCCGGCCGGCTCCCCCGCAGGTTCGGCTTCGACCGCGGCCCCATACCGTTGCGGGGCGGTCGGGCGACGCCGCACCAGGGACAGATCTACGAGAGCGGGGGACGCACCACGAGCTTTGCCCCCTCACTGCGGCTGATTGCCGATCTCAAGGAAGAGACCCTCGCCACCGCGCTGCCCGGAGGGCCCCGGGACCGGCGCTTCTCGCGGTGGTACGACTCCGGGCTCACCGACTGGATCGCCGGCCGCTACAAGACCCTTCGGGCGCGCTCGCCCCGGGAGGATCTCGACTAGAAGAGCTTCCTTCCCAGGAGCTTGTTCACCGGGTCCTTGGCCGCTTCGGTGGCGGCGGCCTTGCCGATCCGGCTCATGAGGTCGGTCTGGGGCGCCTCCGTCGTGCCGAAGACCTTGAACGCCACCACCGAGAGGCCGTCGTCCCGCTTCTTGAAAGCCGCTCGCAGCTGCTGCGTGGGGATCTTCTCCAGCAGCTCCTCCGCCAGTGCCAGCTCCATGTCGTAGTCGATCTTCGAGCTCACCAGATTCACGGTGCCTTCGCCCGTGAGCTGCAGGGCCTTGCCTTTCAGGCTCACCATGGGCGTGGAGAGGACACTCTTCGCCAGGGTGAACTCCACCTGGCACTGCTCGAACTCCGGGTTCGCCAGCTCGGGGACCTTCATCACCGTGGAGAGAAGCGCCATCATCTTGGAGTCCTCGATGCGGCAGTCCACGACCTCTGCGTGTCCCTTGCCCGTCATCGTGGGCAGCGGGCCGGTCCCCTCGAAGCTCGTCTCGGCCTGGAGCGTGCCGGCCACCGTGGCTGCCGATTGGGCTTCCTGGAGAAGAGTCTTCACGTCCACGCCATCCAGGTTGAGTGCCATCTCGAAGCGGAATCCGTCCTGCAGGTGGGTGGTCACGCCACCGGTGGCCTTGCCGCCGGCCACCTTCGCCTCGAGCGGGGCCAGCTTCACGGACTCCGTCGACATCTCCAGGGGCGCGGAGATGTCACGGATAAACAGCATGTCGGCCATGCTGATCTGGCCAATCGACGCCTTTGCCTGGCCCTGGGTCACGTTGCCGGAGACGCGAAGAGAGCTCATGAAGCTCGCGTCATCGATCTTCATGAGCATCGTCTGGGTGCCCTGGTCGAACATGGTGACCGAGGCTTCGCTCACCGAGACCTCCGAGAGAACGATCTCGAGGGGTGCACCCTCGCCGGTGGTCGCGTCGCCGGACGCGGGCTCTACCGCGTCTGCGGCCGCCTCACCCGACGCGGGCTCTACCGCGTCTGCGGAAGCTCCCTTGCCTGCGGTCGCCTCCTCGCCGCCCAGCGCTTCGTAGTTGTAGCGGCCCTCCTCGTCCATCACGAGGTTGATGCTCGGCTCGTTCAGGGCGATCTGCTCGACCTCTATGTGCCCGGACAGGAGGGACCACAGGTTGTACTTCAGGACGAAGCTCTGGGCGGTGAAGAGGTCGCCCTCGAAGGGCGTGGGGTTCGCGATGGCCATGCCGCGCAGCGTCACGCCGGACGTGAGGGCGATGTCCATCTCGTCCACGTGGACCTCGGCACCGAGGGTGCGCGAGACCTCCGCGCGCACCTGCTCGTGGAACTCCGGAGAGTTCAGCTTGCCGACCAGGTGTACGCCGTACGCCAGGGCGCCCACGACCACCACCAGGACCAGGGCGACGATGCCGAGCAGGATCTTCTGCATGGCGTCCATATTGCCCGCCTTCGGGCCACGAGGCAACGGCCAATCGGGCCTGTCGGGGGGCCGATGTGACCCAGCGCACTGGATTGGCCCGTCAGAAGCTGTCACGGGTGACGCGTATCACGTCGTTGCGGAGGCGTTTCGTCGTCTCCTGGATCAAGAGCAAGACAGATGCGGCCGGAGGGGGCAACGGTCGCCGTGGAGGAAAAGCATGATGCGGGTGTCGGTCGTTCTCGTCGTCGTGTCCGCCGTTGGGCTGGCCGCGTGCCAGCAGGCGGCACCGGACCGGACTGCGGAGGCGGTCGACACGGCCGTCGCCCCGCCTTCCACCACCCTGCTGCCGGCCGACTCCGATCCGGCGCCGCCCGAAGAGCCGGTGCCAGCCCCCGCGGAGATCCAGCCTCCTCCAGCACCTCACCGTCCGCCTTCGAGCCCGGCTCCCGAGCCGCGCCTCCTGCCTGCCGGTACCGAGCTGTCTCTGGTTCTTCAGACGGCTGTCGCGTCGAACACGAGCCAGGTGGGCGACCGCGTCGTGGCGGCGCTCGCCGAGGACGTGTCCGTCGAGGGCCGCGTGCTCCTGGCTTCCGGCACCGAGGTCGCGGGCCACGTGACCGTCGCCATGTAGTCCGGCCGCGTGAAGGGCCGGGCACGGCTCGCGATGGAGTTCGACGAGGTGCGCGACGGTGGGAGCAGCTATTGGATCGATGCGACACACGTCGACGTGACCGCCGACTCGAGCAAGGGCAAGGACGCGAAGATCGCCGGCGGCGCGGCCGCCGTGGGCGCGGTTATCGGTGCGATCACGGGTGGCGGAAAGGGAGCGCTCAAGGGCGGGGCCATTGGCGGCGCGGCCGGCGGTGCCGCCGTGCTCGCGACCCGGGGCAAGGAGGTCGTCCTCGAGTCGGGGACCGAGATCGAGGTGACCGTCAACCAGAGGGCGCAGATCGACTAGTACGGGGCCTGGTCGTGCGTCGTGCGTCCAGCCGCTGGGCCAACTGGATGCACGATGCATGACCTGACCCCATCCGTTGCACTACTCGAGCCGTCTTCGGGCCCATTCCGCGTGCTCCCTGACGACAGGATCTTCGTCGCAGGCGAGGCGATCCAGGATGGGGAGGTGGGCCGGATCGCCCGAGTTGCCCAGGGCGATGGCCACGTTGCGCAGCAGCCCGCGACGCCTGGTTCGCTTCACCGGACTCCTCCGAAAGCGCTCGCGGAAGGCCTCGTCGTCGAGGGCGGCCAGGGCGGCGAGATCCGGTGCGTAGCCGTCCGGACGCGGCTCGAACGCCGGCCCGCCACGGGCCTCGCGCTTCCGGTTCCAGGGACACACGTCCTGGCAGATGTCGCACCCGAAGACGTGTCGGCCGAGCCCCGCGCGCTTGTCCTCCGGGATCGACCCCTTGAGCTCTATGGTCAGGTAGCTGAGGCACCGCGTGGAGTCGAGGACGTAGGGTGCGGGAAGCGCCCCGGTGGGGCAGGCGTCGAGGCAGGCCGTGCAGCTCCCGCACATGTCGGTCCGGGGCGCGTCCGGCGTCAGCTCGAGCTCGGTCACCACCTCGCCGAGGAAGAACCAGGATCCGTGCTCGGGGTGAAGCAAGCAGGTGTTCTTGCCCCAGGCCCCGAGCCCGGCGGCGGCGGCCCAGGCTCGCTCCACGATCGGGCCGGTGTCCACGTAGGCGCGGGCCTCGAAAGGACCGGCCTCCGCGCGCAGCCGCTCGACCATACGGTCGAGCAGCGCCTTCATGACGTCGTGGTAGTCGTCGCCCCACGCGTAGCGTGAGATCCAGCCCCGATCGTCCGGTGCGTCCGTCGAGTAGGCGTGGGGCGTGTCGTATTGAAGGCCCACGCAGACGATGGAGCGGGCCCAGGGGAAGGCGGTTCGGAGGTCGCTGCGCTTCGCAACCTGCCGAGTGAGGTAGCCCATCTCGCCGGCGTGACCGCGCCCCACCCACTCCGCGAAGAACGCCAGCTCCGCCGGCGCCCTGGCGCTGGCGATCCCGACGAGGTCGAAGCCCGCCTCCAGTGCCAGCTCCCGTGCGCGCGCGCCGAGGTCGCGGCTGCTCACCCCATCAACCGGTCGGGGACGGCCCCCCGCACACCGTGCACGGGGCCCCCTCCTCCTCCAGCGGCGACTCGCACTTGGCGCAGGTCGGCACGGCGGGCCCGAGGGTCAGGCCGCACTCGGAGCACTCGGCCAGGCCCGAGCCCTGCTCCGTGCCGCAGGCCGGGCATCGCACGTAGCGTCCGGACTCGTAATTGGTTTCCAGGGCGTGGACGCTGTCCGAGTCGGTGTGTGGCGCGAGGAGGTCCGCCAGCCTCTCGATCACCGCCTTCACGTCCGTCTCCGGGACCACGAGGCTGTAGCGGACGGGTGTCCCGGGAGCGCCCTCTTCGACCAGGCGAAACTCCATCTCCGCGGCCTTCAATCGCTCGGCCATGGGCACGAGATCGGTCGCGCGGGCGCTTTGGAACACGGCCCGGTGGCCGCTGAGGTCCACGACCTCGGGCTCGTCCACGGGCTCGCGCAGCGGGGATGGGGCCCCTTCGTCCTCGTAGACGTCCTCGAGGTCCCCGCCGCAGTCGGCACAGGCGACGATCTCCGGCCGGTACTCCTCTCCACAGTCGCGACACACTCGGACATGGACCTGCATGGGCCGAGATTCTAACGGCTTTCGGGCCGAGCCGCCCGCCCGCACGGCAGACACCCCGTTTTCGGGCTGGCGACTCGGGCCGAAGCGAGGCAAAAGGGAGCGTCACTGACAGCCCATGGCATTCAACGAGCTGCTCGCCGACCGCATCCGCGCCGCTCTGGCGCGCCGCCATGGAGTGAGCGAGAAGAAGATGTTCGGCGGGGTGGCCTTCCTGGCGAACGGCCACATGTTCTGCGGCGTGAACAAGGACGACCTCGTGGTGCGCGTCGGCCCGGGCGCCTGGGCAAAGGCGCTCTCACGGAAGCACGCCCGCCCGATGGACTTCACGGGCAGGCCGCTGAGCGGCTACGTGTACGTCTCGCCGCCGGGGGTGCGCACGGCGGCGTCGCTCAAGGCGTGGGTGGATCAGGGCCTTTGCTTCGCACGGACGCTCCCGCCCAAGGCCTGAGAAAAAGACCCCGGCGCGCTCAAGTCCGTCGGAGCCAGCGTTTCAGCGTTCGCAAAATGCCCTTCTGATTTGCCTCCTGCTCGAGCCTCGCCTCCAGCTCGCCCGCGCTGGCCCAGCGCTCGTCACGGTCCTTGGCCAGGCACCGCGTGAGCGCACGCTCCAGGCCCGACGGTAGCCAGGGAGCCGGCGGCGCCGGGTCGCGCAGGATGGCGGAGATCGTGTCGGCGGCGTTGTCGCGGAGGAACGGATGTCGTCCGACGAGCATCTCGTAAAGGACGATCCCGAACGAGAAGAGGTCCGTCCGCTGGTCGACGTCGTCGCCGCGGATCTGCTCCGGTGACATGTAGCCGCACGTCCCAAGCATGGTCCCCGGCGCGGTGAGCCGCGTCTCGACGCTCGAGATCCCCTTGTCCGTGGTGAGCGGGAGCACGACGGCGAGCCCGAAGTCGAGTACCTTGAGGTCCCCGCGGATCGTCAGGAAGAGGTTCTCCGGCTTCAGGTCGCGGTGCACGATCCCCCGGGCGTGGGCCTCGCCGAGCGCGGAGAGGATCTGGAAGGCGTACTGCAGCGCTGCGTCCCGTGGCAGCGGGCCCCGGTTCAGCTTCTCGCGGAGCTCGGAGCCGGCGAGAAGCTCGGTGACCGCGTAGACGAGCCCCTGGGCCGTCGGGGCCGACACGCTGCGGGTGTTTGACGGCGTAGGCCACGGACGCCGCGCAGCCCTGGGAGATGCCGAGAAGGACGAACCGATCCACTCCGGCGGCGTCCACGACGGTCTCGAGGTCGGTCACGAAGGCCTCGAGCGAGAGCTCGCCCACGCCCCAGTCCGAGAGCCCGTTGCCGCGCTCGTCGTAGCGGATGAGCCGATGGTCGCGGCTGAGCTCGGCGAACCAATGGCGCCAGATCGGGCTCTCCCAGTCGCATTCGAGATGGTTCAGCCAGTTGGCCGCCTTGACGATCGGTGGACCTTCTCCGACGGTCGACCAGGCGATTCGAACGCCGTCGCCGGCGGTACAGAAGCGGATTTCCTGTTCCATGGCGCTCCAGGCTGCCGTGAGGGATCGGACGCATTGTACCCGGAGCGACAATCGGGGACCGGCTGATGGTGCTTCCGCGCAAAGTCAGCGAATCAGGTAGAAGGTCTCCTGGCGCGGCCGGAAGAAGCTGTAGCCCTCGTCCGTCAGGTACGCCGGGTCCTCTTCCATGAAGAAGACCTTCTGGCTGTTCCACTCGGGCACGGCCAGAGCTGTGCTCAGCTCGATCGAGATCCACGAGTGGGGCCGAAGGCGTCGGGGCCTTCGGCCGGGGTTTGAGCTGGCCGAGCGGAAGTCGATGGAGGGCCCCAGGGCGTGGCCATGGTTCCCGAGGGGGTGCGAATAGACCCTGGCCTCGATGCCCTTCTCCTCCATCTTCGCCAAGGTCGCCGTGTAGATCTCGCCTGCCGCCCGCCCAGGCCGGGCCGCCTGCATCAGGACGTCCTGCAAGAGGTTGGTGTTTGCGAGCCCGCGTTTCAGGCCGGCGGGGGCGTCGGTCTCACCCTTCTTCAGAACGTAGGCCAGCTTCTGCCAGTCGCTGTCGAGGCCCATGTACGAGATGCCGAAGTCGAGGTGCACGAGGTCGCCACGCTTGATGACCGTGCTCTCCTTCGACACGGCGAGAAAGCCGCGGGAGGTGGGGCCGCTCCTGCCCGCTCGCTGGACCCGAAGGTCTGGTTGAAACCACGTCGTCACGCCCTCAGCCCACAAGGCGTCGAGCAGGAAGCGGCGCACGTCTCCCACGGTGGTCTGCCCCGGGGTGATGGTCTCGTTCGAGAGCGCCCGCCGAGCCAGCACCTCGGTCAGATGGACGAGGGTCTCGAAGTGGGGGAGCTCCTCCGGGATGCGCGTGTCGAGGTAGTCCTCGATGAGCGGTTCGGCGCTCACGAACCGCCGGGTGGCCTCGGGGCCGAGGGCCTCGCTCAGCATTCGGTAGCTCGACCGGGTCAGGCTGCGGGTCATTCCACGATGCCCGTCGATCGCCAGGCCAATGCGCTCCGGAGGATCCGCCTCGTACAGATCCCGCAGGTTCTCCTCGGGTGACCGTGTCCTGCTGCCGCTCTCGAAGACCCGCTCGACGCTCTCCTCCGCGTAGCCGGTCAGGGCGATCTTGCGGAGGCCGTCCTCATCCGCGTCGATGAAGACGAAGATGTCGCGGTTGCCGGCATACGGGTGGGCCGGGGCGACGAAGGGTGTGAGAGGATCGCCGTGGAACTCCTCGTTGACGACGATCCACCAATCCAGATCATGTCGGCGCATCATGCCGAGAAGCATGCGATGGCGCTTCGCCAGTCACTCGTCGCGCTCTCGAATCTGCTGTGACCAGGTCAGCAGTCCGGGCGCGTCCTCCACCGGGTCGGCGACAGCTCTCGTGATGCCGGCCGCCATCGGGATGGTGAGCGAGCAGACGGCGAAAAGGGAGAGGATCTCTCTCATGATCGGACCTCGGGTCGATATGGAGGCCGCGCACCTGGCGATCGTGCCTCCGGTTGCAACAGGTGCTTATGATAAAAGGAGGCCGGTCCGGATGGGGCCGACCCCCGTGTCTGACCAGGAGGAAGACCAGCGATGGGCGAGATGATCACCTTTTCCTCGGATGGGGAAGCCGCGCCGGGTTACCTCGCCACACCCGCGCCCGACAAGGCTCGGGGTCGCGGGGTCGTGGTGATCCACGAGTGGTGGGGACTCGCGGGCCACATCAAGCGCGTGGCCGACGACTTCGCCACCGAGGGCTTTCACGCCCTCGCCCCGGACCTCTACCGCGGCACGACCGCCGAATCGCCCGACGAGGCCAGGAAGCTCCGCATGGCCCTGAGCCTGGAGGCCGCGGGGAAGGACCTCAAGGGTGCCATCGAGCGCCTTCGCTTCGTGACGGGCCGCCCGGTCGCCACCGTCGGCTTCTCCATGGGAGGCGCGCTGAGCCTCCTGGCGGCGTGCTCCAACCCGAAACACGTCGCCGCCTGCATCCTCTACAACGGCGCTCACCCGAAAGTCGAGTTCGACTTCGACGGCCTCACCGCCCCGGTGCTCGGCCAATGGGCGGAGGACGATGAGCTCGCCAACCGCAATATCGCCCCGCTCGAGGCCGAGCTGTCGCGTCGCGGCAAGGCGTTCGAGTTCCACACCTACCCCGGAACCTCTCACGGCTTCTACAACGACGATCGACCCGAGGTGTACGATCGCGACGCGACGGTGCGGAGCTGGGAGCGGACGATCGATCACCTGACGAGGAACCTCTGAAGATAGAAGCCATCATCCTGGATTTCGACGGGCTGATCGTCGACACCGAGACACCGATCTACGAGGCGTGGCGTGGCGCCTACGAGCGCCGCGGACAGTCCCTCGGGCTCGACGTGTGGCAGCATTCCCTGGGCACGCATGGCGGGTTCGATCCCCACGGCCACCTGGAATCCCTCGTCGGCGAGGCGCTGCCGCGCGACGCGGTTCAGAGCGAGGTGCGGGAAGCCTCGGCTCGGATGTGCCATCCGCAACCGCTCCTCCCGGGAGTCGAGGCGGTGCTCGGCGACGCACGACGGCTCGGGCTCGCCCGGGCCGTGGCGTCGAGCAGCTCGTGTGGCTGGGTCGAGGGCTGGCTGAGCCGCCGCGGCATCCGAGAGCTCGTCCAGGTTGTGGTCGCCCGCGACGACGTCGCAAACGTCAAGCCCGACCCGGAGCTTTTCCTCCTGGCGGCTCGTCGCCTTGGCATTCCAGCGGCCCGTTGCGTCGTCTTCGAGGACTCCCCCAACGGCATGCGAGCCGCCCTGGCCGCGGGGATGCGGTGCGTGGCGGTGCCGAACGCCCTCACCCGCCCCCTCGCCCGGCCCCCGGTGGACCTGGTCCTCGAGTCCCTCGAGGAGCGTCCCCTCGAGGCGGTCCTGGAGGCGGTGGCCGCGGGGCACGCAGGTGCCGGGGCGGCCGGGTAGCCTCTCGACCGGCTGGTATAAACTGAAGCTTCGGGAGATCTCGGGAGCCAAGCCCGTGTCCGACTTTGTCAAGGTCATCGCATCGTCCGAAGTCGCCCCTGGGCAGGGACTCCAGGTCGAGGTCGCGGGTCAACCGGTCGCGCTCTTCAACGTCGAGGGAGCCTTTTTCGCCCTTTCCGGGCGCTGCCCCCACCGGGGGGGCTCCTTGGGCGAGGGCTTCGTCGAGGGGAAAGAGGTGAGCTGTCCCTGGCACAACTGGACCTTCGACGTCACCACAGGGGAGAACGTCGCGAGCCGGGATCTCTGCATCCCGCGCCACGAGGTCAAGCTCGAGGAAGGGCACGTCTGGATCAAGGCGCGTTGAAGGATATGCTCCGCGTCCTCGTCGTCACATCGGTACTGGTCCTGGCCGGACTGCCGACACTGCGGGCCCAGGAGGCGGGGACGCCGTCCGCGGCGACCCCCGACGCTCCTCAGCAGCCGCCACCCCCCACCTTCACCGTCGAGGTCGAGCAGGTCATCGTGGATCTCGTCGTAACCGACAAGAAGGGCAATCCTGTCTCCGGGATCTCTGAGGACGACCTGATCATCACCGAGGACGACGTCGCCCAGAGCGTGGTCAGCTTCGAGGCCGTGGAGCTGCCCGACGGGCCCGTCGCCGAGCCGCCGCCACCACCGCGCGTCTCGCGCAACACGGACACCGGAAGTGCACGCGGCCGCACGTTCGTGATCGTTTTCGACGACATGAACCTGCGTCCCCACAGGGCACGAGACGCCAAGGCGGCGGTCGCCAGCTTCCTCGAGAACGGAGTGCGTGAGGGCGACTACGTGACGCTCGTTGCCACATCCGGCGTCGCCTGGTGGACGGCGCGCATGGAGTCGGGCCGCGACCAGATGATCGACACCGTCGGGCGTCTCGAGGGCCGCGTGTACCCCGACAACATGCTCGAACGCATGACCGACTGGGAGGCGATGCGCATCCACCTCTACCGGGACCAACAGGTCGTGAGACAGATCATGAAGAGGTTCGAGAAGTACGGCGTGTCCATGCTCGCGCAACGCGACCGGCACAACCCGCTCACCGGGACGATCAACGACCCCTACGTGACCGGCCGGGCAGCCTCGCAGTACTTCGACGCGCGGACACACCTCCGGGTGGCGCTCGAGGTGATCGAGCGCGTGCTCAACGGCCTCTCGAACGCGAAAGGCCGAAAGTCCGTGATCCTGATCTCGGGCGGGTTCATCTACGACTCCAATCTCGACGAGTTCAAGCGCGTCAACGCGGCCTCCCGTCGCGCCAACGCAGCCATCTACTTCGTCAACGCTCGTGGCCTCGACAACATGCCGACGGAGTTCTCGGCGCAGTTCGGGCCACGGCTGTCCGGCTCGGATGTTGGCTATGCCTTCGCGTCCATGAGTCGCGTCGACGACGGGTCCGAGAACATTGCCGCCGACTCCGGAGGCTTCACCATCAGGAACACGAACGACCTGGCCCGGGGGATTCAGCGCATCGCCAGGGAGACGCAGCTCTACTATCTGCTTGGGTACGTCTCGAGCAATGACGCTCGCGATGGGACCTACAGGGAGATCGAGGTCAAGTTCAGGAAAGGGAAGGGCAAGGGGCTGAAGATCCGGGCGCGGAAAGGGTACTTCGCGGCCACGGCAGATGGTGAGAGTGGCATGACCGGAAAAGAGGGTATCAACCCCGTCGTTCAGGCCGCGCTCGACTCACCGTGGCCGGAGGATGGGATCCCGCTTCGGATGACTCACTACGTGGGCGCCGAGCAGATGCTCGGCAGGGCGGGCGTCATACTGGTCACGGAGGTGGACATCAGCGCCCTTCAGTTCGAGGAGGCGGAGGACCGCCAGGTCAGCGAGATCGAATTCCTGCTCGTGGTGTCCCAGCGCGACACGGGGGAGTTCCTTCGGTTCGACCAGGCCGTCACCATGAGGCTGCGGCCGTCCACACATGAGCGCCTGACGAGAGCCTGGTTTCCCATCGTTCGGGACTTCGAGCTGGCGCCCGGAGACCACCAAGCCAAGATCATCGTCCGCGAGAAAGCCACCGGTCTCCTCGGATCCGTGGTCCACGAGTTCCGGGTGCCCTCACAGGAGGAGTTCAGGGTCTCGACACCCATCCTCTCGGACACGCACAAGGGCACGAGAGACGGAAAGGACATCCACGCCCAGGGCCTGGCCCGGCGCGAGTTCCCCCGGGGCGCGCAGCTCGTGTGCCGCTTCGAGGTCTACGGTGCGGTCAAGGACCAGGCGACAGGGCTTCCGAGAGTCATGCAGGGGTACGAGGTGCTTGCGTCCGACGGATCGCTGCTCGTGAGTTTTCCGGAGAGCTTGATCCAGCCCACCTCGCTCGGGGCGCTGTCTCGCCTCTTCGGATTTCCCCTCGAGGTGCCGGTCGGGGACTACGAGATCGTGATGACCGTCCGCGACGAGCTCGCCGGGAAAACCCTGGAGCTGCGCGAGCCCTTCACCGTGGTGCCGCCCGTGCCGGGTCCAGCCCCGGACGCAACCGCAGCCAACCGGCCGGTCGCATCTCCCTAGCGTTTCTCTCGGGACCTACTCGGCCGGCGCGGTGTCCGAAGTGTCCTCGGCCGGGGCCGCGGAGTCCGCGGGGGCCTCGGTCGTCTGGGCTGCCGGAGCTTCCGCGGCGCCCTGGACCCGATCCAGGACCGAGCTGCGGCCGCTCTTGATGACCGAGAGGCTCAGGCTGGTGACCATGAACATCGCCGCCAGGATGGTCGTGGCCCGGGACAGGACCGTGGCCGATCCACGAGGCCCGAAGGCGGTCTGGGAGCCGCCGCCGCCGAAAGCGCTGGCGAGGTCCTGCCCCTTGCCCTGTTGCAGGAGCACGATCCCGATCAGAAACAGGCACACGATGATGTGCACCGAGATGATGACGTAGTACAGAAAAGCCATGGCCGCCGCCGCTTCCTTGATTCAGTTTGCCTGTCCGGACCCGATCAGAACGGACGAAACCCGGAGTATATCAGGTGTTCGGGGTCCGTTCCTCTACTGCTTTTCGAAGTGGACGAGCTTCAAGAACGAGTCGGCCTTGAGCGACGCGCCCCCCACCAGAGCCCCATCGACGTCCGGCAACCCCATCAGTCCTTTCACGTTGTCGGGCTTCACGCTGCCGCCGTAGAGGATCCGCAGCCCGTCTGCCACCCCCTGCCCGTGGACCGCGGCGATCCGCGAGCGGATGAACGCGTGGACCTCCTGGGCCTGCTCCGGCGTGGCCACCTTGCCGGTGCCGATGGCCCAGACCGGCTCGTAGGCGATGACGAGCTTCGTCGCTTCCTCGGCGCTCACCGCCTTCAGGATGGCGTCGACCTGACGGCCGACCACGTCCATCGTTTTGCCGCCCTCCCGCTCCTCGAGGGTCTCGCCCACGCATGAGATGGGGAGCAGCCCGCTGTCGAGTGCAACCTTCGTCTTCCTCGCCACACCCTCGTCGGTCTCGCCGAAGAGCTGCCGCCGCTCGGAGTGGCCGAGGATGACGTGCGAGCACCCGGCATCCTTCAGCATGGCCGGGGCGATCTCGCCAGTGAAGGCCCCGCTCGCCTCGGCGTGCATGTTCTGTCCTGCCAGGAAGACGCTCGAGCCCTCGAGGGCGGCAGCGACCAACACGAGCGCGGTGAAGGGCGGCGACACAAGGGCGTCCACCCCGGGGGCGTCGGCACCCCGGGCGATCTCGCTCGCCAGAGCCACAGCCTCCGGGACCTTCTTGTTCATCTTCCAGTTGCCCGCGATAAGGGGAGTTCGATTGGCCATGTGTTCTTCCTTGCTCAAAAGGACTATTTGTCGGTCAGGTACGTGACGCCCGGGAGGGCCTTGCCCTCGAGGAACTCCAGCGAGGCGCCGCCACCGGTGGAAACGTGGCTGACCTTGTCTGCGAGCCCGTTCTGCTCGATGGCGGCGACCGAGTCCCCGCCGCCGACGATGGTGACGGCTCCGGCCGCGGTGACCTCCGCCAGGGCCTGGGCGATGGTGAGCGTGCCTTTCGCCGTCTCCGGGATCTCGAACACGCCCATGGGGCCGTTCCAGACCACCGTTTTCGAGCCCCTCACGATCTCGGCGAACCTGGCCCGGCTCTTCTCGCCGATGTCCACGCCGATGTCGTTCGCTCCGAGGCCGTCCCACGGTACGGTCTTCAGTGTCCCGACCCTCCGCGCATCGAAGTCGAAGCTGTCGGTCACCACGGTGTCGACGGGGAGCACCAGCTTGTCGCCGCCTTTTTCCAGGAGAGCCCGGGCCATGCCGAGGCGGTCGTTCTCGACCAGCGAGCCCCCGATCTCCTTGCCCTGGGCCTTGTAAAACGTGTAGGCCATGCCACCGCCGATGATGAGCGTGTCGACCCTGGGTAGGAGCGACTCGATGACGTCGATCTTGCCCGAGACCTTGGCCCCGCCGATGATGGCGACGAAGGGGCGGGCGGGGCTCTCGACGGCGTCGCCGAGGAAGTCGAGCTCCTTCTTCATGAGGTACCCGGCCGCCCGCTGGGGCAGGGCGACTCCCGTCATCGAGCTGTGGTCGCGGTGAGCGGTTCCGAAAGCGTCGTTCACGTAGACGTCGCCGAGAGCCGTGAGCGAGGTTCGGAAGGCCTTGACCGCCTCGGGATTGGCCTTGATCCTGGCGCCGTCGGGGCCCTTGGCCTTGCCCTCCTCCTCGATGTGGAAGCGGAGGTTCTCCAGCAGCACCACCTCCCCGGCCGACGGCGCGGTGCAGGCCTTCTCGACGTCCGCTCCGACGCAGTCGCCAAGGAGCTTCACCGGCTCTCCCAGGAGCTCGGACAGCCGCTCGGCCACCGGCGCGAGGCTGAGCTTGTCCGATATCTTGCCGTTCGGGCGGCCAAGGTGGCTCATCAGCACCAGGCTCGCCCCCTTGCCGAGGACGTACCGGATGGAGGGCAGCGCAGCGCGCAGGCGCTTGTCGTTGTCGATTCTCCCGTCCTTGAGGGGGACATTGAAGTCGACGCGCATGATCACGCGCTTGCCGGCGAGATCGAGGTCCTCGATGAACAGCTTGGCCATGGTCCTTCCTTCTTCCCTAACCCGGAGCCCGATTCTTCAGCTGAGACGATTCGGGGGCGACCCGTTCGGGCCGCCCCCCGAAGCTCCCGGGCGCTCCCGGGGCCGGCGTGCCGCCTTGCTACTTCGCGCCGTCCTTCTTCGCCATGTAGCGGAGGAGGTCGACGACGCGGTTCGAGTAGCCCCACTCGTTGTCGTACCAGTTGACCAGCTTGAAGAAGCGCTTCTCGCCCTTCAGGTTGTTCTGGAGAGTGGCCAGCGAGTCGTAGATCGACGAGCGGTCGTCGTGGATGAAGTCGGTCGACACGACCTCTTCGTCGCAGTAGCCGAGGATCCCCTTGAGATAGGTCTCGCTCGCCTTCTTCAGAAGCCCGTCGATCTCTTCGATCGAGGTGTCCTTCTCCGAGCGGAAGACCAGGTCGACGACGGAGACATCCGGTGTCGGCACCCGGAACGACATGCCGGTGAGCTTGCCGTTCACCTGGGGCAGGACCTGCCCAACGGCTTTGGCGGCGCCTGTAGAGGACGGGATGATGTTGATCGCGGCCCCGCGGCCTCCGCGCCAGTCCTTCTTGGAGGGGCCGTCCACCGTCTTCTGTGTCGCTGTGTAGCTGTGGATGGTGGTCATGAGGCCGGTCTCGATGCCGATGCCCTCCTTGAGGAGCACGTACACCGGTGGCGCGAGGCAGTTTGTCGTGCACGACGCGTTGGAGACGATGTGGTGCGAGGCGGGATCGTACTCGCCTTCGTTGACGCCCATGAGGAGGGTCTTCACGTCGCCCTTGGCGGGGGCGGAGATCACGACCTTCTTGGCGCCCGCGTCGAGGTGGCCCTTGGCCTTATCGGAGTGGGTGAAGAGGCCCGTGGACTCGATCACATAGTCGACGCCGAGTTTCTTCCAGGGGAGCTGGCTCGGGTCCCGCTCCGCCATGACGCACTGGACCGCGTCGCCGCCGACCACGAGCACGTCGTTGTGGTCCTTCGAGGGATCGCTCTTCTTCGACTCGACGCTGTGCTTGAAGCGCCCGTGGACCGAGTCGTACTTCATCTGGTACGCGAAGTAGTCAGCGTCGGTGGAGATGTCGACCACCGCGACGACATTGATCTCCTTGCCGAGCAGGCCCTGATCGCACAGTGCCTGGAAGACCAAGCGACCGATACGACCGAAACCGTTGATACCAACACGGATTGCCATCGAGTCGTCCTCCGAGTTCTGAACCAAAACGCAGTCTATCCGACGCCGAGAGCGGCGTGCAAGACGCGGTTGCTCCGGCGCCTGGATCGTTTTGTCCACGACGCGTACAGCCATTTGACGCCGATCATGAGGGCCACCTATCGTGCTCACGGCTCCACGGCCTGGCGTGGCGCCAAGGTCCGGATTATTCGTCAGACTTCATCTCGAGAGGCATGAGAGTGCAGCCGAGGCGAGCACGCCCGCCGCAGGCGTTCTCTCGCGCTTCGCAGCAGAAGGCCTGGTGAACAATACGGGCCAGGGAGGTGGCGCGCCTCGGCGATTCCTGCGAGACGTGGTCGTGCTGCTCCCGGGCCTCACCGGAAGCGTGCTGCGGAAGGACGGGAAGGACCTCTGGGGGCCGTCGGCCGGGTCGCTCTTCCGCATCGCGCTCAGCCGTGGCCGGCGGCTCCACCCCTTGATCCTCCAGGAGGACCCGGTCGAGCTTGACGATCTGGGCGACGGGGTCGTTGCCACCCGTGTATTCCCGGACGTGCACCTGATCCCCGGCCTCTGGAAGATCGATGGCTACTCGAAGCTGGGTGAGACGCTGCGCCGAGGCCTCGGGCTCGTCCCGGGGCGGAACTACTTCGAGCTCCCCTACGACTGGAGACGCGACATCCGCGTGGCGGCGCGGCTCCTGGCGCGGCGATCCCACGAGTGGCTGGCCCGCTGGCGGAAGAGCTCGAGCCATGACGAGGCTCGACTCGGCCTCGTGGCTCACTCGATGGGCGGTCTCGTGGCACGGGCCTTTCTCGAGCTGCACGACGGCTGGCGCACAACCCGCGCCCTGGTCGCCTTTGGGACACCCTTCCGGGGCTCACCCAACGCCCTGGACGCCCTGTGCAACGGTGCTCGGAAAGGGCCCAGGGGACTCGTCGACCTGACCGAGCTCGTTCGCTCGTGCACATCCGTCTATCAGCTGCTACCGCTCTACCCCTGTGTCGATGCAGGCGAGGGCCGCCTCGTCCGCGTGAGCGACGTCACCTTGCCGAACCTGAAGCCCGGGCGAGTGGCCCGGGGGCTGGCCTTCCACGACGAGATCCGTGCTGCTGTCGAGCCGCACCGGCGCTCGTCGCGTTACCGCCAGCATGGGTACGCCGCATTCTCCGTGGTGGGACTGGGGCAGACGACGCTGCAGTCGGCACGCCTCGTCGACGGGCGAGTGGACATGCTCCGGACGTTCCGGGGCCGCGATGACTCCGGCGACGGCACGGTGCCTCGGGCTTCGGCCACTCCTCTCGAGCGGGGCCAGGAGGGGCGGGCCATGTACACGGGAACCTGCCACGCCTCGCTCCAGGCCGCCGCGGGCCCCCTCACCCACGTCATGGGTGTCGTCGGTGGCCTCGAGATCGACATCGGCGCCTACCGGCGCGCGCCGGCTCATGCCCTCCGCATAGCCCTCGACGTCGGCGACGTCTTCTGGCGTGACGAGCCGATCCGCATCGAGGCGCGGCCGGGGCGGGGGGGAGTCCGACTGCGCGCCCAGGTCCGCACGGCACGGGAGGGCCGTCTCGTGGCGCGCACCACGTTGCGACGGGAGGCGGACGGCTGTCATGCCGTCGAGCTCGCGCCGCTGCCGCCCGGCTCCTACCGGGTCATCGTCAGCGGCGGTCGAGCCATCGAGCCTGTCGAGGACGTGTTCGTGGTTGTCTCCCGGCGCTCATGAAGAAGAACGCCTAGCCCACGCGCTCGGGCACCGGCTTCACGGAGCTTCTGGATTCGCCGACCCACGTCGGGACGCCCGGGCTGGATCTTCTTGGCCCGCTTCAGCGCCTTGAGGGCCTCGTCGGTGGAGCCCCGACGGGCCAACTCGTCCGAGGCGAGCAGCAGCGAGAGCACCGCGTCCTCGTCCCGACCCGCCGTCACGAGACTCTCGGCCTCGCGGAGCCGTTCCTCCGCTGTCGGCTCGTGACCCTCGTCTTTCCCGTCCAACGGTCTCGCCTCCGGATCGGCGCCCCCCGGAGCCGCAGAAGCGGCCGAAGGCAGCGCCTCCTGAAGCCTCGCGAGGCGTCTCTCGACCTCGGGATTCCCGGGCTGGACCTCGCTGGCTCTCCTCAATGCCTCGAGGGCCTTGTCGTCGAAGCCGAAGCGCTTCTGTTCGTCGGCCACGCCCAGGAGGATGGGGATGGCCTCCTCGTCCCTGCCGGCCAGAACCAGGAGATCGGCCAGACGGAGCCGCTCTGCGGCGGTGGGCTGGCGTCCTTCGAGCTCCTCGTAGAAGGCCTCGACAGCCTTGACGTACTGCCGGCGGGCGACGAGGTCGTCCACCGATTCGGGGCACTCGGGCGTCCGGCCTCGGCTGTCGGAGGTGACTGTTTTCAGGACACCTGCGAATGCCCGCCCTGTCCTGGACCCGTGACACGGGGCCCGTTTGGGCCCTCGAACAGGTGTGACGTTATACTGGCGGCGTTCGAGCGAGCCGAGCACCCGGTGTACATCCTCTACAGCATTCTTCTCGCCGTCGGCTTCGTCCTGGCCCTGCCCTGGTTCTTCTGGAAGGGGCGTGGCACGGGGAAGTACTACCGTACGTTCCGAGAGAGGATGGGCCGCCTCCCGGTGTATCTGAACGTCGACGGCGACCGCTCCATCTGGATCCACGCCGTGTCGGTGGGTGAGGTCCTGGCCGCCCGATCTCTTGTCCCCGCCCTCCGCGAGCGGTTCCCGAGGCACCGTCTCTTCCTGTCCACCACGACCATGACGGGCAACGCCGTCGCCGCCAAGGGGGCGCGGGACCTCGACGGGCTCTTCTATGCCCCATTCGACTGGGTGGGGCCCGTGCGCAAGGCCCTCTCGGTGCTCAACCCAGCGCTCCTCGTGCTGATCGAGACCGAGCTTTGGCCCAACCTGATTCACGAGGCGCACCTGCGCGGCACGAAGGTGAGCGTCGTCAACGGTCGGATCTCGAACCGTTCCTTCAGGCGATACCGGCGCGTGCGCTCCTTTCTCCGGCACGTTCTGGGTGAGGTCGACGCCTTTCTCATGCAGGGGGAGCCTCATGCCCAGCGGATCCGGGAGCTCGGCGCGCCGCAGGAGCGCGTCAGCGTCACCGGCAGCCTGAAGTTCGACGCCGCGGAGCCGGGCCGGCCTCCGGAGCGTCTGACGAGGCTCCTGGGCGAAAACGAGCCGTCGGATCGCCGTCCGCTCTGGGTGGCGGGGAGCACATCCCGCGGCGAGGACGAGCTGGTGCTGCAGGCGTTTCACCGTGTCCGGGAGCGGGTCGAGCACGCGCGCCTCCTGATCGCGCCTCGCCACCCCGAGCGCTTTCCCGACCTGCCTCCCCTCGTCGAGGCGGCGGGCTTTCGGTGCCGACGCCGCAGCACGCTGGAGCCGGGTGAGTGGGCGGACGGCGACGTGCTCCTCCTCGACACCCTCGGCGAGCTCGCCCAGATCTACTCTCTCGCGTCGGTCGTGTTCGTCGGGGGAAGCCTGGTTCCGTCCGGCGGGCACAACATCCTCGAGCCCGCGGCCGCTTCGAGACCGGTGATCGTCGGCCCGCACATGGAGAACTTCCAGGAGATCGCAGACCAGTTCCGGGCGGAGGAGGCACTCGTCCAGGTGCAATCCGCCGACGAGCTCGGGCGGGAGATCTCGGCTCTCCTGCTCGACGAGCCACGGCGCCGCGCCCTCGGGGAGCGTGCCCGCGGTCTGGTGGAACGAAACCGGGGTGCCGTCGCGCGCACCGTCGACGCCCTCGAAGGCGTGCTCACGTGAGGCGGGCCCTGGGCTGGCTCTTCGCCGCGGTGGCGCGAGCTCGCTTCGCCGCCTACCGTCACGGGATCTTCCGTCGTCGCGCCCTGGCGGGTCCGGTCGTCAGTGTCGGCAACCTGAGCGTAGGCGGAAGCGGAAAGACGCCCGTCGTGCGCCGCATCGCCGAGATGCTCCGTCAGGAGGACCATCCCGTGGCGATCCTCAGCCGCGGTTACGGGGGGAGGTTCCACGGGGACGTGCTCGTGGTGAGCGACGGTGAGGACGTGCTGGCCGGCGCCGCCGAGGCCGGTGACGAGCCGGTGATGCTGGCGCGAGCCCTGCCCGGCGTCGTGGTTGCCGTCGGTCCGCACCGGGACGTGGTCGGTCGCACAGTGGAGGCGCGCTTCGGCCGGCGAGTGCACGTGCTCGACGACGGCTTCCAGCACCTCCGCCTCCGGCGGGACCTGGACATCGTGTGTCTCGACGTGCGCGACCTCGACGATCGGCCGTTGCCCGCCGGCCGCCTCCGCGAGGGACCGGCGGCACTCGAGCGGGCGCACATCATCCTCCTGACCCGGCTGGAGGTCGCGACCGAGGACGAGCTGCATGCGCTCGAGGCTCGACTGGGGCCCGAGCGCACGTTCCGTGTTTCCCGCCGGGTGGTCGGCTGGCGCACTCTCGAGGGGGTCGACGCTCCCGCGCCGGGCCGGGTCTTCCTCTTTGCAGGGATCGCTCGACCCGAGCGCTTCGAGAAGGATGCCGCGGCCTCTGGGGCCACCGTGGCGGGGCACTCGTTCTTCCCGGACCACCACCGCTACCACCGCGCCGAGATCGAGGCGATCGCCTCCCGGGCCCGGGCCGCGGGGGTGCAGGCGCTCGGCACGACAGCCAAGGACGCCGTCCGCCTGGGAGGACTCGAAGGCGACACGTCGGGCCTTCCTGTTCTGGTTCTGCACGTCGAGGCGGCGATCTCCGACGAGAGCCGCTTTCGGCGCCAGCTCTTCGAAGCCGTGGGGAGAGCGGCGTGAAACGCGCACGACGCTACGCACTCGAAGCGAAGCTGGCCGCCGTGGTCTCGGCGGTGGTGCGTCGTCTGCCCCGCCGCCTGGTCCTCGCCCTCGGGCGGCGCCTCGGTCGGATCTGGGGGGCCCTGGACAAGCGTCATCTCCGCATCGCCGCCGACAACCTCCGTCAGGCCTTCCCCGAATGGGACGAGGAGCGGGTCCTGCGCACCGCACGGGGCGTCTACGCCCACTTCGGCACCGTGTTGTTCGACATCCTCTGGATGGAGGGCCGCAGCGCCGAGGAGCTCCTGGCGCTCGCCGACGTGGAGGGCCTCGAGATGGCTCGCGCGGCGGTGGCCTCGGGGCGCGGGGTGGTGTGCCCGACCGGACACTTCGGGAACTGGGAGTTCCAGGGCGTCGCTTCGGCTCTCCTGCTCGGCCCCTTCTCGGTGGTGGCCCGTCCTCTGGACAACCCGGAGCTGGACCGCCGGCTCGTCGGGCTCCGCACCGCAACCGGCAACACCGTCATATACAAGAAGAAGGCGCTCGGGCAGATCATGCGCACCATTCGTGAGGGCGGGATCGTGGCCATCGTGATCGACCAGAACGTTCAGGCGAAGGATGGGATCTTCGTCGACTTCTTCGCCCGACCCGCCTGCACGACGACGGTGGCCGCCGCCCTCGCGTTGAAGACGGGGTGCATGATCGTCCCCGTGCACTGCCCGCTCGGCCCCGACGGACGCTACCGGATGGTCTACGGCCCAGCGGTCGAGTGGAAGGGGAAGGGTCGCGGCAAGAAGGACGTGGCCGACCTGACCCAGCATCTGACCTCGATTGTCGAGGAATGGGTGCGCGAGCACCCCGAGCAGTGGCTGTGGCTCCACCGTCGCTGGAAAACGAGGCCGCCCGAGGAGGCGCTGGCCTCGGGCCCGCCCCAAGCGTCGAGCCATGGACCCGGCGGCGTGTCGTGACAGGGGTCGAGCGCCTGCTCGTGCGTGCGCCGAACTGGGTCGGAGACGTCATCCTCTCGCTGCCTGCTTTGCGTGACATTCGCCGCGCGTTCCCCGACGCGCGGCTCGAGGTTCTCGCCCGGTCGTGGGTCGCGGACCTGTATCGGGCCGTGCCCGAGGTGGACGGCGTCAACGAGAGTCGGGGCCACAGGGAAGACGCCGCGGCCCTGCAGGGCCGCTTCGACCTGGCGGTGCTGCTGCCCAACTCCTTCGCCACGGCGCTCGTCCTCCGGCGCGCCGGAATCCCCGAGCGCTGGGGCTATTCGACCGACGGGCGCGGGCTTCTTCTCACTCGCAGCTGCAGGGTGCCTGCGGTGGTCAGGGGGAAGAGCCAGGTGTACTACTATCGAGCGATGCTCGACGGGCTGGACCTCTCCACGGAGGGACCACCGGACCCTTCGCTCCGCTCGCCGGAGGAGTGGAGCGCCCGTGGCGCCGAGCTGCTGGGCGACGACGGGCCCTGGATCGGCGTCAACCCCGGCGCCTTCTTCGGATCAGCAAAGCGCTGGCTGCCCGAGCGTTTCGGCGCCGCGGCGGACATCGTGGCCCGCAAGATGGACGCCCGCGTGGCGATCGTCGGCGGCCCGGCCGAGCGCCCCCTCGCCGAAGCGATTGCTGCCGGGATGCAGGCTCCGGTGCGCGTCCTGTGCGGCGAGACGACCCTCGGCGAGCTCGTCGGCGTCCTCTCGCGCCTGCGCCTGCTTCTCACCAACGACTCGGGGCCGATGCACGTGGCGGCTGCTCTGGGCATTCCCCTGGTGGCGGTCTTCGGCTCGACGGACTGGCGCGAGACGGCGCCCGTGGGAGACACGTCCCGGATCGTACGGGAGCACGTCGAGTGCGCCCCCTGCATCCTTCGGGAGTGCCCGATCGACCACCGTTGCATGACCCGCGTGGAGATCGACCGCGTGACGTCGGAGGCGTTGGAGCTCGTCTCATGACGGCGAAGACGCGTCCGGCGATCTTTCTCGACCGGGACGGCACGCTGTCTCACGAGGTGGGCTACGTGAACCACCCGTCGCGTTTTCGCCTCTATCCGTGGTCGGTCGACGCGGTGCGGGCCATCAACCACGCGGGCTGGCTGGCGGTGCTCGTGACCAACCAGGCGGGCGTGGCCCGGGGCTATTTCCCCGAGGAGGTGGTCCACGTGGTGCTCCGCCACATGAAGGACGCCATGGCCGCGGGGGGCGCGCACTTCGACGGCGTGTACGCCTGTCTCCATCATCCGACCGTGGGAGAGCCGCCGTATCGGAAGGACTGCGACTGCCGCAAGCCGCGCCCGGGGATGCTCAAGAAGGCCGAGGCCGAGCTGGGGGCGGACCTGGCCCGGTCGTGGGTGGTGGGGGACCGACGGGGTGACGTCGAGCTGGCCTGGAGCGTTGGGGCCCGAGGCGCCCTCGTCGAAACCGGATACGGTCGCGGCGAGCTCGAGTACCTCTCGCCGGGGTGGGACCGCAAGCCCGACCTGGTGGCCCCGCACGCGCTCGAGGCTGTGGAACGAATCCTCGGAGGGACCGAGTGAGCACGACCAGGGGAAGCCGACTCCAAGGCCTCGTGGGCGCGTTTCGCGGCCGACGAGTGCTGGTGATTGCCGATCTCGTGGCCGATGAGTTCGTCTACGGCCGGGTCGAGCGGATCAGCCGCGAAGCGCCGGTCCTCATCCTGCGCTACGACTCCACGGACGTGCGCCTCGGAGGCGGAGCGAACGCCATCCACAACATCGCCACCCTCGGCGGGAGGCCGATCCCGTTCGGCGTTCTGGGCCGGGACGAGATGGGCCGCACCGTCCGCAAGCAGCTCAAGGCCAAGGCCATCGGGACGTCCCGGGTCGTGAACGAGCCCGGGTACGCCACCCCGGTCAAGACGCGCATCCTGGCCGGGCGCGCCCACTCCACCAAGCAGCAGATCGTCCGCATCGACAAGGTCAGCACCGTGGGCCGGCCGAGCCCCGCTCGCCGGGCGGTGCTTCAGGCCCTCCGCGCGTACAAGGGCCCTGTGGACGGCGTCCTCGTGAGCGACTACGGCTTCGGGCTGCTGAGCCCCGAGCTCGTCAAGGCCGCCGTGGCCTTCGCGCGCCGCCGCCGGGTCCCGGTCACCGTGGACTCCCGCTTCGACCTCCTGCGCTACAGGGGGATGACCGCCGTGACTCCCAACGAGCCGGAGGTGGAGGCGGCGCTGGGGGTCACCATCGGCCACGATCGGGCCAAGCTCGAGGCGGGCGGGCGGACGCTCCTCGAACGCCTGGCCTGCCAGTCTGTTCTCATCACCCGCGGCAGCCACGGCATGACGCTCCTTGAGCGGGGCCGGCCCACGCTCCACATCCCGATCCACGGTACGGACGAGGTGGCCGACGTCACCGGAGCCGGCGACACCGTCATCGCCACGTTCACTCTTGCCCTCGCCGCAGGGGCGACCCCGGCGGAGGCCAGCCGACTGGCGAACTACGCGGGCAGCGTCGTGGTCATGAAGCACGCCACCGCCGTGGTCTCTTCGGGGGAGCTGCTCGCCGCGGTGAGGGAAGGCGAGAGCCGGTGAGAGAGGCCGCGTCCAAGGTGGTCTCCCTCGAGAGCGTGCGCACGCACGTCGCGGCGGCCCGTCGCGACGGGCGGACCGTGGCCCTGGCCAACGGCTGCTTCGACGTGCTTCACGTGGGTCACGTGCGCTACCTCGAGGGTGCCGGGGCGGAGGCCGACGTTCTGGTGGTGGGCGTCAACGGCGACGGATCCGTCAGGCGCCTCAAGGGGGAGGGCCGTCCGGTGATGCCGGCCGCGGACCGTGCACTTCTCGTGGCTGCTCTGCAGGCCACCGACCAAGTCGTCGTCTTCGAGGAGGACGACGTGAGCCGCCTGATCCAGATGCTCCGACCCGACGTCCATTGCAAGGGGACGGACTACACGGAGGAGACGGTCCCCGAGCGGGCGGTGGTCCTCTCCTACGGGGGCCGGGTCGCCATCGTCGGCGATCCCAAGGACCACGACACCCGCCACCTTCTCGCGAGGATCCGCGGGTGAAAGCGGTCATCGTCCGGCTCTCGTCGATCGGGGACGTGGTGCACACCCTCCCCACCCTGGCCGCCCTCAGGAACGGGGGATGGGAGGTCGGATGGGTCGTCGAGCCGGCGTCCCGAGTTCTCCTCGAAGGGAACCCCGTGCTCGATCAGGTCGTGGCGGCGCCGGGGGCGAAGGCTTTCAAGTGGACGGAGGCCCGATCGGCGGTTCGGGCGCTCAGACGTCGGCGCTACGACGTCGCCCTGGAGTTCCAGGGGCTGTGGAAATCGGCGGGGTGGGCGCGGCTCGCCGGGGCGGGTCGCGTGATCGGGTACGCTCGTCCGTGGCGTCGAGAGCCGGCGTCGGCGCTGCTCCTCGGCGAGCGTGCCGAGCTGCCCGCCGGGATCGATCACGTGATCGACAAGAACCTCGCGCTCCTCCGCCCGCTGGGTATCGAGGCGGTGGGGCTGCGCGAGTTTCCGCTCCCCCCGAGCCCCGAGGCGGCGGCCCGGGTCGATCGGAGCGTGAAGGAGATGGACGGTGACGTCGCGCTCCTCAATCCAGCTGGCGGCTGGGCCAGCAAGCTGTGGCCGGCGGAGCGATTCGGTGAGGTCGCAATGGGCCTGCGGGAGCTGGGGCTTCGGTCGATCGTCACGTGGGGTCCCGGGGAGCAGTCGCTGGCCGACCGTGTGGTGGCCGCGTCGGATGGGGTCGCCGAGAGGTCCTTCCCGACGACTCTCCTCGACTACGTCGAGCTGGCTCGCCGGGCCCGCCTCGTCGTCGCGGCCGACACGGGGCCGCTGCATCTGGCCTGCGCGGTCGGGACACCCGTGGTCGCCCTCTTCGGCCCGACGGATCCGGAGCGCAACGGTCCCTTTGCCGCCGCAGACGTCGTCGTGCGGCGCACGCCCCCGTGTGCGCCGTGCTACAGCCGGACGTGCCCGCGCCACGCGGGCGTCATGGCCGAGATCCCGGCGGCCGAGGTCCTGGCCGCCGCGGAGCGCCGGCTGGCCATGGCTCGGGAAAGACAGCCCCATGCCGTCTAGGGACCGCGTGCCGGCCGGCTGGTTGATCGGTGTGATCGTCGTCGTCCTGGCGCGTCCGACCCTTCTATCGATGGCCATCGGCCTGCCGCTCGTGGCGATCGGCGAGATGATCCGTATCTGGGCCTCGGGACACATCGAGAAGACGAAGGTCCTGGCAACCGGGGGTCCCTACGCGCACTGCCGCCACCCGCTCTACGTCGGCAGCCTCTTCATCGCCCTCGGGGCCGCGATCGCCTCCGCCAGCGTCTGGGTCGTGCTGGCGGTGGCCGCCTACTTCGTGGCCTTCTTCCCCTCCGTCATGCGCGAGGAATCGGACTTCCTGGCACGGAAGTTCCCGGAAGAGCATGCGGCGTGGATGGCTGTGGTGCCGCCGTTCATCCCCCGCCTCACTCCTGGCGGGTCAAGCTCCTCCCGTTTCCAGTGGAGCGGCGTCAGCCGCAATCGCGAGTGGCGCACGGTCGTGGCTCTGCCCCTGATCGCGATCCTTCCCTACGCGCGACGCTGGCTCGACGTCTGAAAAAGGACGACGGCGGGATCGTCCTACTCGTGCTCGCCAGGATGGGAGCACCCCGGGTAGCCCTCGAAGAACGTGTCCCCGGTCCAGCCCAGCTCCTTCATGCCGACCTCGGACGAGTAGTAGGCCCCGGCCACCCAGCCCTTGAGATGGGCGAGGGAGTCGCCCAGGTCCGGATCCCGCGATTCCGGCGTCTCGGGAATTGCGAACCATCCCCAGTCGCGGTGACCCTTCGGGTGGGCGCGCTCCGCGGCCGCGCCAGCCTCGAGGACCTCGTGCTGCTCGGCCTCGGTCAACCCGACGAACGGCCGCTCGAATCGCCGGAGCGACTCGGCCTCGAACGCCGCGAGGGCTGTCAGGAACCCGCTCCGGGCCTCACGGGTGTCGACGCTCAACAGCAGGTCGACGAAGCGGCTGACACGGGCCTCGGTCGAACCCGGCACGATGCGCTCGCCGAGGGCGGCCAGCGTTTCGTCCTGATGGGGTGAGAGAAACGCCGGCGTCCACTCGCCCGCCGCCACCACCCGGTCGGAGGCCGCGACGGCGGCACCGGTCTTCAACTCCGCCTTCACCACGGTCGCCGACGCTGTGGACACGGGGCGGTGCACACACGTCCCGAACGCCATGGTCTACAAGGTGCTGATGGACCGGGACGAGAACCAGGCCCGGGGCGTCCTCTACGTGGACCGGAACACCCGCGAGACACGGGAGGTGCGCGGGCGGGTGGTGATCCTCTGCGCCCAGGCCCTCGAGTCCGTGCGGATCATGCTCAACTCCGCCGATCGGCGCCGCCCGAACGGCCTCGGCAACTCGAGCGGCGCCCTGGGCCACTACCTGATGGATCACGTGTGGGTGGCCGGCGGGGCAGCTGGCGACTTTCCGGATCTTCACGGAACACCCAGCGTGAACGGTCCGAACCGACCGAACGGCATATACGTCATCCGCTTCCGGAACACCAAGGACGGCCCGCGGACGAAGGAGTTCCTCCGCGGCTACGGCTTCCAGGGCGGCTCCTCCACGGGCTTCAACCTGGGCGCTCTGGGCTACGGCCAGACCTTCAAGGACTCGCTCCGGGACCCGGTCACGACCCTGCGTCTTGGAGGTTTCGGCGAGTGTCTGCCTCGATGGGAGAACTTCGTCGAGCTTGATGCCGGGGTGGCCGACACGTACGGCATCCCCGTGCTCCGGATCAAGATGACCTGGGGCCCGAGCGAGCACGCGATGATCGACGACCAGGCGGTCACGGCCGCGGAGATGATGGAGGCCGCCGGCGCCCGGGACGTCGAGGCGTTCACGCTCCACGATCGTGAGCCGGGCCGCGGCATCCACGAGGTGGGCATCGCGCGAATGGGGACGAATCCTCGCACATCGGTGCTCAACGGCTTCCAGCAGAGGCACGACGTGGCCAACCTCTTCGTCATGGACGGGTCCGGGTTCACGTCGAGCGCCTGCCAGAACCCGACGCTCACCATCATGGCCCTCGCCGTCCGCTCCTCCGACTACGTCCTCGAGCAGATGCGGTCCGGCGATCTGTAAAAGCGGGGGGCGCTCGCGAGCGCGCCGGTATAGACTGCGGCCCCGCCCGGCACGACAACCGGGCCGGTCTCCGGAGGATCCATGGGACGACGAGTGAGCCGTCGAGAATTTGTAAGGGCCGGCGCAGGGGCCACCGTGGTCGCGGCCGTGCCCTCCGCGGCGGCCGCGCCGACCGTCCTGGTTCGGAAGGCCACGCCGCCGGTCGTCATCGCCTCCGCCAACGGCCACACGTTCAGAAACGGTGGCCCACGGACCTGCGTCGAGGAGGCCCACGCACGCCTCGTCGCCGGGGAGGACGTCCTCGACGCCCTCATAGCCGGCGTCAACATCGTCGAGCTCGATCCGGATGAGATGGGCGTGGGATACGGCGGCCGGCCCAACGCCGACGGGGTGGTGCAGCTCGACTCGTGCTGCATGCACGGCCCAAAGAAGCGGGCCGGCGGGGTGGCCGCCCTCGAGGGCGTGCGGACCCCGTCCCTCGTGGCGAAAGCCGTCATGGAGAAGACCGATCACCATCTGCTCGTGGGCGGCGGTGCCGGGCAGTTCGCTCGCCAGATGGGGTTCGAGGTCGAGGACGATCTCAACACCGAGGGCTCCCGGGCGAGCTGGCTCGAGTGGAGGCATCGGATCGATCCCGGCCACTGGCTCGATCCCGAGAAGCGGTCCCGTGCGGGAGAAGAAGCGACCCGGGCGATGGTCGCCGAGGGCCTGCTCGATGCCGGCAGCCGCCTGGGCACGATCAACTGCGACGGCGTCGGCACCAATGGCGACGTCTGCGGGGTCACCACGACGAGCGGACTGGCCTTCAAGATCCCCGGCCGCGTGGGCGACTCTCCAATCCTCGGCGCCGGCCTTTGGGTGGACGGGGAGGTCGGGGCCGCGGGCTCCACGGGCCGTGGTGAGGCAAACCTCTACAACCTCTGCTCGTTCTTCATTGTGGAGCAGCTGCGTCAGGGTCGTGCGCCCAAGGATGCCGCAATGGAGGTGCTTCGCCGGGTCAAGGCGAACACAGTCGAGAAGCGGCTGCTCAACGCCGACGGCAATCCCGACTTCCAGCTCACGTTCTACGTGGTCAACCGGGCGGGGGAGTATGCCAGTGTGGCGATGTATGCCTCGGACGGGGACGGCCCGAAGGAGTTCGCCGTCTGTACCGAAAACGGTGGTGAGCGGCTGCCCGTCGAGTCGCTCCTGGATAGGGAGCTGGCCTCATGATCATCCGATTCGCGTGTGCCGTCCTGCTGGGTGCGGCGCTCACGGTGTCCGCCGCCGCCGAGGAGTACAAGACCAACGCCCGGGGTCTCGATCGCCGGAACCTCGACTTCTCCGTCGCCCCGTGCACGGACTTCTACCAGTACGCGAACGGCGGCTGGCTCCCGCGCAACCCCATTCCCGAGGACCAGAGTCGCTGGAGCATCACCTCCGAGATGCGGGAGCGGAACTACGAGCTGCTGCGCGACATTCTCGAGCAGGCCGTGAAAGCCGACGCCGAGGGCGGCACCAACAAGCGCAAGGTGGCGGATTTCTGGTCGACGGCCATGGACACCGAGGCCATCGAGAAGGCGGCCCTGGCGCCCCTGGCCGGTGACCTGGAGCGCATTGCCTCTCTCGGGAGCACGGCCGACGTTCCGGTCTTCCTCCGCGATATGCACGCGGAGGGAGCGACCCTGCTCTTCGACATCGACGTGGATCAAGACCTGAAGAACAGCACGCAGTACATCGTCTACGCGACCCAGGGGGGCCTCGGCCTGCCGGACCGGGACTACTACCTGCGCAAAGACGAGGAGTCCGCGGCGCTGCGTGGGAAGTACGTTGCCCACGTTGGGCGCATGCTGCAGCTGCTCGGTGACGACTCAGCCGAGGCGGAGTCCGCGGCGAAGGCGATCCTGGGCCTGGAGACCGCCCTGGCCGAGGCGTCTCTCACGAGGGTGGAGCTGCGCGATCCCCAGAACTACTACAACATCCAGACGGTCGCTGAGGCGGACGAGGCCACGCCGGCGTTCGACTGGGCGGTGTACTTCGACCGCCTCGGCCTGGGGGATCTGGAGAGCTTCTCCTACGCCCACCCGAAATTCTTTGCTGCCATGAACGAGGCCCTCGGCGACGTCCCGTTGGGCACGTGGAAGAGCTATCTCCGCTGGCACACCGTCAACGCCTTCTCGCCCTATCTGAACGAGGAGCTGGTGAACGCCGATTTCGACTTCTACGGCACCGAGCTCCGGGGCACGCCCTCCCAGCGGCCCCGGTGGAAGCGCGTCGTCGATCAGACGAGCCGGAGCATGGGTGAGGCGCTGGGTCAGGTCTACGTCGAGCAGGCTTTTCCTCCGGACACGAAGAAGCGCGCCGACGAGATGATCGAGAACCTGAGAGCCATTGTGAAATCACGCCTCGAGGGGCTCGAGTGGATGAGCGACGAGACCAGGGCCCGCGCTCTGGAGAAGCTGGCGACCTTCTCCTCGAAGATCGGCTACCCGGACGAGTGGAGGGACTACTCGAAGCTGGAGGTGGGCACTGACAGCTACCTGGCCAACGTCCGGAGCGCCGCGGCCTTCGAGCTGCGCCGGAACCTGGACAAGATCGGCAAGCCCATCGACCGCAACGAGTGGGGCATGCCACCCCAGACGGTGAACGCCTACTACAACCCGGTGATGAATGAGATCGTGTTTCCCGCGGCCATCATGCAGCCCCCGTTCTTCGACGGGGAGATCGACGATCCCGTGAACTATGGCGGTATGGGCGCGGTGATCGGTCACGAGTTCATGCACGGCTTCGACGACAAGGGCAGCCAGTTCGACGCCCAGGGCAACATGGCCAACTGGTGGACCGGCGAGGACCGAAGGCTCTTCGAAGAGCGCACCCAGAAGCTCGTCACCCAGTACGGCGACTACGTGGCCGTCGACGACCTGCACGTCAACGGGAAGCTCACCCTGGGGGAGAACATCGGCGATCTGGCCGGCCTGACCATGGCCTATCACGCCCTGAAGGCCGCGCTCGAGAAGAACGATCCCGGCGTGATTGACGGCTTCACTCCCGACCAGCGCTTCTTCCTTTCCTGGGCCCAGGTGTGGCGGGCCAACGTTCGCCCCGAGGACGTCAAGCTCCAGGTGAACACCGACCCGCACTCGCCGGCCAGGTTCCGGGTACTCGGCCCGTTGTCGAACATGCCCGAGTTCGCCGAGGCCTTCGGCTGCGAGGAGGAGAGCCCCATGGTGCGTTCCGACCGCGCCGACGTCTGGTAGACGGCCGAAGGGAGCCATGGCGGAGGGGGGCCCGCCGGAGCGGGCCCCCCCTCGCTGCAGCCCTGGCTAGCGAATCCGCCGGATGCTGACCTTCGCCACGGGGTTCCGCCAATCGCGGCTGGGGGCGTCGAAGTCGCCGACGCCGTGGATCCCCTCGTGAACCCTGACAAAGCCCTCTTCGCCGCGCTGAGCGGCGACGCCCCGCCGCGGTATCCTTCGGGCTCGGAGAGCTGATGGTGGGCCACGCACACTGGTCAGAGCGGATCGACGACCTGGTCACGGGTGAGCTCCCGGAGGGCCAACGCGAGGAGCTCGAGCGCCACCTCTCGTCCTGCGAGGCGTGCCAGGCCGAGCTCGACGCGCTCCGGGCGCTGCGGGGGGCGACGCGCCAACTGGCCGCCACCGCAGCCGTCCCCGCCGGGCTCGACGCGGACGTTCGGGCAGCCCTGGACGGCGCCCCCCGTGTGTCGCCACGCCCGGCTCGCTCGCGAGGGACGTGGCTGGCCGTGGCCGCAGCCGTCATGATCGCCGCGGCCGCTGCGGTCTGGTTCCAGGCCCCGGCGAGCGAGGACCTGCCGGGCGCCGCCATCCGCAGCTACCAGCTTCACCGCGTGGGACAGCTTCCCCTCGCCATCGAGATCGTGGACGAGGAGGTGCTCCAACGCTTCTTCGAGCGGCAGCTCGCATTTCCTGCCCGGGTCATCGATCTGCGGATGATGGAGTACGCCCTGATCGGCGGCCGTGTCCACGAGCTGCAGGGCCGGCCGACGGCGCTCTACACCTACCGGGGACCCGATGGACGCATCGTGCTCTGCCAGATGCTCCTCGGAACGCTCGAGGAGCTGCCCCCGGCCGACGAGACGTACGAGGAGCGGGGCTTCACCTTCCGCGTGTACCGGCGCGGGGAGCGCACGGCCGTCTTCTGGCTCGAGGGCCAGGTGCTGTGCATCCTCGTCTCCGACATGCCCGCGCCCGAGCTCCTCGCCCTGGCCCGCGAAAAAGACATGGCCTGAGCGCCCTCGCGGCGCCTCTCGGGCAGACCCGCCTGGGCCACGCACTCCACCGAGCGCGTCGCAACCGCAGTGGCACTCGAAGCTGTGAGAGGATCGACTCGGGAGACGGGACTTCCATCCAGGAGTGAGAGCCTGCCCTTCGTCTACATCCTGCGCTGCCGCGACTCGTCTCTCTACACCGGGGCGGCGAAGGACCTGCCAGCCCGCGTGCGTAAGCACGAGGCCGGGACAGCCTCGCGCTACACGCGAGCTCGGCGGCCGATCGTCCTCGTCTGGTCGCGCCGGGTCCGGACCTGGAGTAACGCTCTGCGGGAGGAGCACCGCATCAAGCAACTGAGGAGGAGCGCCAAGGAGGCCCTGGTGGCCGGTGGGCGCGCCGGTGGCTGAGCTCCTGGTCTCCTGCAAGGAGCTCGCGAAGGCCTTCGGTGCGACGCCTCTCTTCGAGGGCCTGTCACTGGGCATCTCGGAGGGCGACCACGTCGGGCTCGTGGGCCCGAACGGGTCCGGCAAGTCCACCCTCCTGAAGATCCTGGCCGGCCTGGAGGAGCCCTCGTCCGGGACGCGCGCCGCACGCCGGCACCTGCGGATCGGCTACGTGCCCCAGGACCCGGTCTTCGAAGCCGGGGCCACGGTGGGCACCGTCCTGCGCGAGGCCGTTCGCCATCTCCACCTCGACGAGCACCATGTCGAGGGGCGGATCGCCGTGGCGATGGGGAAGGCGGGCTTCGGGGACGACGCCCAGGCCACCGCGACGCTTTCCGGTGGCTGGAAGAAGCGCCTGGCGATCACGAGCGCGGTGGTGGGCGAGCCGGAGCTGCTGCTCGTCGACGAGCCCACGAACCACCTGGACGTGGACGGCATCCTCTGGCTCGAGGAGCTGCTGCCCCGCGAACCGGAGGCCTTCGTTGCCGTGAGCCACGACCGCTACTTCCTCGAAGCCGTCACCAGGCGCGTCATCGAGCTCGACCGCGCGTTGGTCGCGGGGTTTCTCGACGTGCGCGGACGCTACAGCGAGTTCCTGGAGAAGAAAGACGAGCTCCTGGCCGGGCAGGCGGCCTACCAGGAGTCGCTTCGGAACCGTGTCCGGGGCGAGTTGGACTGGCTGTCCCGCAAGGCCCGGGCCCGCACCCGCAAGTCCCGGGCCCGCCTCGACGAGGCCGACCGCCTTCAGGACGAGCTGGCGGACCTCGACTCACGCTCGAAATCTTCGAGCGTCGGGCTCGACTTCTCGGCGACGGAGCGGAAGACGAAGCGGCTCGTGGTCGCCGAGGGGCTGACGAAGAGCTACGGGGACAGCGACATCGTCCGCGGCCTCGACCTCGTCCTCTCGCCGGGGACGCGCCTCGGCCTTCTCGGCTCGAACGGCTCCGGCAAGAGCACCCTCCTCCGTCTCCTGGCCCGGCAGGAGGCACCCGACGAGGGTACGGTCGAGAACGCTCCTGGTCTCCGGGTCGTGATGTTCGACCAGCACCGCTCGCGCCTCGACCCCGCGGTGTCTCTCAGGCGCACCCTGGCTCCCCAGGGCGACTCGGTCGTGTCCCAGGGGCGCAGCGTGCACGTGTCCGGGTGGGCGAAGCGCTTCCTCTTTCGCTCGGAGCAACTCGAGATGCCGGTGGGGCGGCTGTCCGGCGGAGAGCAGGCGCGCGCCGTGCTGGCCCGGCTGATGCTGGAGCCTGCGGACCTGCTGCTCCTCGACGAGCCCACCAACGACCTCGACATCCCGACTCTCGAAGTGCTCGAGGAGAGCCTGCTCGAGTTCCCGGGCGCCCTGGTGCTGGTGACCCACGACCGCTACCTCCTCGACCGTGTCTCGACGCGCATCCTCGCGCTCGACGGCCGGGGCGCCGCGGTCTCGTATGCCGACTACGACCAGTGGGAGCTCGACCGGCGCCGCCCCGCGGAAGAGGCCCTTCGCTCACGCCCGTCCACGCCTCGGCCGAAGGCGCCCGGCAGCAGGTCGCAGTCCGACGGGCCCGGAGAGCGGCCGAGGAAGCTCGGGTATCGCGAGCAGCGCGAATGGGACGGGATGGAGGCCCGGATCCTCGAGGCCGAGGCGCGGCTCGAGTCGTGTCACCAGGCCATGGCCGACCCAGCGGTGGCCGCCGATCACGTCGCGGTGCAGGCGCGGCTCGACGCGCTCACCCTGGCCCAGGAAGAGGTGGACCGGCTCTACGCGCGTTGGGCGGAGCTCGAAGCCCGCGTCAAGCCCTGACGGCCTGCGCCCCAGGGTTGGCCTTGCAGCCGGCCGAGACCCGCGTCATGGTGTGGGGGCAGGAGGGCCTGGATGAGCGCGACGATTCTCAAGGGGGTGGCCTCGGATCTCATCGAGGAGCCCCAGGCGGACTGGAGGGAGCGTCTGGCGCAAGCACCCGAGGAGTTTCCGGCAGCTCCTTCGCTTCATGTCCGAAGAGCACCACCGGGTGCGCTACCACGTGGTCGAGGAGCTGCCAAGTTGCGGGCGGCCGCTCGCACCGGAGGCCATCGGCAAAGCCCTCGGCCTGCCGGCGGCTCGGACGGAGGCCATCCTGGAAGACCTGGAGAAGCACCTGTTCTTCCTGGTGCGCAACGAAGAAGGGGCCGTGACCTGGGCCTTCCCCGTGACCGTGACCGAGACGCCCACCACCTGTGCTTCGGTACCGGGGAGAGGCTCGACGCGGCTTGAGCGGTCGACGCGATCGCGACGCCCTTCGTGCAAGGGCGCATTCGGAACCAGCCCGTCTCCGTCCACATCGAGACCGCGTGCGCGCACTGCGCAAGGCCCCTGCGCCTCACGGTGGACCACGAGCTGCGCTTTCACGTGCACGACGAGGCGGCTCCGCCGCTGGTGTTCAGTCCCCAGGTGGACTGGGCAACCTTCGAGGAGCCGAACATCACCCACCGCTTCTGACAAAACTCGGTATTCTTCTGGTCAGAAGAGCACGCACGGGAAGACAGGGCTCAGGGAGCCAGGGTGGCTGGCGTCTACATGACCCCGAAGCAGAGCGCGTACGCCACCCGCATCAACCAGGGTGGCCTCTTCGCCTTCGAATGAGGGGGACGACATGCTGAGGCGGCGAAGCCCCGAACGGGCCCGTGCGAGCGTGGCTGGATTCGTGGCGGTGCTGGCGCTGGCCCTGGCGGTCGGAGCGCCTTCGGGTCCCACGGTCTTTGGAGCCACCTCGAAGTGGGAGTGGGACGGAGTCGGGCGCGTCGTCGCCATCGGCGACGTCCACCGCCGGGGCGAACAGCTGACGGCGATCCTCCAGGCGGCGGGTCTGGCCGATGATCTGCTCCGTTGGACGGGAGAGACGGATCACCTGGTGCTGTGCGGCGACCTGATCGACCGCGGGCCCGACGATCGGGAGATCCTGGATCTCGTCCGTCGCCTCCAGAAGCAGGCCGAGTCCGCTGGTGGGCGAGTGCACGCGCTCCTCGGCAACCACGAGGTCATGAACCTGGTACGTGACTTCCGTTACGTGTGGCCCGGCGGGTATGCCTCCTTCCAGGCTGACGAGAAGTCCGGTGATCGCTGCAAGGCCCTGGCTGGGTACGAGAAGGCGTACTCGGGCAAGGGTCTCTCGTCGGCCGAGCTTGAAGCGGCCTTCGACGAGAAGTATCCCCCCGGCTACTTCGCGCGCCGGCGGGCGTTCGCCCGGAAGGGAACCTACGGCTCCTGGCTCCTCGAGCAGCCCACCGTGATCAAGATCAATGGTGTCCTCTTCGTTCACGGAGGCCTCACGCCCGAGGTCGCGGCGCTCGGGCTGGACCAGATCAACGATCGCCTTCGAAAAAGCGTCCGGTCCGTCATGGACTCGGGCCTCGTTCTCGACACTCTGCTCAAGACGCCGAGTGGTTTCGCCGAGGTCCGGGCCGCGGCCGCCGCGGTCCTGAAGCTCGCAGCCCAGGGGCGCCAGGTCGACCGCAGGCTGGCCCGGGCCGCCGAGTCCCTGACCGAAGAGGTGCGCAGCCTGGCTTTCGCACCCGACGGACCGCGCTGGTATCGCGGCAGCTCGCTGCACAACGAGAGGATCGAAAGGGAACGGGTGAGCACCGTCCTCGAGCGGCTCGACGCCCGCTCCATGGTGGTGGGCCACACCGTCACGAGGACCGGGTAGGTCTCGTCACGCTTCGACGGCCGCTTCCTCCGTGCCGATGTGGGCATGGGCTACGGACGCAAGGGGTATGGCGTGGTGTTCGAGAAGGAGCGGATCTCGGCCCTCGACCCCGCCACACGGCAGGCGTCGCTCCCCTTCGCCGAGCCTCCTCAGGGAGAGGGTTGGGCCGGTGGCTTCGTGCACCTGGCGGACGCGGAGATGGAGCGGGTCCTGAGCGAGGCGGAGGTCGTGGCGCGCACCAAGGTCAGCCGCGGACACCAGCGCGCCGAGCTCTGGGAGCTCAAGGGAGAGGGTCTCCATCTGCGAGGTGTCTTCAAGGACATCGAAGAAGACGAGCCGACGGCAGGGCGCGCCTCGCCCCGTCGGTACGAGCACGAGGTGGCGGCGTACAAGCTCGACCGGATGCTCGATCTCGGGTTGGTGCCGGTGGCGGTGCTCCGCGATTCAGAGGCCGGCCCCGGCGTACTGCGCGCCGTCGTGGAGACCGCACTCGACCTGGTCTCCATCAGGAGCGAACAGGACCTGCAGGGCGCGGGGCCGGAGGAGACCATCCGGGCGATCGCCGAGTCCTACGGGCTCGGGATCGACGAGCTCAGAGAACAAGTCGTCCGAGTCCGCGTCTTCGACGGCCTCATCGGCAACCAGGAGCGTGAGGATGTGGACAAGCTCTTCGTTCCGTCCGAGGGCCACGTGTGCCTGGTGGACCACGAGCAGGCCTTTCCGCTCTCCACGGAGCTGGATCCCGCCCTGCTGCAGCCGTGCCGGCCCATGCCAGCCGACCTGCGGAACGCCCTGATGATGCTGGATGCAGGAGAGCTGCGATCCAACGTGGGCGGCCACCTCACCGAGGGGCAGATCGACGCGGTCCTGAAGCGGCGTGACCGGGTCCTGAAGCTGTGCGGAAGCGAAGTCGCGCAGCTCCTCGAGTAGCCCCTACTCGGCATCCGCCTGGGCGGTGATCCAGGTTTCGATCTTGTCTCCCAGCATCCCGAGGGTGATCGTCCCGTCCTCGAGGACCCGGTCGTGGAAGTCGCGGATGTCGAACTTCTCGCCCAGCCGCGCCTCGGCCTCGGCGCGGAGGCGCTGGATCTCGAGGCTCCCGGTGAGATACGCGGTGGCCTGGGCCGGCACGGCGAGATACCGGTTGACCTCGTACTCGACCGAAGACTCGGACTCGGCGGTGTGAGTGAGCATGTACTCGACGGCCTGCTGGCGGCTCCAGCCGAGTGCGTGCATCCCTGGGTCGATCACCAGCCGGGCAGCCCGGAAGGCCTCGTTCGAGAGCATGCCCAGACGGTCCACATCGTCTGAGTAGAGGCCCATCTCATCGGCCAGCCGTTCGCTGTAGAGCGCCCAGCCTTCGCCCATTCCCGAGTTGTAGAAAAACTTGAGAACAGGGTGCAGCCCCGGGCGCTCCAGCGCGACCTTGGACTGCAGGTGGTGGCCCGGGTATGTCTCGTGGAATGTCGTTGCCTCGAGGCCCGCACGAGGGAGCTTCTCCGGCTCGTGGGTCCCGAGCTCGTAGACCCCGGGCGCATCCGGGCCTCCAGCGCTGTAGAAGCCACCGCCGGTGCGCTGTTGGTAGGCTGGGTACGGCCGGACGACGACCTTGCTCTTCGGCACCGCGCCGAACCATCGGGGCGTGGCGACCCTGGCTCGATCGATCGCGGCGTGGACGAACTCGAGAACCTCCTCTTCGCTCCCGAACGTGAACTCCCGCTCCGAACGGAGCCTCTCGAGCACCGCCGGCACGTCGTCGGTCCCGAATCGGCGGCGTGTGATCTCGACCATCTCGGTCTCGATGTCCTTCATGCGGTCCAGGCCGTTCTGGTGGATGTCGTCCGGGCTGAGCGACAGCGTCGTGTGGAAGCTGATCGCGGCGCGGTAGCACTCGGCGCCGTCCGGGTTGGCGTCGACGCCGATCGCCTCCCGGGCGCCGTCGCGGTACGGGCCTGCCAGAAAGTCACGCAACCTCCGGATCGCAGGACGGATCTCGTCCTCGACGACGTCCCGAAGCGCCTCGGCGAGCTCACCGCTCTCGTCTCGTTCCGCCGGGGACCAGAAAGGCGTGGCTTCGAGCTCGGCGTCGAGGATCTCGTCGATCAGTCCCAGGACAGCCTCGACGTTCGGCACCGGGGCCGTGAATCCCGACTGGAGACCCTCGGTCAGGTTCTCGAGCTCGGTGTCGAGGAATCGGGCGGCATCTCGGGCCAGCGCCAGGATCGCCGTCCGGTCTTCGGGAGTGGCGACCGGCTGGTTGGCGAAGGACATGGCCATCAGGGCCGGCCAGCCGGTCGAGCTCGGGGAGACGTTCCACAGCGGCATCCGACAGGCCCGCATCGCCCGGGACGCTTCGAGGCGCTCCCGGGCGTAGGCGTACGGCGTCGCGGCATCCGTGCCGGCAAGGGCGCCGAGGTCGATGGCGGCCAGGCGCTCGAGCCAAGCGTCTTCACGCTCGTGCCACACCGCGAACGCCCCGGAGCTGCGATCGCTGAACCGATCGGCGGGTGCGTCGGGAAAGCCGGCTTCGAAGGCCTCTTCGGGAAAATGATCGAAGTAGGCGCTCACGTACTCGTCGGCTGTCGTGAGCGCCGCTTCGACCGGATCGGCGCCGTCCACCTTCTGCGTGGGGCCACCCCAGCAGCCCCACGCGAACGGGACGATCGTCAACGCCACCAGTCTCGTCTTCCGTCTCATCAGCGACCTCTCTGGGTATCGAGAGTACAACGATACCCGATCGAGTCGCGTCCGCCAGGATTCGCCCCGGTCACACCAGCGACGGAGCCAGACCCTCGATCGCCAGCGTGGCCGAGGCGCGCCTCGGGAGAGGCGGCGTGGCCAGGCGCTCTAGTAGAAGACAGCGCCCTCGCCGGACTTGGCGACGAGCTCCCCAACCTTTTCTTGAAGGAGCTCTCGCCGCTTGATGAGGCCCTCCACCTGATCGGGCTGGAGGAACTCTCGGACGACGTCTCTCAGCTGGTCGTCGCTCAATGCCTCGAGTCGGTCCCACACGTTTCGGTTGATCTTCTGTAGCGCTTCGGGGGCGAGCAGCTCGCCATTGGGCTGGAATGCCCGTGTGTGGTCGATCAGCCAGAGTTCATCGTTGTCACCCACGAGCATGTTGCCCGTGTTGCGGTCGACGTTCAGGATCAGGTTGTCGAAGAGGTCCTTGTCCCACACCTGCTTCATCCAACCCATGGGGCTCCTGGGGCGGAAGTTCTTGTCGGACGCGTCGCGGCCGCCCTCGATCCAGATCTGCAAGCTGCCGGGCCCTCCAATGTTCCGAGGCACCGCGGGCGGAACGAACCCGAGGCCGAGCTCCCGGGCCAGGTCGTATGCGGCGCACTCGTTGGCGTAGGAGTCGAAGAAGTGGAAGTAGAAGCGTTCGCCGATGCGGATACGCCTCTTCTCGCTGGCGACCTGTCGGAGGATCGCGCGGGCCCGGATTCCGTTTCCTTCGAGCGTGAGGACGTCGGGTTTGTTGATGCCTTCCGGGGCGGGCTCGCGGTGCACGACCTTGGCGGTCCGAAGATAATCGAGCACCTCGTCATGATTCTGGAAGGGGAGCGGCTTGCCGTCCTGGCCGTTCCAAACGCCCGAAGGGGACTCGGGCTGGGGGATTTCCTGCGGAGCGGCCGTCGCGGGCGCGGCGAGGGCAGCGACCGAGCAGGCCAGGCCCAGGATCAAGATCAGACCAGACAGGATCGGCGCCCGTCCCGGACGCCGTCCACCACGGACTCGGGGGCTCTCTATCACCTCTCCGCTTGTCGCCGAGGCGATCTCGGATTTGATCTGCATGTTCGACTCCTTGCCCGCTGGCTGGGCTCCGCTCGCTCTCGGCGGGTTGACGTGTCGTTTCAGCACCTTCCGGGGCCTGTCCACTCTGTGTCTTTGTGAGTAGTACCGGACAGGGGCACCGTAAGTTGGGAGGTTTCGGGGTTTTTCTCGGCGGCTGCCCCACGGCGGGGCACCGCCGCCCCTGCTCCGACCAGCACATTCCACCGAGTGGACTGGAGCCTTCATGGACGACCCTCCCCCTGGATCGGTTGGCGATAGTACCTCGACCTTGCGGCTAGCCAGAGAGAGTGCCGCTCGGGGTCCTGCTGTGGCGCTCCCACCAGGCCAGGGACTGCGCCTCGGTCCATGGGCACGCCTCACCACAGTGCCTCGAGGGAGGAGCGGAGGTCGCTGGCGTTTTGGGGTCGCGCGGCCGGGTCCCGATCCAGGCACCGCAGCACCTTGCCCTACATCTGGATGTTCGGCACCTGGGCGGGGTCCGGGAGGTTCGGCCGCCAGCTCACTCCGGGCAGGCGCCGCCCTCGCTCAGAAGCTCCTCGATGCGACTCTCGAGCCGGCGCCCCTTGGCCTGGTCCGAGTGCACCTCTCCGATCTGCTGATCTCGGATCCTCCCGCAGCGGTCGATCAGGTAGACGGTGGGCCAGTAGTGGTTTCGGAGTTGTCGCCAGTAGACGAAGCCGGGATCCACCAGATGGGGAAAGTCCAGGCCGAGCTCGCGTGCGTGGGCCGCGACATCGTCCCTGCTGCGCTCGTAGTCGAACTCCGGCGCTGCAAGCCCCCGGGGGCCGTGCCGAGTCGTGATCTCCCTGACCCAGGGAGCGGTGCGCACACAGTTGACTCAACCAAACGTCCACACGAAGACGAGAACGACCTGGCCCCGAAGAGACTGCCAGCTCACGGGCTCACCCACCCAGCGTGACGGCTCGGCTGGAAGCGGCGGGGCATGGCGGGGCTCCCTGGCCGCGCACCCGAGAGGGGTGATCAAGAGGGCGCTCGCGAGGGCCGCCACGCCCGCGGTTTGTCGGAGTCTCATGACCCGAACAACGCCCGGGAGAATCCATCCATTCCATGGGCGTCGGACGGCAGCGAGCCTCGTGCTACGATCCTTCGTTTCGGCCCCCGGCCCGAATCCTCCATGACGACACCTGCCCCCAGTTCCGAAGCCCCCGCGTCGGCGCCGCCGGAGAGCGACGACCGGGTCTTGACCTCGCGCTTCTTCCTGATGTGCGGGTTCACGTTCACGGTGTTCCTGTCTCTTTTCCAGCTGCTGCCGACGGTTCCCTTCTTCATCCTGGACCTCGGAGGCGACACCACCGTCGCCGGCCTCTTCCTCGGCGTGCTGACCTTCGGGTCCGCCCTCACCGCCCCGATCACCGGGGCCCTCGCGGATCGAGTGGGGAAGCGCAGGATGCTCCTCGTGTGCAGCCTGGCGATCGCGGGCTTCTCCGTGGCCTACGGGCTCAGCCCCAACTACTGGATGCCGCTCATCCTCGTGGGCTTTCACGGGCTCTTCTGGTCGGGCCTGCTCTCGGCCTCGTCGGCCTACATGACCGATCTCCTCCCGGAAAAACGCCGGGCCGAGGGGATCGGCTACTGGGGCATGTCCACGATGACGGCCATCGCCGTTGCCCCCGGCCTCGGATTCTGGGTGTACCGCTTCGGGTGGGGCTGGCTCTGTGCCGAGGTGGCGCTGCTCAACCTCGTCATGTTCGCGATCGCCTGGCGCCTGAAGGAGATCACGACCTCCGCTCGCCGCACGAAGCACGCCTTCTTCAGCCGGCACATGGTGGAGTGGCCTGTCCTCTGGGTGGCGATGTCGCTCTTCCTCTGCTCCTTCGGCTACGGAGGCATCACCAGCTTTGTCGCCGTGCTGGCCGAGGAGAACGGCATTGCGCCGAAGAGCGTCTTCTTCACCGCCTTCGCCGTCGTCGTGCTGGGAACCCGCGTCTTCTCGGGACGGCTCGCGGATCGCGTCGGTCCGAAGCGTGTGTTCCTGCCGTGCCTGGCTCTCGTGACGGTCGGGCTCGCCCTCACGGCATTCGCCCAGACCCGCACGCAGCTCATCGTCGCCGGCGGCGTCTTTGGACTCGGTCTCGGGAACATGTACCCGGCCTTCGTCGCCCACGTCTTCAAGTACGTCAATCCCACGCGGCGCGGCGCTGCTTTCGGAGGGATCCTTGCCGCCTTCGACACCGGGATAGGAGCGGGCTCGATCGCCCTGGGCGGGCTCGCCGGGCACATCGGGCTGCGGGGCGCTTTCGGCATGGCGGCCGTGCTCTCGGCCTTCGCGATCCCCTACTTCCTGTGGGCGGAGAAGAGATTCCTGGTGGAGCCGGTGCCTCAGTCCGACCGACCGGCCGAGTAGACGCCACTGCCCACGAAGCGCCTCGTCGACTGCCCGAGCCCTCCACCGTTGTTCGCCCGGGCTGCCCCAGCGTCGAAGGAGCGGCTCCATATGGAGGCGATCAGAAGGTGGTTTCGAATGGCGCTCGGAGAGATCTCAAGGCACGCGCCGGCGATTGTCGAAACGGATCTGCTCGACTCTCGCTGGTGCCGCGGCGGCTTCGGCGATCCGCCGGCGCAGCCGTGCGGAGAGCCGCTCGACGGTGTCGGACCACTCGGGACGGTTCACGAGGTTGACCAGTTCGTGATCGTCCGTCTCATGATCGTAGAGCTCGGCTCCTTCGCTCGCCTCCCGACCCCACTCGGTATAGCGATAGCGCTCCGTGCGGATGCTGTAGCCACGCGAATACTGTGAAAAAGCTGAGCTCCTCGGCCTGGCGGTCGGGTCCTTCAGTGCCGGGACCAGGCTCACACCCGACAGGTACTTTGGAGGGTCGAGTCCACACAGCTCCGCGAGGGTCGGATAGAAGTCGACCATCTCGGCGGGGGCGCCCGTCTTCCGACCAGCCGCCTTCACCCCGGGCCCGGCGATGATGAGCGGGACGCGGGTCGCGTTCTCGAAGAGGGTCGTCTTCTGCCAGTGCCCGTGCTCCCCCATGTGATAGCCGTGGTCGGACGTGAACACGACGACCGTGTTCTCCGCGAGTCCGGTCTCGTCCAGGGCGTCGAGGACCTGCCCCACCTGCGCATCCGCGAACGTGATCGACGCGTAGTAGGCCTGGATCGCCTTGCGTGCGAGGTCCCGAGGGAGGTCCACCTGCTCCTTCTTGCGGGTGATGGACCGGCGAGCCGGGCTCGGCAGCGTGTCCAGATAGCCCCCGGGCACGGTGGGCACGACGATGTTCTCGGGGGCGTACATCTCGAAGTACTTTTTCGGAGCGACGTAGGGCGTGTGAGGCCGGAAGAGCCCGACGGCGAGGAAGAAAGGTCTCTTCTCCCGGGCGTACTGCCGCAGCAGCCGCACGGCATGGTTGGCGGCGATGCCGTCGGTCTGCTCGGCGTCGGTTCCGCCCGCGGCCAGCCAGCTCAGTGTGCCACCGAAGCTGCCGGGACGCAGGCTGAAGAGCAGATCTTCGTCGTCCCTGTCCCGGCCCCGGGGATTGATCGTGTAGTCCCACGAGTACGGATCGTCGTGTCCGCTCGTGCCGATGTGCTTCGGTACGTTGTAGTGATAGATCTTGCCGATTCGCGTGGCGAAGTACCCCGCGTCGCGGAACATCTGAGACATCGTCCGCACGTTCGGAACGCGCTCGCGAATGTAGACGGCGTTGCGATGAACCAGGGTCTGATCGGGATAGAGACCAGTCATGAACGACGCCCGACTCGGACCGCACAAGGGGTACTGGCAATACGCCCTCTCGAACTGGACTCCGCGCTGCGCGAGCTGATCGATGTTCGGCGACTTCACGAGAGGATGTCCGTACGAGCCGAGGTCACAGTTCAGATCGTCAGAGATGAGAAAGAGCACGTTCGGCCTGGCCCTGGGGGTGTCATCACCTCGGACCACACAGCTGGGCAGGGTCGCCGCCAGCATCAGCGTCGCAGCGCTTCGCAGCATCATGGAACGGCCCTCCTTGCCGTGGGGAGCCCCCGTCAGCGACAAGAGCTCGCTGCAGTAGTCCAGGTACCGCGAGAGGGCGAAAGCCCGGCGACGCTTCACGCGGGTCTCGAGGGTGACGAGGAAGAAGATGGCGGCGCCGATCAGGCCACCGAGGATCAATCCCACGAGCGCGACCACGCCAATGCGGAGCAGGTAGATGGTCGCGGTGATCTTGCCGGCGTCGAGGCTGCGAAAGTTCTTGAGCGGGGCCTCACTCATCGGGCCCCTCCCGTCTCGTCGGGCCCCCAGAGCCAGGCCGCCCCGCGCACCCCGCTCGAGTCGCCGTGCACGGGTGGACGGAGCGCGGTGTCGACGCGGTCCGAAAACGCCCACTCCTGCCACAGCCTGGGGACCGTCTCGTAGAGCCTCGAGATCCGTGACATTCCTCCACCCAGGACCACGACGTCGGGGTCGAGGATGTTGAGCACGACCGCCAGGGCACGGGCCATGCGATCCTCGTAACGCCCAAGAGCCGCGTCGGCCTTCGCCTCGCCCCCCTCCGCCCGGGTCACGATCTCCGGGCCGTCGACCTCGTCTCCGGTCTCCTCGCAATAGTCCCGTGCCAGCCCCGGGCCGGAGAGAAAGGTCTCGACGCAACCCGTCTTGCCGCAGTAGCACGACGGCCCCGGCCATTCTCCATCTCGCGGCCACGGGAGGGGGTTGTGACCCCACTCCCCGCCGATGGCGTTGTGTCCGGAGAGGGCCCGGCGGTCCACGACGACGCCACCCCCGGTACCCGTACCCACGATGACGCCGAAGACGATGTGCGCGCCGGCCGCGGCGCCGTCCACTGCCTCGGAGAGGGCGAAACAGTTCGCGTCGTTGGCGAAGCGCACCGGCCGTCCGAGCAGAGTCGACAGATCCCGGTCGAAGGCGCGGTCGATCATCCAGGTCGAGTTGGCATTCTTGACCAGGCCGGTGGCGGGAGAGAGAGAGCCCGGCATGCCGATCCCCACCGAGCCTCGCTCGCCCGTCTCTGTCTCGATGGCGTCGACGAGGCTGGCGATCCCCTGGAGCGTGGCGTCGTAGTCGTCACGTGGGGTGGGCACGCGCTGGCGGGCGAGGACCTTGCCGTCATCGTCCAGGCCGATCGCCTCGATCTTCGTGCCGCCCAGGTCCACGCCGATGCGCATGCAGGGGATCGTCTCCGCTCCTCAGGACCCGTGCAAGACTGCGTCACTCCGTGCCGTGCGGGTGGCGCTCTGGTAGGATCCACCGAGTCCAACGAGGTGCAAACGATGATAACTTCTTTTTTCCGTACGTTCTGTCTCCCATCGCTTCTCTTGATCGGGTTGGTGGCGGTCGATGCTCGAGCTGCCGGAGAGGACTGGATCTCGCTGTTCGATGGAAAGACCATGGACGGGTGGGAGAAGGTCGGCAACTCGGAAAGCGTGTGGGAGGTCGAGGACGGCGCACTGTGTGGCTCGGGGGCCGCGTCGATGCTGGTCTCCACGAAAGGACCCTACAAGAACTTTCGCTATCGGGCCGAGGTCAAGATCAACGACGGTGGGAACTCCGGTCTGTACTTCCGTACGACTCGCAAGCCGGGATTCGCCGACGGCTACGAAGCTCAGATCGATAGCACGCACCGCGATCCGATCCGGACCGGATCTCTCTATGGAATGTGCCACGTCTACGAGAGACTCGTCGAGCCGGGCACCTGGTTCGAATACGAGATCGAAGTGCGCGATGACGTTTGGCGCCGCCGGAAGGTCACGCGGATCAAGGTCACCGTCGACGGTAACGAGCTCTATGAGTATCTCGACTTTGCTCTGACGTTCGAGAAAGGGCACTTTGCCTACCAACAGCACGACCCCGGGAGCAAGGTCTGCATTCGAAGAGTCGAAGTCCTGCCGTTGGACGAGTGAGTGACTTGATTCGCCTGGCTTCACATGGAGACGAGAGGGGGCCTTCTCACGATGGTCGGATTCACCCGAGCCCACATCCGGGGTTTCGCGGTTCTCTTCCTGGCGACAGCCGGCTCGCAGGCGCTGTCCGAGGAGCACGTCCACCACGTCCAGGGATCCTACGAGACCGCTGCTCACGACGCGACACCCTCGCCCATTCCCGATCGGATCGTTCTGACGTGGCAGACCGACCCCGCCACGTCTCAAGCCGTCACCTGGCGAACCGACACGACCGTGGCCCACGGGATCGTCGAGATCGCTCCGGCCGACGCCTCTCCCCGATTCATGCTCGACGCCGAGGCTCTTGCCGCCGAGACCGAGCGCGTTGAAACCGACAGTGGGCCGGCCCACTTCCACTCCGCTAACGCACAGGGGCTCAGGCCGGGGGCTCGATACGCCTATCGTGTCGGGTTCGGGGAGTTGTGGAGCGAGTGGTTTCATTTCCGCACCGCGAGCGACAGGCCCGAACCCTTCTCCTTCATCTATTTCGGCGACGCCCAGAACAACCTCCTCTCCCTCTGGTCCCGCACCATCCGCTCGGCCTACTCGGATGCGCCCGGGGCCGCCTTCATGATCCACGCGGGCGACCTGACCAACCGCGCCAACCGGGACACGGAGTGGGGCGAGTGGTTCGAGGCGGGCGACTGGATTCAAGCGATGGTGCCCAGCATCCCCACACCCGGAAACCACGAGTACCCGAAGGACGAGAATGGGCAGAGGCGCCTGTCGAGTCTCTGGAGACCCCATTTCAGCCTGGCGGCCGGGGACATCGAGGGCCTGGAAGAGACGGTCTACTTCGTGGACTACCAGGGCGTACGGATCATCTCCCTGAACTCCAACGAGAGACTGGGCGAGCAGGCCGAGTGGCTCGACCGCACCCTGGGGTCCAGTCCTCATCGATGGAGCGTCGTCACCTTTCACCATCCCGTCTTCTCCACCGCCAAGGGCCGCGACAACGACACCCTTCGTGGCCTGTGGAAGCCCATCTTCGACCGCCATGGCGTCGATCTCGTCCTCACGGGCCACGATCACACCTACGGTCGTGGCCGCAACCTGCCCGTGGGGATGACCGAGGTGGAGGCCGGCACGGGGACCGTCTACGTGGTCTCGGTCAGCGGGCCCAAGATGTACGTCCTGGACGACGAGCCCTGGTGGGACAGGGCTGCGGAGAATACGCAGCTCTACCAGATCATCTCGATCGACGGCGGCACGCTTCGATACGAAGCGCGAACGGCCGTCGGCGAGCTCTACGACGCCTTCGAGCTCGCCAAGCGCGACGGGCTCCCCAACCGATTGATCGACAGGCCGCCCCGCGAGCGACGGCATGACAACACCATCGGAGGCAGGGAGTAAGGCCTGTCGACCAGGCGGTTGATATACCATCTGGGACGTCGTCCCGGGCGCTTGGCTCGAGGACACAGCCGATCTCCCACGGAGGCCTGAATTGGGCGAGCCTGCCGTAGTCAACTATGGCCCGGACCCCGGTGCGGTCGAGCTGCGAGATGTCGCTGTCCCCTCACACGAGGAAGAAGAGGTCCTTCTGGACGTGGGGGCGGTGAGCGTGTGCGGGAGCGACGTCCACCAGTGGCAGGCGCTCCACAGCTGGCCGGTGCGCCACCCCGTGGTGCTGGGCCACGAGTTCTGCGGGACCGTTCGGGAGGTGGGCCGGCGAGTGAAGGGCTTCTCTCCCGGAGACCGGGTGGCCTGCGAGACCCACGCGATCGTCGACCCCGACGGCCCCCTGGCCCGGGCCGGTCTCTACCAGCTCGACCCCGGTCGACGAGGGTACGGCGCCACCGTCGACGGCGCGATGCGCCCGACGATGCCGGTTCCGGCTCGCATCCTCCACCACCTGCCCGACCACCTCTCAACCGAGCACGCCGCGCTGACCGAGCCCTGCTGCGTTGCCTACAGCGCGGTGGCCGTCAACAGCGACGTCAAGCCCGGGGACCGTATCGTCGTCCTGGGGCCCGGGCCGATCGGGATCCTGTGCGCGGCCCTGGCCCGCCTTCGGGGGGCCGAGGTGGCGCTGGCCGGCCTCGAGGAGGATGCGCGCCGCCTCGAGGTGGCCTCCGCGTACGGCTGCCAGCGTTTCACCAGTGGGAGCGAGCCGCTGCACGCCTGGGCGCGCGAGCGGGACGGGGCCGGGGTCGACGGGGTGGTCGACGCCTCGGGTCATTCGGCGGCGCTGGCTGACGCGATGGAGCTCGTTCGACCCGCCGGCTTCATCACCAAGGTGGGCTGGGGCTCCCAGCCCCTGGGCTTCTCCCTCGACCCCATCGTCCAGAAGGCGGTTCGCTTGCAGGGAAGCTTCAGCCACAACTGGCCGGTCTGGGAGCGGGTGATCGCGCTCCTCGGCTCGGGCGCCCTCGACGTGGCTCCGCTCATCGGAGGCGTCTGGCCGCTTCGGCAGTGGCACGAGGCCTTCGAGCAGATGGAGAGCGGCGCCATCGTGAAGGCCGTGCTGACCGCAGAGGAGAAATGAGAACCGTGTCCGACAGCGTCACCACCCAGGTCTCCCTCGACCTCACCACGATCGCCGAAGCCCTGCAGACGGCCCGCGGCGCACGCCGGGCGGGCATCGACTGGCTGGAGGCGGGAACGCCTCTCATCCTCGGCGAGGGCCTCCACGCCGTGCGGGCGCTCCGGAAGGAGTTTGCCCACGTCCCCATCGTGGCCGACCTCAAGACCATGGACGGTGCGGGACTGGAGGCCGAGATGATGCTCGGAGCCGGCGCGACCCACGTCGTCATCATGAGCCGGGCCCACTGGGCGTCGGTGAAGGAGATGGTGAAGGTGGCCCATGGGATGGGTGGCGCGGTGATGGCGGACGTCCTGGGCGCCGAGGACAAGGCCGGTGACGCGAAGGCCATGCAGGACCTGGGTGTGGACTGGATCATCGTGCACACCGGCTTCGACGAGCGGCGATACGTCTCCGGGGTCTCGCCCCTCGACGACATCGATGCCGTGGTCGCCGCGGTCGATCTTCCGGTACAGGCGGTCGGGGGATTGTCGATCGACCAGGCGCTCGAGACCGTCCGCCGCGGGGCCCGTTCGGTCGTGATCGGGGCCCCCCTCGCCATCCAGGCCGATCGCTTCGCCACCGGGGACGAGTTCGAAGAGATCCTGCGCGACGTCGTGACACGAGTCCACGCGCTCGAGGAGTCCACGTCATGAGGCTGAAGGACAAGGTCGTCATCGTCACGGGCAGCAGCAGCGGCATTGGAGAGGCCATCGCCCGGCGCTGCGTGGCCGAAGGGGCCAGCGTCCTGGTCCACGGGCTCGAGCGGGACCTGGGAGAGAAAGTGGCGAGCTCTCTGGGGAAAGCGGCCGCTCTCCATGTCGACGACCTCGAGGACCCGGAGGCGGCGCCTCGGGTCATCCAGGCCGCGGTCGAGGCCTTCGGTCGGGTCGATGCCCTCGTCAACAACGCCGGACGCGTCCAGCGTGGAACGATCGAGACCACGGACGCCGCGGCGTTCGACGAGGTCATCGCGGTCAACACCCGGGCCCCACTCCTCCTGATACGCGCGGCTCTGGCGGAGCTCGAGCGCACGAAGGGTGCGGTACTCAACATCGGCAGCGTGAACGCGTACTGCGGCGAGCAGACGTTCGTCGCGTACAGCGCCAGCAAGGGCGCCCTCATGACCCTGACCCGCAACCTTGGGGACACCTTGCACCGGGAGCGGGGCATCCGGGTCAACCAGATCAACCCCGACTGGGTGCTCACCGAAGGCGAGAAGGTCGTCCAGGAGCGCCACGGCCAGCCCGCCGACTGGTACGAGAGGGTCCCGAAGGAGTTCGCCCCGGCCGGCCGTCTCATCCTCCCGGAGGAGATCGCCGCGGCTGCCGTGTACTGGATCGGGGACGAGAGCCGGCCCTTCAGTGGCAGCGTGGTGGAGTTGGGCCAGTTCCCCCTCGTCGGTCGCAATCTCTCGAGGACCCCCTGACATGCCCCGGCTCGCGGCGTTTCCCAAGGCCTGGATGCAGCCGCTCTGCGTCGACGGCTCGCTGTCCCTCGAGGCCTGGATCGAGATGGCGACCACCCTGGAGATCGACGGCCTGGAGTTCTACAGCGGCTTCCTCGATCTGCGCCAGTCCTCGGAGTGGGGGCGCCACCGGAAGCTGGCGGAGGATCGAGGGCTCAGCGTGCCGATGCTGTGCTGCTCTCCCGACTTCACCCATCCCGACGCCGAGCACCGGCGCCGGGAGGTCGAGAAGGAAAAGGTCTGGATCGAGATGGCCGCGGCGCTGGGTTGCAGCACCTGTCGCGTGCTCTCCGGCCAACGACGCCCCGAGGTGTCGCGGGACGAGGGGCTCGGCTACGCGTCCGGCTGTATCGAGGAGTGTCTGCCCAGTGCGGAGGCGGCCGGCATCACGCTGGTCATCGAGAACCACTACAAGGACGACTTCTGGCAGTACCCCGAGTTTGCCCAGGCCATGGACGTCTTCTGCGACCTGGTCGACAGGATCGACTCGCCCCACTTCGGGGTCAACTACGATCCGAGCAACACGCTCCTCGCCGGCGAGGATCCGCTCGAGCTCCTGCGCCGCGTGCGCCACCGGGTCGTGAGCATGCATGCCTCGGACCGGTTTCTCGCCGAGGGCACGATCGAGGACCTGCGCCGGGAGGAGACCTCGGTGGGCTATGCGCGCCGATTGAGCCACGGAGAGATCGGCAAGGGGCTCAACGACTACGACGCCATCTTCGCCGAGCTCAAGGAGGCGGGTTTCGACGGGTGGATCAGCATCGAGGACGGCGTCGACGGGATGGAGCAGATGAAACGCAGCGCCGACTTCCTGCGAAAGAAGATGCGGCGATTTTGGCCGGAACAGTGAGGGGGCATAGATGACCGAGGTATCGACGCGGCGGATCTTCCTGGCGAGCTTCATGACGCTCATAGCGGCGGGGGTGGGCTTCGCCGTGCGCGGCGGCATTCTCAGGGAGTGGGGCAACCAGTTCGGGTTCACCCAACTCGAGCTGGGTACGATCACCGGAGGAGGACTGGTCGGCTTCGGCCTGGTCATCCTCGCCGCCAGCCTGATCACCGACCACGTGGGCTACAAGGCCCTCCTGGTCCTGGCGTTCGTGTTGCACGTCCTCTCGGCGGTCGTCACCCTCGCCGCGACACCGACGTTCAACACCCTCGGGCAGGAGGCCACCTACTGGTGTCTCTACGTGGGCATGTTCATGTTCGCGGTGGCGAACGGCCTCTGTGAGGCGGTCATCAATCCGCTGACGGCGACGCTCTACCCGAAGCAGAAGACGCACTATCTCAACATCCTCCACGCGGGTTGGCCCGCGGGCCTCATCCTCGGCGGCCTCCTCGGCTATTTCAGCGTCGGGACGGTCCGGTGGGAGGTGCCGATGGCGCTCTTCCTCGTCCCCGTCGTCTTCTACGGCGTGATGATCCTGGGTGTGCGGTTCCCGATCTCCGAAGCGCGAGCCGCCGGTGTGGGCTACGGCCAGATGATCCGGCAGCTCGCCTCGCCCATCCTTCTCGTTCTGCTCCTCCTCCACGCTGGAGTGGGCTACGTCGAGCTGGGGACGGACAGCTGGATCACGAACATCACCAACTCGATCCTGACCGGCCAGGGCTTCCTGCTCTTCGTCTACGCATCGAGCATCATGTTCGTCTTGCGCTTCTTTGCCGGACCCATCGTCGAGCGGATCAACCCGCTGGGGCTGCTCTTCTGCAGCGCCGTCGTTGCTTCCGTTGGCCTCTTCATGCTCGGGTCGGTCGAATCGGCAATCCTCGTGTGGATCGCGGTCACGGTGTACGGGCTCGGGAAGACGTTCTTCTGGCCCACCATGCTGGGCGTCGTGGGCGAGCGGTTCCCCCGGGGGGGCGCCGTCACGATGGGCGCCATTGGCGGCATTGGCATGCTGAGCGCAGGGCTGCTCGGGGGGCCCGGCATCGGCTACAAGCAGGACTTCTACGCCTCCCGCTTCCTGCAGGAGGCGTCGACGCCGACGTACGAGCGCTATGCTGCGCAGACCGAAAGTCGGTTCGGTCCCTTCCCGAAGATCAAGGGACTGGATGGCGCCAAGGTGGGGGTGCTGCTGGAGCCCAACGGAGCGGCGGAGCTGGAGCGGGCGGTTCAGCTTCTCGAGAAGCAGGGTCGCTCGGTCTCCGCCATCACGAACCTCGCCGAGTGGTGGCAGTCGACGGGCCAGCCGAACGCCAGCGTCGACGAGAGTCCCGTCTCCGAGGCACGCATCTTCGGCGGCCGCATGGCGCTCAAATGGACCGCGGTGGTGCCCGCGCTTCTCGCCGTGGGCTACCTGATCCTCCTGCTCTACTTCCGCGCCCGGGGTGGCTATCGGCAGGTGGAGCTCAGCGAGGGTGGGGACTCCTCACAGTGACGGCGGCGTGAGGACCCGCCCGGCGATCGTCCTCCTGGCCCTGGGGCTCGCCGCGGGGTCCGCGGCCGCGCAGGAGCTCACCCCTCGCGGCCGCGGGGTCCGCGGCCGCGCAGGAGCTCACCCCTCGCGTGTACGCGCCTGCTCCCACCGGCGGCAACATCGTCGTGCTCAGCTTCGGCCGCTCGACGGGAGAGCTGCTCTTCGATCCCTCGCTGCCTTTCGACGACGTGAACGCCGGCATCAACTCCGGTTCGCTCCTGTATGGCCGCACCTTCGGGCTTTTCGGACGCTCGGCGAACGCGATCGTCTCACTCCCGTACGTCTGGGGTGACATCAGCGGATTCGTCGAGGACGAGTTTCGCCAGATCACCCGGTCCAGTCTCGGCGACGTGCGCGGACAGCTCACCGTGAACATCCTCGGCGGGCCGGCGCTCACGCCCCGTGAGTTCGCCGCCGCCCGGCCGGACACCATCCTCGGGCTGAGCCTCGTCGTGGCAGCCCCCACCGGGCAGTACGATCCGTCGAAGCTCATCAACATCGGATCCAATCGCTGGTCGCTGAGGCCCCAGGTGGGCGTGTCGAAGACGGTGGGGCCCTGGTACCTGGAGCTGTACGGAGGGGTGTGGTTCTTCGGCACCAACACGGACTTCTTCGGGGGCTCGGTGCGCGAGCAGGACCCCATCGGCTCGTTCCAGGCACCTGAGCTACACCTTCAAGCCCCGCCTGTGGCTGGCGGCCGACGCGACGTTCTACACCGGTGGGCGAACGACCCTGGACGGCAGGGTGAATGCGGACGTCCAGAGCAACTCACGCCTGGGGGTGACCCTGGCCCTGCCCCTGGGGCGCCGAGCCAACCCGAAGGTGGCCTGGGCCACCGGCTTCACCACTCGGATCGGCGCCGATTTCGACACCCTTGGCGTGGCACTGCAGACGGCCTGGTTCGGGTGGCCGTGACGCCGCTTCAACGGAAGACTCGCGTGGCGCTCGCGCCTCTCTCGTGCGGCGGGAACCGACGGGGAGGTCCCGGGGTCAAAAAGGCATGAAGCGCCTCTGGATCCTGTTCGGAGCCTTCGTGGTCACCGCCACCACTCTCGGCGTGGCCTTGATGCTGGGCACCTGGGCTTTCGAATACCACCGCCACTCCCAGCACGCGACGCGACTCGAGCGTGTCATGGAGCAGGAGCCGACGATGGCCCGGCTCACCGAAGGCCTCGCGAACGAGGGGACCACGGTCCTGGCCGCACCCGAGACCGCCGAAGACCTTCAGGTCGCCATCGACACCCACGGTGGAGCGATCGTCGAGACGATACGGCAAAAGGCACGACGCTGGCCACGCCTGCGCGTCTACCGCACGGCGGACATGATCTACTTCATCTTCTTCGACGACGACGACGTCATGCGCGACTTCGCCTGCGTGGGCGCCTAGCGCCAAAACCGTCATCCTGAGGAGCTCTCCCTACTCAGAAGGCCTTCTGTCGACGTCCAACGAACGGGAGGACGCGCGGCTCCGGCGCCGGCGGCAGGACCTCGTCGAGGATCCGGCGGAAGCGGGGCGCGAGGACGAGGTCGAAGACGTGAGCCTTGCCGGGGAAGAGCGCGAGGGCTCGGCGGCGAACGCCGGCCACGAGCGCTTCCGCTTCCTCCCTGCTCATGGGTTCCTGGCGCAGCACCGCGCAGGCCAGGTCGACGCCCATGCGCAGCTCCCGGGCGCGACGCCGCTCTTCGCTCAGGGCGGCAGGATCCGGCCCCTCGTCGTTCGTCACCGCTACAACGAGTGTAGCAGTGTGTCAGTGACGGACGGTCTCGTCGGAGATGGCCGGACTGATGCCCTGCTCGGCGAGGAGCACCGCGGAGCGCCGGCTGCCTGTCTGCAGCCACCGCTCGTACAGCTTCACGAGCGACGCGGGTGTCGTGAGCATCGTCTTGTCCGACACCTCGGCCAGGAGATCTACGAACTCCCGAAAGCGTTCGGCCAATTCCGTGAAGACCCCAGTCGCCACGACGGCCTCGCGCTCGTGGGCGAGGCCGAGCCGCGCGTAGGCGCCGCCGCCGAGCGTGGCGTAGTAGCGGAGATCACTCCCGCCGCGTGCGAGGCTGTCTCCGAAGAAGCCCGAGACGAAGAGCGCGGTGTCCGCGGTGGCCCGAAGAAGCTGCGAGCGCTCCTGGCCGGTGGCCTCGAGGGCGCGTGTGTAGAGAAGAGCCAGGGGTGTCTCGTCCAGGCCGGGCTCGCGACCCGGCATTCGTTCGCCGTGGACGAATGCGGCGAGGAGGTTCACGAGGTAGCATTCGGTAAAAGCGGACGTCGAGACGCGCTGGCGCTTCATGGCTTCGAGCAGCCGGTCGTGAAAAAATGCCGCCGCCGTCTCGTCATACACGATTCGCTCCGGCATCAGCTCCTCCCATCCCCCCGGTGGGCCTGCCATCAGACCCTCGTGACTACAGGAACTGTGCACAGCGACGTCCAATTGTCGTGATTGTGACGTAAGTGGCTATGCGGCAGCCGCTTAGCTGGCATTCATGCCGGATGGCGCGGTCCCGCTGGCCGCCCCGGGCTGTCACCTCCCGAGACAGGGTCGGTCAGTCCCGAGTCCAGTTCCGGCCCATGAGGCGGCCGTGCTCGACCATCAGGCAGCGGTTCATCACGACCCTCAGGCCGGCCCTTTCCGCACGGCGGGCGCCGTCCTGATCGATGCACTGGAGCTGGGTCCAGGCGGCGCCCGCGCCGGAGGCGATGACGTCGTCGAACACTCCCGGCAGAAACTCGCTTCGCCGGAACACGTTCACGAGGTCGATCGGTGCGGGGACGTCCCGGACCTTGCGAAAGACCTTCTGCCCCAGGATCTGCTCCTCCCTGGGATAGACCGGGACGATGTCGTAACCGGCCTCCTGCAGGTAGCTGGCGACCCGGTGCGAGGCGCGGTGGGGCCTGGGCGAGAGCCCGATGACCGCGATCCTGCGGACTCGCTCGAGGAGCTTGCGGATCGTGTCGTCGTCGGGATTCTGGAAAGGTTGCACTAGAGCCTCATGACGGCGCCCGGACCGAGGGGAAGGTCGAGGAGCATCCACGCCACGAGGAGGATGGACCAGACGACGAGAAACGAGATCGTGTAGGGCAGCATCGTGGCGACCACGGTGCCAATGCCGCTCTTCTTGTCGTACCTCTCGAAGAACGCCACTATCAGCGCGAAGTACGACATCATCGGCGCGATGATGTTCGTGGTGCTGTCTCCCACGCGATAGGCGGCCTGGGTCAGCTCGGGCGTGTAGCCCAACAGCATCAGCATCGGCACGAACACGGGCGCCATCACAGCCCACTTCGCCGAGGCGCTTCCCATGAAGAGATTGATGAAGGCGGAGAACAGCACGAACCCGAGCATCAGCGGTATTCCGCCCAGTCCGGAGGCCTTCAGGGCTTCGGCGCCCTGGACCGCCACGATCAGGCCGAGCCTCGTCCAGTTGAAGTACGCCACGAACTGGGCGGCAAAGAAGACGAGGACCATGTAGCTGCCGAGGGTCGACATGGCCTTGCCCATCCCCCTCATCACGTCGGCGTCCGAGCGGATCGTGCCCGCGCCCACGCCGTACGCGATGCCCACCGCCGAGCCGCCTAGGAAGATGAAGGCGACGATTCCGGAGAGGAAGGGGGAGCGCAGAAGGCCTCCGGTCTCGGGGTTGCGCAGGAAGCCGTCGGCGGGAACCGTACCCAGGAGCAGCAGCACGACGAAGGCGACCCCTGCCGCGAGGGCGAAGCGCAGCCCCCGGCGTTCGGCTCCATCGAGCTTCTCGAGGGCCTCCGCGCGGGCGTCTCCGGCGTAAGGTCCGAGCCGCGGCTCCACGACCCTCTCCGTCACCCACGTGCCCGTTGTGGTGATGAAGAACGTGGAGACCACCATGAAGTAGTAGTTGCAGGCAGGGTTCACCGAGTAGGCCGTGTCGACGATGCGAGCCGCCTCTTCGGTCAGTCCGGAGAGCAGGGGATCGACTGTGCCCAGCAGGAGATTGGCACTGTAGCCGCCCGACACCCCGGCAAAAGCCGCCGCCAGGCCTGCGATGGGGTTGCGGCCGGCGGCGAGAAAGATCATGCCCGACAGGGGCACGAGCAGCACGTAGCCGATCTCGCTCGCGGTGTTCGACAGCACGCCGGCGAACACGATGACGAACGTGAGGAGTCGCGGCGGCGCCGAGAGAACCAGCAGGCGCAGGCCCGAGCCGATGAAGCCACTGCCCTCCATGACACCGATCCCTAGCATGGCGACGAGCACAGTGCCGAGAGGGGCGAAGGAGGTGAAGTTCGTCACCATCCCGGTGAGGATCCGGTGCAGGCCTGTGACGCTCAGGAGGCTGACAGCAGGAATCGTCTCGCCGGTGCCAGGGTGAGTGACCTCCAGGCCGACCCATGCCGCGATTCCCGAGGCAACGATGACCGCCAGGGAGAGCAGCGCAAAAAGCGTCGCCGGGTGGGGGAGCAGGTTGCCCGCGTACTCGACGAAGCTCAGCAGGGCCGAGGGGGCGCGGCGCAGGCGTCCGAAGATGGGCTTCATATCGCTTGTCCGGGGAGCCGGGACCGGCGCATGCACGGTCTCGCCATCAAAACATAAGGGGCGAGTTTCCCCGGGACAAGTCGGGGCCCTCGTCGGACCTCGACCCGCGAGATAGGAGAGGCTGAGGGAAAGAGAGGAGAGGGCCGGCGGCGCGCTGCCGCCGACCCCTCTCGGTCAAGACCTGGAACGCCAGTCCGCGATGGCCTTCGCGGCTTCCTCCCGCCCGCCGAGGCCGAACGCGAGAGCCGCGGCGAGGGCGAGGCCCACGATCACCGCTCCGAAGGCGAGCGTCACGATCTCCGAGGCGAGTCCGGCGCGGAAGAGCGCCATCGCGCCGGTGAAGATCAGGATGGCGATGCGGGCGACGTTGCCCAGAAGGGCCGAGGATCCGTCGCCCGTGGGCGCGATGGCCCTGTAGGCGACCCGGCTCAGGAAGAGGCCCACGCCGAAGATCACGACGGCCACCACGATGTTGAAGAGGCCCGCGAGCAACTGCTCGGCGAGGCTGGAAACGGTCTCCAGCCCGAGGGTCTTGAACGCCTGCACCGCCCCCAGGAACAGGAGAACGGCCAGGATGACGTATCCCGCGACTGCCGATGCGGAACCCGCGCCGCTTCTGGCGCCGCCGACGCCGAGCCACTCCGGCAGATTGTCGAAGCCGATGCTGGACAGGAGGCTGGTGGCCAGGCGCTGAACGATCCGCGCCACCACATAGAAGAGGGCGAAGATGATCAGAGCGCCGACGAGACTCGGCAGGAACCCGAGGATCTGGCCGACCATCTGCTTCACCGGACTCAGCCCCTCCATCCGCAACGCGTCGATGATCTGGGGCAGAAAGAGCAGCCAGATCAAGTAGTAGACCGCATCGGCGAGCGTCGAGGCCAGCGAGACTTTCGTCATCTCCTTGCCGGCCTTGTCGGAGAGCTTCTGGTCGAGCTGGAAGGCCCCGAGCAGGTTCCCCACCACGACCCGCAACAGACTTGCCACGGCCCAGGCGATGACGGCCAGCACGCCAGCCGCGAGGACCTGGGGCAGGAAACCCACGATCTTCGTGACGAACGCGTTGATCGGCTCGGTGACGATGGTCAGCCCGAGGCTCTGAAAGACGGCCATCAGGACGAACAGCATGATCAGCCAGTAGACGAAACGCCCGACGCCGGCCTCGAGGGCCACGCCTGCCGCCTTGCCGCCGGTGATCTTTGCCGCGAGCTTGTTGTCGAGCTCGGTCTTGTCGAGCAGCTTCTTCGTGGCGATCGAGACGCCCTTGGCCACGATCCAGCCGACCACGAGGATGGCCAGGGCCTTCAGGCCCGGGAATCCGTACGTCGTGCCCAGCGCCATGAGCTGGTTCATGTCGAGATTCATCGTTCAACCCCTTTGTGCCGAGCACCCTCTGGCCCACGCCCACTTCGTCCGCGTTCGGCAGCGGTGGGGCCATACAGTCTGGCAGGAGAGACATTTGCATTCCGATCGTCCCGCGAGGGGGCGTCGGGAGATCTTGCGCGGAGTATGTTGCCAGTGTGAGCCTATGAAGCCGCGCCGAGGGTGTCAACCGCATTCGCTTCGCCGGGTGCGCCAACCCGACGACCCACTCTACTGGGTGAAAGTGACCTTGTTGATCTCGCGGAGCGTCGTCGCCCCGGCGAACACCTTCTCGAGGGCCGAGTCCCGCAGGAACGTCATCCCCTCCTCGCGGGCGACCTGCTTGATTTCCGCCGCCGGCCGCCGATCCAGAATCATCTGGCGAATGCGGTCGGACATGTCCAGTATCTCGGCAACGACGGTCCGGCCAAGGAAGCCCGTTTCGCCGCACTCCTCACAGCCCACGTTCTCGTGAAGCGTCTGGTCGCGGTAGAGCTCGGGGTCCAGCCCGGACTCGCGCAGAAGAGCCGCCGTGTCCGTCATTGGGCGCCGGCAGTGGCGGCAGAGCACTCGGACCAGCCGCTGGGCCATCACGCAGTTGAGGGCCGAGACGAAGTTGTAGGGCTCGACCCCCATGTGGATGAACCGGCCGATCACGTCGAAGACGTTGTTCGCGTGGACCGTGGTGAACACCAGGTGTCCGGTCAGCGCCGACTGGACCGCGATCTGCGCGGTCTCGGGGTCCCGGACCTCGCCTACCATGATCTTGTCCGGATCGTGGCGGAGTATCGAGCGCAGCCCCCGGGCGAACGTCAGGCCCTTCTTCTCGTTGACCGGGACCTGGACGATGTCCGGGATCTGGTACTCCACCGGGTCCTCGATGGTGATGATCTTGTCCTCGGGCGTGGCGATCTCGCTGAGGGCCGCGTAGAGCGTCGTCGTCTTGCCACTCCCCGTCGGGCCCGTCACCACCACCATTCCGTAGGGCTCGGTGATGTACTTGCGGAGCCTGCTCAGCTCGGCCTCGGAGAAGCCCAGGACGTCGAGGCGCAGGCGCCGGAAGGACTCGTTCAGCTGCTCCTTGTCGAGGACGCGGATGACCGCGTCCTCTCCGTGGATGGAGGGCATGATGGACACGCGGAAGTCGATGGTCCGCCCTTTGACCCGCAGGCGGAAGCGGCCGTCCTGGGGCACCCGTTTCTCCGCAATATCGAGCTCGGACATGACCTTCAGCCGGCTGATGATCGTCTCGTTGTGCCTCTTGTCGAGCGGCTCGATCGCGGAGTAGAGGATCCCGTCGATCCGGTACTTGACCAGCACCTCGTGGTCCTTGGTCTCCACGTGGATGTCGGACGCCCTCCGGTCGATCGCTCCCAGGACGAGGGAGTCGACGAGGCGGACGATGGGGCTCTCGGCAGGCAGCGTCTTGACGTCGACGTCCTCCTCGTCGTCGCCCACGAACTGGAGCCGCAGGCCCTCGCTGGCCTGCTCGAGCAGGAGCTCTCCGCCCCGGTGCTTCTTCAGGATCGCGGCCACCCGGCCGGCAGGGGCGACCACGGCCTCGATGGGGCGCTCGAGCAGGAACTCCAGCTCGTCCAGATCGGTGGGGTCCTCGAGCGCGCCGAAGGCCAGGACGATTCGCTGGCCCTCGCGGCCCACCGGCACACAGGTGTATCGGACGAGGAGATCGAGAGGCACCTCGCCCCACAGGTCGGGATCCGGCGGCGTCCTATCGAGTGGCTCGAAGGGCAGACCCAGCGCCTCTGCGTTCGAGCGCGCCTTGTCCTCGTCGCTGCGCCCGTTTGGGCTGGCCACGGACGGGACGGGCTTCGCGTCGGCCATTGACGGCATCGTAGCACGCGGGTCCGGTGCACCTTCGGGGCCTCGCGACTCGGGCTCCCTCTCAGTAGAAGCAATTGCGGTAACACAGTGCCATGGCGGCGATGTATAGCACGTCGAGAACAGCGCCGACGATGAGCCCCGTCTCCTTGCCGGACGAGGGAGACACGACATACCCCATCCCCACCACGTCTTCGTAGGGGATGAGGGTCGTGACGTCCGCCTGCTCGAGCCTCACCCGGGCCAAGAGGCGTACCCCAGCGGTCCGGAGCAGCTCCTCCAGGACGGGGCCGGTGATGGTCCGCCGGTCGGCGCCGGCCAGCCGCACGATGCGGTCCAGCGAGACGACGACCGGCGGCTTCCCCTCGCGTTCGCGGAAGACGACGAAGTCCGGCCCGTAGCCGATCAACTCGCCGGTCGCTTCTGCCCCTCTGGTCAGCGCCACCCGCGCCCCCGGGCCGGGGCCAGGAAGGCCAAGCTTCTCGGCAAGATCCCGGGCCGAGGCCTGATACTGCGGGATCCGCGCCTCGGTCACCGTCAAGTCCAGTCCCTGGAAGCGGCCTCGCACTGTGCGGCCATCTCGGAGCGTGAGCTCGACCGCGGTGCCCACCTGGAGCGTCTCGACGTCCCGGGCCCCGCCAGCCGGCTTCACCACGTTCTCCTGAAAGCGGTCCGCCGCCGCCCCGGCGGCGAAGCCGATCGCCGTACAGCCTGTGGACGGCCCAGCCGCCAAGAGGACCGACAACAAAGAGGACAAGAAAGAGCCCCGTCGCATGACACCTCCTCCTGGATCGCGCCCATGGAGCGGCCGATCTACTGTCCTATGAAGGATCCGGACGGAAGCGTTGCAGCTGGGCCCCGGAAAGAGACCAGGGAGCAGGTCTCAGAGTGAAAAGTTGTAGTATTCGCCGCCAAGCACCACTCTCTGTGAGGGCCTCCCTATGCCGCTGTCGGCGGGCACGCAGCTCGGCCCCTACTTGATCCTGGCTCCCCTCGGGGCCGGGGGGATGGGCGAGGTCTACCGCGCTCGCGATCCCCGCCTCGGTCGCGAGGTCGCGATCAAGGTCCTCCGCGAGCCCCTCACCTCCAACCCCGAACGCTTGGCCCGCTTCACCCAAGAGGCCCGCACCGCCTCTCGCCCATGCTCAGCGGAGTGGTGTGGTGGCAACGAGGCGAGGCGATCTTCGTGACGCATCCGGACGTCCGGCCCGAGAGAGCCCGGTTTCTCGGCGTCAGCGTCCTCGATGACGCCGGACTGATCCGGGCGTGGGAGGTGATGCTCGCGCAGGACGGCGCCTCGACTCTCGTCCCCCGCGAAGCGGCCCAGGAGTGGATCGACGGCTTGCCCTTCGCGGGGTGAGGCGGCCCGGCTTTGAGCGGGGGATCTGCCCGCCACCACAAGTCTCTCGACGCGCTCCGGACCCAGTGGCGCAATCACGTATGAGAGCCTTCAAATGGCGGGCCATATCGCCGGGGCGAGCCGGCCAGAGGAGCGCCGGGAACCAAATGGCCCAAGAGCAGGAGGCTAACTAATGGCCGCAGCAAAACTCCCGTACCTCGTAACGCCAGGAACTATTACGACCGCGCTCGATCGGATAAAGAAGGCTGCCACTCCGCCCACTGTCAATTCCGACTTCGTTCACACGAAACTTAGGATCAAGGGTGGTGCTGGTCGCGCTATAGCGCCGTATCTGAAGAAGGTGGGGCTGGTCAATAGCGACGGCTCGCCGACGCAAATCTATGAGCGCTTCCGCAACTCGACCGAGAGCATCTCTGGAGCCGCAATCGCAGAGGCCGTCAGGCTTGGATACAAACCCCTCTTTGAGGTCAACGAGTACGCTCACGACCTCAGTGACAAGGACCTCAGGGCCCGACCGCTAGCGCTCGGTAGCGGAGGAGCTTCCTCCCTGTTACTCGGCGGACAGGGGCACCTGCTTGAGAGTCTGGAGGTAGGCCACCAGGTTGAGCACGTCGGCATCGGGCAGCCAGACCAGCAGCCCCGCGGGCATCATGGAGACGGCGGTCACGTCCTGTGACTGGATGTCGGACTTGTTGATGACGACGGCGTCCTGGCCCACCACGCGCAAGGTCACCTGTCGTTCGCTTTCGGCGGACACGGTTCCCAGGTGCATCCGACCGTCGAGGGTGGTCACGACGACCGCCTTGTAGTCGTCCTGGATGATCTCGCTCGGGCTCAGCATATTGCTGAGGATGTAGTCGAGATCGGTCCGGTTGGACCCCGTGAGGTCGGGGCCTACGCTCCCGCCCTCTTCGTACATCGTGTGACAGGCGGTGCAGTTCTGTTGGAAGACGAGCCGGCCGTGGCTGGCGTCGGCCGCCCCGAGGGCCTCGTTCGTCAGCAGGGCGCGGTACCGGGCAAACCGGGCTTCTTTGTCACCGGGAAGCTCGTCGATGGGGCCCCAGACTTCCACGAAGCCGTTGCCCACCACCCGTCGCAACTGGCGGGCGAGGTACGCCGGGACGTCCTGCCTCGGGAGGGCCTCCGTCCGCAGGGCTTCGGTCAGCAGCCGGCCGTAGACGGGCCGGGAGGCCAGGGCCCGAAGGGCCTCCTGTTTCTCGGCCGGACTGAAGCCGTCGTACTGCGTCAGCAGCCGGCGGCCCAGGTCTCTCTCCTCGAAGGCGGCGACGGCCCGGATCGCCTCGACGCGGACGTCCTGCTCCTCGAGCAACGCCGGCAGCTCGGCCACGAGCTCCTTCCGCTGCTGGGCCGCCAGGCCGTTCAAGGCCGCCCGGCGCTGGTCGAGGGGAGTGGTCTGGTCCGTCAACGACGCCAGCATCTCCCGGGCCGCATCGGCATCGCCGAACAGCTGCGCCACCTCCAGGGCGCGTTGGGCCACGGCGTCGTCCGACCGGAGCTGAGGGTAGACCTCGGACCAGTTGGCCGGGGCTTCCAGGTCGGTCCGTCCCTCCAGACCCGCCCGCATGCCCTCCAACAAATGGATTCGGGCGTGGGGGAGCGTTTCGAGGCGGGCCACGAGCGGTTCGAGCGCATCCGCGTCCACGGCCCGGCGTGCAGTGAAGACCACGACCGTGGGGATCTGGCTGGCTCCGGCCAGGTCGAGGGCCCGGGCCGGATCTTCTTTAACGAGAGGCTCCAGACCGAACCAGATCAGCTTGGGGATGTTGTGGTCCTCGGCATCTTCCCCGTGATCCACGAGCCCCTCGGCGATGGCCCAGCGGGCCTGATGGTCGAGACGTTGCAGGGCCGCCGCCAGGTACTTCCGCACCACGGGAGAGCGGTCCTCGCGGGCCATGGTGGCGAAGCGGGCGATCGCCGCCGCTGCGGGGTCGCGATCTTCACAGAGCAGCTGAACCGCCCATGCGCGGACGTATTCGTCTTCGTCCTCGAGCGCCTCGAGGAGCGTCTCGCCAGGGAGCAGGCCCGTGATGTGCAGAGCCCACATCGCTCGGAGGCGCGAGTCCGGGTTTGGATGGAACCGGAAAAGCGTGCGCAGGCCTTCTTGCGCGGCTCTCTCGATGGGGCGCTTCGTCGCCCGGCCCTGGAGGATCACCCGCGCGCGCCGCGCGTGCCAATCGCTTCGGCTCAGCTGGAGCTCGACCAGCTGCTCGTCGCTCAGGAGGTTCAGGTCGGCGTAGCGCCCGTTCCAGTCTTCCGCCAGCGAGTGGGTGGGAGCGATCCGAAAGATTCGTCCCGTGTCCTTATCTAATACGTCCTTGCCGCAGATGTCGGCGTCGTGCCAGTCCAGGACGTAGAGTGCCCCCTCGGGCCCGATCTCCATGCTGAAGCCGACCCACTGGGCGTTGTTGGCCATGAGGAAGTCGTCGCCGTGGCTCGCGACGAACCCCGACCCTTGGGGCTCCAACACGTCCGACAAGACGGCGTGCTCGTGAATGTTCGCCATGAACAGACGCCCCTGGTGCTCGGGGGGGAAGGCGTCGGACTGATAGATCCGCGCCCCTCCGTGAGCCGATCGATGCCGGTGATCGACGATGGCACCGATGTCGCTGTAGACGTACGGGTTAAAATGTCTCCCGCCCTGCCGTTGGTAGATCCCCCCGGGGATCACGTGAAACAGATGGGGGATGACACATGCGCTGATGAACAGCTGCCCCTTGGCGTCGTAGTCGATGCCCCAGGGGTTTGAGAAGCCATGGGCGACGGCTTCGAAGCGGTCCTTGGTGGGGTGATACCGCCACACCCCGCCGTTGATGTCGACACCTTCCCGTTCGAGGAGATCCTCGGGAAAGGGCTCCTTGTGCCGGTACAAGCGGTCCTCGGCATCGGGCTTTCGGATCCTCGAAGGGGTGGCGAATCCTTCCAGGCCGTAGAGCCACCCATCGGGTCCCCAGTGGAGGCTGTTGATGGTCTCGTGGCGATCGCGGATGCCCCACCCCGTCAAGCGGATCTCGATGTCCTCGCGATCGGCCCTGTCGTCCCCATCGCGGTCGGGGACGAAGAGCAGGTGAGGTGGCGCCCCGAGGAAGAGGCCGTCGAAACCCACGGCAATCGCCGCCGGAAACGGGATCCCTTCGAGAAACACCTTGCGGAGATCGGCCACACCATCCCGGTCCGTGTCTTCGAGAATCAGGATGCGGCTGTCCCCGGAGTTGGAGAACCCGTCGCCACGGGACTCGAAGTCCCGGTTCTCGGCGACCCACAGGCGGCCGCGGTCGTCCCAGGCAAACGCCATGGGCTGGGTCATCATCGGCTCGCTGGCCCAGGCGTGGACCTCGAATCCGTCACGCAGCGTCATCATCTCGGCGGCCCGGGAGGGCGTGAGAAATTCGGCTTCCCGGCCCTCCTGCTGGGCAATATCCCAGAGCGGCGCGTCGGCGTACCTCGAGCCCTGACCGCTGAACTCGATCCAGGCGTCGTTGAGCGCCACGTCGTCCAGCTCGCCGGTGTGGAGGACCAGACGGTGTCGGATCACCTCGGTCTGCCCCTCGGGAATGGTCCAGTCCCCTGCTCGGGCCCGCACCGGCCCGACGCCCTGCTGCCCGTCGACACGCCAGTGCTGGGGAAAGCCCCCGTTGTCCGGATGATCGAAGATGGCCACGTGAGCCAGGTCGTCCCGGCCCTCGAGCTGAATGCCCACGTCGAGCCACATGGCGCGCTTGCCCTCGGCAGCCTGGTCGCGCTGGCGGGCGGCATTGACCACCTCTCCCCGCATCCCCTCGCGCCAGGGCATCCGCAGAAACAGGCCACCGTAGTCGTACTCCCCGATGGTGACGTCCGTCTGCGCCTCTCCCGTCCAGTCCAGGTCGAGGAGGAACTGCCCGGCTCTTTCACGCATCGACCAAGTCTGCGTCTCGGTGAGGAGGGTGCTGCCCTCCTCGTCGAGCAGCTCGTACACCGTCTGCCAGGAGACCTGGGAACCCTGGGCCTCCAGAACCGTCGCCGAGACCCGCCGCCAGTAGTCGCCTTCCGGATGGTGAAAGAAGTCGCGGCCGTTGACACGGGTGAATCCCCAGTAGAAGCCGGTCTGGTGCTTGTGATGACCCGGGCTGAACTCGGTGAGGACGCTTCGGCCATCGGGCGACGCGATCGGATGGAGATACGGCCGAAAATCGGGCGCGGCGTTTTGCGTGAGGATGGGCTCTGTCTCTTCGGCCCGGAACACCCGGATCGTCCCTGTGCCCTCGTCCTGCCGCACGCGCAGAGGTTGTGGCGCGCCCTCCCCCTCCCTCGTGCTCTGGGCACCGGATCCGCTGCCCAGGACGAGGAGTGCTGCGAGAGCGGTTGCCCGCCCGGCGATTTCGAGTCGAGTCACGATGCACCTTCGCGCGCGTCAGTCGCGCCGGCCGCGCCATCCTAACCCGGCCGGCGGTGACGCACATCGCCCTCCGCTCGTGGAGGGTTCAGCTCGGCCCCCTCCCTTCAGGGCAACGTCGCTTCCGTGGAGGAAGGCGTCCGAGCCTACTACCTGGGCCGGGGTGCCGCCGACGGGGGCCGCTCACCGCGCCACACCCGGGCAACGCTCGCCGGTGGCCGAACTGCACAGGGTCTCGAGGTACGCCCGTAGGAAAGAGCGCACCGACCGCGCTCGAGCTTCCCCCTCCCACCTGTCTGCAACGAGGCGTGCGCTCTCGAACGCCTCCGTCGCCACCTCGTACCGCTGGGGTGCGACGGCTAGGACCCAGGCCGAAGTCGTAGCGTCCGGGGTTCCCTCCGGCGCCACGCCTATCTCGAGAAGACCGGCTTCGAGCCCTGGAGCCCGCACGAGAGCGGCATCCGGCGAGATGAAGGACGCCGTCAGTGGAGAGCCGACTCGGGCGGCATTGTGCGCGGGCACGTAGTCGAGTCGGACCGAGTACTCACCGGCGGGGAAATGTCCTGCGATTGCGTGGAGATCCAGCGTCCCATCCTCGAGACGAGCGACACCGTCCCGGGGGTTCACGCCACGGGCCATCGCCGCAACGTACCGCTGGGGGGGGTGTCCCAGAAGCGCCGCAGCCGCAGAGAGCGCTCGTGTCCAGAAGCCGTTCCCGCCCGCCGGAGCCTCGGGGAGCGTGAGTGGCGTCACGCACGCTCCGACCTGGGAGCAGTCACTCGCCACCGTGGAACCGTCCGCGAGGGCGATGACGACCCGCGACCTCCCCTTCGGCTCCTCCGCGAGGACGGCCCCTCCGGATCGCTCGTCCGCACCGCCAGGAGAGGCACGGGATTGTTCGATTCCCACATCCGGCCGAGGAGTCCCACTTCGTCCCCCCGCACGCGGCGCAGTCTGGCGGCCAAGCCGAACCTACTGTAGTATCCAGCCAGCAAGCATCACTCTCAGAAGGACGGCTTCATGGCGCTGTCGGCGGGAACACGCCTCGGCCCCTACGAGATCCTGGCTCCCCTCGGGGATCGGTCCACTTGTACAGGCAACTCCCCGGCGACCATGTTCTCCGCGCGCCAGCGTACGGCCTTCTTCTTGAGCCACTCCGGGAGCGGCTCGTCCTTCCAGAGAGTGATTGGCCCGACGAGGCGCCGGAGGAGCATCCGCGCGAGGCGCGGCTCGGACCGGAGCACCTTCTTCCACTCCTTCGTCTTCTGCTCGAGCGCCTGCCGGAGCGCCTTCGCGTCCGGCGTCGACGGCCGAGGAGCGCGAAGCCTCGCTTCGAGCCGGCCGATCGACTCGCGGAGACCCTCGAGCACGCTCGCACTGTGCTCGGTACTGACATCGGCGTCCACTGGTATCGCTGGAATCGACCGCCTTTCGACAACCTTTACCCACACTTCCTCCCGCCGGTCGCTCAGTTCGATGAGATCGCGAAGGAGCTCGTGGAAGGTGGCTTCACCGTCATGCCATATATCAACGGCGTGGGTCTGGACCGCGACATCCCGGACTTCGAGGAGTTCGTGGGTGGCGCAATCAAAGACCAGGCCGGCAGCGTCCTGGTTCACGACTATCTCGATACGTCGGGCCGGCTGCTCGCGATGTGTGGGCGCGACGGCAAATGGCGGCAGACGGTTGCCGATCTTGTGGGGACGCTCGTGGACCGGCACGGCGTGAACGCCGTGTACGTCGACCAGATCTCGGCCGTGGAAGCTCAGCTGTGCTTCGATACAGGCCACGGCCACCCGATCGGGGGTGGAAACCACTGGACGCGCGGCTATCGGGGTCTGATGCGGCTGGTGCAGAACGTCGCGAAGCGATCCGATCGGGAGGCCATCATTACCTCGGAGGCGCCGAGTGAGGTCTTCCTCGACGTGCTCGATGCCAACCTCACCTGGGGAGAATACAACGGACTCGAGATACCGCTGTTCGAGATGGTGTACTCAGGCTACACGGTGTTGTTCGGCAGTATCTGCTCCCTCGATCGCTCCGAGACCTTCTTTCGCCAGACGCAAGGCACGGCCATGCTCGATGGCCGTCAGCTGGGCTGGCTCAGCCTAGCCGTCTTCAAGGAGGAGCACGCCGCCAAGGTGGCCTATCTGAAGAACGCGCTGGCCTTCCGAGACTCGGCCCTGCCATACCTGCTCTACGGGCGCCTGTTAGAGCCGCTTTCGCCTTCATCACCCGTTCCCACGTTCGAGGAGCCGGTGGAGGTGGGACGTGGCGATCAGACCCGGACGCTGGCTGGCGCCGAAGCTCGCGTCTGGAAGGACGAAGCCGGCGGCACGGCCATCCTCTTCGCAAACTTTCTCGAGAGGGAGGTCCTCTTTCCGTACGCGGTCACCCGTGAAGACCTCGGCCTGGCCGGCGGTCCCCTTCAAGTGCGGCTCGTTCAGCCTTCGGGTGCGACGGAGGTCGGGGCACTCGCCGACGCTCTCGAGCGAACCGAGCGACTTCCTCCGCTCGGCTTCGCGATGGTCGAGATCAAGGCGCCCGACGGCAGGTGAGCGGCGGGAGCGGACCCGTTCGCAAAGGATTCGACCCGCAACCGAACTCCGGCGGGCCATGTCTACCCGGCCCGGACCAAGCGGCTGGCTCCCGATCTCTTCTTCCGGGAGCATGTCTATCGCCGCGACGGCGAGTCCCTTCTTCTCCCTCCCGGGGAGCTCACGATGACGTACGATCGGGGCCCGGAATATAATAGATGTCGGCCACGCGCTCATCGGATCGCAAAAGGCGAGCGGGGGGAGGCTCAAAGGACCTACGACAGAGCCATCGAGGCATACCGCCGGATCGCTGCCGAATCGCCGGAATAGGAAGACAAATGACGGCTCTTTGCCATGTCGTTCAAGGAGCGCGCCGGGCCGGATCATTCGCCGCCGTCCTCATCGTCCTGGCGACCGTTTCGGGTCTCCGGGGCGCGCCCCGGGCGCAGGAGCGTACGGGACCGTTGGCGCCGGAGGAGGCGCTCCGCGCGTTCCAGCTCCCCAAGGGGCTCCGGATCGAGCTCGTCGCCGCGGAGCCCGACGTGACCGACCCAGTGGCGATGACCTTCGATGAGCACGGGCGGATCTTCGTCGCCGAGATGGGAGACTACCCCCAGAGCGCGCCGGGGGGACGCATCCGGCTCCTGGAGGACACGGACGGGGACGGCCGCGTGGACCGGAGCACGGTTTTTGCGGACCGGCTTCCGTTCCCCGCGGGCGTCCAGCCCTGGAAGGGGGGCGTGTTCGTGGCCGCGGCGCCCGACATTCTTTACCTGAAGGACACCGACGGCGACGGGAAGGCCGATCTCCGCAAGGTCGTCTTCACGGGGTTCATGGAGATCAACCCGCAGGCCGTGATCAACAACCTTAAGTACGGCCTGGACAACTGGATCTACGGCGCCAACGGGGTCAGCACCGCGACGTACGGCACCCGCGGGCGGGGGACCGGCGAGATCCGCCCGGGCGGCCGGCCGGACGCCCCCGCGGTGAACGTGCGCGGGACGGACGTCCGTTTCCGGCCGGACTCAGAGACGATCGAGCCGGTGTCCGGAAGGTCGCAGTTCGCCATGACCTTCAACGACTGGGGCGACCGCTTCCTCAACACCAACTCCAACCACATCATTCACCCCGTCCTGCCCTACCGCTACCTCAAGCGCAATCCCCACCTCGCGGTCCCCACCGTGCAGGAGTCCATCGCGGAACACGGGGGGCTCGCCCGCGTCTACCCGGTAAGCAAGATCGAAGAGCGGTTCAATCAGTTCGACCACGCCGGATACACCACGACCGCCTGCGGGGTGACCGTCTATCGCGGCGATCTGTTGCCGCGCGACTATCGAGGCAGCGCCTTCGTCTGCGAGCCGCTCCACAACGTCGTCCATCGGGACATCCTGGAGCCACGGGGCGCGAGCTTCGTGGCGCGTCGCGGCGAGGAGAGGAAGGAGTTCCTGGCCTCCACCGACAACTGGTTCCGCCCGGTGAACCTGGCGACGGGGCCGGAAGGGGCGCTCTACGTGGTGGACTTCTGCCGCGGCATCATCGAGCACCCGTTCGGGATTCCGGAGGACGTCCAGAAGCGGCTTGACTTTCGCGCGGGGGACGACCGCGGCAGGATCTACCGGATCGTGCCGGCGGACTCCTGGACGCCCGCGGCGAAGGGGCCGTGGCTCGGGGCGGCGTCGACCGGGGAGCTGGTCCGGCAGCTTGAGCACCCCAACGGGTGGCGGCGGATCACGGCGCAGCGGCTCCTGGTGGAGCGGCAGGACTCCGCGGCGGTGGAGCCGCTCGAGGCCCTGGCCCAAGGCTCGGAATCGCCGCTCGGGAGACTCCACGCGCTCCGGACCCTCGAGGGACTCGGGGCCCTGAAGAAGGAGATCGTCGAGCGAGCGCTCGGCGATGCTCACGCGCGGGTCCGGGAGCATGCCCTGCGCCTCGCCGAACCGTTCCTCGCCCGATCGGCCTCTCTGGACGAACCGGCATCGAGATTGAGCCGCGACGCCGACGCGCGCGTCCGGTTCCAGTCCGCCTTGACCGGCGGGACGGTTCTCGGGTCGAACGGAGGGGAGCGGCGCGACGGCGCCGTGGCGGCGCTGGCGAGGGTCGCGACGCGCGACGCGCGGGACCGCTGGGTGCGTGCGGCCGTGGCGAGCTCGGCGTCCGGGGCGGAAGTGGACCTCTTTTCCCGGATCCTGTCCGACACGCCGGAATTCCTTGAGGAGCCCCGCGCGGGGGCGCTTGAGCTCGTGAGCCTGCTGGCCGGCTCCGTCGGGGCCCGCGCCAAGGACGAGGAACTGGCCGGGCTTCTCGCGCTCGTGGCCTCCGATGTCCGGGAGCGGCCGCGCCGCTGGCAGTCGAGGGCGCTCGCCACCCTCGCGGATCGGCTGCACCGCTCCGGGAAGAGCCTCGCGCCGCATCTCCGGAATTCCGACGCCGCCGGGCTGTTGGAGACGTGGGCGTCCTGGGCCGACAAGGCCGCCGCCGCGGCGGACCGGAAGCCGAGCGAGCGGGTCGAGGCCGTCCATCTGCTGGCGCTGGCCCGCGGAGCGGAGGCGGCCACTCGGCTTCAGGGGCTCCTCCGGCCCAGCGAACCGCCGGAAGTGCAGCGCGCGGCGGTCCGGGCGCTGGCGTCGATGCCGGGTGGCGGGATCGCCGAGAGGCTTCTTTCGGCCTGGAGCGCCCTGACCGGCCCGGTTCGGCAGGACATCCTCGACGCCCTCACGGCCCGGGCCGACGGCGCCGAGCGTCTGCTCGAGGCGTTGGAGCGGGACGAGATCCGCGTCGTCGAGTTGGATCCCGTGCGCCGCGACCGGCTCATCCGCCATCCCGACGAGCGGATCCGCCTGAGGGCGAGGAAGGCCTTCCACTCCGAGGGGTCGGAAAACCGGAAAAAGCTCGTGGAGGAAACAAGGGCCAAGGTCATGCCCCTGAGAGGCGAGGTCTCGCGCGGGCGGGCGTCTTACATGGAGAACTGCGTGAACTGCCACAACCGCCGGACGCCTCGCGAGGGCATCATGTTCCGCGGGGGCGGCAACGTGGGGCCGGACCTGGGGGGAGTGCGGGGACGCCCCAAGGAGGTGCTGCTGGTCGACATCCTGGATCCCGCCCGGGCGGTGGACCCGCGGTACGTGAACTACGTGATCGAGACGGCGGCCGGCCGGATCCTTTCGGGGATCGCCTCCGCCCAGACCCCCCACAGCGTCACATTGAGCGCGGCCGGCGGCGCCAGCGAGATCGTGCTCCGGAAGGACATCCGCAGGATCCGCGCCTCGGGATCGATGATGCCGGAGGGGTTCGAGAGTCTGGGACCCCAGCAGCTCGCCGACCTGCTGGAGTTTCTGCGTTTGGACTGACTCCTCCGAGGGCGGCCGGGCTCGAAATCCCCCCTCCTGCCGGGCCCCGCCCGCGGCTGGCGACGCAGTGCGATCTCCCGCGGTCCGCCGGGCCGCTACATCTCCCCGGCTCATCGGCCGAGGGGCCGTAGATGGCGGGCACCGGCGGAGTGGGGTTTCACGCGGTGCTGGCGACGGCGCGGGGTGGGGGTGGGCGGGTGCCGGAGCCGCCGGTCCCTATTCGCCAGTCCCTTCGGGACGCGGGTCCGACTCCCGCCGCCATCACCGGACGGCCGCGCGATGTGGAGGCGTGTGCCATAATCTCCGGAAGCCGCCGGGTGCGCTCAACGGGTGCCCGGCGGGGGCTGTCGCAGAGACGACGACTCGGAAGGTCTCGCAGAATGCAATACGCCCTCTCGCACCGAACGTCAACGCTTACCGCACTCTTGCTTCTAGCCGTGTTGATCCTGATGGTCGTACGGCCCAGCGGCCAAGCGGCTTCATCTCCACCGGCCACTCCGAGCACCCAGCGCCTGGCTGCCCCGAACGCCGCCGCCGACCACGATTGGCCGGTTTACCTGGGCGATAAAGCGGCTACGCACTACACGACTCTGGACCAGATCAACAAGCAGAACGTTTCGCGGCTCGAGGTCGCTTGGACCTTCGACACGGGCGACAAGGGCGAGTTCCAGTCCAATGGGCTCGTCATCGATGGCGTGCTCTATACCGCTTCGCCGAGCCGCAAGGTCTTCGCGCTGAATGCAGCGACGGGCGAGAGGATATGGGTTTTCGACTCGACGTCGAAGCGGCCGGGCAATCCGGGGAGGAGGCAGCGCGGGGTGGTCTATTGGGCCGATGGCGACGACCGCCGCATTCTCACAGGCGCGGGCACCTATCTCTATGCCTTGAACGCGGCGACCGGCAAACTGGTCGACGGCTTTGGTGAGGATGGGTCGATCCACCTTGGCCTGGGCGTCGACACTCACGGGCAGCCGGGCCCGCCCCGCGTCGTCATCAGGACGCCCGGAGTGATCTACAAGGACATGTACATCGTTGGGGGGCTTACGAGCGGGCCTGGGACGATTCGTGCCTATGACGTGCGGAGCGGCGAGCTGACGTGGACGTTCTATACGATTCCGCGACCCGGTGAGTTCGGCTACCACTCCTGGCCGCCCGACGCCTACAAGACGACTGGCGGCGCATCGAACTGGTCGGGGTTAGCGCTCGACGAACAGCGCGGCATCGTTTACGCGCCCACCGAGACTGCCGAGCCCGATTTTTGGGGCGGCGACCGCCATGGCATGAACCTTTTCGCGAACACGCTGCTGGCGCTGGACGCGAATACCGGCCGGCGGTTATGGCACTATCAGCTCGCCCACCACGATCTACTCGACAAGGATCTGCCCACGCCGCCGGTGCTGCTGACAGTGAAGCACCACGGGCTGACGATCGATGCGGTCGCGCAGGGCACCAAGAACGGGCTGCTGTTCGTGTTTGACAGGGTGACAGGCGAGCCGCTGTGGCCGATTCACGAGGTTCCGGTACCGCAGACCGAGCTGCCCGGAGAACAGACTTGGCCAACCCAGCCGGTCCCCACCAGGCCGCCGCCGTTGATGCGTCAGATTTACGCAGCCGATGACGTGTCGAACATCTCACCGCAAGCACATGAGGTGACCTCGACGCGTTACGAGCAGGTCGGATCGTATGGGGCGTTTCCGGCCCCCAGCTTGAACGAAACGATCATCTTCCCCGGTTTTGATGGCGGGATGGAATGGGGCGGCGCGGCGGCCGATCCCGATGGCATCTATTACGCGAACATCAATGAAATCCCCTGGATCTATCAGATGGTCGCCGCTCGAGATGACGACGGCACCCCAGTGTCGATGGGAAAGAGCGCCTACAAGATCCATTGCGCGTACTGCCATGGAGCGGATCGCGAGGGAGTCCTAGCGGCCGGGTTCCCGTCGCTCGTTGACCTGGCGAAGACGAGATCGCACGCCGAGGTGACCCAGGTCGTCGGGCAAGGGGCTGGCCGCATGCCTTCTTTCGGGCACCTTCGCGAGGGACAGCGGCGCGCGGTTGTCGACTTTCTGCTCGGCGAAGAGAAACAGGCCTCGGCCTACGTGGAGCGAAGGCGCGGTTCGCGACGCACGCGTCGGCATGACCCGCCGTATGTCTTCGCGGGATTCCGGCGCTGGGTTGACGACGAGGGTTATCCGGCGATTAAGCCGCCCTGGGGTACGCTCTGTGCGGTTGATCTGAACACGGGAGGAATCAAGTGGCAGGTTCCGCTCGGTGAGTATCCCGAGCTGACGGCGCGAGGAATTCCGCCGACCGGGACGGAGAACTACGGTGGCCCGGTGGTCACCGCCAGCGGGCTGATCTTCATCGGCGCCACGGCCGACGAGACGTTTCGGGCATTTGACAAGGAAAACGGAAGGATTCTCTGGCAGACCGAGTTGCCCTTTGGCGGCAACGCCACTCCCAGCACCTACATGATTGACGGCAAGCAGTACGTCGTGATCTCCGCTGGCGGGGGAAAGTCGGGCCGACCGGCGGGCGGCAGCATTGTCGCCTTTGCCCTGCCGGACTGAGGGGGATCTTCACCACGCACCGAATCGCCGTGAGCGAATGGGCGCGAGGTGTGCAAGGACCCGGTTGTGCACCGAGAAGCCGGTGTGCCTCCACGACAGCAGCAGATCGATCCGCTCCTAGCTCAACAACCCTGCGGGGCAGAGCAACGCGAAGACTCTGTGACGAAAGGGCTCCTCAGCCCCAAAGGACCTTACGCAGCTGAACTGGAGTCTGAAGTCCTTGACACCAGAACGGCGGCGGACGATATCAACTGGGCGTGTGTTCTTTCCAACATGACCGGACTCGCCACAGGTTTCACAGGGGCGCGTCACAGCGGAGAACACGAAGCCGAGGTCCCTGGACCCAAGCTCGGTTCCCCTGCGCCGTCCCAGCGGCCGCTATCCTAACAGGCCGCCCTGTTGGCTACTGGGCGGAAAATGCCTTCCAACTGTTCCAATCCCCTATGGGCTCGAGGATCTCGTATGGACCGAGGCGCGTCCCCGCCGCCAGCGCCATGCAGGAGCCCTCCCTGGAGTGTGTCTTGTGTGGAGACTATAGCCGTTTCGGACAAACGGCTGAACTGCGACAAGGGAAGAGTCTCTCCGTCGATTCTACGGAGAGATTTTTCGTCGCCAGCTCAAAGTGGGGCCCCTCAGAATGACGCGAATGGCCTCAACAGCGTCCGGACCCTGTTGCGGCACCCCGGCGCTCAGGAGGGCGGGCTTCCGAGCCGAAGTTGCAGGGGGTCAGGTCTCGGGATGGTGATTGGACCCGGGTGGATGCCTGACGCGTTGCGCTCTCACGGCGGTCACAGAAGAGGTTTTTTCCAGGACTCCAATTTCCCCTTGACAACTTTCGGAGGCGCTTTTCTACGAAAGCGAGGATGCGGGCACAGGTGCGCGTGTACGGCACGGAGATGAGCCATAGGCTGCGCAATCGGTCGAGAGCCCTCGAAAGCCATCGCCGGCGATTCTGTCGAGTACGCGTGATCCTGCCAGGTCGAAAAGGCTGCCCATATTGTCCGTATGAAGAACGCACGCCAATTGAAGTCGATCCCGGACGACGAGCTCATTCGCGGTCTGTCCGAGATCATCCGCCAGTCCCGGCGCGTCGAGGCCGATCTCGTCGCCCACATCGCCGAGGTCGACGTGCGAAGGCTCTACGCCCGCGAAGCCGTGTCGTCGATGCACGTGTACTGCACCGAGGCGCTGGGCCTCACCGACTTCGAGGCCTACCTGCGTATCACCGCGGCGGGCGCGTCTCGGCAGTACCCGATGCTGCTCACGATGCTGCGGGACGGGCGGCTCCATCTGACCGCCGTCTCCAGATTGGCGTCTCACCTCACACAGCGCAACTAGGAGGCGGTGCTGAAGCGTGCGGCGAACCGGTCCAAGCGCGAGATCGAGGAGCTCATCGCCGAACTGGAGCCGAAGCCGGATGTCCCTGGACGATACGCAAGCTCCCGTCACGCCGGGCATTGACAGCCCCGGGCCCCAACTCGTTCCGGAACGAGTTGAGACCTCGAGCGCAGAGCGTCCCGAGGAAGGCAGAGCACCAACCGGACCTAGCCAGGCTGGAGTTCGGGCCGCTTCAGCCTCTCCCCTGGCGAGGCGCGCCAGAGTGGAGCCCCTCGCATCGGGGCGCTACAGGGTCGAATTCACCGCCAGCGCTCAGCTCCACGACAAGCTGACGCGGCTCCAGGCCCTGATGCGCTCCTCGGTGCCCGGCGGCGACCTGGCAGTGATCATCGAAGAGGCCGTCACTGAGAAGCTCGAACGCCTCGAGGCAAGGCGCTTTGGGAAGACGAAGGCCCCCAGGAAGGACCTGGACCAGACCGACACGACGCCGACCTCGCGTCACATCCCGGCCGCCGTGCGGCGCGTCGTGCACGAGCGTGACGGAGGACGCTGCAAGGCCCGCGATCGGCTCGAGTTCCACCACCGCAAGCCCTTCGGCCGCGGTGGCGACCATTCTCCAGAGAACATCGCCATCCTGTGCGCCGTGCACAATGCGCTCGTGGCCGAGCGTGACTACGGGAAGGAGGTGATGGCGCGGCACCGGGGCTCAGGGGGGCGAGTCTCCGAGCCGCGGGGCGTCTACTCGATCGGCAAGCGAGTGGCTGGGGCTCGTCAGCGCCCTCGCCGTGAGGGCTCACGACTGAGTGGTGGCCCGGCCTCTCAGGGCGCGGCTTCTTCGAACTCCTTGCCAAGGCGGCCCATGTTTCGGAACTTCTGGTAGCGATCCTCGATGAGCTTCTTCGGGGACAGGGCCGACAGCTCGTCGAGCTGGCGCTTGAGAACGCCGTCCACGCTCCGGAACGTCTGCTCGTGGTTCACGTGGGCGCCGCCGGGGGGCTCGGGGATCACTTCGTCCACCAGCTCCAGGCGCTTGAGGTCCGGGGCGGTGATCTTCATGGCCGTCGCGGCCTCTTCGGCGCGGGAGGGGTCGCGGAAAAGGATCGAGGCGCAGCCCTCGGGGGAGATGACCGAGTAGACGGAGTACTCGAGCATGTTGACGCGGTTGCCGATGGCGACGGCCAGCGCGCCGCCGCTGCCACCTTCGCCGGTCACCGTGACGATGATCGGCGTCTCGAGGCTCGCCATCTCGCGCAGGCTGTAGGCGATGGCCTCGGCCTGACCCCGCTCTTCGGCCTCGATACCGGGGTAGGCACCCGGCGTGTCCACGAGCGTCAGGATCGGTCGAGAAAACTTGGCCGCCATCTGCATCACTCGCAACGCCTTGCGATACCCCTCGGGCTTGGGCATCCCGAAGTTCCTGTAGATCTTTTCCTTGGTATCGCGTCCCTTCTGGTGCCCGATCAGGCAGACCGGTCGCCCGTGGAACAGCCCGAAGCCGCAGACGATCGCCGGATCGTCCGCGAACCGCCGATCCCCTCGCACCTCGATCCACTCGGTGAGCAGGGCCCGCACGTAGTCCAGGGTGTAGGGTCGGTTCGCGTGCCGGGCCACCATGGTCTTCTGCCACGGGGTGAGGGCAGCGAAGATCTCCTTTCGAAGCTTGTCCAGCCCCTGGCGCAGCTCGCCCGCCTCGCGTTCTTTCTCCCGGTCTCCCGGCCACTTTGCGAGCTCGTCGATCTGCTGCTGAAGCGTGAGCAGCGGTGCTTCGAAGTCCGCCACGGCCATGTTCCTCCTCAAACGCCCCGGCTTCAGACCTGGCGCTGCGGCCCGGGGCTCCGGGACAAAACCAGGGCGCCGGGACCGAGCAGCTCCTCGACCTCGTCCCGCAGCACGTTGCCGGGCCGCACGCGGTAGGCCGCGCTTGGAGCGAGAGCGACCGCATAGACGCCGGGCCGGACGATCTCCAGCGTCACCGGGCAGTCGCCACGATGCGCTCCGAGTATATCGCGGAGCCGCTCTCCCTTTGATCGATCCCACCCGAGCGCCGGCACGCGGATCGTCACCGAGCGCGCCTCGGCGAGCTTGGCCTGCTCGAGGAGCATGACGTCCGAGGCGAGCAGCTTCGGCCGGTCGTCGTCCCTGTTCTCCGCCCTGCCCTTGACCAGGACTACCTGGTCGTTCGCCAGGCGGCCCCCGGCCTTCTTGTAGGCCTCGGGAAACACCAGGCACTCCACGCTGCCCTCCGAATCCTCGAGGACGAAGCTCGCCATGCGATCGCCCTTCCTCGTCCGAATCAGCCGGAGGGCCGTGACGATCCCACCGACGGAGACTTCGCCGTTTGCATCCGACTGGCCGAGTGACGTCGTGCTGTCGCTCGCCCACTCCTCGAGCTCGCTCCGGAAGCGCTCGAGCGGGTGACCGGTGATGAAGAACCCGAGCGACTCCTTCTCGAAGCCCAGCCGCTCGGCCTCGGACCAGGGCGGAGCGCCTGGGACCTTCTCGGGCGCTCCACCTCCCCCGCCGGCCTCCTCGAGCATGCCGAAGAGATTGGACTGCCCCTGCTCCCGGTCACGCTGGCGCTTCTGTCCGGCATCCATGGCCTTGTCGATCGCCTTGAAGAGGCCCGCACGCCGGTCGTCGATGGAGTCCAGCGAGCCGCTCTTGATGAGGCTCTCCACGACCCGGCGATTGACCGCCTTCATGTCGACACGGTCGCAGAAGTCGAAAAGCGAGCTGAACGGTCCACCCTCTTCCCGGGCGCGGAGCATGGCCTCGACGGCGCCTTCGCCCACGTTCTTGATGGCGGCCATGCCGAAGCGGACGGCGGCTGCCGGCTCGCTCTCGCCGTCGGCAGAGGCGCCATCGTCGGCAGGGGCCTCATCGCCGGCTCTCTGTACGACGGTGAAGAACTTCTGCGACTCGTTGACGTCGGGGGGAAGGACCTGGATTCCCATGTCCCGGCACTCGCCGATGTAGTGGACGATCTTGTCGGTGTTGGCCCGCTCCGAGGTCAGCAGCGCCGCCATGAAGTAGGGCGGATAGTTCGCCTTGAGGTACGCGGTCTGGTAGGCCAGCCACGCGTAGGCCGCCGAGTGCGACTTGTTGAAGCCGTACCCGGCGAACTGCTCCATCAGCTGCCACACCTTGCGCGCCTTCTTCTCGGGGACCTTGTTCGCGGCGCATCCGGAGAGGAACTTCTCCATCTGCGCGGTCATGACCTCGACCTTCTTCTTCCCCATGGCCTTGCGCAGGATGTCGGCCTCGCCGAGGGAGAAGCCCCCGAGCGCTGAAGCCATTTTCATGACTTGCTCCTGGTAGACCATGACGCCGTAGGTCTCTTTCAGGATGGGCTCCATCGAGGGGTGCTCGAACGTGACCTTTGTCTTGCCGTGCCGTCGACGGATGAAGTCGTCGATCATCTGCATGGGCCCGGGGCGGTAGAGAGCGTTCAGAGCGGTCAGGTGCTCGAGGCGGTCGGGCTTGAAGCGCCTCAGGATATCGCGCATGCCGTCGGACTCGAACTGGAAGAGGCCGCTGGTCTTTCCGGCAGCGAAGAGCTCGAAGGTGTGAGGGTCGTCGAGGGGGATCTCGGCCGGGTCGACGTGGGTCCCGGTCTGGGCCTCGACCGCCTTCACGCAGTTGTCGATGAGGGTCAGCGTGCGGAGGCCGAGGAAGTCCATCTTGAGCAGGCCGATCCGCTCGCAGCCCTTCATGTCGAACTGGGTCGTGACGTCGCCCGTGTTGCCCTTGAAGAGCGGGACCAGGTCCGTGAGCGGCTGCGGAGCGATCACGACCCCGGCGGCGTGGGTCGAGGCGTGCCGGGTGGTCCCCTCGAGGCGCTTCGAGATGTCGATGAGCTCCTTGACCCGCGGCTCCTTGTCGTACGCCTCCTTGAGCGGGGGCGACTCCTCGAGGGCCCGCTCGAGTGTCATCTTGAGGTCGAACGGGATCATCTTGGCGATCTTGTCGACCTCGGCGTAGCTCAGGTCCATCACCCGGCCCACGTCCCGGACGACGGCCTTCGCCTTCATCGTCCCGAAGGTGATGATCTGGGCCACGTTCTCCCGGCCGTACTTCTTCGTGACGTACTCGATGACCTCCCCGCGCCGCGCTTCGCAGAAGTCGATGTCGATGTCCGGAGGGCTGATGCGCTCTTCGTTCAGGAATCTCTCGAAGATGAGCCCGTTCTCGATGGGATTGATGTCGGTGATCCTCAGGCACCAGGCGACCAGGCTCCCCGCGGCGGACCCGCGGCCGGGGCCCACCGGGATGCCCTGCTCGCGCGCGTAGCGCATGAAGTCCCAGACGATCAGAAAGTACCCGGAGAAGCCCACCCGGCGGATGACACCGATCTCCTTCTCGAGGCGGGCCTCGTAGTCCGCCATGGGATGCCCGACACGCTGGGCCTCCGCCAGGGGGTCGAGAGCTCTGCGGCGGTGCGCGAAGCCGTCACGGGTCACCTTCTCGAAGTAGCTCTCGATCGTGAAGCCCGGGGGCACGTCGAACGCCGGCAGGCTGTCCACGCCCTTGAGGGTGAAGTCGCACATCTCCCCGATCTTCACCGTGGAGCGGAGCGCCTCGGGGTGATCGGGGAACAGAGCCGCCATCTCCTCCGGGCTCTTCAGGTAGAACTCATTGCCGTCGAATCGAAGCCGCTCGGTCTCGTGCACCTTCTTCCCCGAGCCGATGCAGAGAAGCACGTCGTGGGCCTGGTGGTCGTCCTTGTGCAGGTAATGGGCGTCGTTGGTCGCGGCCAGCTCGAGGCCGGTCTGCTCGCGGATGCGCAGGAGCCCCTGGTTGACCCGCCGCTGCGCGGGAATGCCGTGCTCCATGACCTCGAGATAGAACCGGTCCTTACCGAAGATCTCCGAGAAGAGCCCCACCGACTCGAGGGCCGCCCCATCGGCCCCGGCCAGGATGTGCTGTGAAATCTCGCTCGAGAGACAGCCCGAGAGGCCGATGAGGCCGTCGCTGTGCTTGGCGAGGATGTCCAGATCGATGCGGGGCCGGTGGTAGAAGCCCTCGAGATAGCCGATCGAGACCAGCTTGATGAGGTTGTGGTATCCGGCGTCGTTGCTCGCCAGAAGGGTGAAGTGGTTGTAGGCCTCCGAGGCGCTGGAGGCCTGGCGTTCGAACCGACTTCCGGTGGCCACGTAGATCTCGCACCCGAGGATAGGCTTGACGCCCCGGTCCCTGCAGGCGTCGTGGAAGTTCACCGCCCCGAACATGTTGCCGTGGTCGGTGATGGCCATGGCCTTCATGCCGAGCCGGTCGGCCTCGGCCACGAGCTCGTCCACGTGGCCAGCCCCGTCGAGGAGGCTGAACTCGGTGTGGAGGTGGAGGTGGACGAAGTCCGGTTTGACGCTCATTCCCACTCGATGGTGGAGGGAGGCTTGGTGCTCACGTCGTAGACGACGCGATTGATGCCCCGCACCTCGTTGACGATGCGACTGGAGATCTGTGCCAGGAGATCGTACGGCAGGCGGACCCAGTCCGCGGTCATGCCGTCCAGCGACTCCACGGCCCGAAGGGCGATCGTGTACTGATAGGTGCGGTCGTCCCCCATGACGCCCACCGAGCGGACCGGGAGCAGGACGGCAAAGGACTGCCACATCTTCCGGTAGAGCCCCGCCTTCTTGATCTCCTCGATCATGATGGCGTCCGCTGCACGGAGCAGCGCCAGATGTTCCTGCGTCACCGGCCCCAGGCAGCGCACGGCCAGGCCGGGGCCGGGAAAGGGCTGGCGGTGGACGAACTCGTCGTCGAGGCCGAGCTCGAGACCGACCTTGCGGACCTCGTCCTTGAAGAGCCACCTGAGCGGCTCCACGAGCTTGAACTTCATGGACTTGGGGAGGCCACCCACGTTATGGTGGCTCTTGATCACCGCCGAGGGACCGCGCACCGAGGTCGACTCGATCACGTCGGGGTAGAGCGTCCCCTGGGCAAGGAAGGCCGCCTTGCCCGCTCGACGCATCGACGACTTGAACACCTCGATGAACTCGCGGCCGATGATCTTCCGCTTGCGCTCGGGGTCCCGAGCGCCCTTGAGCTTCGTCAGGAACCGCCTGGAGGCGTCGACGAACACGACCTTGAGGTGCAGCCGGTCCGCGAAGCGCTTTCGGACCTGCTTGGCCTCGTTCTTCCGGAGGAGTCCATTGTCGACGAAGACGCAGGTCAGCCGATCGCCGATGGCGCGATGGACCAGCATCGCCGCCACCGCGGAGTCGACACCGCCGGAAAGGGCGCAGATCACCTTGCCCTTCGGGCCGACCTGCTCTCGAATCTGCTCGATGGCCTGCTCGACGAAGGACGCGGCGTTCCAGTCGCGGGCACACCCGCAGGCATCGAGAAAGTTCTCGAGGACGGCGGTTCCCTCCTCGCTGTGGGCCACCTCGGGATGGAACAGCATCCCGTAGAGTCGCCGATCGTGGTCCTCGATGGCCGCGATCGAGTTGGTCTCGGTCGCCCCGACTACCTGGAAACCGGCGGGAGCCCTCTGGATGTCGTCGCCGTGGCTCATCCACACTCGGGTGCGGGGCCGCAGGCCGCGGAAGAGCGTGCCTCTTCCCTTCGGATGAAACAGGGCCTGTCCGTATTCCCGGTGGCCGGAACGCTTCACGTCGCCGCCGAGAACGTGGCTCATGAGCTGCATGCCGTAGCAGATCCCCATGATGGGCACTCCGAGCGTGAAGATCTTCCGGTCGCACCTCGGCGCGCCTCGCTGATGCACGCTGTCCGGTCCGCCGGAGAGTACCACCCCCTGGACCCCACGAGCCGCCAGCGCCTCGGCCTTCGTACCCGGCGGCAGGACCTCCGAATACACCTGAAGCTCGCGGAACCGGCGGGCGATCAGCTGGGTGTACTGGGAACCGAAGTCCAGAATGGCAATCGTGTCTCTCTCCATGAACCTCCCCGGAAGGCCGGATTATACCCTCCGCTCCCCGGCCCTCCCGGGTCCGCCGGACGGTGTATAGTGCGGCCGCGTGAAGCGTTCCCTCATCGCCCTCCCCCTGACCCTGGCTCTGGTCGGCTGCGCGCACCGAGTCCCTCCCCGCGCGCCCCTGTTTCCCCTCTCGCCGATCTGGGAGCAGAACCTCGACGATTTCGTGCTTCCCCCTCTGGGTGCGGACACCAGGCGCCTCTTCGTGGCCACCCGGGCCGGCACCATCTACGCCTTGAGCCAGGAAACCGGCGCGGTCCTCTGGAAGCACGAGGGGCAACCCGGGCGTCTGGCAGCGGCCCCGGGGCGGCTGATCGTTCATGCAGAGGACGGGACGGTGACGAGCCTGCGCGTGCGAAACGGCGAGGTGCGCTGGACGACCCAGACCCCCGTGGTGGGCGACGGGCCCCCGGCCCCGACTCTCGAAGGCGAGCGGGTGTACGTGGCCGGACGGGGGCTCGTGGCGCTCGAGGCCGACACCGGGCGAATCCTGTGGACCCAGAACTCACCTGCGGACATCACCGCCCCCCCGGTCGCCACGGCCGCCCGGATCCTGGTTGGCGAGGCGGACGGCACCCTTCGCTGCCTCGATCGGGCCACGGGCCTGCCTCTCTGGGCACACCAGACCGAGAGCGCTCTCCGAGCACCGGTGCTCGTCGACGAGGAGCGGCGGCGCATCTACGTGGGCACGACCGATCGTCGGATCCTCGAGGTGAACCTCGACAACGGCGATCGAGGCTGGCGCTGGAAGGTCGGAGCCGACATCGAGGCCCCGGGGCTCCTCCTTCCCGATCGCGTCTTCTTCGCCTCCTTCGACGCGGTGCTCTACGGCCTGCAGCGCGGAGGCAGCCTGGCCTGGCGCAGCGCGTTGCCCTCGAGACCACTCTCGGGCCCACTGCTGCTCGACGACAGCATCGTCATCGCGTGCCACGAGAACGAGATCCTCGGCTTCGAGCTCACCGAAGGCCGCTCGTTGGGCAGCCTGCGCACGGCGGCCGAGATCCGCACTGCTCCCCTCATTGCGGGCCGCCAGATCTTCGTCGGCCTTCGGAACCGCTCCGTCGTGGCCTACACGGTGCCCAGCCTGGCCGAGCAGATCAAGCGCCGGCAGGGCCGACGCCGCAGGGAACGCAGAAAGAAAGACGGCGGCGGGCCCGAGGCCGAGGAGCCGTGAGACGTTCCACCACGGTCTGGTACACTACCGAAGCCCCGTGGCGGATGGCCTCTACGGGAAGACACGCCAACCAGCATGATCGCGAACACTCTCACCGTGAGACGGGTTGCGGCCCGCGACTGGCTCGAGCTCACCAAGCCCAGGATCACCGCCCTCGTCCTCGTCACCGCCCTCGTGGGATTCGTGACCTCCTCCGCGGGCCCCGTCCCTGGCCTGGCCCTCCTCTGGGCGCTGCTCGGAACGGGCGCGGTGGCTGCAGGGGCGTCCGTCCTCAACCAGGTCATCGAGCGGCGAGCCGACGCCCTCATGCACAGGACCCGAACGCGACCGATTCCGGCAGGACGGGTGACGCCTGCCGAGGCCACCTTCTTCGGGGCGCTGCTCAGCAGCCTCGGCCTCGGGATGCTGCTTTTCGCCTCCGGTCCTCTCGCGGCCGCAGTGGCGACGGCGACCCTTCTGAGCTACCTCGTCCTCTACACGCCTCTCAAGCCCCGCACGCCCCTCTCGACCCTGGTGGGCGCGGTCCCGGGAGCACTGCCGCCTGTGATCGGCTGGGCAGCGGCACGAGGATCGCTCGACTGGGGCGCCTTCGTCCTCTTCGCCATCATCTTCTTTTGGCAGATCCCCCACTTCCTCGCAATCGCCTGGCTCTACCGCGACGACTACGAACGGGGCGGCTTTCCCATGCTGCCCGTCGTGGATCGCGAGGGAGTCTTCACGGCGCGGCAGACGGTGATCCACAGCCTGGCCCTACTGCTCGTGAGCCTGGCGGCACCGGCGGCCGGCCTGGGCGGCCCAGGATACCTGGCAGGAGCCCTTGTCCTCGGGATCGCGCTCACGCTCTTCGCGCTCCGCCTGGCCTCGGCCCGGAACGTCACCGCCGCCAGGCGGCTTTTCTTCGCCTCGATTCTCTATCTCCCCGCCCTGTGCTCACTCCTTCTCGCCGCGCGGCTCTGAGCCTCGCCCGGCTGCGCTCGTCGAGATTCTTCGTCGCGAGTCCAAGCCGGGCTCCTCAGAATGGCTCGTGGCGGCCTGAGCGGGCGACATGAGCGTCTCCGACCTGCCCACGGTGAACGCCGCGCTCAATGCTTCGAGCGCGGCCTTCCTTTTCGTGGGCTGGATGCTCATTCGTCGCGGGCGCCGCGACGCACACCGACTCGCGATGCTGGGCGCGCTGGCCTGCTCGGCGCTCTTCCTCGGGTCGTACTTGTTCTACCACTTCCAGGTGGGCTCGGTGCGCTTCACCGGGCAGGGACCCATCCGTCTGTTCTACTTCACGGTTCTCATCACGCACACGGTCGGCGCCGTGGCGATCGTGCCCCTCGTCCTCGTGACGCTGACCCGGGCGCTCCGCTCCCGATTCGCCGCACACAGGGCGATTGCACGGTGGACGCTCCCCCTGTGGGCCTGGGTGTCGCTGTCCGGGGTCGTCGTCTACTGGATGCTCTACCGGCTCTGAGCGGAGCTCAGCTCACTCTGCCTCCGCGTTGCGAACCCACGGATGCATGCCGACTTCTTTCGGCTGCCGACGGGTCAAAGACATCGGCTCCGGCGTCCAGGGAATCCGGAGCGACGCGTGAGGGGTCACATCCTTGGGCTGCCGCTCGGTCAAGGACATGGGCTCTGGAACGTCGGGGTAGCGCAAGGAGGCGTGAGGGGTCACGTCCTTCGGCTGCCGGTCGGTCAGGGACATGGGCTCCGGGACGTCGGGGTAGCGGAGCGAGGCGTGAGGGGTCACATCCTTCGGCTGCCGGTCGGTCAGGGACATGGGCTCCGGAACGTCGGGGTAGCGCAAGGAGGCGTGAGGGGTCACATCCTTCGGCTGGCGCTGCCTGAGCGACATGGGCCCGGGGGTGTCCTTCTTGCCCCCGGCATCGGCCAGTCCCGGCCCGCCAAGGGCCAGCACTGTCACGACCACTACGAGCCGCATTTCCCCTCCCCAGGGCCACTTGCCCTCCAAAGGGCAAGTGGCCACTTGAGGCTACTCCTCTCGCCTCTCCCTGGCAAGCTCACCGCTGCAGGGAGAGGCGGAAGGCCTCCCGCACGACCTCGAGGGCCTTGACGGTGAGGTTGAGGGGCTCGAGCTCGTCCGCCCCCACCCAACGGGCCTCGAGGGCGTCCGAGCCCGCCCTGGCCGTGGCAGGCGGGGAGAGGCACCGGCAGAGGTAGTCCACGATGACGTAGTGGAACACCACCCGATCGCCGTCTCGATCGATCCGGTCGAACACGGTCAGGAGCTTGACCGGCGCCACGTCGAGACCGGTCTCCTCCGCCATCTCCCGAACCAGGGCCTGCTCGAGGGTCTCGCCCGACTCGACGGTCCCACCGGGGATCGACCACCGACCCAGGAGCGGCGCCTTGCCCCGTCGAATCAGCAGGACACGCCCATCGGCCACGACGACCCCGCCGACGCCCACCTGGGGATGGCGGGGGCTCACAAGCGCGCCTGGGACTCCTCCGTTGCCGCCGCGGACTTCGACTGCTCGCCTCTGCGGCGGACGAGCCCCATGGCGTAGCCGACCGGCCCCGAGAAGGTGTAGATGCTGCCTGCAGCCAGCAGGAACACCTTGGGATCGAGAGCCACCAGGAGGAACACCAGGGCGATCCCCAGCACCGTGATCGAGCGTCGCCGCCGCTTGAGATCGACCCCCTTGAACGAGCGATAGCGGAAGGTCCCGACCATCAGGAGCGCCAGAGTGACAACGAGAGCGAGCATGAGCACGGCGGCCCAGCCCTCGGTCGGCGGGCTCGGGAAGATGAAGACGATCGCCGCGAGCTGGGCCGCGGCCGCCGGGATGGGCAATCCGACAAAGTAGCGCGAGTCCACGACCTGCTTCTGGACGTTAAAGCGGGCCAGGCGGAGCACGCCGCACACCAGGAACAGGAAAGCCGCCGTCCAACCCGCACGAGGCAGCGTGTGAAGGGTCCAGCCATAGGCCAGGAGAGCCGGAGCCACGCCGAAGGACACGGCATCCGCCAGGCTGTCGAGCTCGGCGCCGAAGTCGCTCTGAGTGCCCGTGAGCCGGGCGATGCGGCCGTCGAGCATGTCAAGAACCACGGCTCCGCCGAGCATCGGCGCGGCAGCGGCAAACTGACCGTCCATTGTCTTGATAATCGACCAGAACCCCAGGAAGAGGTTCCCTGTGGTGAAGAGGCTCGGCAGGATCGCGACACCGCGTCGGAAGTGACGTGCGCGCTTCACTGTGATCGTCCTCCGCCCTCGCGATCGCCTCGAGGGCGGACGCGGGATCCCGATTCTAAGGATGCGCCGACGTCGCCCGCTGCCGGCCGATCCGCTGCATCCGATCCTTGAGCTGCAGCTTCTTCTTCTTGAGGGTCGTTTCCTCGAACTGTTCGTCGTCGGTCAGGACAGCTTTTTCGGCCAGCTCGTCCAAGCGGCTCTCGAATTCGTGATGCTGCACCTCCAACTGAGAGAGCTCCTCATCGGTGAGTGAGCCCTCGCTGAGCGAAACCGGTTCCTGCATCGACGCCTCCTGATTGGAAGGTCTCTGGGACGAGACTGACGGGTTGGGCGTGGTGTTTCATCGGCGGGGAGCCGGGCAGAACCCGGTGCCCGGGACGGACGGTAGCACGCGCCCGGCGCCGATTTCAAGGGAACGTATCGCGCCGTCCAAGATGTAACCGAAGGGGGGTACGTCGAGCCATCTGAGATGTAACCCTCCGGGCAGGGGGTACAACTTGGGACGACAGGCTCGGTGGGAGTATCTGTGCCGGATCTGGCCGCGGTACCGGGAGGCGGATCGGGCGGAGAAGGGTCGGATTCTGGACGAGGTTTGCCGGGTGACGGGCTATCACCGCAAGTACGCGGTGAGGCGTCTGAACGGCCCTGCTCCCGAGAGGCGGCCGCCCCGGCGTCGGCTTCGTGGGCCGAGCTATGGCAAGTCGGTGGATCACGCGCTGCGCCTGGTGTGGGAGGCGGCGAACTACCCGTGGTCGGTGAGGCTGAAGGCACTGCTGCCGCTGTGGCTGCCGTGGCTCAAGAAGCGCATCTCGATCTCGGCGCGGCTGGAGAGCCAACTGCTGCGGATCAGCCCCCGCCAGATCGACCGTCGGCTCGGGCCCTACAAGGCGCAGGCGAAGAGACGGCTCTACGGCAAGACCAAACCGGGGACTCTGCTCAAGCACCAGATTCCCATCAGGGCGGGACGGTGGGAGGTGAGCCAGCCTGGCTTCACGGAGATCGATCTGGTGTCGCACTCGGGGGATCGGGCCGAGGGAGAGTTCATCCACTCCCTCACCCTGACCGACATCCACACCGGTTGGACGGAGACTCAGGCTGTCATGGGCAAGAGCCAAGCCTTCGTGGTGGAGGCGCTTGAGCAGATTTGCAAGCGACGCCCCTTTAAGCTGCGAGGTATCGACTCGGACAACGGCTCCGAGTTCATCAACCACCATCTGCACCGCTACTGCCAGAAGCTCGACATCGAGTTCACTCGGGGTCGGCCGTACAAGAAGGACGACAACGCCCACGTCGAGCAGAAGAACTGGACCCACGTGCGGCGCCTCAGGGGCTATCTCCGCTACGACAGCCCTCGGGCGCTCGCGGCGATCAATGAGATCTACAGCAACGAGCTGCGCCTCCTGCAGAACCTCTTCCTGCCCTCGGTCAAGCTGATGAGCAAGACGCGCGTCGGCTCACGGCTACGCCGACGCTACGATCAGCCCCAGACGGCTCTGGATCGCTTGATCGCGGGCCCTGGGCCCTGGACACAAAGCGCCTCGCCTGGCGGCGCTGCGGGCCCTTCGCGGCCGCCTCGACCCCTTCAAACTCTCCGCCACCGTCGACCGCAAGCTCAGGGCCATCCATGCCCTGTCGAATGCGCGCCACAACCCCCTCCTCCCGGTTACATATCTAATGGCTCGACAAGCCCCCCTACG
>CAUZDW010000005.1:0-151092 GCA_963578825.1 Vicinamibacteria bacterium
GGACGTCACACACGGATCTCACGCCGTCCCACCGTGTCGCTTGACCGCTCGCAGGAGTCGTCAGAGCCGCCGGAGACCGCGATTAGGGCCTCTCATTCCCATCGAAGGGCCCCGCCGAGCGGGGGGGCCGAAAAGCAACCCCCTATGAATATACTGGGGGCAACACCCCAGCTGGCGGCCAAGGTTAGACCGTTTGGACGCCTCGCGCCATGGATCGGAGGGCCCCGCGATTTTTGGGGCTTCCCAGTGACGCTGGGATCTGGAGCGCGGGGACTTCCTAGGGGTGCAACTCGATGGCCAGCCAGATGCTGTCCGTGTCGGCGTAGTAGCGGTGCCAGGGGTATTCCCAGGAGTCCTTTCCTGCGACGCGGCAGAAGGGGTCGTGAGTCGAGCCCACCGGCATCAGGACGTCCTCGTAGAGGGTGTCCTCACGACGTTCGCGGAACTTCTGCATCCTTCCTAGACCGTGGATCTGAGTGTGAACTTCGAGGAAGGAGTGCTCGTTGTGGATGAAGCAGTCGGTGTGACCCGGTGACCACCACAGATTGAGCTTCAGCTCGAAGTCTTGCTCTGCCTCCGGGGCCTGCCTCTCATTGGTGAACACATGAGGGTCGAGACGGATCTGGCCAACGGTGTCCTGGGGCGAGATGTACAGTGGCGTGTCTCGTGGGAAACTCTTGACGCGGTTGCCGAGCCAGTCCCAGCCACGGAACGTCACGCTGCCCAGGTTGGTGGTGTTGCGGATTCGAAGGATCGCGGCTCTGGCCCCCCGGCTGATCACGCCGCCTCGGAGGTATGTGGACTTCCAGGCCGGAACGATCCCGGGCACGGCGCCGCCTGTGATCAAGGGCTCGGGAGAGAGATTGACGACCGTTCCCTCTTCGACCGGAACCTCCCTGAGTTCCTCCCCAAATGTCGCCTCGATGGCGGCATCGGAGAAAGACAGCGTGCGGAGCTCGGTTTGCGTGGTTGCCATGTGAGTCTCCTCGACCCCGATTCTCAAGGCCTGTCTGTGGGAGGCCGCGGGGGCCCGTCTGGTGCGGCCGCCTCGGCGTAGCCCACGTCCTTCCCGGCGAACCGGCGGACGCGGACGTTGGCCTGCTCCGCGTGGCCCGGAAAGCCCTCCATCATGGAAAGCCTCGAGCAGTACTCCCCGATCCGGGCGGAGGCTTCGTCCGTCAAGATCTTCTGGTACGTGCAGGTCTTCAAGAACTTCCCGACCCAGAGACCGCCGGTGTACCGAGCTGCCCCCATGGTCGGCAATGTGTGGTTCGTTCCGATCACCTTGTCTCCGTAGGCCACGGTGGTCCGGGAGCCGACGAAGAGCGACCCGTAGTTGGAGAGTCTCTCCAGGAGCTCGTCGGGGTCCTCGGTCATGATCTGGACGTGCTCGCAGGCGAGACGATCCGCCTCGGTCACTACGTCTTCCAGCGTCTCGCAGACGATGATCTCCCCGTAGTCGCGCCAGGCCTTTCCGGCAATCGGCGCGGTAGGGAGCACCTTCAGCAGGCGCTCGATCTCGAGTGCAGTGGCCTCGGCGAGCGCCTGAGACGTGGTGAGCAACGTGGCCGGCGAGCTCGGGCCGTGCTCGGCCTGTCCCAGAAGGTCCGTTGCGCACAGCTCCGCGTCGGCACTGTCGTCCGCGATGACCAACGTCTCCGTCGGACCGGCCAGAAGGTCGATCCCGACTCGGCCGAAGAGAAGCCTCTTGGCTTCCGAGACGTAGGCGTTGCCCGGGCCGGCCAGGAGGTCGACGGGGTCGATGGTCTCCGTGCCGAAGGTCATGGCGGCGATGGCCTGCACTCCTCCGATGCAGTAGATCTCATCCGCACCTGCCAGGGCCTGGGCGGCGACGATCAGCGGGGCCGGTGCGCCGTCGAAGGGCGGGGCACAGGTGATCACGCGCCGGCAGCCGGCCACCCTGGCCGTCAGGACGGACATGTGGGCCGAGGCGAGGAGGGGATACTGGCCGCCGGGCACGTAGCAGCCCACGTTGGCGATGGGGATGTTGCGGTGGCCGAGGACGACCCCGGGGAGGGTTTCGATCTCCAGGTCCCGAAGGCACGACCTCTGGGCTTCAGCGAAGTTCCTGACCTGAGCCTGGGCGAACTCCATGTCGTCCCGTTGCTGGCTGGTGAGCTTGTCGACGCACGCGTCGATCTCGGCCCGAGTGAGTCGATAGGACTCACGATTCAGTCCGTCGAACTTCACCGAGAGCTCCCGGACCGCCGTGTCGCCTCGTGTCTCTACTTCCCGGAGAAGCCCCTCGACGGTCCGCGTCAGGTCCGGGTCCCGGGGCGTCTTCTTGGAGCCGAGTCCGGTCTTCAGTCTCTTGATCACGATTCGTCCTCGACCTCGGTTGCCTGCCGCTACAGGTGCTGCTCGCCCTGGCGTCCTTCGGCGTACTCGGCTTGCTCCTTCTCGTAGTAGGCCGGCGAAGGGAAGTCCCACCAGCCCGTCACGAAGGGGCCCGCCGCGTCCCGGGAGGTCATGACCTCCACCAGCGCTGGGCCTCCGGACCCCAGGGCCGCCTGGAGCGCGGGCTCGAGCTCGTCCGCCTTCTCCACCTTCCAGGCCTCCACTCCGAAACCCCGGGCGACGTCGCTGAGCTGGGCGGTGTAGGGCTTCCCCCCGCTCTTGTGGTGGTTGAACTCGCTTCCCACGTGACGGCCCATGAACTTGCGCTGGCCACCGCGAATGGACATGTAGCCCTGGTTGTTCTGAACCACGATGACCACCGGAATCTGGTTCATGACGGCAGTGCCCATCTCAGGCAAGGACATCATGAAGTCCCCGTCTCCCACTACGGCCACGACCTGGCGATCGGGACACGCCAGCTTGGCGCCGAGGGAAGCAGGGACCGCCCATCCCATGGGGGAGAACGAGCCCGACGTGAGATGGGTGCGCGGCTCGTAGACGGGAAAGGTCTGCTTCACCGCGCCCTGGGTGTTTCCAGAGCCCGCAACGATGATGCCGCTTCTGTCCATCACCTTGCGGAGTGCGCCGAGAGGGCGCTGTGAGGTGAAGGGTGTCTCGTCGGAGTCCCGGCGTTCCGCCAGCATGGCTTCCCACCGAGCCTTGCCCGCACGGACGTCGGAATGGAAGCCGTCTCGGCTCCCAAGCGCCGCCTTCGACTGCTGATCGGAGATGGCAGCGACGAGGGCCTCGAGGGTCGCACGCGCATCGGCGACGATGCCGACCTCGGTGGGGTAGTTCTTCCCGATCTCATGATGGTCGAGGTCGATCTGGATGAGCTTCCCCGGCGGGATGGAGAAGCTGGTGCCCTTGCGATAGCTCGACGCCGACCAGTCGGTGAACCGACAGCCGACGGAGAGCACGACGTCGGCGCTGGCGGTGATTTCGTTCCCGCAGGAGGTACCCGTCTGCCCCACGGCCCCGATGGAAAGGGGATGGTCGTCCGGAAAGGCGCCCTTGCCGTTCCACGTGCACGATACCGCGGCGCCTGTCTTCTCGGCGAGCGCCGCCAGCGCCTCGGAAGCGCCCGCTGTGATGGCGCCGCCCCCGGCGACGATCACCGGGCGACTGGCGGAAAGCAGAAGCGCCGCCGCCTTCTCCACGGCAGCGGGATCGGGATGAGCGACCCCGACCGCCATGCGGGATGCCAGCGGGTGGATCGCAACCTCGGCGGTCTCGGTCTGGATGTCCATGGGGACCTCGACGTGCACGGGCCCCGGCCGTCCGGAGAGCATCGTGTTGAATGCACGATGCATGAGGAAGGGCAGCTCATCCACCCGGCCGGCCCTGTACGCACGCTTCGTCACCTGCTCGGTGATCCGGGGGAACGCGTTCGTCTGATGACGCTCGAGCTCCTGAAGGACGCCGTGCCCCCGCATGTGGGTGGGCGGCCCCCCCGAGACGTAGAAGACGGCGGTGGAGTCGGCGTAGCACGTGGCCAAACCGATGATCGTGTTGGTGGCGCCGGGTCCGATCGAAGTGGAGCAGGCCATGGGTCGGCCGCTGGCTCGGAAGTAGCCGTCGGCCATGTGAACCGCGCTCTGTTCGTGCATGACCTGTATGAAGGGGATCTCCGAGTCCTTCTCCAGGAATGCGTCGAAGAGGGACCAGATCCCGTGGCCTGGAACGCCTGCGACGAACTCGACTCCGTACTCTTTCAACGCTCGCGCAACCACCTGGCCGCCGGTCAGTCTCATGCCACCCTCCTTGCCGACCTATTCGCCCGCTTCTTCTAGAGTCAGATTTCCAGGCGTGTTGCGCCTCCTACAGGAGGCCCCGTTCCTTTGCGATCTCGTCGATGCTCTGTTTGCAGACCCGGATGCACTCGTCCAGGTGGGACTTGTCCACGATGAGCGGGGGTGCAATCTCGATGGCGGTCCCAATGGGTCCAACGATGACGCCGTGCTCCCGGATGCGGTGAGAAATGGCCGCCACGGTGTCGTCCTCGAAGGCCGCCTTCGTCTCTTTGTCTCGTGTGAAGTCGATGGCGTGCCAGAAACCCAGGCCCCGCACGTCGCCCACGATCGGATGGTCGATGAGCGCCTTGGAGAGATCCCTCCCGAACTGCGCTCCCAGGGTGCGCGCCTTCTCGATGAGCCCGTCCCTCTCCTTGATCTCGATGACCTTCCTGGATGCGGCGCAGGCGACCGCGTGCCCGCTGAACGTGTGGACGTGTCGGAACACCGGGATGGCGTCGGCGATCTCGTCCCGAGTCATGACGGCGCCGATGGGCGCGAATCCCGCACCCATGGCCTTGGCCATGGTCAGGATGTCGGGCTCGATGCCGAAGTGCTCGCTGGCGAACCAGTGACCGGTTCGCCCGAAACCGGTGATCACCTCGTCGATGATGATGAGGACGCCGTAGCGGTCGCAGATCTCACGGACCTTCTTCCAGTAGCGGTCGGGCGGAACCTGGACGCCGTGGGCTTGCATGATCGGCTCACCGATGAACGCCGCAACCAGGTCCGGCCCTTCGAACTGGATCTGACGCTCCAGATGCATGGCGCAATGGTCCGCGTAGGTGTCGTCGTCCATTCCGTAGGGATTGCGGTACCGCATGGGGTTGGCCACGAAACTGTGCCCCGGCGCTCGTGGGTCCGGAATGTCCCGCACCCCGAGCCAGTCGGTGACCGACAACGCCCCGAGGGTGGAACCGTGATAGGCGTTCCAGCGGGCGATCACCTTGTAGGCCTTCGGCTTCTTGCCGCTTTGCTGCTGGTATTGCTTGGCGAGCTTCAAGGCAGCCTCGACGGCCTCGGATCCGCCGCTGACGAAGCAGGTCCGGGACAGCCTCCCGGGAGCGAGTTCGGCCAGCTTTGCGGCGAGCTCGACCGTGGGCTCGCTCAGGTAGAGACCCGAGCCCGAATACTGCATCTTGACCGCCTGGTCGTACATGGCCCGGGCGATCTCCTCGTTGCCATACCCAAGGGAGTTCGAGCGGGTGGTGGCGCTCAACATCTCCAGCAGGCGGCGACCCTTGTGGTCCACGACGTAGGGGCCCTCGCCTTTCATGTAGACACTGGGCCCCTCGGCCTGGAGCTGCTCCTTCGGCACCAGCGAATAGACGATGTTCGACAGGGCCTTTTTGTCCAGGTCGGCCGCACTCGATCCACCCTTGTCCTGGACCCGCGCGCCTGTCGAGAGTGACATCTCATCCTCCTCATTGGGCCGGCGTGCCGTCGGTATCCGCTCCAGATGACGGCAGGATGGTATAGAGTTAAGTGGTCATAAGAAAAGAGCCAGTTCGATGAGTTTTCATGGAACCAGTGGCACTACCCAGCCAGCGGTCCTGGACACCGTCGCCATCGACCGTCAGAGCCGAGTGCCCCACTACAGGCAGCTCTACCACCAGCTGCGGACGTTGCTCCTCCGGCGAACTCTCCGCCCGGGAATGCGCCTCCCCTCCACGCGGGCGCTGTCGTCCGACCTGACCGTCGCCAGAAACACGGTGGTCGCCGTCTACGAGCAGCTGGCGACCGAGGGGTTCATCGAAACCTCCCATGGCGCCCGGGCGTGGGTGGCCGATCTGCCCACGCCTGTCTCGGACGCGGATCGGGCGGCCCTGCCGCCTCTCTTCCCGCGCCTCTCTCGCCGCGGCCGCGCCCTGGTGGCCCAGGAGCACAGCTGGGCTCCAAGCCAGGGAATGCTCTTTCAGCCCGGAATGCCCGAGATGCAGGAGTTTCCGTTCGGTACGTGGCGGCGGCTGCTCACCGAGCGAATCAAGCCCGGCTCGGTCGACGTCTTTGGATACCACAGCTTCGGCGGTCACCCACCCCTGCGCGAGGCGATCGCGTCCTATGTGGAAGCGTCCCGGGGCGTGCGCTGCTCCGCGGACCAGGTCATCGTCACCAGCGGGGCGCAGGGCGCTCTCAACCTCCTGGCCTCCCTGTTCATCGATCCCGGCGATGACGTGATGCTCGAGGAGCCCGGCTATACGGGGGCTCAGGGAGCCTTCGTGTCCGCCGGAGCGAACCTTCTGCCCCTACGGGTGAGCGAGAGCGGCTGGTGCCTGGAAGACCTGGAGAAGTCGCGGCCTCGGCTCATCTACCTGACGCCTTCGTGTCAGTTCCCCATGGGGATCACCATGCGGATGGAGCAGCGCCTCAGGCTGCTGGAGCTCGCCCGCGATGCCGGGGCCTGGACCATCGAGGACGACTTCGACAGCGAATACAGGTTCTCGACCAAGCCGATTCCCGCCATGCAGGGAGTCGACGACACAGGGCGCACCATCTACGTGGGGACCTTCGCGAAGACTCTCTTTCCTTCCCTTCGGATCGGCTTCCTGGTCATGCCTGGAGCGTTCGACGAGAAGATGACAAAGGCGCTGTTCCTGCTGGGGCAAACCACGCCGCTCTTCCTTCAGGCGGCCCTCGCCGATTTCATCAACGAGGGCCACTTCTCCAAGCACCTGAGACGCATGAAGAGGCTCTACGCTCGTCGTCGGTCGCTTTTCATGGAACTGGTCCCCCACTATCTGGGGGACTGGATGGAGCCTCTGAAGGGCGGGGCCGGTCTCCAAACCGTCTGGCGGCTCGCACAGGGGATCGACGACCGGGTCGTTGCCGGCGAGGCTGCCGAGGCCTCGATCAGCACCACGCCCCTCTCCATCCACTATCGCCACGGCTCTTCGGAGCACGGACTCATTCTCGGCTACGCCTCCGTAGACGAAGAACACACTCATCTCGGACTGGCATGCCTCCGAGCGACCTTCGAAAAAATGACGAAGCAGACTCGCCCCGGGGTTCGGAGTGGACCCTCGGAGCCGGTCCGCAGCAAGGGAACCACCGGTAGGGCGAAACGAATCCGACCAACCTCCCCTCGACCCGCGCAGACTCGAACGGAAGGCGGGGGAAGGAACGCAAGAACGACGAGGAGAAGCTGAGATGGAACGCCCCACCGTTTCCTACATGATGCCGTTCTCGAACGTGGCGCATCTCCCGCTGAAGAAGAAGGCCGAGGCGACCCGACTCGCTGGCTTCCCGGAGCTGTCTCTCATGCCTGCAGAGGTCGAGACATTCCTGGACGATGGGCTGACGTACGCGCAGATCAAATCGATGGCCGCCGACGAGGGCGTCAAGATCACGCGGCTCGATCCGCTCAACACGTGGCCGAGGATCTGGCGACCCGACAACATGGACGACGCCTACATCGAGAGCGTGGGCACCACCCCGGACCGGTTCTTCGAGCTCGCGGAGGGCCTCGGCTGTGCCCACGCCAGCCTAAATGCCACGTTTCCCCTGGACTCCATGTCTCTGGACGAGATCACGGAGCACTACGCCGCCATCTGCAAGCGGGCCCGTGAGCACGGGATGAACTGCGACCTGGAGTTCATCCCGCTCTGGGGAGTACCGACCCTCCAGATGGCGTGGGACATCGTGAAGGGCGCCGCGGCACCGAACGGCGGCATCGTCTTCGACGTGTGGCACTACGTCCGGGGCGGGTCGAAGATGGGCTTGCTCCGGGAGATTCCGGGCGACCAGATCCACTGCGTTCAGCTCAACGACGGGCCGCTCGAGCTTCTCCCGGGCGTGACCATCAAGGACAGCTGCTACGATCGACACTTTCCAGGCGATGGCGAGTTCCCCAACGTCGAGCTCGTTCGAATCCTGGCGGAGACCGGGGGATTGAATGGGGTCGGGCCCGAGGTCTTCTCGCCCATGCTCAAAACAATGAGCGTGGAGGAGGTGGCCCGCCGTTCGGCGGACTCGACCCGGAAGGTGCTGGCGGCCGCAGGCGTCGTCGACTGACGCCGAGGGACACAGGATGCAGCTCGAGCGCTTTCATCCCCGATCACAGCTCGTCGTGGAGGCCACGCACATTGAGAAGCCGCGCTTCCCCGTGATCGAGGCCCACAGCCATCTGGGCGAGCCCTTCGGAGGCGGGTGGGAGAACAGGCCATTCGAGGAGCTGCTCGAGCGCCTCGACGAGGCCAGGGTGGTCCACCTCGTGGACCTGGATGGTGGCTGGGGCGAGGACATCCTCAGCTCACATCTGGACGCCTTCAAGGCAAAAGCCCCGGAGCGCTTCAGCGTTTTCGGCGGAGTGGACTGGTCGAAATGGACCGAGAAGGGTGAGGCCTTTCCCGAGTGGGCCGCGGGGCGGCTGCCCATTCAGAAAGAACGGGGCGCGGCGGGACTGAAGATCTGGAAACTCCTGGGCCTGACCGTCCGCGATCACCAGGACCAGCTCGCAAAGGTGGACGACCCCCGCCTGGATCCGATCTGGCAGACCGCCGGCGAGCTCGGTCTGCCCGTGCTCATTCACGTCGGTGATCCCGTGGCCTTCTTCGACCCGGTGGACGAGACCAACGAACGGTGGGAGGAGCTCCAACAGCACCCCGAGTGGGTCTGGACGAGCCCGCCGTTCCCTCCATTCCTGGAGATCATGAACGGCCTGGCCTGCGTGGTGGCGCGGCACCCGCGCACGACATTCATCGGGGCTCACGTGGGCGGGTACGTGGAGAACCTGGGGTGGGTGAGCGACCTGCTCGACCGATGCCCGAACTTCCACGTGGACATCTCCGATAGCATCGCGGAGCTGGGCCGCCAACCACGGACAGCGCGGCGCTTCTTTCTTCGCCACGCCGACCGCATCCTCTTCGGCACCGACCTGGGGCCAAACCCCGAGATGTCGCGCATCTACTACCGATTCCTCGAGACCGCGGATGAGTACTTCAATCCGGATACCGGTAGCGTACCCAGACAGGGAAGGTGGCACATCTACGGCCTGGATCTGCCGGAAGAGGTCCTGGCGAAGGTGTACCTCAAGAACGCATCGAAGATCCTCGGTCTGGAGGGTGAGGCTTTAGCCCCTTCGGCCCCGGGCAAAGAGGCCGACTAGGGCGGCGGCTTGGTCGCGAGGGGAGGGGAGTCGCTCTCCGCGGCTAGATTCGCCTGAGAGCCCTCTCAGCCGGTGCCGCCAACCGCCGGGCCGGATGGTTCGTCGGCTGGAGGCGCGCGATCTCCTCGCATCATGCGATCGACATTGGGACCCGCTTTGCGCTGAACCGGCTCGAAGAGCTCGAGGAGTTTGCCTAGAGCTCACTGATCAACGCCAAGACTCTTTCCGGCTGATCGAGCACGAGAAAATGGCCGTCTCGTTCGACTGTCTTTGCGTTGACATTCGGGATCAGCGCTGCCGTCTTCGCTCGCTCCGTGTGCTTTGCCCAGTCGCTTGCCCCATAGACGAGAACTACCGGCGTGTTGATGTTCGAATAGCCTCGCTTGATGTCATTCCAATCATTGACGTGCTTGCGACATTGAGGATGGGTCTGCAACGCCACCCTCGAGCATCTTTCCCTCTACCGCTCGATCGTTGAAGAACAACGTGCCGCCTCTCGGACTAGACGACGAGCCAGAGGCGCTTTTTGAGCTCCAGGCCTCCGACGTCCTCGAACGATCACCGGGGCTCGCGACGGCTGACGAGGGCCCGTGCGTTGCCGATGACCTCGGTGACGCGGAGTGCGCGGTGATAGACCCGAAGGGACTGGACCGAGTCGTCGGCCTGGGTGGACATGTCGAGGCTGAGGGACCCTCCGATGCCTCGGAAAGCCGGGTTGAAGCGCCCCCATCCAAACTGACGCGTGGGGCCGCCGTCGTTGAGCACGCCATCGATCACGAAGAGGATCAACTTGGGGCCACCGTCGACGACGATGCCGACGTGATGCGGTCCGGCGGTCTCGAGGAACCCGGGGTCGCTCTCCCAGGACGCCTCGGTTCGCCCGTCGCTCATGACGAAGCGGATCGTCCGCTCGGGCGTGAGGATCGCCGCCAGGCCGGCTCCATCGGTCGAGCGTGTGTCCAACAAGGTGGTCTCGGACGTCGAGCCAGACTTGATGAGCAGATCCAGGGTGACGCCGGCTCGGAGATCTCGGGTCCGGCCGTCGGGCGCATCGGGATCGCGATCGACGTGGACCGGCCAGGAGGGCAGCTCGATCGTGGTGGGAGAGCTGGCCCTCGACCACTCTGCGACCAGGCCGTCCCGGGTGAGCTCCGATCGTGAAGGCTGCTCCCAGAGAAGCTCGAGGAGAGTGGGATCGATCTCGTGCACCCGCGCCAGGTGCTTCTGGGTCTCAGTCACGAAGGTGCGGCCGTCATCCTCGATGAGATCGGGGTAGCTCATACGCACGTAGGGATCGTCGTCGTAGAGGAGAATCTCCGGCTGGCCCCAGGCGATGATTCGGCCGTCGGGCGAGTCGATCTCCTCGCCGGCGGCGATCCAGGCCGGGTTTCGGTCCTCGTACCAGCGCCCGCCGTGATTGTGAAACCAGTAGAGGAACTTCCCGTTCTGGCACCGCCAGGCGAAGTTCGCGGCGCGCGGGTGCTTGACGAGCCGGCCGTTGCCGTAGCGCAGGTAGGCGGGACGCGTCCAGGTCCGCCCCCCATCGCGGCTGTACGCGTGGACCGGGTGCCCGTCGATGGAACGGTAGACGACGAAGAGCGAGCCGTCCGAGAGCGGGCTAAAGGACTGCTCTTCGGCGATGGGGCCACCGCCGGGCGGCGTCCGGAGCCCCACCTCTCCATCGGGAAGCGTCTCCCAGGTGGCGGCCCTCGGGTCGGGAAGGGTCAAGAGGTCTGGACTGCAGAGCAGAACGCCCTCGCTTCGAGCCATGAACCCATGGCCGAAGGCCCCGACTTTGTGGAGAGGGACGCACGCGCGGCCCCGATCAACGAAGGGGCGGCCCACGTTCCAGAAGAAGAGGATCCGGCCCTCGTAGGGGTTCTCCTGGTCGATCTGGAAGAGGCGCTGAGGAATGGGCGTCCGCTCGGTCGACCAGGAGCGACCGTGGTCGTCGGTGTACTTGTAGACGTAGTAGCCCAGTGTGTCGACGCGGTCGAAGAACCCGTCCGGCGACCACGGGGACTTCTCTGCCACGACCCGCCTGACGTCGTCGGTGTTGTGGTTGTAGAAGCAGAAGATCCGCCCGCCCGGGGCCTTGAGAAGGACGGCGTAGGACGCCTCTGGACCGTCCGTCGGCTCGAGCGCGACGCGCTCGGACCAGGAGACGCCTCGATCGATGCTCCGCATGGTGATAACGGTCTGCCCGGGATCACCCTCCCGGCCCGAGCCGCTGGTCATGACTGTGAGCCACGCCCCGTCGTCGGTCTGGACGACGTATGGCTGATCGGCGTAGCTCTCGGTGGGGATCGGGCGCCCGGTGTCGATCAGACGCCGATCACGCCCCGGCCCGGGTGTTGAAGCTTCGTCGGAGGACGCCAGGACACCCGTGACCGTCAGGACGGCCAGCGCGGCCATCGGAGCACTCAAGCGCGAAGGGGAGATGCCTTTTGGGATCGGAATCACGGTCATGGCTGGAGGGTCGAGGAATGGGAGTCTGACAGAGAGGGTCTCCCGAGGCTACTCCCCATCCCGCGCAAGAGAGGAGAGGATCGAGCTTCACGATTCAGGGATGGTCGATCGTCAGGGTGAACGTCTTGTACACGTCGAACGGAGTCCAAAGAGGCATCTATGCCTATGCGGGCGGGCAGCCGGCTCGAATCGAAGCCTGGGACGACGAAGAGTTGGATGGGTTGAGCGGCAAGTTCTTCTCTGAAAGCCGTAGAACCCACGAACAATGCCTGATGCGGCCGCGTTACGACGGATACGTCGCGTTCCAGGAAAGAGGCGGAATCCCGCTTCAAGAATACCTCAGGGGAGAAGTGACGCGAGAAACGGCCTTTGGAGCGATCGATCTCGAATACAAGCGCAGTTTGGGTCGTTCCGGCGAGTCGCCAGGACGACCTGAGGGCTGAGACTCTGATCACCTACAAGGATCGAAAAAAATCGCGGAAGAGAACAATTTCCGAAAGATTGTCGACCTCGTTGCAGTGTTCCCAGTCTATCCAAACGTACTCGATCCCGACAAATCCACGGTAATCACTCTTCTGCAGTCTCCGGGCAATCCGCCCGTAGTCAATTGAATTGCTGCCGAACGACGTCTGCAGCCGCCCCTTTCGCGCCCCCCGGGCATGGAAATGTGTCGCGTGCGACAGGAGCGGCTCAATTTCCGAGTCGGGTATCCCCAGCTTCGTAAAGTGCGTGTAGTCCAGGGTAAGCGTCAGGCCAGGAACCTTCTCGAGCAAGGCCTGAGCGGCCTTCGGACGGGAGACGATCGATCCTACATGCGCCTCGATGGCGAAAGTCACGCCACTCGCCTGTGCAACCTCCACGCGCCACGCAAGCTCATCACATGCCCGACCGAGAGATTCCGAGCGTGGCTCGCCATCAAAAGTGACACCTGGCAGGGTCGTAATGTGGAAGCAACCAAGAGTGCCGGCATACTCGAGACTCTTCTGGTACCAGTCGCGAGCCTTTCTTCGTCGGCGAGGCTCAGGATGGTTAATGGCATAGGGTCTGAAATCGGGGTTCATCTGGAGAAACACATCCGCTGCTTCGAGACCGCGATCGGCAAGCTTTGATTCATAGGGGGTTGCTTTTCGGCCCCCCCCCTCGGCGGGGCCCTTCGATGGGAATGAGAGGCTCTAATCGCGGTCTCCGGCGGCTCTGACGACTTCTGCGAGCGGTCAAGCGACACGGCGCGACGGCGTGAGAGCCGTGTGTGACGTCCCGGCCCACAACTCCGCCCATCCCCCCATGCTGCTCGTCCTCGGATGGGATGGGGCGAACCTCAAACAGGGCTGGCCACCGGCTGGTGTACGCGGAGAGGAGGAGGGCGCGCGGGCTACTACGGCGTGAAGTATCCCTACAAGAAGTACGACCAGGTCGTGGTCCCGGACTTCAACGTGGGAGCCATGGAGAACATTGCCGCGGTGACCTTCAACGAGAACGTCGTCCAAAGGGACGGGCGAGACCGCGACGAGGAGCGCCGCCTGGCCGAGACGATCGCCCACGAGATGGCCCACATGTGGTTTGGCAACCTCGTCACCATGCGCTGGTGAAACGGCCTCTGGTTGAACGAGAGCTTCGCCGAGTACATGGGGGTCTTCGTCGCAGGCTCCATCGGCTACGACGAGGTCTGGGACGAGTTCTTTCGCGGACCCAAGTGGCGGGCCTACAACACCGATCGCCGTGTCACGACGCACGCCGTGGAGACACCGATGGAGAACACGGACGACGTCTACGACAAGTGGGACGCGATCAGCTACGCGAAGGGCGCGGCGGTGCTGCGTCAGGCCACGTTTCTGCTAGGCGAAGACGCCTTCCGCGACGGCATTCGCCTCTACCTGTCCCGTCACGCCGAGAGCAACACCGATCTGGAGGACTTCGTCGGCGCCCTGGGCGAAGCGGCGAAGACGGACCTCGGTGATTGGGCCCGGGAATGGCTGTTTACACCGGGCGTGAACACCATCGGGGCCGACTTCGGCTGCGCCGACGGACGGGTGGACAGGTTTGCTCTGAGACAATCCGCACCGGCCGATCATCCCGTCTTGCGCACCCAGCGCGTCCAGGTGGGCTTCTACGACGAATCCGACGGTGTCGTGGCTACGACGGGGGTCTTTCCAGTGACCTACTCGAGCAAGCGCACCGAGGTTCCCGCGGCGATCGGCAGGCCGTGCCCGACGCTGGTCTATCCCAACCACGGCGACTACGGCTACGCGATCGTCGATCTGGACTCGCGCACCCGGGCCAATCTCACAGAACACATCGGGGCGGTCGAGGACTCGTCCCAGCGAATGATGTTTTGGGCAACCTTGTCGGACGGAGCCCGCTCGGGCTCCATCCCCATCGTCGAGTACCTGGACGCGGTCTTGGCGTCCGGCGGCGGGGAGGACGATCGAGTCGCGATCAGGCAGATCTACGGCGGCGCCGTTCGAGCCCTGAGAATGTTGTCAGGAATGGGCGACCCTGGCGCTGAACTGCTGGCGGAGTACGGGCCGCGGGTCGAGAACCTGATCTGGAACAGGCATCGTCGATGCCGAGTCCGAGAAGCAAACGCTCTTCTTCAATCTCTACACTGCCGCGGCGATGTTCAGTGACGAAGGGCTTGCGCGTCTGGTGGAGCTGATGGACGGTGAGCTGAAGGTGCCGAGTCTGACCGTCGACCAGGATCGGCGCTGGGGTATCCTGACGGCCCTCGCCCGCAACGGCCAGCGTGGTGCACTGGCGCGCGCCGAAGCCGAGCTCGAACGTGACGACTCGGCGCGGGCCAGGCGCAGCATGGTCAGAATCCATTCGATCTACCCTGATGCCGAGACGAAGTCCACGTACCTGGACGACCTCTTCGACCCGGAAAGCAAGACATCGTTCGCCGACCACCGCACCGCCGCGCGGGTGCTGTTCGTGGAGGGCCAGGAAAAGCTTCACGAGCAGTTCGCGGATCGAATCGTCGCTCACATCGCCGCGACCGAGTCCGAAGCCGATCCGGAGTACTTCATGAGGGCGCAACTCATCGCCCGTTTCCTGCCGCCGGGGACATGCTCGAACGCCAGTGTCGAGCGCCTTTCCAGGATGGTCGCGGCTCACCAGGAGAGCCGCGAGTCCGTTCTCCGCCCAATCACCGAACGGTGGGAGGACGACGTGCGGTGCGTGGCACGGATCAAAGCGCTGGAGTCCGCGGGACCGGCGCAGCCATGACGACTCTCCCGGTCGGTGTTGCGTGAGAGGGCTGGCTATCCGGGAGCGCGCCACCGGGGCTGGACGGCGATCCGGTCCCCGTACGCATCCACAGGCACGGTAGAGCGACTCGCAGAGGCTCGGAACCGCGCCATCACGTCCTTGCCGTAGTCCTGCTCGGCCAGCAGGGTGTTGTGAGCCCTGCACAGGAGGGTCAGGTTGCCGGGGCTGTGGTCGCCGCCGCGGGCGAAGAGTTCCTTGTGGTGAACTCCAGGTCGTGCCGTTTGGCGCAGCGTCGCCCGTGTCTGTCGGTGTAGGCGCACCGGCCGCCATCGCGGTCGTGCACGACCCGCCTCACCGGGGCCGGGATGTGGCGTGACGACGGTGTGGTGTCGGTCTCGGCGAGGCCCTTACGGGGCGCTTTGGTCTTGGCAAAGCGCTTCGCCTCCACGCGTTGGAGCTTCTCGGTGACGGCAATGTCGATGATCCGGGCCAGATCGCCGTCCGGCACCGAGGAACGCATGAGGGCCTGCAGGCGCTCGAGCTTCTCGCGAATCTCGGAGCTGGCGGTGAAGCGGACCTGGTGGCGGTTCGGTGCGAGGGGCTCGACGACTGGAGGGCGATCCCGCCGGGCCACCCTCGGCTCGGAGTTGAGCCCGCCCGACTCAACTCGGTGCGCACCGAGTTGCGCGGAAGCCACACTCGTGGACGAGGCACGACAGGGGAGCTTCCAGATCGTTGGTGCGACGTCGGGCTTCGGCTCCAACTCGCAGACGAGCTCCCTGATCTCCCGATACGACATTCCCGAGGCCCGCCTCAGAACCGCGTCCGAGTTCTGGCGTGTCAGATGCGGCGCCAGCCGGGCGATCCCGCTCAGGTGAAGGCGGCTGTCGCGGAGCATATCCAACAGGACGGGGTTCTCTCGGGCGGCACGGGCCACGGTGATGCGCAGGTAGGCCTCGTTCTCCCTGAGACCGAGGACCCGTCTGCAGTACTCGAACATCGACGAACAGGCCTCTCGGGCGTACAGCCGTCTCAGCTCCACTTCGCCGATGTGGGCGACGACATCGGTCTCGACCCCCCGGGGGCTTGCCCCACGAGCTGGGACAGCTGCCGGAGAAGGTCATCATCCCGGACGTTCTTCAGGCTCAGCATGGCGACTCCCTGGAAGAGAAGACCCGTGACGCCGGCCGGCGGGGGAGAGACGGTGACTCAGCGGCACGGCATGCGGGTGACGTGAGGAGAGTCACGTGCCGACCCGCTGCCCCAAGAGGTCCGTTTCACCGGACATTAGAGGAGCTGCCCGACTGCACTCGACCCATGGGCAGGATTCCTCGGGGCCCGCCCAAGGCCGCGCTCGGGGCACCGCCGGATTGCGGTGACGGCGCGCGGCGGGTATAAGCGCTCGGTGCGAATCCTTCCATTGAGACCATGGCTCGTCACCGCCGGTGCGATCGTGTGTCTGATGTCCGCTGCCGCGCTGGCCGACGCGCAGACCCGTCCGCTTCGAACCGAAGAGGCCACCACGGGGCCGGCGGGCCGGATCCTGTTCGAGACCGGATTCGAAGCGATCGCTTCCGAGCCGAGCTTCCTCACGGGCGTCGAGCGGACGCGCTGGGACGGCCCGCTCCTGCGCCTCGTCTACTCTCCCGCGGACACAGTGGAGCTGGATGTCGAGTGGGTGGCTGCGGTGGGCGTCCTGAGCGCTGAAGACGAACCCCGGACCACCGACTTCGGCGACATCATCCTTCGGACCAAGCTTCGTTTCTTCGAGGGTCAGGGCCGTCAGCCCACCGTTGCAGGGCGCTTTGGCATTGTCCTTCCGCAGACGTCCTACGAAGACGAGGACTTTCGGCCGTTAGGGCTCGGCCCCAACACGACGCGGTTCTTCATCGAGGCGTTGCTCACTCAGCCTCTCGGCCCTGTCCAGGTCGACGCGAACCTAGGCCTCTTCCTCCATGAGGACCCCACCAAGAGTCACGACCAGCTCGACTTTGTGTCCTACGGCCTGGCGGCGCGGTGGGCGGTGGGCTCCGGGTGGGAGATCGTGGCCGAGGTCGCCGGTCGGGCGGGCGAGGGCAAGCCCGGGGCCGGGGAGAGGTCCGAAGGCCGCCTCGGCGCGCGATACAGCCGCGGTCGCCTGCGCTTCGACGCGGCGCTGCGTCGAGGTCTTCTCTCCGAGCAGGGCACGTGGGGCGGGACTGTCGGCCTCAGCTGGACGATTCGGCCCCGCTCATGAAGCCGATCGCTCCCCGTCGAGTGGCTCGCCGGAGCGCTCTCGCCGAACGGAGGAGCAGCGCCGACAGCCCCCAGACGAAGACGAGCGGGTCGAGCAGGTGGTCCCAGAGATTGCGAGACTCGAAAACGCCCAGGCTCCACGCGAGTACCCCGAGGGCGAGGCACACGGTGACGAAGAAGAGGTCGAAGAAGAGGATGACGGCCGCCAAGGCCACGAGGGCCCCGAGAAACCAGAGCTCCCCGTAGCCGAGCCTGTACGGGTCCCACAGGCCCAGGCCAAGCGTTAGTGGATAGAGGAGGAGCCCTCCCGCCGTGACGAGACACTGAAGCGCCAGGGCGCTGCGCGCCTCGAGCGGCTTCCAATCGAAGGCGGGGCGGAGAACGAAGCGGGTCAGAAGAACCAGCGTCGTAACGCTGAGATCTCCCGTGACACCTCGTAGAGACCCCGCCAGGGGCAGCGGCACGACGGGGAGGAGAGCCATGGCGGCGCACGCGGCACCCACCAGCCCCAGCCAGGGTCGGCCGAGCGCCGCGAGGCGGCCCGTCGCCACCCCGACTGCGGCGATCACGAGGGCGGCGCCGGCAAAGCCGACGAGGTCAGCGATCCCCACGGGATGCCCCCGCCAGCCCTTCGTCCAGCCAGCCCTGGTTGAATCGCACGTGCTTGATGTAGGCCCGGTTCCACGTGTAGAGAAGATGGAACTCGCCGGTCGTCGTCCGAATCAAAAACGGGTACGAGAACTCGAAATGGCAGCGTGGCTCCCAGCACATGAAGCGTCTCGATGAGGTGACGTAGCGGCTCGGGTCAGCGATCGAGTCGTCCGTGGCCCGGGCCAGCGCTTCGACCGTCCGGGCGTACCGGTCGTTGTCGGCGGGCTGGGAGCGCGCCGCCCGCTGGTCCTCCAGCAGGTGCACCGTCGTCCAGCTCTTTCCGCCGTCGTCGGTGACCACGAGAGACAGGGCGTCCCGCTCGACGTCGACGTCGTTGAGCGCCACGAGGACCCGGCCGTCCCCAAGCGCCAGCCCCTCGAGACCGGCGTCGGGGTTGATGAGCGACGTCTTCCCTGGGCGGGTCCAGTGTCCTCCCGCGTCGCGGGTGGAGCTGATCAGCACTCGCCGAGGCGCAGGCTGTCCCGAGGGCCGCATGAGAGCGAGCGCGCCATTCTCGCTCGTCGGCACGATGGCGGGCTGCGAGCCCCCGCCGAGCCGGCTCAGCCTCTGCTTGTCGATGACGGCGCCGCTCGAGTCGATACGCAAGACCTCCGAGAAACCCCTGAGCAGGCTCTGGTACGCGGGCAGCCCGACGGTTCCGTCGGCGTATTCGAACGGCGCTCCCCGAACCATCGTGTTGAAGTTGAAGAACGGAGTGCCGATGAGTCGCTGCGGGGGAGACCACGTCTCGCCGTCGTCCGAGGAGCGGATCAGGCTCACCGAGCTGCCCCCCCATCCGCCCACCGAGACGGTGACGTAGAAGAGCCAGAGAGTCCCGTCGGTCGTGCGGAGCGCGGTGGGATTGCCGACCTTGGTGACGTGGCGCCACAGGGCCCTCTCGGTGGTCTCGGGTCCGGCCACGACCGTCGACTCGCTCCAGGTCTCCCGCTCGGGGTCGAACGTCGCCGACACGATCTCCACGTCCAGCGCTCCCTCGTGACTCCCCGAGAACCAGAACGCGCGCAGCCGCCCGTCGCCCAGCTCGACGAGCGATGCCGCGTGGGCGGTCACGTCGTGCTGCCGGGAGACGAAGGCTGTCCGAAAGCTCGGCTCCCCGGGGCCTCCCTCGGCAGGCGCTGTCGCAAGAAACGCCGAAGGCGGAAGGCGCTCGAACGCCGTCTTGAAGCCGGCGCCGAAGGCTAGAGCACTCAGCCCGAGGGCCAGCAGGCGCCGGCGGCCGCCCCTTCCTCTCAAAGTCCGGAGCCCCCGGCCCGCTCCACCAGCACCTCACGGACGAACAGGTGCTCGAAGACCTGACCGGCGAGCATCGCCCGGATCTCTGCGCCGGTGTGCCGGCCGCGCAGGTCGAGGCGCTCTCCGATGACGACGACGCGGGTGCTCTCGCCCAGCCCGTCCCCAGGGCGCAGCCTAACGATCGCAAGGGAGTGATGCTCCAACACGTCCTCCACCGACGCGTCGCGCTCCTCCCGGTATGCGCGAACTCGCGCTCCGGGCAGGAGGAGTCGATAGCCTTCCTCTTTGGCGATGAAGTCCACGGGCACCCACACGTCACGCCCCTCGACGGACCGCTGCGCGGTCTCGTCGTAACGCCCCAGCGGTCCGTCGAGGGGTCCCAGCAGCGAGGAGAAGGAGAGGAAGATCAAGAAAGCCGCGGCAAGCACCCCGGCAGGATCGCGTGCGGGCCGCAGAAGCCCGAAGACGAGGGCCACAGCCGTGAGGAGCAGCAGCGCCCAATGACCGCTCCCGTAGGGCTCCGGGCCCGGAAGCTGGCCCTTGAGCGCGAACGACAAGACCACCATGGCCGCGAGCACCAACCCCGCGAGCACGAGAGTCGACGTGACGACCGCGCGACGGAGCCGCGGCCAGTGGAGGGCCAGCAGGACCGCCAGGGCCGGCATCGCAGGCAGAAGATAGCGGCTCGAGCGCTGGCTGGGGAGACAGAAGACGACGAAGAGGGTGAGCACCCAGAGCCACAGGAGCTTCTCGGGATCGCTCAGCTCGCGCCGACGACGCCACGCGGAGACGATGAGCGCTGCGACCGGAAGCAGCAGGAGCCCCGCGTTCAGCACCAGGCCCAGGGCCATGGCTGGGATGCTGAATCGGCCCCAGAGGAGACCGGGGAGATACGCGCCCGCGAGGTCGAGCTTGCCGACGTTCTCGCCGACCACGAACTCCTCCCAGATCGCCCGGGGATCGGGATCGAGGAGAAACCAGGTCGCGAAGACCGCGAGGGCTGTCGTCACGGTGAAGACGACCTTGCCCAGGTCTTTCCTGGCGAAGTCGCCCGGCCGGTACCCGCGGTCGTGCGCGTACCAGAGCGCCAGGCCGAGACCAAACGGCACGGCGAGGGCGAATGACTTGTAGAGAAGAGCGATGCCCACGGCCAGGCCCATGGCGGCGGGGAGCACGAATCGCGAGGCGAACGACACGGGTCGCCAGTAGAGCAAGGCAAAGAACGGAGAGAAGAGCCAGAACACCTCGGGCGCCGTGGTCAGGAACGGGCGGCCGTAGCGATATGTCGTGAAGAAGGCGAGGTAGGCAAGTGCTCCCACGAAACCCGTTTCGACGCTTGCGCCGAGGCGGTGCCCCAGCAGGAAGAGGAGCGCCGCGGTGAGCAACGTGTAGACGACGCTGGGATAGCGCAGGTTCCACAACCCGAACGAGCGGCCCCGGCTCGTCGAGACGATGCCCTGCCAGAAGAGGAGTGGAGGTTTCGTGTTTCGCATCCCGGGAAGGTCGGAGACGAGCGGCAGCAGCCTCCCGCTGGCCGCCGTGAGACGTGTGATGTGGGTGTACGGGTACTCGTCTCCGTTCTTGGGGATGTGCGGGCTCGAGAGGTCGTGAACGTACGTGACGACGGCCAGGGCCACGACGAAGGCGTAGCTCACCGCCCGGATCCGACTCACCGGCGGGTGGCTCCGTTCAACGGCAGCTCGCGTCGATTCGATCCGACATTCTCCGGCAGTTTATGTCGGATCGGGGCAGCTAGGCTCGCCGCCGAGCCTCCCGGCGGTTTCGGCGTCGCCACTCGAAACGGCCGTTGCGCTCCACGTAGCCGATGCCCGACAGCACGCCCGACACCTCGGCCTCGGCGCAGCCCAGTATGGACGCGAGGTCCCGGGGTGGAACGAAGGGACCCGTCCGCGACAGCCGGGCCGCCAGCGCGGCCGCTCGGTCGAGTCGGTCGACGCGCACGGCCCGGCGTCCCGCATGCTGGTAGCCGCAGGCGAGATAGAAGGCCGATGGAAGACCCGTGTCGAGCGGCACCGAAGGCTCGCCCTGCGGCCCCGACGCGCCGGGCCCGCCGTGCCGCACCGTGAAGAGTCGCGCCCGGAGGCGGATCTGATCGGGGCGGAGGAGAGCGGAGAGGAAGACCGTGAGTCGCCCGAGAGTGACATCGAGCTGAGCCAGGGACTTTCTGTCCGCTCGGGTGAGCGCGGCCACCTGTTCGGCCACGTCCCGCCGGCGCACCGACCCGAGACCCTCGGCGAGCACGAACACCAGCCCGCGTGCCGCTCCGGCAGGCGCCGACTCGGTGAGCGAGAACAGCGGACCGAGGGAACGGCGGAGGTGCGCGTCGACCCAACCCGCGAGCCGTCGGCGGATCTGCTCCCGACGAGGCGGGTCGAGGAGCTCTGACGGGAGAACGTCCACGCGGGGCGAGAGGATCCCCTCGCCCGGAGCGAGGCGGGCGACCGCCGCGCCGTGCCACAGAAGCTCCGCTGACGGGCCGATTCGAAATGCCTCGTCGCCGTCCGCCTCGAGGGCCCGCACCCTGTCCTCGACGAGCCCCCGCAACGCGCGGTTGGCGGCGGCGAGGAGCCCTCGTCCTCCCGTGGTCGCGGAGCGGTCGGGCACGAAGCCGAAGCCCTCGAGGACCCCGGCGCGCAGGCCCTGCACTAGAACCTCGCCGTTCGGGGTCACGCTCGTCACGAGCTCCGAGGGGTCGTACCGGGCGATCACGGCCCCGGGCCGATCGACGAACCGCTGTGTGAGCCGCTCGTGCAACGCGTCCGAGAGCCGGTCTTCCACTGCTCGGGCGCGCTCCTGCCAGAACCGGGCGTCCGGCACCCACGCCGAGCGGTGCGAGATGTAGGTCCAGGTCCGGATCGCGGCGATGCGGCCGAGAAGCCCCTCCACGTCGCCGTCCGTGCGGTCGACGTCCTTGAGGTGCGCCGCAAGGACGTCTTCCGGGATGCGGCCGGATGGACTGGTCAGGAAACGATAGATGCGGGCGAGTAGCTCCGCGTGCGCCTCGCTCATCACGCTCTGGAAGTTCGGGACCCGGCAGACCTCCCAGAGGAGCTCGACCCTCTCCGGGCCCCGTGCCAGCGCCATCGTCTCGCTGTCGCGGACGAGGAGGCTCAGTGCCCGCTGGTCGTCGGCGTGTCGCATCCGAACGAAGAAAGGCTTCCGAGGCTTCTCCTCGAGGCTGCTCAGGAGCGCGAGAGGCGAGAAGAAATCCAGCGCGTCGTTTCTCCAGAAGACCGAGCGCAACGGGGCAAAGCGGTGACTCTCGACAGCGTCGACGAGCCGTCGGTCGAAGGGGCCGAGGTCCATCGTGGGCCCGAAGTGGCCGTCGCGCACGTGGCGCCCGGCCCGACCGGCGATCTGTCCCACCTCGGCCGGGCTCAGACGACGGGGCCCCGCTCCGTCGAACTTCGAAAGCCCGGTGAAGACGACGTGGTCGATGTCGAGGTTCAGCCCCATGCCGATGGCGTCGGTCGCCACCAGGTGGTCCACGTCGCCCGCCTGATAGAGCCCGACCTGTGCGTTCCGCGTGCGGGGGGACAGCGCGCCGAACACGAGCGCCGCTCCGCCCCGCTCGCGCTTGATCTGCTCGGCGACCTCGTAAACCTCGCGGACCGAGAAGACGACGATCGCCGAGCGGCGGGGCAGCTTGCCGAGCCGCTTCGGCTCCGAGTAGCTGAGCGTCGACAGCCGGGGGCGCGTCTGGAAGACGACGTCCGGGACCAGGCGCTCGAGGAGCGGACGGATCGTCTCCGCGCCGATCAGCCACGTCTCGAGCCGCCCTCGGGCGCTGAGGATGCGGCTCGTGAAGACGTGTCCCCGCTCGCGGTCGGCTGCGAGCTGCACCTCGTCCACGGCCAGGAAGTCCACCCGGTGCTCGAGGGGCATGGCCTCGACCGTGCAGATGAAGTAGGCGGGCCGCTTCGGCTTCGGGATGATGCGCTCTTCCCCGGTGATGAGCGCCACCGCCTCGGGCCCCTTGAGCGCGACCACGCGGTCGTAGTTCTCCCGGGCGAGCAGTCGCAGCGGGTAACCCACCATCCCCGTGGGGTGGGCCAACATCCGCTCGATGGCCAGGTACGTCTTGCCGGTGTTGGTGGGACCCAAGAGGGCCGTGACGGGGCGTTCCATCCGGACCCCAGCATCGCCGGCCCCCCGACCTATTTCAAGGCGGAGTCCGGCCGTGTCACTCCGGCAGAAGGCCGCGAGCGTGAAGCAGCTCGGCGTTCAGGATGGCGGCGCCGGCCGCGCCGCGGATCGTGTTGTGCGCGAGGGCCTCGAGGCGGAGGTCGAACGTGCGATCGGCGCGCACTCGACCCACCGACACCGCCATGCCGCCCTCCCGGTCCCGGTCGAGCCGTGGCTGGGGGCGATCCGGGGCCTCGAGCACATGGATCGGCTGGCGAGGAGCGGACGGGAGGCCGCGCTCCTGGGGCTCGCCCCGGAAGCCGCCCAGCGTCGCCTTGGCCTCCTCCGGTGAGGCTTTCTTCTTCAGATTGAGAAACAGCGCCATCGTGTGCCCGTCCATCACCCCGACGCGATGGACGGACGCGGAGATGGGGAGGTTTGCGTCCTCGAAGGCCTTGCCGTCCCAGCTCCCGAGGATCTTGAGAGGCTCGGTCTCGATCTTCTCTTCTTCGCCGCCTCCGATGTACGGGAGGATGTTGTCGGTGAGGTCGAAGGAGGACACACCCGGATAGCCGGCTCCGGAGAGGGCCTGCAGGGTCGCCACCGCCACGGACTCGATTCCATAGGCCCGGTGGAGCGGCGCGAGCACCATGGCGAGACCCACGACCACGCAGTTCGGGTTGGTCACGATGTAGCCGCCGCCGGTCCGACGGCGCTGCACCTCGAGCGCGTCGAGATGATCCGCGTTCACCTCGGGGATGAGCATCGGCACGTCGTCATCGTGACGATGGTTGCGCGAGTTGGAGATGACAGCGTGCCCCTGGGAGGCGAGCTTCTCCTCGGCCTCGCCTGCCACCGAGGAGTCGAGCCCGGAGAAGAGGAGCTTCGATTCCAGGGGCGTCCCGAGGGAGCCGACGATGCGATCCGCGACTCCCACCGGGATTTCACTTGCGAGCCTCCAGCGGGCGGCTTCGCGGTACGGCTTGCCGGCGGAGCGATCCGAGGCGACGACTTCGGTCACCTCGAACCAGGGATGGGCAGCGAGCAGCTGCACAAAGCGCTGGCCCACGGCGCCGGTGGCGCCGAGCACTCCAACGGAGATGCGTGTCATGTGAGACCTCCTCATCGGGCTTCGACCACGGTGTGCGAAACCCCAATTCTACCTGCGTCGGGGACGCCGCGGGGAGCCCTCCGCTGAATTATGGTCCTGCGGGGGCGGGTTCGAGGCGCAGATCGAGGCGGTCCCTCTCACGCTCGACGGCTCTCTCGTAGTCGAGTCCGCTCACGAGGTTCCTGGCGCGCTCGGAAACGGGCAGGAGGGTCGAGACCGGTGTCCAGGGCATGGGCGTCCCCGAGGAGGTGTCGCTCACCTGCCCGTCGGTTATGGCTCTCGTGGCCTCGGCGAGGCTCAGGCCCTCGAGGGCGTCCGCCAGTGCACGCATGCGTGCCTCGTCCGCGGGTCGAAGTGGCTTCACGAGGCGACGGCTCTGCACGGCGATGTGGTAGTGAGCGGCGGTGAAGGAGACTCCGTCGAGGCCGTGCTGCTCGCAGACGACGAGGAGCCAGCCCATGATGTCGCTGAGCAGGCCGAGCCCCGGATGCTGCTGTCCCGGCAGACGCGGTCGCCATCGGTTCCGGCGAGGTAGATCACGAGCCGCGGGCGGAAGGATTTATCCGCTCCGCGGCGAGAAGATCCTGGCCTCGGTTCCGGCTCCAGGCCCGGGGGACCCCCCTGGTCTACGACTCCGCCTACGAATGCGGCACGTTCGGGGTTCCAGCGTACGATGCCACCTGTGGCTCACCTCGACGATTCTCCCACGCCCGGGAGCGTCGTGGCCTACGTGAACTTGACGCTGACCAGCTTCGACACTCCCGGCTCCTCCATGGTCACGCCGTAGAGCTGGTCGGCGATCTGCATGGTGCGGCGGGAGTGGGTGATGAGGATGAACTGGGTCTGCTCCTTCAGGCTCTCGAGCATCTTGACGAAGCGGCCGATGTTCGCGTCGTCGAGGGGGGCGTCGACCTCGTCGAGGATGCAGAACGGCGACGGCTTGTACTGGAAGATGGCAAAGAGGAGAGCAATGGCGGTCAGGGCCTTCTCGCCGCCAGAGAGCAGCAGCACGTTCTGCAGTCTCTTGCCGGGCGGCTGGGCCATGATGTCGATCCCGCTGCCGAGCAGATCCTCCTCGTCGATGAGCGACAAGCCTGCCGTGCCGCCGCCAAAGAGCTTGGAGAACGTCTCGCCGAAGTGCTGGTTGATGATCCGGAAGGCCTCCTGGAAGCGCTCGCGGGAGGCCCGGTCGATCTTCTTCACGGCGTGGTCCAGCTCGGCGATGGAGTCGAGGAGGTCCTGCCGTTGCGCCGTCACGAACGTGTGCCGCTCTTCGAGCTCCTGAGCCTGCTCCACGGCCAGGGTGTTGACGGCACCCATTCGATCGAGCCTCTCGCGCAGCTCCTCGACCTGGGCCGCCAGGCTCTCCAGCTCTTGGACCCTGTCCTCGTCGGTGAGCGTCGCGGCGGCCTCGGCCGCGGTCTGTCCCACCGCCTGGTGGCACTCGCGGGCCACGTGGTCGAGGTCCGATCCGTTCCTGGCTCGGCCGACCTCGAGCTCGTTAAGCGCGTCGCGCAGCACGTCGCGTTCGTGGCGTCGCTCCTTCAGGCCCTGCTCGCGGCCTTCCAACTCTTCCCTGACTTGCCGGACTTTCTCTTCGGCCACCGCCGCATCGTCGGTGACGCGCTCGCGGCCCTGGAGCGCCTCCGAGAGCAGGGCCTCGACCTCGGCCAGCTCCCGCTCGAGCTCCCCGCGCCGAGCGGCGGTCTCGGCCGCTCGGGTTCGGGCGCCGTCGATGCGCCGGGCGAGCTCGGCGAGGTCGTCCTCCAGTCGCCGGCACTCGTTGTCCGCGGCGGCCAGTCGTTCCCGCAACGCCGCGAGGGCGCTGAGCGCCTCGGCGTGCCGGCCCTGGGCCGCCTCGGTGGCGTGGCGCGCCTCCCCGACGGCGTCGGCGAGCGTGGCGAGTCGAAGGTGCCCCTCCTGGCGTTCCTCCTCCGCGCCGCCGAGCGAGAGGTCGATCTCCGCCAGTCTCACCGCTGCCGCGCCCCGCTCTTCCTCGGCCTGGCTGCGCTCGGTCTCGAGGATGGCGGCCTTGCGGTCGAGGCGTGAGGCCTCCTCCTCGGCGGTCTGCAGGTCGTGCCGGACGGCCACCAGGTCCTTCTCGGCCGTGTGGATGCGCTCCTCGAGCGCCCGACCCTCGGCGGCCGCGGCCTCGACGGCCGCAAGCGCCTCGGCCTGGGTGGCCCTGGCGGTCTGGATGAGCGCCTCGACCTCTTCCTGGCGGCCCGCGACCTCGCGCACCTCGCGCCGGGGGGCGAGGAGGCCCTTGACGCTCCGCCCGCCTTCTACGATGGCGCCCCGGAGCGTCTCCCCGGCGAGGGTTGCCACCGCCACCGGACCCCGGCGCGACACGATCTCGAGAGCGTCCTCGAGCGTCTCGACGACCAGGGCATCCGGCAGCGAGGCGCCGATGCGGTCAGCGTGGGGGCCGGTGACGCGGTAGAAATCCGACAAGAGCCCGCGCACCTTCGGTTCCTGCTCGGCGATGGCCCGCAAGGGCCCGCAGTCGCTCCTCGTGCGAGCGGAGGCGAGTGGCAGAAAGGCGCCGCGCCCCGCTCCCGACGACTGCAGCCAGCGAATACCCCTGAGCGCCAGATCGGTGTCGGGCACCAGCACCGCCTGAAGACGATCGCCGAGGAAGGCCTCGACGGGACGCTCGTACTCGGAGGCCGTCTCGAGGGTGTCCGCGACGACCCCGCGCACGTCGAGGTCCCCGGGCTTTTTCAGAAGCGCCCGCACGCCCTCGTCGAACGCCGAGTGGGTGTCCACCATCTCCTCGAGCGAGGCCCGGCGACCGGCCAGGCTGTCGCTCTCGCTCTGGAGGGTCTCCACCTCTTTCGTGACCGTGTCTGCCCGGGTGCGCGCCTTTTCTCCCCTGGCGGCGGCCTCGTCGCGGCTTCGGATGAGCTCGGCCGCGAGCGCGTCGGCTTGCTGCTTGCGTGCGAGGGCGTCGTCGCGGCCCGACCCGACGCGAGCCCGTTCGCGTTCGCACTCCTCGCGCTCCGCGGCGAGCTTCAGCAGGTCGGCGGTCGCCCGCTCGGAGTTGCCCGCAACCGACGCGCGGCTGTTCTGCAGCGTCGCGATGCGACCCAACAGCCCGACCTGTGCCTCGCGGGCCTCTTCTTGACCTGCGTCGGCTTCCCCTTGACGAGCCAACGCGTCCTGGACCGCGACGTCGGCTCGCTGCAGCTCTTGCTCCGCCGTCGCCAGCTGCTCCCGGAGGCTCTGTGCCTCGGCCTGCTTCGCGGTGCGCTGCTCCTCGAGGGGACCCAGCCGCTCGGTCAGCTCCTGCTCCTCGCGAGCGGCCTCCCGGCTGCGCGTCTCGGTCTCCGCGATCTGCTCCTTGCAGTGTCCGCTGCGACCCTCGTGCCGGTCGACGGCGAGCGTGAGCTCGGAGAGCCGTCCGCGCACCTCCTCGAGGGACGCCTCGAGCTCGTAGAGGCTCTGCCGCCGCACCTCGAGCTGTGCCTCCTCGGTTTCCAGAGCGAGGCTTGCTGCGCGCTCTCGCTCCGCTCCCGCGGCATGTCGTTCGTCCAGGCCGCGCCCCCGCTCGCTCAACTCGAGGAAGCGGCGACCGAAGACGACACGCTCCACGGCCCGCATCTCGTCGCGGACCCTGTGCCAGCGGCGGGCCTTGGCGGCCTGACGCTTGAGGCTCTCGAGCTGCTTCTCGACCTCGTTGATGATGTCGTTGACGCGGAGGAGGTTCTGCTGCGCAGCCTCCAGCTTGAGCTGCATCTGGCGTCGGCGAGCCTTGTACTTGGTGATCCCGGCCGCTTCTTCGATGATCGCGCGGCGATCGGTGGGCTTCGTCGAGAGGATCTGCCCGATCTTGCCCTGCTCGATGATCGAGTAGGCTTTCGAGCCGAGCCCGGTGTCCATGAACATCTCGTGGATGTCACGCAGGCGGCAGGTGCGGCCGTTCATCTGGTACTCGCTGTCGCCGTTGCGGTAGAGGCGCCGGGTGACGACGCACTCGGCCGAGCCGTCGGGGCTGTTGCCGTTCAGCCCTCGGATTTTCAGGTTCACCTCGGCCATCTGCAGCGGCTGGCGGCTCGAGCTGCCGGCGAAGATCACGTCCTCCATCGAAGTGCCGCGAAGGCTCTTGACGCTCTGCTCGCCGAGCACCCAGCTGATGGCGTCGGAGATGTTGCTCTTCCCGCAGCCGTTCGGGCCCACGATGCCCGTGACACCGCCGCGGAACGACACCTCCTGCTTGTCGCAGAAGCTCTTGAAGCCAAGAATTTCTACGGAATCGAGAAGCATGGATCCCAGGACAAAACCCCCTATATCTAGTGCAACCGAGCGAATCTAACACAACTTGAAGTAGACCGTAAAGGACCCCGGCCACACCCCCGAAGCGCCTGAACCGCTTCGACTTGCCGTCGGGTTCTCCTGAATGGCGCCTCCGCCTGACCGGGTCGAAAGTAGGATTGACCTGCGGGAGGTCCTGGGCCTAGCATTCCGGCGGCGAGCGGTCCGCCCGTCACCCGGGACAATCCGTTTCCTCGGGCCAGGAGGACTCCAATGAAGCCATGGGCATACGTGCTGACGATGGTGCTCCTCGCGTCGGCGTCGGTGGCTCAAGAGGAGAGCGTGCTGCGGGCTTCGGGTCGGGCCGCCGAAGCGGAGCCGCTTCTCACGCAGGTGATCGAGGCGTCCCCGGGTGCGGTCGCTGCTTACATGGAGAGGGCCCGGGTCAAGCTCGCCCTCGACCGGGCCCCGGAAGCCCTTGGCGACGCCTCCATCGCGGCCGCGATGGCGGAGAACGACCCCGAGGCGCAGGCGCTCGTGCTCGAGGTGAAGGTGGCTCGGGCGCTCCAGGCCCTCCGCCAGGGCAACCAAGCCCTCGCCGAGCAGGACCTCACGCAGCTTCGGGGCGAGCACCCGGAGTCGGCCGGGGGTACTGGAGTACCTCGGGCGCGTGGAGGGTGGCCAGACCATCAAGTGATGCCGGCGCACGCACCCTCGGCGGGACCGAAACGATGACGATGAGCCGAAGCTCCCAGGCGGTCCGCCGCGTCGTCGGCTGGCTCGTCCGAGGGTCGCTCGTGGCGCTGTGGGCGCTGGCGGGATGGGGGACGCTCCTCCTGCTCGCGACCCTGATCGGGGCCTTGAGCGACGGGCCGGGCGTCGCGCTGGCACGACTTTCCCCTCCCCCCGGCGCGTCGTTCTGGGGCTGGCTCAACGCCCTCTCGGCCCTCTTCGCCCTGGTCACCTGGCTGATCGCCGCCGGCCTCTTCGTCTGGGGCCGGTGGCTGGCCGAAGAAGAGCCCGAGCCCGAGAGCTAGCCCCCGCTCCGGGGACCCCCTCGCCACGCTTCACCTCTGGTGTCTTGATCTGACGATGTCGCAATGATGTCATTTTGATAGACGTCTCGACTGCACGAGGGAGGAGCAAATGATTCGCGAGAAGGAACGACACACGGCCCCGGGACTCCTCATGCTGGTGGTCTTCATCACCATCGTGGTTGTGGCCGGCCTGGGCATCTTCCGCGCGGCTGGCGCGAGCGACGCGCTTGGTGTGGTGGCTTTCGCGGCGGTGCTGGTGATCGACATCTTCATGACGACGGGGCTCTTCACCGTCGCGCCCAACCAGGGACTGGTCCTCCAGCTCTTCGGCGCCTACCGTGGCACAGCAAGAGACCCCGGATTGCGCTGGGCCAACCCGTTCTACAGCAAGAGACGTGTCTCGTTGCGGGTGAGGAACTTCGAAAGTGCCAAGCTGAAGGTCAACGACACCGACGGCAACCCCATCGAGATTGCGGCGGTCGTGGTGTGGCGTGTGGTCGACACGGCCGAGGCGGTCTTCGAGGTGGACGAGTACGACCACTACGTGAGGGTTCAAAGCGAAGCAGCCGTCCGCGTCCTGGCGAGCCGCTACCCGTACGACGCCCACGATGAGGAGCAGCTCTCGCTCCGTGGCGCCACGGACGAGGTGGCCACCAACCTCAAGGAGCAGATCCAGGAGCGGCTCTTGAAGGCCGGTGTCGAGGTCATCGAGGCACGCATCAGCCACCTGGCCTACGCCCCCGAGATCGCCGCTGCCATGCTCCGCCGTCAGCAGGCGGGGGCCATCATCGCGGCGCGGACGAAGATCGTGGAGGGCGCGGTGGGGATGGTGGAGATGGCCCTCGACCTGCTCTCCCGCAGCAACAGGGTGCGGCTCGACGAGGAGCGCAGGGCGCAGATGGTCTCCAACCTGCTCGTGGTGCTGTGCAGCGATCAAGAAGCGCAGCCCGTGATCAACGCCGGCACGATCTACCAGTAGGGGCGGTGTGGCCGTGGTCAATCGCAAGGCCTTTCTGATCCGCATCGACCGGGACGTTCTCGACGGCGTCCAGCGATGGGCGAACGACGACCTGCGCAGCCTCAACGCGCAGATCGAGTTCCTCCTTCGGCACGCGCTCCGCGACTCGGGCCGAAAAAGGGCTCCCGATGATCCGGAGCGCCGCCGGGCGGCCTCGAGGCGTCGCCGGGGCGATTGAAGATCCCCGGGGCGGGGCGCACAATCGAGGTGGATCTGGCCGGGGGCCCCCGCGCGGGCGCGTTCGAGGGCGCCAGGGGCTTCGTGGGGATCGCCTTCCACGTCCAGGAGGACCCGCTCCGCTACGAGTGCTTCTATCTCCGTCCGACGAACGGCCGGGCCGAGAACCAGCTGCGGCGAAATCACTCGAGCCAGTACGTTTCGCATCCTGAGTTTCCCTGGCACCGTCTCCGCCAGGAGAGCCCGCGACTCTACGAGTCGTACGTCGATCTGATGCCCGGGGAGTGGACCCGCGTGAAGATCGTCCTCTCGGGCACGGAGGCCCGACTGTTCGTACACGGCGCCGAGCAGCCCACCCTCATCGTGAAGGACCTCAAGCTCGGCGACACCGAGGGCGGGATCGCTGTGTGGATCGGTACCGGCACCGAGGCGCACTTCGCCGACCTGAAGGTGACCCCGTAGTGGACGGTGCGAAGCCAGGGGCCGGGTTGATCAATCGGTGAGCCTGCGGCTCCAGTCCTGCGCCGACCCGTCTACAAGTCTTTGTCGGTGAAGATCTCGCCGCAGGCCATGTGGTCGCTACAGGCCTTGATCAGCCCACCCGTGTAGACGCGGAGCTGGAAGAGGTTGGCGGGCTCGTGCTCGCACTCGCTCTCGGGCCCCGCGCAAAACTCGCCGTCTCGGGTCCACGTTGGCCCCAGCTGCCCGGTGTCCCGGGCAACTCCTACGGCCCAAGCCTCGCACTCGACTCGCTGCGGATCGCCCTCGGGCCGCACGGCGCAGATCGTCCGCCCGTCAGTGAACCCGATCGAGCGGCAGTAGTCGCCGTCGGGGCCCACGAGAGGGGTCGCATCGATGTCCCAGAACTCGCGGTTCTTGGCCTGGATCCTGAGCTTGAGTCGCGAGGCCCCCGGGGGCAGGGGCGAGCAGCTGGTGGTGATGGGCGTGGGTGTCGGCTCGGGGACGGGCGTGGGGATGGGCGTGGGCACGGGACCCGGCGCCGTTGCGCTGCCCCCCCCGCACGACATGAGAAACGCCACCGCCAACACGAACGATACTTGTCGAAAGGGAAAAAATCTGATCGTCAGCATGAATACGCCAGCGTCACATGTTCGGGCGTCTCAGTCAAGACACCCTCCGGGTTGTGCCCGGGGCCCCGGCGGGCGATCCGCTGTGGCAGCGCTCAGGACCCGGGCGTTTCCCTGCCTCGGGGCATGCCGGGGACGATGCCGTGCTCCCTCTCGAGCCGCTCGAGGGCGGCGATTCGCACCGGCCGCCGCACGTCGTGGTCGTCCGGACGGTAGCCCGGGCCGTGCTCCACCAGCTCGTTCCGCCCCGCCCTGTGTGCCGATGGCGCCGAGGCACTCGCCCTCCGGTGCCCGGCAGGCCAGCGGTTCGGAGAGGTCCCACGACGGGTAGAAACGCCCGTCAATACCGGCGAGGATCCGTCCGCCCGGGGGCCGCCGGGCGACGAGAAGGCGAACGCGCCTGACGGCGTGAGTCTCCAGGGCCTCGTTGCGCATCGTGACCACGAAGCGGCGTGCCGGGCCCCTGACCGGGGGCAGGGCATTGACGTCCCGGGCCTCGAGCGCCCGAGCAAAGGACGCGGAGAAACCCTCGGCAGCCGGACGGTCCTCGTCTCCGCCTTCGACATAGAACGTGGGGCACGACCCGAAGCAGGACTTCGGGCTGCTCACACACGCCGCGGCGACAGCGCCGGTCACGACCGTCATCACGCCCAGCAGCGCGCTGCCAAAGGGAGAGACCTTGTCGGGCCGGTTGGTCTCGAACAGCGCGACCTCGCTCACCTCGATCGAAGCCGACCCCTCCGACACGAGCTCACGATCGATGGAGTACAGCGCGCCGCTCCCCTCGAGCCGGCGTCCGTCTGCCACCACTCGCCAGGAGTCGAGAACGTACAGCTCGCTCGACGTCATGTGGGCCTTGAGGACGTGGAGCTTGGGTGGCGCGAACGGGACCTTGCTGCCGGGGTGGAGCTCGGGCTCGAGCACCTGGTGGCAGCCACTCAACGATGCGATGAGGGCCACCGCGACGAGTCGGCCTGCGGCACCGGATCGGCGCCTGTCCGTTGGTGTCATCGGCTCCTCCTCCCTGGCTTGGAGAGAAGCAGCCGGAGCGGTCTGTTACCGCCGGGTCAGCCTTTCCAGGTCGGGAGCTGGGCGAGGAGGCTGCTGAGCGGCGGGGCCGCGGCGTCCTTGGCGGAGAGCGTGGGGGAGGCGAGCGGCCACTCGATGCCGATCTCGGGGTCGTTCCAGGCGACCGCGATCTCGTCCGACGCGTCGTAGAAGTCCGTGCACTTGTACTCGAGATGGACGAGCTCGGAGAGGATGCAGAAGCCGTGGGCGAACCCGGGGGGGATCCAGAGCTGGCGCAGGTTCTCGCCGGAGAGACGATCGCCCACCCACTTTCCGAAGGTGGGCGAGCCCCGGCGGATGTCGACCGCGACGTCGAACACCTCCCCTGCCACGACTCGCACCAGCTTGCCCTGGGGCCGCTCCCGCTGGGCGTGGAGCCCCCGGAGCGCGCCCTTGCGGGAGTGCGAGTGGTTGTCCTGCACGAAAGGACCGGTGATCCCGCCCTCGGCGTACTTGCGCTGGTGCCAGGTCTCGAGAAAGAAACCGCGCTCGTCGCGGTGGACATCGGGCTCGATCAGGATGACGTCGGGGATCTCCGTCGGCATGAACCTCATCTGGGCCCTCTCAAGATCCCTCGAGCCCCAGGCGCTCCCGGCCGTACGAACCCGACTGGACGGTCTCGCACCATTCGCGGTGCTTCAGGTACCATCGCACGGTTGCCCGCAGCCCGTCCTCGAAGGCGTGGGCCGGACGCCAGCCGAGCTCGGTGCGTGCCCGGGTGGCGTCGATCGCATAGCGACGATCGTGGCCCGGCCGGTCGGGCACGAAGCTCTTGAGCTCCGCGTAGGACGTGAGCCCCCGCGAGGACAGCTCCGCGTTCATCCGTGCGGGGAGCTCCGCGTCGAGGGCCGCGCAGAGAGCGTCGACCACCTGGAGATTCGTCCGCTCGCTGCCTCCGCCGATGTTGTACTTGCCCCCGTTCTGCCCCTTTCTGAGGGCGCGAAGGAGTCCCTCGCAGTGGTCCTCGACGTAGAGCCAGTCCCTCACGTTGCCGCCGTCGCCGTAGATGGGAAGGTCTTGGCCGTCGACCGCGTTGAGGATCATCAGGGGGATCAGCTTCTCCGGGAACTGGAACGGCCCGTAGTTGTTCGAGCAGTTGGTGAGGACGACCGGGAGGCCATACGTCTCGTGATACGCCCGGACCAGGTGGTCGGCCCCCGCCTTGGTGGCCGCGTAGGGCGAGTTTGGCGCGTAGGGCGTCTCCTCGGAGAAGGCGCCCTCGGAGCCCAGCGTGCCGTACACCTCGTCGGTGGACACGTGAAGGAACCGGAAGCCCGCGAATTGCCTGGGATCGTCGCGGAGGTAGACGCGGATGGCTTCGAGCAGCTCGAACGTGCCGAGGACGTTCGTCCGGACGAACGCCGCCGCGTCGTCGATGGACCGATCGACGTGGGTCTCCGCTGCGAAGTTCACGATCGCGTCAGGCCGAAACCGCTCCATGACCCCGCGAACGAGGGGCCGGTCCGCGATGTCTCCCTCGACGAACTCGTAGCGTGAGTGAGACGCCACGTCGGCGAGGCTGGCCAGGTGGCCGGCGTACGTGAGCTTGTCCAGAACGACCACGCGGTCCTCGGTGCGGGCGAGCAGATGGCGGACGCAGTTGCAGCCGATGAACCCGGCGCCGCCGGTGACGATGATGGTGCCCATGGCCAGCTAGGCTCTGCGCTCCTGTTCGAGCGCGCGATGGAGGGCTCCAAAACGCGTGTCGTAGTCCACCTGGCTGCGGCGGATCACCTCGTAGGCCTCCTCCCGCCCGTAAACACGGGTGAGCTCGCACGCCGGTCGCGGGTCCTCCGGCGCCTGCTTGTAGGTCAGGAAGTAGTGCTTGAGCCGGTCGATCAGCAGTCTTGGCAGGCGCGAGATGTCGTCGACCCCCGCGTACACCGCGTCTCCCGCCAGGACCGCCACGATCTTGTCGTCGGCCTCGTTGTCGTCGATGAGGCCGAGCCTCCCAATCGGGATGGCCTGCACCAGGATGTTCCCGTGTGTCAGCACCTTCTCGGTCAGCACCAGGACATCGAGAGGATCCTGGTCGCCCTTGATGCCCTTGCGTCCCGAGCACTCCTCGGCGAAGGAGGGACTTCGTCCGCACACAGAGTTCGTGGCACCAGGCCGTAGGGGCTGGGGCAGACGTTCGAGAAGAGCTGGGGCCGGTCCACCTTGAGGATGCCCGAGTCCTTGTCCAGCTCGAACTTCACGGTGTCGGTGGGAACGATCTCCACGTAGACTGTCAGCCGCCGGGGCGCGTCCGGCCCGATCGCGACTCCGTGCCACGGGTGTGCCCTGGAGAGGAGGTCGGTCGTGGGCCGGCGTGTCGCGTCGGACATCGGGGCACTATATCGCAGGACGCAGGCCTTCCCTCTCCGGCGGCTGGGTGAGCGACAATGGGGTGGTGCCGACCCAGATCGCCACCCGCCCCGTTCACGTCGTGGCCGCCGAGGAGGGCTCCGACCGCGTCTTGGAGATGACCGACGTCCTGCACGCCGACGGGCGCACCGTCAAGGCTCATGCGTTTGCCGGCGGACCCGCCCGTGCCGGAGAGCTCGACGAGCGGGAGCGCCTGAGAGAGGAGCTCGCTCTCACCTCCGGCGCCGTCCGCGCCGCGCTGGCAGACAACGGACTTCTCCTGCTCGCCGACGGGCGCGCCTCGCTGGCCGTGCCCTGGCCTGGTCGTACTCGACGATCCATTTGAAGAGCTGATCCTAGAGGCGCGATTCCTCGGGCAGCCCCGACGGGTAGAGGTTGTTCTGCGCCAGAGGATCGTCCTCGACGTCGAAGAAGAAGTGCTGGTCCTGTCTGTCGTTCCAAATGTAGTGATACTTTCGTTCCTTTGGTTGCCTCAGGTCGGCAGAGTGGTCAAGAGGGCTGGCTCGTCTCGCAAGTGGCAGTCGCCGACGGGTCGACACGCGGGGGAGCCGGGCCGTCAGGTGTGCTGCGTATACACCAAGCCGGCCTCCGCTGCCAAGCGCTCGGCCGGTCCGGTCAGCTCGCCATGCAGGAGGCTGCCCGCCGTTGCTCCCGGGCCTGGCGGCACTCGACACGGCGGCATTCCATTCTTGACAGCCTCGCCACGGTCCTTTAGAGTCATCCGTCTGGTGGGACGATTCGACATGACCCTGCAAGCCAGCTCGAATGGACGTGACCCTCGTGGCGGGGTCGTGCGCCGTTGGTGGACCGCGTTTCATTACTACGGGCACCCGTAGCGGTGGGCCCCTCGGGGACCGCCGCAAGTTGAGCGGGTTTCCTGGGGACGCGGACTCTGGCGAGAGAGCCTCTTCAGGAAACCTGGAGAGGCTTTTGTGCTTCTGGAACCGCGACGGACAACGTGACCGCAATCTGCGTGAGCCTGACCGAGGCGAACACCGAGGCGACGCTCGCCCGGATGGCGGAGCTCGCGCCCGTGGCGGACCTCTTCGAGGTGCGGGCCGACTTCGTCGGTGACCTGGACATTCCCGCCCTACTCCGTGCCCGGGCGAAGCCCCTTCTTCTCACCTGCCGCCCCGAGTCCGAAGGAGGGCGCTGGCCCGACGCCGACCCCGACGGTCGTCGACGGATCCTGCAAGAGGCGGTGGACCGCGGCGTCGACCTGGTGGACGTGGAGCTCGACTCCGGTTTCGACGACGTGATCGCGGCGAAGGCCGGCCGGGGCCTCGTGGTCTCCTCACACGACCTCCAAGGGCTGCCCGGCGACCTCGACGGGCTTCATTCCCGGATGGCCGCCACCGGCGCAGATGTGATCAAGATCGTCGGGACCGCTCGTTCGGTTGCGGACGTGGGACGGCTCCTGGACTTTGCCCGCCGTCACGCCTCCCCCGCGAAGGCCGGCCGGGGTCTCGTCGTGCTGGCCATGGGACCCCTTGGGACGTCTTCGAGGATTCTCGGCGGGCGGTACGGGGCGCCGTTCACCTTCGCCTCCCCCGCCCGGGGCGGCGAGGCGGCCCCGGGCCAGATCCCCGCACACGTCCTCGCCGGAACGTACGGCGTTCGCTCGGTTGGATCTGGGACCCTCGTCTACGGCATCCTCGGGCGGGACGTTCTTCGGAGCCTGTCCCCGGCCATCCACAACCGTGCTTTCGCCGAGCGGGGGATCGACGCCGTCTATGTCCCGCTTCAATCGGAGTCGCTGGAGGCGTTCCTGGAGGCGCGCTCGAGCCTGGGTCTTTCCGGTTTCAGCGTGACCCGCCCCTACAAGACCGAGCTCGTTCCACACCTCGAGTCGGTGACCCCGAACGTGGCGGAAGCGGACTCGGCGAACACCGTGGTGGTCCAGGATGGGCGGCTGCTGGGCCTCAGCACCGACGGGGACGGGGTCCTTCTTCCCTTGCGGCAGCGTGGAGACGTGGGCGGGCGTCGGATCGATATCGTCGGCGCCGGCGGGGCCGCCCGTGCCGCGGCGCTGGCCCTCACCCGCGCCGGCGCTCGCGTCACCGTCCGGGCGCGTCGAGCGGAGCAAGCAGCGGAGGTGGCGTCGACCACCGGGAGCGCGCATGGTGGGCTCGAGGCCCTGGGAGGAGAGCCCTGGGACGTGCTCATCAACGCAACCCCGGTGGGCTCCGGGGCGCAACCTGGAAAGAGCCCTGTTCCGCCCGGCGTCCTCCGCCCGGACCGCATCGTCTTCGACATGGTGTATGAGCCTCGGGAGACGCCACTTCTCCGCGCCGCGAAGGCCGCGGGCTGCCGGACGATCGACGGGGTCGAGATGCTGGTGGCCCAAGCGGTCGGACAATTCGAGGCCTGGACCGGTGCGGAAGCACCCATCGGGGCAATGACCGAGGCGGCTCACGCCGCCCTCGACGAGGCGGGGGCTCGAGAATGAACGGAGCACACCGGCTGGCTCAGATCCCTGCGGGGGTGCAGTGCTTCGTCGGCGAGGAGGCTCGGCGACGGCGGCGCATCGAGGAGACGGCGATCGGCGTCTTCGAGGGTTGGGACTACGAGGAGATCATCCCGCCGCTGTTCGACTACGCCGACGTCTTCACCAGCGAGTCGCTCTCCGCCAGGACCTATTCCTTCGTGGGTCGCGACGGGTCCGTGCTGGCACTTCGACCCGACTTCACCAGCCTGCTCGCCAAGATCGCCGCCGGTCGTCTTCGCGACCGGCCCACTCCCATCCGGCTCTACTACTCGGGAGAGGTCGTCCGCTACGAGCCGCCGAAAGCAGGGCGGCAAAGCGAGCTCTTCCAGATGGGGCTCGAGCACCTGGGCGGCGACTCCCGGACGGCCGACGCGGAGGTCCTGACGATCGCCGCCGAGTGTCTCGACCGCCTGGGCGTCTCGGGTTTCGTCCTGACGCTGGGCCACGTGGGGGTCTTCACCGGTCTCCTCGAGGGATCCGACCTCGAGCCGGCCCGCCTCGAGGACCTGCGGGATCGAGTGGAGGCGAAGGACGCCCAGGGGATCCGGCGGGCGCTGTCCGGGGTCGATCTTCCCCAGGACAGGCGCGACGCTCTCGAGCGCCTGGCGGCCCTCGCAGGGGGTTCCGACGTTCTCCTCGATGCCGCCGAGGTTGTCGCGGACTGTCCTGCCGCGGCGGAGGCGCTCGGCCAGCTCAGGACCGTGTGGGAGGCCCTGGACCGCGCGGGCCTGGGCTCCTGCCTCGCGGTGGACCTGGGCGAGGTGCGCGGGCTCGACTACTACACCGGCCTGGTCTTCAGAGTGTTCGCACCGGGCCTGGGGTTCGAGGTGGGAGGCGGCGGTCGCTACGACACGCTGCTCGGGCGCTTCGGACGTCCACTCCCCGCGGTGGGCTTCATGCTCGGCCTCGACCGGGTGGCGCTTCTCCTGGCACGGCAGAAGGGGGAGCCGGCGCCGCCGCCCGAACCCGTCCATCCGGTGGCTGACGCCGACCTCGGCTCGGCCCTGGCCGAAGCGCGCTCGAAGCGGGAAAAGGGAGTGCGTGTGCGCCTGGACAAACACGACGGGGGGGATCCATGAGCCTCACCGTGGCTCTCTCCAAGGGGAAGCTCCTCTCCGGGACCCGAGACCTCTTCCGTCGCGCGGGCCTGCCGTTCCCCGATGGCGAGACGCGCCGGCTGGTCGTGCCGGTGGGCGGGCTGCGTTTCCTCTTCGTCAAAGACGGGGACGTGCCGACCTACGTCGAGTACGGGGTCGCCGACTGCGGAATTGCCGGCCGGGACGTCCTTCTCGAGGCCGGCAGTGACGTCTTCGAGCCCCTCGACCTGGGCTTCGGACGCTGCCGACTGGTCGTGGCACGTCCTGCGGGAGCGGCCCCCGCGTCCGTGGCCTCGACGGTGCGCGTCGCCACCAAGTACCCGAAGGTGGCCGCCCGGCACTTCCTCGGTCGCGGCGTGTCCGTCGAGGTGGTGAGCCTGGCGGGCTCGGTCGAGATCGCCCCCGGGCTCGGCCTTGCCGACTGCATCGTGGACGTCGTCGAGACCGGCCGCACGCTCCGGGAGAACGGCCTGGTCGAGGTCGAGGACGTCGCCGAGTCGTCAGCGCGACTCGTCGTGAACCGGGCGAGCTTCCACGCGCAGCGAGCCGCGGTGAAGGGCCTCGTGGAGACCCTCGAGAGGGCCCTGCGATGAACCGGCTCACCTACGGGCGTCGGGACTGGGACCGCTGGCTCGCTCGCCTGCCCCGTTCGTCCGCCCCCCGTCCGGCCGTCCTGCGGGCCGCGGAGAGGATCGTTCGAGCCGTGCGCGTCGAGGGAGACCGTGCTGTCGTCCGCTACACCGCACGTCTCGACGACGTCCGCCTGACACCGGCCCAGATTCGGGTGAAGCCCGGCGAGATCCGCTCTCTGGCGTCCCAGGCCGATCGATCGCTGGTGCGGGCACTCCGGCAGATGGCCCGCCGCATCGAGGACTACCACCGGCGGCAGCTCCAGGGAGGCTTCCGCTCCGAGCTGCCCGATGGATCCGTGCTCGAAGAGGTCGTCCGTCCGCTGGCGTCGGTCGGGCTCTACGTGCCGGGGGGAGCCGGAGCCTATCCCTCCTCTGTGCTCATGAGCGCCATACCGGCCCGGGTGGCCGGTGTCGGCCGTGTGGTCGTGGCGACGCCTCCCAAGACGCTCGAGGCGAACCCGGCGGTGGCGGCGGCTCTGGAGATTGCGGGCGCAGCGACCGAAGTGTTCCGGATCGGCGGGGCGCAGGCGGTGGCCGCCCTGGCGTACGGAACGCGGGTCGTGCCCCGGGTGGACCGCATCGTCGGGCCGGGCAACGCGTACGTGACGGCGGCCAAGAGGCTCGTCCGGGGACAGGTCGAGATCGATTCCGAAGCAGGACCCAGCGAGGTGGTGATCCTCGCCGACTCGAGCGCCGATCCCGGGTGGGTGGCGGCCGATCTCCTCGCTCAGGCCGAGCACGGCAGCGGGGACGAGATGGTCGTGCTGGTGACGCCGTCCGCGGAGCTGGCCGAAGAGACGGAGAGACTCGTGGCCGAGGGCGTGACGACGGTAGCGAATCCACGAGCGGCGCGGCGCGCCCTCGAGCGGCACGGGGCGGTGGTCGCGGTCGAGGATCTCGAGCAGGGAGTGGCGGCGGTGAACGCCCTCGCTCCGGAGCACGTCGAGGTGCTGACTCGAAGGGCCGAGCGCGTGGCTCGGAGGATCGTCGGCGCAGCGGTCTTCGTGGGACCGTATTCGCCCGTAGCGGTGGGCGACTACGGAGTGGGCCCCAACCACGTCCTCCCGACGGGGGGAGGTGCGCGGTTCTCCTCACCGCTCTCCGTGCGGGACTTTCAGCGTCGGCAGAGCGTCGTGCGGATGACCGAGGCCGGTCTCGCCCGTGTGGCCGAGGGTCTCGTGCACGTGGCTCTCGCCGAGGGCTTCCGCGGGCACGCTCAAAGCGTGCTGACCCGCTTCGAGGGGGAGTGATGGACCCGCTCCGGCACGTCAAGCCAGCCGTACGGAAGATGAGGGCCTACACCCTCGCCGCCCGGGAGGCTCCGGTCAAGATCAACCAGAACGAGAATCCCTGGGACATCCCGGAGAGGGTCAAGCGCCGGGTCCTCGACGAGGCCCTGGTTCGCCCCTGGGCGCGCTATCCCGACTTCGACCCCCGTGAGCTCACCGACGCACTGGCCCGCTTCGCCGGCTGGCGAGAGGACGGCGTCCTGGCGGGCAACGGCTCGAACGAGCTCATCGAAGCGCTCCTGCTCGTGACCCTGGGGCCCGGGAGGCGGGTCGTCATTCCGGAGCCGACGTTCACCCTGTACGCGCTGCTGAGCCAGATCCTCGGAGCGGACGTGGTGCGCGTGCCGCTCACCTCCGAGTTGCGCTACGACACAGCGGCGCTCGTCGAGGCTCGCCGCCAGGGCGACCCGGCGGTGACCATCGTCTGCTCGCCCAACAACCCGACGGGGACCGTGCTGCCGCGGCAGGACCTGAAAAGGCTCTTGAAGGCCGGCGACGGCCTGGTGGTCCTGGACGAGGCCTACCACGAGTTCTCCGGGGAGAGCGCGGTGCCGCTGCTGGAGGAGCACCCGAACTTGGTCGTGCTCAGGACCTTCTCCAAGGCCATGGCCCTCGCCGGTCTCCGGGTCGGGTACCTCCTGGGGTCGCCCGATCTCGTCCGCGAGGTCAACAAGGCTCGGCTTCCGTACAACCTCAACTTCTTCAGCCAGATGGCGGCGCTCGCCGCGCTCGAGGAGAGCGAGGCGATCGGGGACATGGTGGCCCGGCTCGTCGCCGAACGCGAGAGCCTGCTCGCCCGCCTGGGAGACATCCCCGGGGTCCGGGCCTGGCCGTCGAAGGCGAACTTCATCCTGCTCGAGCTCGAGACCGTGTCGCCCAGAGGCGTCTTCGAGGCGCTGCACAGGCGGGGGGTCCTCGTCCGTGACGTGAGCTCGTATCCCATGCTCTCCAGGTGCCTCCGGGTGAGCGTGGGAGCCCCCGACGAGAACGAGACCTTTCTCCACGCACTGGGCACCGTGCTCGGGGAGATGGGCGTGAACGTGACCGCCGACACGGGGAGGGCGTGACGATGGCCGATCGAAAGGCCCGCATCGAGCGAAAGACCCGGGAGACCGACATCACCGTCGCGCTCAACCTCGACCGCGCGACCCGCATCCGGATCAAGACCGGTGTGGGTTTCTACGACCACATGCTCACGGCGCTGGCGAAGCACGCCGGCATCGGGCTCGAGGTCCGTTGCCAGGGCGACCTCCACATCGACGCCCACCACTCCGTCGAGGACGTGGGAATCGCCTTCGGGCAGGCGCTCAAGTCGGCCCTCGGCGACAAGAAGGGAATCACACGCTTCGGTCACGCGTATTGCCCCCTCGACGAGGCGCTCACGAGGGCGGTCGTCGACCTCTCGGGGCGTCCCTGGCTGCACTTCGGGGTCGTGTTCCGGGCGAAGCGGATCGGCGACATGCCGACCGAGCTCTTCGAGGATTTCTTCTGGGCTGTCGCCGACCACGCCCGGCTCAACCTGCATCTCGACCTCATCCGGGGTCGCAACTCCCACCACATCGCCGAGGCCACTTTCAAGGCGACGGCGCGGGCCCTGCGGATGGCCGTTGCCCTCGATCCCCGGGCGAGCGGCGTGCCGTCCACGAAGGGCACGCTCTAGAAGGAATCCCATGATCGCCATCGTCGACTACGGGATCGGGAATCTGGGGAGCGTCACCAAGGGCTTCCGCCACGTCGGCGCCGACGTCCGGCTCACGGGCGAGCCGGAGGTCCTGCGCCGGGCCTCCGCTCTCGTTCTGCCCGGCGATGGCGCCTTCGGGGCGACGATGGCGGAGATCGAGCGGCGGGGACTCGTCCCGATCCTTCACGAGGCGGTCGAGGCCGGGGTGCCCCTCCTGGGCATCTGCATCGGCATGCAGGTGCTCTTCGAAGAGAGCGAGGAGCACGGCCGCTTTCAGGGCCTCGGCCTCCTGCCGGGCCGGGTGCGCCGCTTCGGCGACGGGTTGCCGGTTCCTCACATGGGGTGGAACCAGCTGCACTCGGAGGCGTCCCATCCGCTGCTCGAAGGTCTAACAGACGGTGCACACGTCTACTTTGTTCACTCGTTCTTCTGTGACGCCGCGCCGGAGGTCGTCATCGCCTCTTCCGACTACGGCCGGGGCTTCGCGGCGGTGGTGGGGCGTGAGCGCGTCCTCGGCGTGCAGTTCCATCCGGAGAAGAGCCAGGCGGTGGGCCTGCGAATCGTGGCGAACTTCGTTCGTTTCGTCGAGACGGTGCGGAGGGCGGCGTGATCGTCGTCCCCGCCATCGACATCCGACATGGCCGAGTGGTGCGTCTGCACCAGGGTCGACCGGAGGAGGAGACGGCCTACGGAGACGATCCGGCCGCCGCCGCACGACGATGGGAGACGGAAGGGGCCGAGCGCCTCCATCTCGTCGATCTCGATGCCGCGATCGACGACCGTCCCCAGGGGGCCGCCGTGGCCACCGTCGTCGGGGCGGTCGGCATCCCGGTCGAGGTGGGTGGCGGGCTGCGGACCCTGGACACCGCGCGGCGGTACCGCGACGCGGGCGTGGAGCGGCTCATCTTCGGGACCGCCGCGGTGACGGCCCCGGAGGTCGTCGAAGAGGCGGCGGCGCTTTGGCCGGAGGCGGTGGCGGTGGCGATCGACGCACGGGGGGTCCGGGTGACGGTCTCCGGCTGGACCGAGGACACGGAGCTCGACGCCCTCGAGCTCGCCGCACGTGTGAAAGGCTGGGGGATCTCACGGGTGCAGTACACCGACGTCACCCGAGACGGCACGCTCGCCGGTCCGAACATCGAGGCCATCGAGGAGATGGCCCGACGGAGCGGGCTTCGGGTCACCGCAGCCGGCGGCATCTCGACGCTCGACGACCTGGCCCGCCTGAGCGTGCTCGCCGACGTCGGGGTGGACGAGGTCATCTCGGGCAAGGCACTCTACGACGGTCGCTTCACACTGGCGCAGGCCCGAGCGGCCCTCGCTGCCGCGGTGGAGGGACGGTGATGCTCGCGAAGCGACTCATTCCCTGTCTCGACGTGGACCGCGGCCGGGTGGTGAAGGGTGTCCGCTTCGTCTCGCTGCGCGACGCCGGCGACCCGGTGGAAGCGGCCGTGCGATACGACACCGAGGGCGCGGACGAGCTCGTGTTCCTCGACATCACGGCCTCGTCGGACGCTCGGCCGATCGTCATCGACATGGTGCGCCGGGTCGCGGACGCCGTTTATCTGCCCTTCACCGTGGGCGGGGGCGTGCGGTCGGTGGACGACGCGGAGGTGCTGCTGCGGGCCGGCGCCGACAAGGTGGCCGTCAACACCGCCGCCGTCGAGAACCCCGACCTCCTGGGCGAGCTCGCGCGGCGTTTTGGTTCGCAGGCCGTCGTCCTCGCCATCGATGCGCGGGCGACGGGCAAGGGGGGCTGGGAGGTCTTCGTCCACGGCGGGCGCACTCCCACGGGGAAGGACGCCGTCGCCTGGGCCCGGGAGGGCGCGGAGCAGGGAGCAGGGGAGATCCTTCTCACGAGCATGGACCGGGACGGGACGAAGGACGGGTTCGACGTGGCCCTCACACGGGCAGTGGCCGACGCCGTTCGGGTCCCGGTGGTGGCGTCGGGCGGGTGCGGGACAGTGGCTCACATGGCGGAGGTGCTGACCGCCGGCGCCGCGAGCGCGGCACTGGCGGCGTCGATCTTCCACTTCGGCGAGATCCGGATCCCCGACGCGAAGGCCGAGCTTCTCCGGGTGGGTGTCGAGGTCCGGCCGCCGGCCGAGGGAGAGGCCGCCGCGTCCGCCGGGATGTCGGGCTCGGAGGGAGGGGCAGGATGACGGCGGAACCGGACGCTCAGGTGGTGATTCCCGACGGTCTCGTCTTCGACGAGGCAGGGCTCCTGCCCGTGGTCGTGCAGGAGCGGGCGAGTGGCGACGTCCTGATGGTGGCGTGGGCCAACACCGAAGCCCTCGCCCGGACCGCCGAGACGGGGCTCGCCCACTTCTGGAGCCGAAGCCGCAAGTCGCTCTGGCGCAAGGGAGAGACCTCGGGCAACGGCCTGCACGTCGTGGAGGCCCGGGCGGACTGTGATGGGGACACGTTGCTCCTCATCGTCGATCCGGAGGGGCCGGCGTGCCACACCGGCTCCCGAAGCTGCTTTGGGGAGGCCTCGCCCACCGCGGCGGGAATGCTCGAGGAGCTGGCCCGGGTCGTCGCCGAGCGGGCCGAGGCCCCGCCGGAGGAGTCCTACACCGCGCGGCTCCTCTCGAAGGGCCCGGACCAGGTCTTGAAGAAGATCGGCGAGGAGGCGACGGAGGTGGTCCTGGCCGGTCGGGTGCAGAGCGATGAGCGGCTGGCCGAGGAGACGGCGGACCTTCTCTATCACCTGCTGGTCGCCCTTCACCAGCGGAGAGTGCCGCTCGTTCGTGTCATGGACGAGCTGCGTCGCCGGCGACGCTCGAGCTCCGGGGCGCTGGGGAGCGACCGATGAAGGCGCTGAGCTACGAGGACTACCAGAGGCTCTCCGAGGAGGGTCGGCCGGTTCCGGTCTTCCGCGAGATCCCCGGCGACCTGCGGACGCCGGTGTCCGCCTTTCTCTCCCTGGGAACCCGGGCCGAGCGGGCGTTTCTCCTCGAGAGTGTCCTCGGAGGAGAACGGCTGGCCCGCTACTCCTTCCTCGGTCGCAACCCCGTGTCAACCCTCGAGGTGAGGGACGGCCGCGTCTTCGTTGGTGACGGGTCCGGCGAGACCGAGCTCGAGGAGGGTCTCCTCGACGCCCTGCGTTCGCGGTTGAGCTCGCCGCCCGCTGAGATCCCCGGGCTGCCACGCTTCACCGGCGGAGCCGTCGGATACCTCCACTACGACGCGGCGCGGCTGTTCGAGCGCGTGCCCGACCGGCACGGAGCCAGCCACGGCACCGTGGCCTCCTTTTGCTTCTACAACTCCCTCGTGGCGTTCGATCACGTGGGACAGCGGCTCGTACTCATCGCCATCGCCGAGCCTGGGAGCCGGGCCGCCTTTCAGGGCGCCCAGGAGATCCTCGACGGTTTCGAAGAGGATCTCGGCTGGGAGCGGCGGCCTTCGCCGTCCCGCCAGGCAGAGGCGTACGTGGCTCTCGAGGGCAAGCACGACCCAGGCTTCCAGGCGGCTGTCCTCGAAGCCAAGGAGCACATCGCGGCCGGCGACATCTTCCAGGTCGTTCTGTCCCGCCAGCACGAGGTCGACTGCGAGGCGGACCCCTTCTCCGTGTACCGCGCGCTGCGCATGGTGAACCCCTCGCCCTACATGTACTTCCTGAAGGAGGGCGAGAGGACGACAATCGGGGCCTCACCGGAGATGCTGGTTCGCGTGGAGGGGCGTCACGTGGAGACACGCCCGATCGCCGGGACTCGCCCTCGCCCCGGTCACAACGACGAGGCGCTGGCCCGGGAGCTGCTCGCCGACCAGAAGGAGCGAGCCGAGCACATCATGCTGGTGGATCTGGGACGGAACGACCTGGGTCGCGTCTGTCGATTCGGCAGCGTCCAGGTGCCGGAGCTCATGAAGGTCGAGCACTACAGCCACGTGGCCCACATCGTGAGCTCGGTGACAGGGGAGCTGGCGGAGGGCCGCGACGCTCTCGATGCACTGGCCGCCACGTTTCCGGCAGGGACGCTCTCGGGCGCCCCAAAGATCCGGGCCATGCAGATCATCGACGAGCTCGAGCCCGTGCCTCGCGGGCTGTACGGAGGGGCCCTCGGCTATCTCGACATGCGCGGCAACCTCGACTTCTGCATCGCCATCCGCACCCTGACGATGAAGGGTGGGCGCGCCACGCTCCAGGCCGGCGCCGGCATCGTGGCGGACTCAGATCCCGCGGCGGAGGAGCGAGAGACCGACGCGAAGTCGCGGGCGCTGTTCGAAGCGCTCAAGGTGGCCGGAGGTCTCGCGTGATCCTCCTGGTCGACAACTACGACTCCTTCACCTTCAACCTGTACCAGTACCTCGGCGAGCTGGGCTCCGAGGTGAAGGTGATCCGAAACGACGCCATGAGCGTGGACGAGGCTCTGGCTCTCGGTCCCGAGCGCATCGTCGTCTCTCCCGGCCCGGGGACCCCCGACCAGGCCGGGATGAGCGTCGAGCTCATCCGTCGCTCTCCGGTGCCGGTCCTCGGGGTGTGCCTGGGCCACCAGTCGCTCGCCCAGGCCTTCGGAGGGGAGATCGTGCGAGCGGCGAAGCTCATGCACGGCAAGACCTCCGAGATCCGGCACGGCGGCCAGACGATCTTCGCCGGCCTGCCCGATCCGTTCACCGCGACCCGGTATCACTCCCTCGTGGTGGCGCCGGAGAGCGTTCCCGACTGCCTCGAGGTCACCGCCCGGGCGGATGGCGGCGTGATCATGGGCCTGCGCCACCGGGAGCGGCCCCTCGAGGGCGTGCAGTTTCATCCGGAGAGCATCCTGACCGCCGCCGGCAAGGACCTCCTGCGCAACTTCCTCGGCCTCGGGGCACGCATCAGCATCAAGCGCTTCATCGCGAAGGTCGCCCGGGGCGAGCGTCTCACCGAGGATGAAGCAGGCTCGGCGATGGACGCGATCATGGACGGCCAGGCGACCCCGGCGCAGATCGGCGCTCTTTTGGCAGCCATGGCCGCCCGGGGAGAGACCGAGGACGAGGTGGTGGGCTTCGCCCGGACCATGCGGGCCCGGGCCGTGCCTCTCAGCTCCTCGGGGGCGGTGGACACCTGCGGAACGGGTGGAGACGGAGCAGGCACCTTCAACATCTCGACCGTGGCCTCGATCGTCGTGGCGGCCTGCGGCGTCCCCGTGGCGAAGCACGGCAACCGCTCGGCGAGTGGAACCTGCGGCAGCGCGGACGTGCTCGAGGCCCTGGGCGTCCGGATCGACGCCCCGCCGCCGGTGGTGCAGAAGGCTCTCGACGAGGCCGGGTGGACGTTCATCTTCGCGCCGAGGTTCCACGCGGCCACGCGTCACGCGGTGGGGCCGCGCAAGGAGCTTGGTGTCCGGACCGCATTCAATCTGCTCGGGCCCCTCACCAATCCCGCTCGCCCCGACTCCCAGGTGGTGGGCGTGCCGAAGCCCGAGCTCACCGGCTTCGTGGCGCGCTGCCTCCAGCGTCTGGGAGTCGGCAGGGCCTGGGTGGTTCACGGAGATGGCCTCGACGAGCTGACCCTTGCGGGCATGACCACCGTGACCGAGGTGGATGGCGACGCCGTGCGCACGTTCGCCGTGACTCCGGAGGATGCCGGGCTCCAGACCACGAGCCTCGACGCGCTCCTGGGCGGCGGTCCCGAGGACAACGCCGTCATCGCCCGGGAGGTTCTGTCCGGGACGCCCGGGCCGCGACGCGACGTGGTGCTGCTGAACGCGGCCGCTGCCCTCGTGGTCGCCGGGCGCGCGGCCGATCTGCGCGAGGGTGTTCGCCAGGCGGCCGCGGCCATCGACGACGGCCGGGCAAAGGGACAGCTGGAGCGTCTGCGGGAGGCCCTATCATGAGCGCCGCCGGCACCGGCGTCCTCGACGGGATCATCGCTCGCACCCGTCAGCACGTGGCCGAGGAGCGCGCGCATCGCCCTCTCGAAAAGGTGCGCGCCGCGGCGGACGAGGCGCCCCCGGTGCGGCCTTTCGGAGCGGCCCTGGCCCGCTCCGGACGCCTCAGCGTGATCGCCGAGCACAAGCGGCGCTCTCCCTCCCGGGGGGTCATCCGGGAGGATCTCGCCCCGGAGGATGTGGCCCGAGGCTACGAGGCCGCGGGGGCAGCGGCGCTCTCCGTCCTCACCGACGAGCCGTTCTTTGGCGGGCGTCTCGAGCATCTGGTGGCGGCGCGGAAGGCGACCGCCCTCCCCGTCCTGCGCAAGGACTTCATCGTGGACACCTGGCAGGTGTGGGAGGCCCGCGCCGCCGGCGCGGATGCGGTGCTCCTCATCGTGGCCGCCTTGGAGGACGATGCCCTTGGCGCGCTGCTGGCGCTGGCGGGCGAGGCCGGGCTCGACGCGCTGGTCGAGGTCCACTCCCGCGACGAGCTGGACCGTGCCCTGGCTGCCGGGGCCCGCATCGTGGGCATCAACAACCGCAACCTGAAGACGCTCGAGGTCTCGCTGGAGACGGCGCTCTCGCTGGCCACGGCCATTCCCCAGGGCGTCGTCAGCGTGGCCGAGAGCGGAATCCGCACCGGGGGCGACATCCGAACACTCCGCCAAGCGGGTTTCGATGCGTTCCTCATCGGGGAACGTCTCATGGGAGCACCCGACCCGGGACAGGCGCTCAGGTCACTGCTGGAGGAGGCAAGGTGAGCCGCGTGTTCGTCAAGGTCTGTGGGATCACGACATTCGAGGACGGTGTCCATGCAGCCGAGGCCGGGGCCGACGCCGTGGGCTTCGTCTTCTACTCCGCGAGCCCTCGCTTCGTCGAGAGAGAGCGAGCCGCCGCCATCTCCCGAGTCCTCCCCCCGATGGTGCTCCGGGTGGGCCTCTTCGTCGACGCCACCCGGGACGAGATGGCGCGGACCGCCGACGCGGTGGGTCTGGATCTCCTCCAGCTTCACGGCCACGAGCCTCCGGAAGCCTTCGAGGGTCTTCCCAGACGTGCCCTGAAGGCGCTGCGGGTCGGGAGTGAGTTTGCCCCCGAGGACGCGCTGCGCTACGAGGCCTCCTGCGGGATTCTCGTTGACACGCGCCTCGCCGACGAGACGGCGCCCCTGGGCGGAACCGGGACCTCCTTCGACTGGGGGCTGGTCCGTGGTCTGCGGGAGAAGGTGGGCTTCCTGATGTTGGCAGGCGGGCTGGACCCGGAGAACGTCGAAGAGGCCATCACCTCCGTCCGCCCCCATGCGGTAGACGTGTCCAGCGGTGTTGAGGGGCGACGCCCGGGCCAGAAGGACGCGAGCCGGGTGACGGCTTTCCTGGAGGCGGTGCGAAGGGCGGAAAGAGAGGGCGAGGCGCGATGACCTCGAGCGCGCGGCACGTGGGCGTCTGGCCCGACGCGAGCGGGCACTTCGGACCGTACGGTGGCTGCTACGTCCCCGAAACGCTCATGGAGCCCCTGCGTGAGCTCGGCGCCGTCTGGGCCGAGGCCTGGAAGGACGACAACTTCAAGGGCGAGTACCGCCGGCTGCTAAGCGAGTACGTGGGCCGGCCCACCCCCCTCGGCCGGGCCGAGCGTCTCTCGGAGAAGCTGGGACTTCAGGTCTACCTGAAACGGGAAGACCTCTGTCACACCGGGGCGCACAAGATCAACAACGCCCTGGGCCAGGCGCTGCTCGTCCAGCGGATGGGCAAGAGCCGCGTGGTGGCCGAGACCGGCGCCGGCCAGCACGGCGTGGCCACGGCCACCGTGTGCGCTCTCCTTGGCCTCGAGTGCGTCATCTACATGGGCACCGAGGACATGGCGCGCCAGGCCCCGAACGTGGAGCGGATGCGCCTCCTCGGTGCCGAGGTGCGCGGCGTCGACTCGGGCCAGCGCACGCTGAAGGACGCGATCAACGAGGCGATGCGCGACTGGGTCACCAACGTGCGCTCCACCCACTATCTCCTCGGCTCGGTGCTCGGGGCCCACCCCTACCCGGCGATGGTGCGCGATCTTCAGTCGGTGATCGGCCGGGAGGCGCGCGAGCAGATTCTCGAGAGGATCGGGCGGCTGCCGGATCGTCTCGTGGCCTGCGTGGGCGGTGGCTCGAACGCGATCGGCCTCTTCTACGCCTTCTTGGAAGACGAGGCGGTCAAGATGGTGGGCGTCGAGGCCGGCGGTCGCTCGCCGCGTCCGGGCGACCACGCCGCGCGGTTTCTCTCGCAAGCCGACGCGGGGGCCGGCGTGGGCGTCCTGCAGGGGACGCTCACGTACCTGTTGCAGGACGCCGCCGGCAACGTCCTTCCGACTCACTCCGTTTCGGCCGGGCTCGACTACCCGGCCGTGGGTCCCGAGCACGCGCTTCTCCACGACGAAGGCCGGGTCGAGTACGGCTCGGTGACCGACGAGGAGGCCCTCGCCGCATTCCACCTGCTTAGTGAGACCGAAGGAATCCTTCCCGCGCTCGAGTCGTCGCATGCCCTGGCGTGGCTCGTCCGCGAGGCGCCCTCCCTGGCGGGAAGCATCGTCCTGGTCAACTTGAGCGGACGGGGCGACAAGGACCTGGGAATCGTCACATCGAAGGAGGAGCCGGCGTGAGCAGCCGTCACAACGTCAAGGGCAACAGTCCCTGGGAGCCCAGGGTTGGATTCTCACGTGCGGTGCGGTTCGGCCCCCATGTGCACGTCGCGGGCACGGTCGCCACCGGTGCGGACGGAACGATTGTCGGGAAGGGCGACGTCTACGCACAGGCCCTGCAGTGCTTCCGAAACATCGAGAAGGCCCTCCACGAGACCGGCGCCACCTTTGCCGACGTGGTGCGCACGCGGATGTACGTCACCGACATCTCCCGCTGGGAGGACGTGGGGCGCGCCCACGGCGAGATCTTCCGCGACATCCGCCCCGCCGCGACCATGGTCGAGGTGAGCGGCCTCATCGATCCCGACATGCTGGTGGCGGACGAGGTGGACGCCGTCGTGGACGAAGCCGTGCGTTCTGGCGACGAACAGCAGGAAGGGCGCTGAGGCCGCCATGGGTCGAATCGGAGACCGCTTCGCGCGTCGCAAGGCCGAAGGCCGCACGGCGTTCGTGCCGTTCCTCACGGCCGGCGACCCCTCGATCGACCGGACCGTCGAGGCGGCGATGGCCCTGGAGGAGGCCGGGGCAGACGTGTTCGAGCTGGGGGTCCCGTTCTCCGACCCCCTCGCCGATGGCCCGGTGATCCAGCGCTCGAGCGAGCGGGCCCTCGCCCGGGGTGTCACCCTAGGAGACGTGCTCGACGTGGTGCGGCGCATTCGCGAGCGGAGCGAGCTGCCGCTCCTCCTCTTCAGCTATTTCAACCCGCTGCTCCAGCGGGGCCTGGGGCGACTCGCGCGTGAAGCCGCCGAGGCCGGGGTCGACGGCGTGCTCGTCACCGACCTTCCGCCGGAGGAAGCGGGCGAGTGGATCCAGGCCGCCCGCGGCGCCGATCTCGACACGGTGTTCCTGGCCTCGCCCACCAGCCCCGCCGAGCGGCTGCGGCGGGTGGCCGAGGCCAGCCGGGGCTTTGTCTACGCGATCAGCCGCACGGGAGTGACCGGAGAGCGCCACTCGCTCTCCACGGAGGCCGCACCGCTGGTGGAGCGCCTTCACGGTCTCACCGACGTGCCGGTGGCCCTCGGATTCGGCCTGTCGACTCCCGAGCACGTGGCCGAAGCCGGAAAGGTGGCCGACGGTGTCGTGGTGGGGAGCGCTCTCGTGCGCTTTCTCGAGGAGCAGCCGGAAGGAGATCTCGGAGCACAGGTGCGATGGCTGACCAGCGCGACGTAGACGGCAGGAACGAGACGGCCCCGGAGGTCGAGGGGCTCCGCCGTCGGATCGATGCGATCGACGACCAGCTGATGAAGCTTCTCAACAGCCGCTCGGCCTGCGCCGTCGAGATCGGCCGGCTCAAGCGGAACCTGGGCATGGCGGTGTATCAGCCCGGCCGCGAGGTGTGGATTCTGGACCGGGCCACGGCCAACAATCCCGGGCCCCTGGACGGCGGCGCGGTGAGGCGGGTCTTCGAGCGGATCATCGACGAGAGCCGGCGCCTGGAGCGGCTGGCCCAGGACAGGGCAGATCAAGACGCGGGCGGGGCCAGGACTGCCCTTCCGCCGGACAAGGAAGGAGACTAGAGGGCATGGTTATCGTCATGGAGCACGCGGCCAGCGAGGAGCAGGTGCAGAAGGTGATCGAGACCCTCGGCGACGAGGGTTACGACGTTCATCGCTCGAGCGGGATCGACTACACGGTTCTCGGGGCGGTCGGGGCACCTCCTAAGCCAATCGATCCGCGACTGGTGGAAGTCTTGCCCGGCGTGCGGCAGATCCTCCGCATCTCCGAGCCCTACAAGCTCGCCGGACGGACGTTCAAGTCCGAGGACACCATCGTCGAGCTCGCCGGCGTCCCCATAGGAGGCACCGAGGTCATCGCCATGGCCGGGCCGTGTTCGGTGGAGAGCCGGGAGCAGGTCGGTGCGGTCGCGAAGACGGTGGGCACATCCGGCGCACGGGTGCTGCGGGGAGGAGCCTTCAAGCCTCGGACATCGCCCTACGCCTTTCAGGGGCACGGCGAGGAGGCCCTCAAGTGGATGAGAGCCGCCGCCGACGAGAGTGGCCTCGCCGTCGTGAGCGAGGTCATGGATCCACGGCAGATCGAGATGATGATGGGCTACGTGGACTGCCTCCAGGTGGGGGCGCGCAACGTGCAGAACTTCGCCCTGCTCAAGGAGCTCGGCCGGGTGCGCCGCCCGGTGCTCCTGAAGCGCGGTCTGAGCTCGACCATCGAGGAGTGGCTGCTCTCGGCCGAGTACATCCTCGCCGGGGGCAACTCCCAGGTCATCCTCTGCGAGCGCGGGATCCGAACCTTCGAGAACTACACTCGCAACACCCTGGACATCTCGGCGATCCCCGTGGTCAAGAAGCTCAGCCATCTCCCGATCCTCGTCGACCCGAGCCACGGCACCGGACGCCGGGACAAGGTCATTCCCATGGCCCGGGCCGCGGTGGCGGCGGGAGCGGACGGCCTCCTCATCGAGGTCCACAACGATCCCGAAAAGGCCCTCTCCGACGGCCCCCAGAGCCTCTACCCGGAGCAGTTCGATCAGCTGATGAGCGAGCTTCGGATCATCGCCCCGGTGCTCGGCCGCTCGTTGCCCCTCGCGAAGGCGAAGGCGTTGCCCCGACACGATCCCGCCTGATCGAGAAGGGGCTGGTTTTCAGCCCTTCGCATGGCCTCGACGACTTCACGGTCCCGCACATCGGAGACCACCTTCGTCGCAACCCATGACCCTGAGCTCCAGTCCGGCTAGTGTGGTTGGAATCGATGGTCGTCCAAAGAGCGACTGTCGAATAGCGAGCGTGAGCGGCTCGGGTGTCGCCATCATCTCCAGCGAGACGGACAGCCAGCGGCTTCGTGAGGGCGCGCTCGTCAACTCGTCAGCGAGCGTTACCCGGAGTGGCGTCGGCTTCCCATCCCGCATGACCGTGACAGCGAAGCTGACTCCCGGAGCCACCGTGTCGAAGGCTACACGTAGGTCGTTGAACGTGGTCGCGGGTGCCCCCTCCACCTCGAATAGGAGATCCCCCTCCCGGAGCGGCTCGTCAACGAGGAAGCTCACGTCCGGGCCGTACCCGCCGCCGTTGCCCTCAGGTCCGCCGACATTGCCCACTGCGAGGATACGCAAGGGGGGAGCGCCTCCGAAGAGCGTTGCGGAGGCGTCGAGGAACCTCGCGAGCGCGTCCGAGAGCGTCGGAAGCGATTCCTTGAGCGGGCCTCCAAGCGCGAGCGTAAGAGTGGCCCCGCCCACCTGAAGGTCGACCGCGCTCCGTGCACGAATACCGGCAGGGCGGCAAACAGCACGGTCAGGAAGAGTCGGGACGCAGCTGACACCGAGTTCATACCCCCCCGGCAGACTGTCGGCAGGGCCATTCTAGCGTGCGGAGCCGGCCTGCGCGGCCGAGATCGGTCGGCCTCGACTCCGCCCGCTTCGTGAGGATCCATCGCTCGTACATCCTCAACCTGGATCGGCTCGCCCGGATCGACTCCGAGGGCGGCGAGTCACGGGCCGTGATCCTCACCGACGGGACCCGACTGCCCTTGAGCCGCTCCGGCTACCAGCGGATCAAGAAGCGGCTCTAGCCAGGGTTCAGCTCGCGCCGGAGCCTTCGCCTTGACCGACCGGGGGCAGGAGACGCTCGGGCACGGGGTCGTCGATGAACAGGAGGCTCAGGAGGGGCTGGCCGTCCTTGCCGATCGCTACATTCCGGACTTCGGCCCGGGTCTTGAACTCGCCCCCAACCTCCTCGACGGTGATGGTGACTCCCTTGAACACCGGCAGGCTCATGGTTCTGGCATCTGCCGTGCGTTCGCACGTTCTGCGCGATCGACCGCTCCTCCTGTGCGACCCCGCCCGGGGCCTGCTCGGCCTCGAGCCGCAGCAGCACTTCGAACCCGTGCTTGTCCGCAGCCAGAGGCTTTGGGTCACCCGGGAGCAGGAAGAGCTCGGTGGGCAGCGACTCGGTCCCCCGGGGTGGGCGCTTGCCGAGGAAGAGGATCCCGACCTTGTTTCCCTTCCGGCGTCCACGCACCAGCCCATACACCCGGTACGAGGCGTCGGTCAGGTTGTACTTGCGAAATCGCTGTGGTAGCGGCAGCGCCAGGTGGAGAACCTGGCCGATCCGGATCGGGCGCTCGAGGACGAGAGCCACCCCGCCGGCCGAGATGTCGTCGCACGACGCCATCTCCTCTCAGGTGGTGCCGTTGGGGTTGCGACCCTGAACCCGCGCGGGGATCCTCATCGCCACCCGCCGGCTCTTGCGGCGCTCAGGCCCTTCCTTCTTCATGCCGCCTCGCGGAAAGCTAGCACAAATCGACTAATCTGTGCGTCGTGGACGAGTCACACGCCCTCGTGGTGGAGGGCCTCACCAAGATCTTCCGCCAGCAGACGGCGGTCGACCACGTGTCGTTTCGCGTGGCCCGGGGTCGCTTCTTCGGCTTCCTGGGTCCGAACGGCGCGGGCAAGAGTACGATCATCCGCATGCTCACGGGTCTGCTCCGACCCACCTCCGGGGATGCGGTCGTCGAAGGGGCTCGCTTGAGCCTCGATCTTCTGGGTGTCAAGCGGCGCATTGGCGTCCTCACGGAGGATCTCGCTCTCTACGAGCGGCTCACCGGTGAGGAGCACCTTCTCTTCGCAGCCCGAATGCACCGAATCCAACGAGACGAAGCGCGTCGGCGGACCGAAGAGCTTCTAGAGTTCCTCTCGCTGGCGGACGAGCGCAGCAAGCTCGTGGTCGATTACTCGCTCGGCATGCGGAAGAAGCTGGCCCTGGCCTGTGCGCTCGTCCACAATCCGCAGGTCCTGTTTCTCGACGAGCCCCTGAACGGAATCGATCCCGTTTCCGGACGAGTGGTCATGGACCTTCTCCAGCGCCTCGCCAAGAAAGGCGTCACCCTCTTCTTCACCTCGCACGTCCTGGACGTCGTGGAGAGGCTGTGCGACGAGGTCGCGATCATCGACCGGGGGCGGATCGTGGCCCAGGGATCGCTCGACCAGATCCGCTCCCAGCGAGCCCTCGCCGGAGACGCCAGCCTCGAAGACGTGTTCTTGAAGCTCGTCGAAGCCGACGTGCGGCGTGGTGATCTCTCGTGGATCGGCTGATCGCCCTGGTGGCCCTTCGCTGGCGGCTCGACGTGCGGGCCGTGACAGGGGAGCGCGTGCGCCTCCTCGCGCTGGTCGTGGCCGTGCCGGGGCTGATCCTCCTCTCCGCGGCCGCGTCTTTCGTGGTGTTTGCCGGAGTGCGCTTTCTCGAGAGCGCGCGGCCGGAGCTCACCCTCTCCGTCGTCTCGGCAGGGACGACGGCGCTCGGTCTGCTGTGGGCCCTCTCGCCGCTCCTGGCGGGCATGGCTCTCACGGAGACCTACGACCTCAACCGCCTCCTGCATTTTCCCATCCCCCTGCCCACTCTCGTCGTCTCTTCCTTTCTCGCCAACCTGCTGCAATCGACGGTGCTGGCGCTGATGCCCCCGCTCTTCTTCCTTGGGCTCGCCGTCGCCGGCCCCGGTGGCGCCATGGTTCCCGTGGCCTTCGGGCTCGCCCTGGCACTCGCTTTCGTCGTCGCCTCCGGCCAGCTCGTGGGCCTGGCGCTTCACGCGCTCTCGAGGCACCGGCGGCTCCATGACCGACTGCTGTTCGTCGGCCTCGCTCTGGGCCTTCTCCTGAGCTTCCTGCCACTCCTGCTGATGAGCGGCGCCGCGGCTCCCATCGGGCGCCTCGCTCGCGAGCTCCTGGCCCGGGACGTTTTCGTCCTGTCTCCCTTCGGGTGGGGCATCCGCGCGGCGGTCCATGCGGGCCGAGGCGAGGCCGATGCCTTCTTTGGTTTTGCCGCTGCGGCAGTCCTGGGGGTGGGGGCGCTGCTCGCATTGTCCACTTCCCTCGTCGAGCGCATGTACCGCGGGGAGCTGGACCTGGGCGAGGGGGCACGGGAGAGCGCTCTCGGGCGCTCCCGGGTGTTTCTGAAGGGCCCCGTCGGCGCGCTCCTCGAGAAGGACCTGCGCATGGTGTGGCGCGACCCGCGGCAGAAGGCCATCATTCTCAGTGGCCTCGTCACGCCGCTCATCCTGCTCGTCCTCGTCTGGCAGGGCTCCTCCGGACACGTGGGCCCGGTCCCACTCCTCGCGCTGGCTTCGTTCGTCGGTCTTTCGACCCTGGGCACGAACGCGTTTGCGCTCGAGCGCCGGGGCCTGCCGCTGCTGCTGGGGTTTCCGGTGGAGCGCGTCCTCGTGCTCGTCGGCAAGAACGCCTCGGCGCTCCTCCTGCGGGTGCCGGCGGTGCTGATGATTGCCGCCGCCACCGCGCTCCTGGCTGGTTTTCGGTTCGTACCCGCGGTGCTCAGCATCCTCCTGCTCACCCAGCTTCTCACCGCGGCCGCGGACAACTACCTGGCTGTGCTGTTTCCCATCCCCGTCCCCGCGCCGGGTCGGAGTCCGGACGCTCCGACCTCCGGCTCGCGCGGGCTCGGTGTGGCTTTCATGACCATGCTCGCTATGGCCGGAGCGCTCGCGCTCTCGTCTCCGTTCGCATTCCTGGCCTGGTTGCCGCACCTCCTCGGAGACCACAGGCTCTGGGTGCTCACTCTCCCCCTTGCCCTGGCCGGGGCCGTGGGGCTCTACGGCCTGTTGACGGCCGGGGCCTCGGCCCTTCTCATGCGGCGCGAGCCCGATCTGCTGGCTCGCGTCCTGGGTGAAGAATGAGCGCCCGCGCACCCAGGGTGGCCGTCGTCGGGCTTGGGCTCGTCGGGGGCTCTCTCGCCCGAGCACTCACCGTGGCCGGGTACCAGGTGCTGGGCGTCGATCGGCCCAGCGTGCGGCGCGCGGCCAGGGAAGCGGGCGCGGTGGCCCGGACCGTGGCCACGGTCGAGCGCGCGGCGTCGTGCGACGTCATCTTTCTCGCCGCTCCGCCCGCCACCAACAGGACGCTTCTGCGACGGCTGGCTCGCGTGTGGCGTCCCGGACTCGTGGTCACCGACGTGGGCAGCGTCAAGGGACCGATCGTCCGGGACGCGCGCCGGCTGCGCCTGACAGGCTTCGTGGGTGGGCACGTGATGGCGGGGACGGAGAAGCGGGGCTTCGGAGCGTCGTCGGCGAGGCTGTTCGACGGCGCGGTCTGGTGGATCGTGCCGGCCGTCGACGCTCGGACGACACGAGCGGTGCGCGCGCTCGTCCGAGCCGTGGGGGCGCGACCTCGGACGATCGACGCGGAGCAGCACGATCGGATCGTGGCGTTCCTCAGCCACGCACCGCAGCTGGCGTCCTGGGCGCTTCTCGAGGCGGCACGGGCCGACCCGGTAGCTCGTCGGCACCTGTCGACCTCCGGTCCGGGGTTTCGAGACATGACACGCCTCGCCCGGAGCCCTCGGCTGCTGTGGCGCGAGATCCTCGAGGAGAATCGCGACGAGGTGGCACGTGCCCTCGCGGACGTGGCCCGCCGACTTGCCCCGCGGGCGCCCTGGCCGAACAGCGCGAGACCGCGTTCCAGATCGAAGCCGTCCGCCCGGACCTCGAAGAGGAAATGAGCCGATCAGCGCTCCCGGACGTCCAGGCGTCGCGATCGCTTCTCCGGTCGTGACTCCGGACGGGAGTTGACAGCCGCTCGCGAGGTCCACTATCGTTCAGTCACCCGACCCAGCCCCCCCCCCCGATCGCACCTCACCACTCACCGGGAAAACGCATGAGCCAAGACGATCCGGCCCCGAGCACGCCGAAGAACGGCTGTCGCCGCGCGGGTCGTGGTGAGTCGACACGCAAGAGCTCCCGCCGCAACGAGAACGAGAACGCGGGCGAGCCCGACGCCACTACGGTTGCCACGGCCGAAGCCGGGGAGCCCGAGGCCGGAGAGCCCGAGGCGGCCGCGGCTGCCGAAGCCGTCGTGACCCCGGTCAAGGCGGGCGAGCCCAACCGCCTCGACCTTGCCGTGCTCAAGGAGATGAGCATCCAGAAGCTCGTCAAGGTGGCGAAGAGTCTCGACATCCCCGGCGCGCCATCGATGAAGAAGCAGGAGCTGGTCTTCCAGATCCTGCGCGCCCAGGCCGAGCAGGAAGGCCTCATCTTCTCGGAGGGTGTTCTCGAGATCCTGCCCGACGGCTTTGGCTTCCTCCGCGCCCCCGAGTACTGCTACCTCCCGGGACCGGACGACATCTACGTTTCACCTTCCCAGATCCGCAAGTTCGATCTCCGAACCGGCGACACCATCAGCGGCCAGATCCGTCCTCCCAAGGAGGACGAGCGCTACTTCGCCCTCATCAAGGTCGACGCCGTCAACTTCGAACCACCGGACCGGGCGAAGGAGAAGATCTTCTTCGACAACCTCACACCGCTCTATGCGCAGGAACGGATCCGACTGGAGACCACCCCAGACGCGCTCACCACCCGCGCGATGGATCTTCTGAACCCCCTCGGCAAGGGTCAGCGAGCCCTCATCGTCGCGGCGCCCCGCACCGGCAAGACGATGATCCTCCAGGCGATCGCGAACGCGGTGACCACGAACCACCCGGAGATCGTCCTCATCGTGCTCCTGATCGACGAGCGGCCGGAAGAGGTCACCGACATGCAGCGCTCGGTTCACGGCGAGGTGATCTCCTCGACCTTCGACGAGCCCGCGGATCGCCATGTCCAGGTCGCGGAGATGGTGCTCGAGAAGGCCAAGCGGCTAGTCGAGCACAAGAAGGACGTGGTGATCCTCCTCGACTCGATCACCCGCCTCGCCCGAGCCTACAACACGATCGTGCCGCCCTCCGGAAAGGTCCTCTCTGGCGGCGTCGACTCCAACGCTCTCCAGCGCCCCAAGCGCTTCTTCGGTGCCGCTCGCAACGTCGAGGAGGGGGGCAGCCTGACGATCATCGCGACGGCACTCGTCGAGACCGGCTCCCGGATGGACGAGGTCATCTTCGAGGAGTTCAAGGGCACCGGCAACGCCGAGATCGTCCTCGACCGCAAGCTCACCGACAAAAGGATCTTCCCCTCGTTCGACATCAATCGCTCGGGGACCCGCAAGGAGGAGCTGCTCATGCCCCCGGAGGAGCTCAACCGGGCCTGGATCCTCCGCAAGGTGCTCTCCGCCCTGTCCCCGGTGGAGGCCATGGAGCTCCTCCTGGAGCGCATGTCGAATACGAAGACGAACAAGGAGTTCCTGGAGAGCATGTCTGCGGGGGGCTAGCCATGGCTAGTGCCCTCGCCGGCCCTCAGTAGTCCATCGTGGGGTCGCCGAGCCCAGCCCTGACCTGGAGGCTCAGGGTCTGGCGGATCTGCTTGCCGCCCTTGGTGAGGGTCACTCGGACGCGGTATCGGCCAGCGCGCTGGAACTCGTGGCGCTTGGTGAACCGCCTTTCGATCGCGGTGATGCCGGGCTCCCAGGGGTCGCAGTCCGCCTCCGAGACACTCTTTCCACCGTCCCCAAACTCCCACTCGACCTCGGGGCAGTACAGCTCCTCGACGTCGTCTCCACCCTTGAGCTCGGCGGTGAAGAGGATGTTTGCGGGAGAGAAGGAGAACCTCGGCGTCGCCCGAAGAGTCAATTCGGGCCTCTTGCCCTTCTTGTCGTCGGCGTTCGTGGCCCCGGGCAGGGCGACGGCGAGGACGGTCAGTAGAGTCAGAACCGCTTTCGGCATCACGTGTTCTCCTGTGGTTGGAACCCTCCTTCATTCTAGACCCGCTTCGGCGAGCCTGCATAGACTGAGCCACCCCGCTCGGCACACTCCCGCCCGGGCCACTAGAATGACGCCCGTGGACGAGGTGAGAGGCCTGCACCCGGGCCTGACGACGGCCACGCGGGAGCGTCGGCTCGCGACGCTTCTCGCCGAGGCCGGACGAGGGGCCGGAGACGCCGAGCTGCGCGAGGTCGTGGAGGACGCGCAGCTGCTCGGCAGCCTGGAGCTGGCCGGGCTGCATCCCGGCTGGGACGAGGTGCGAGCGTCCCGCGCTCGGGGCGGTGACGGACCCGTGGCGGCGCTCCGCCGGGCCCGCGAAGCCGTCGACCCCCAGGCACCCTTTTCCCTCGACGCCCTGCGAACGTGGCACGCCGCGCTCGTCGGGCCCGTGGGCTTCCGAGCCAGCGCCCGGGTCCGCGAGGGGGCGCCGGCCCCGCCCTTGCCTCCGCTCATCGAGGGCCGGCTGGCCGTGCTGGAAGACTGGCTCGGCGGCAGGAGCGCGGAGGATCTCCGGCCCGAACAGGCCGCGACGCTGGCCCTGGCTCGCATCGTCGAGGTTTTGCCTTTCGAGGACGGGAACGGTCGGGTGGCCCGTCTGGCTGCGTCCCACCTCATGGTCCGCGTCGGGCGGCGGCCGCCCATCCTCGTGGCCGCCGACGCCCCAAGGCTCATCGCCGCGCTCCAGGCGGCCTTTGCCCTGCACACCGAGCCGCTCGGCACCCTCCTTGACGAGGCCTCGGGTCGTGCCCTCGACGTGATGATCCAGGCGCTGGAGAAGCACGAGGTCTAGCCTTCATCAGCGGGCGCCTGGCCGTGCTAGGCTCTGCCGCGATGTCCGTCTCCCTCGTCCTGCCCCCGGGCCTCGCTCGCCTGCTGGATGAGATTCGCGCTGCGGGCGGACGCCCGTTCATCGTTGGCGGCGCGGTGCGTGATGCTCTTTTCGGCAGGGACGTCGAGGATCAGGACTTTGACGTCGAGGTCTTCGGGCTGGCCGCTCGGCTCCTCGAGGACGTGCTCGCCCGCGCCGGCCGCGTCGATGCGGTCGGACAGTCCTTCCGGGTCTTCAAGGTCAGCGGCCTGGAGGGCACGGCCACCGCGGTGGACGTGGCGTTGCCCCGGCGGGACTCCAAGGTGGGGCCCGGGCACCGCGGCATCGAGGTCTCGGGAGATCCGGATCTCTCGGTCGAGGAGGCTTCGCGCCGCCGCGACTTCACGATGAACGCGCTGCTCTGGAACCCGGGCACCGGCGAGGTCCGCGACCCCTGGGATGGCCGCCGCGACATCGAGCGGCGTCTGCTCCGCGCGGTCGATCCAGCGACTTTCGGAGAGGACCCGCTGCGTGCGCTGCGCGCCTTGCAGCTGGCGGCCCGTTTCGAGCTCGACGTGGATCCCGCCACGGCGGCTCTCTGTGCCGCGATGCCTCTGGACGAGCTCCCCGCCGAGCGTGTCTTCGGGGAGATCGAGAAGCTGCTCCTGCAGGCGCGGCACCCCTCCCGCGGCTTCGTCCTCATGAAGGAATGGGGGATGCTGCCTCAGTTAGCGCCCGAGCTCATCCCTCTGGATGCCACGCCCCAGGACCCCGAGTGGCACCCGGAGGGCGACGTCTGGACCCACACGCTCCAGGTCGTCGATCAGGCGGCGGCACTCGTCGACGACCTGGCATCCGACCGCCCGCGCGCCCTGACGGTCCTGCTCGGCTCCCTGTGTCACGACCTGGGCAAGCCTGGGACAACCCGCGAGGAGGACGGACGCATCCGATCCCGGGGGCACGAGGCGGCCGGGCTTCCCCCGACGACGGCCCTTCTCGAGCGGTGGAACGTTCACAGTCTCCTCGGGTACGACGTTCGAGCCCAGACCCTCGCCCTCGTGGCGCACCATTTGAAGCCGGGGCAGCTGTACGACGATCGCGACCGCGTGTCCGATGGCGCGATTCGGCGTCTTGCGCGGAAGGTGGAGCCGGATCTGCTCTACCGTGTGGCGAGGGCCGACTGTCTCGGTCGCCGGCCCGGGCGGTTCGAGCCGGTGGCGATGGAATGGTTCAGGGAGCGGGTGCGGCAGTTGGAGGTGGAGGTCAGGCCGCCGGAGCCCATCCTGCGAGGGCGCGACGTCCTGGCCCTCGGTCTGCGGCCGGGTCCGGAGGTGGGTCGCGTGGTGAGCGCGGTCTATGAGCGACAGCTCGACGGGACGGTGACGACGCTGGAGGAGGCTCGGGCGGAGGCGCGGCGGGTTCTGGGAGGAGAGGAAGGTGAGCGAGGCGGGACGTGAGCGGGGAGCGTGAGAGGAGGGAGACGCGAGAGGGAGGAGACTCGAGAGGGGCAGAGAGGGGCAGAGTGGGGGAGGGGGCGGGAAGCGAGGGGGCAGGTGAGCGGGGCGGGACGCGCGGTGGTGTGAGGGCATCCATGACGGAATACTCCGGGAACGTCGCCTGAGGTGCGTTCCCGGAGTTGTTAACGCCCATACTCCGTCTCCCGATCGAGGACCTCGAGGGTGTGGGCGCAGAGCTCGTCGGCCTGCTCGTGGCTGTTGGCGATGGCGGTCAGACCGAGCTTTCCGAACTCCGACAGGGCCCCGATGAGATGGAAGAGCACCCCGGACTCGGTGCCGTGGCTGTAGTGGAGCTTGTTCACGGTGAGGATCTCGACGAGATCCTCGGGGAGCAGCCCTCGGTAGCGTTCGGAGAAGAGATTATCGGTCGCCTTGTAGAGCTTGGCCTGCCCCGACGGGGAGTGGTAGAGCCCGCTCTCGGGGTCGAGGGTTCCACCGGTGAGAAACTGCAAAGCAAGATAGGGGTGAGTCGTTCCGCCCATGCGGAGGTTGATCTCCAGCGCGCTCACCTTCCACTTCTCCGTCAGCGTGTCACGATACACGAGAAAGTCGACGCCGAAGCGGCTCACGACACCCGCGTCGGCCAGCACGCGGCCGACGCGCAGTCCCGCTTCCTGGACCTCCATGCGGTAGTCGTCGCGGGCCGGGAAACGGCACCCGAGGAAGACCTGCTTGCTTGGCCCGCCGAGGATCTGGTCGTGTGTCGAAACGGCCATCACCTCTCCGCCCGGGCTGATGCGGTATTGGGCGCTGGGCGAGAGCTTCTCGGGGGCGTCGATGAACTCCTCTGTGATCCCACCCATGCGGGAGAACTTCTCGAAGTAGGATTCTGTCGTCTCCGTCGGGACGGAGAACTCGAGGTTTTGAAGGGCGTCCCGCAGCGCTCCCTTCGAGCGGGACACAGGGAAGGTCAGGAGCGCGTTTCCCTCGCCAGAGAAGCTGTCGTTGAGCTTGACCACCGCCCGCCGAAGATCCGGGCGCCGCCCGCGCATTTCCGTCAAGGCCTCGCCCACGTCCTCGGCGTCCCGCAGGTCCTCGAAGCCGCACGGGAGCTCCATCCCCGCGGTCTTGAAGGCCTTTCGGGCCCCGGACTTGGTCCCGAGATCGCACAGCCGCGGGTCGCAGCCGTTCAGCGGGATGCCGAGCAACACAGCCAGCTTGCGCTCGTGGGGCGTGGAGTTGAAGACGGTCAGGTACGCCTTCGAGGGATCCATGATGCCTGCTCGGATCCGCTCGATGAGACGCGGCCGCTCGAGGATCTTCTCGGTGAGCGAGCGTGGAGAGGCGTCGTCAGCGCACAGGAGAGTCAATCGCGAGCGGGCGTGGCTGGCCGGGATCCCGGCCAGGAACTGAAGGTAGTACTCGAGGATGATCGGGTGGATGGGCTGGGAGGTCACGAACACCATCCGGGCCCTGGGGTTGCGGAGGCGGATGAGCAGGAAGAGCAGCCGCTCCTCGTAGAAGCTGACGCCGTCGATCTTCCTGAGCTCGCTCTGGTCGAGGGTGAGCGAGGGTGAGCGAGGGGACGATGACCGAAGTGTGGGGGGCCTCGTCCCGCATCATGAGCGAGTCCCAGACCCCGGCGAGCCGCGGCTTGAGGGCCTCGAACTCGGCGGCCTCCTGCTCCGGCGCCAGGTCCTTCAGAAACGGCGGTTTCGGGATCATCGCCCCGCCCCCGGGTGTCGCCTAGACGACCTCGGCGGGCCGCTCGACTCCCACGGACTCCACGGCCACGGCCTGGAGTACGCGGCTCTCGTGGAGGTCGATCCGGCTGCCGTGAGATTCCGCGCGACGGCGGATCTGGCGGAAGAGGTGGAAACGCAGCGGCCCGAGGAGAGTGAAATCAGAGGTGAGGTGGAGGCGCTGGTCCACGTCCTCGTCGGGCAGCGAGCCCGTGAGGATCTCGAGCCGCTCATGGTACCACCGCTCGCTCACCTCACCGCGCTCGCGTTTCCGGCTCAGGATCATCACCTGGCGGAAGCGGTCCACGATCTCCGGGTGGTGGTTGACCGCGAGCATTCGCGGCACCCCGCTCCCCGTGTCCCGCGCGAACTCCAGCATCGTCACCGCATCCCCCCGGGGGCCACCCACGCCCAGGGTCTCCCAGCCGATGGGCTGCACTGTGTCGGGGAGCCCCTCTGCCGGCGGAAGGAGGTCGAACAGCCTGTTCTCGACGACCCGCAGCCGGCCCTCGCTCCCCAGCAGGGCCTCGAAGTGTCGGAACCACGGATGCTCGCCGGCCGACGGGTCGAGCACGTTCTCGAGGACGCCCGTGCTCTTGCCCTTCTCCGGTCCTCTCAGGACCGGCTCTGCCGCGCCCGCCCAACGACTGAGAACGCCGAAGGTGTGACAGACCCCGATGAGCGACGCCTCCGCGTGGGCGTGGATGGCGTCGAAGAGCTCGAACGCCGGCGCCTCCCACTCGGGGTTCTCACGGATGCCTGGGCGCCGTCCGCTCCTCCGTCGTTGCGGCGCGGGTCGATGTGCCCGGGCCCACCGCTTCCGACGTAGACCGAGAAGCGCGGGCCGGGAGCCTCGGGCAGCATGCCCGAGCGGCGAACGTCATAGGACAGCACCCGAATGCGCAGCCCCGCGCTCTCGAGGGTCTCGATGGCCTCGCACCCGGCGTCCATCACCGCGTGGACGAGGGAGTCGTGCCCGAGGTTCGGCCAGCCGTGGTTCATGTCGAGCAGAGCCACGTCGATGGCCAGGGGGTCCGGCGCGGGGATGTCTTCCGGACGCTCCACGCGGACGTACTCGAATATCCCGCACGGCGCCCTCGCCGGGCAGTCCGTCACGCAGAACTGCTTTCCATTCTGCTGTTTGAAGGTGCACGCGAAGGGCATGGACCTTCGCGTCTAGCGGGGCCCCCGGTTGCCGTCCACCGCCTCCCCCGCGAGCCGGGTCTAAGGGTCGCGCTTCATTTTGGACGTGCCTGTGGCCTCGGAGCGTGGCGAGCCTTCGGGCTGACCCCGGCCGTGCACGCTCTCGGCGTAGGCCGGCCGGGTCGCCAGACGCGTGTCCTCGACCGGGCCTCCGATGGTGAAGTGGTACAGGTCCCGGAAACGGCGGCTGTGGAGGCCGAGGGTCTCGTGGACGACATCGTCGAAGTAGCACCCGATCCCCGTGCCGCGAAAGCCAAGGGCCTCGGCCTCCATGTAGAGAACCTGGCCCAGGACCCCCGTCTCCCAGAAGAGCCTTCGATACCACCACGCGCCGCCCTCCAGGCTCTCCTCGAAGAGGCTCAGCATGCCAAGGCTGAAGGCGGACTCAGAGGCGATCGCCTGCTGGCAGCTCGCGAAGCGGGCGAAGGATCGGGCATCGCCCTCTTCCAGGAGGAAGAGAGGCAGCCCCTCGGGTGCGGCCTCCGGGCGCTCCCAGCGCAGGTCCTTGCGCATCGCCTCGCGCAGGGCCTCGTGGGCGCTGGGATCACGCTGCAGAACGTACAGACCAGGTGGCAGGTCCGGGACTCGATGCACGAAGAGAACCGGATGGACACGGGGAGTCCAGGGCAGGACGTCCCACGGAGGGACGCCTTGGCGGGGGAGGAGACGCCACATCGTCTCGAAGAAGGCCGCGCTCGGCATGGAGGTGACGCCGTCCATCGCCACGGCGCTTCGACGTGCCCGAATCAGCGAGACGGCATGGGCCTGCTGCTTCACTGGTGCCGCGGCGACCGGTGAGGGCGCCGTCTTCGCCACGGCATCCGGGGTGCGTGGCTTGCGCGTCGCGTGGGCTGCCTCGTCGATCTCGGGCCACTCGACGTGCTCGAGGCTGAGCGTGTTGGGTTGCCCGGTCCATTCGCCCTGGCGCAGCAGAACGATCATCTCGTCGAGTGCGCCTTCGAGGCGTCGCACCGCCTCGATCTCCAGCGGGGCAGGCGCCACGAGCACGAGCGCGTCGGGGTGCTCACGGTCGGCGGAGGCGAGAGTCCCGTCGTCGTCGTCCCGGTCGAGGCCTAGGACTGCCGCAACGTCCTCGTCGCCAGGAACGTCCAGAACCCGAGCGCTCCAGCCCAGGACCGCAGCCGCGTAACGGACCGTCGCCAGCGCGTGACCCGCGTCGTGTTGGCAATAGCGAAAGGCCCGCTCGCCGTACTTCCACGCCTCGCGCCAGTGGATCGACGCCAGGCCCACCAGGAATCCGCATTCCGGCAACCAGCCGGCCAGGCGGGACGTCGCCGCGCTCCCGAGGCTCACACGCCTCTCGAGCACGTGGTCCACGCTGCGGTAGTGGGAGACACCGGAGGGGAGCCCCGGGGCGTCCGCCACCAGGACGTAGCCCTCGGTCGGGTGCAGGTTGCCGCTCGACGGGTTCGCCCGCAGGGCCCACCGCGAGGCCCCGGCCTCCTTCCATGCGGTCAGTCCCAGCGCCAGCTCGAGGAACGCCCCGAGAGTCCCGTGATCGAGCGAGCGTGGGGCGACGTCGCCGGGACGGTGCAGCTCGGCCCAGATCGCCGTCAGAGCCTCGCTGCAAAGCGGCAGCTCGACGACAGGGGCCCCTTTGTAGCTTCGGAACGGCTCGGGCTGGTTGGCCCAGTCCAGGTGGCCGGGCCCGGGCGCGAAGCGCCCAGGGCGATGCGTGCTCCGCTCGTGGTAGCGGACGATGGCCTCGACGTTTGACTCTCCCTCGATCAAGCGCCTCCTCCCGATGGTCCTTAGGCGGGCAGCGGCTCGAAGAGGGCCGTGAAGTGCCGCAGGACTGCAGGAGCCCGGGTGATCCGGTACCCGCGGAGGGTCTCCTTCAGGCTCGCGACTCCGATCACGGCCTCGGCGACGTAGTCGGTGTGCGACTGCATGTAGACCCGGCGGGGATGGCGAGCCGCACCAGATCCATGGCCGCCGGAGACTCCTTTCCGTCGGCGCCGAGACCGAACATCACCGTGCCGATCTCGACCCCCCGGATCCCGGCCTCCAGGTACAGAGCGTCCGCCAGCGCGATGCCCGGGTACTGCAGCGGGGGAATGTGAGGCAGGAGCGCCCGGGCGTCGATGTAGACGGCATGGTCGCCTGCCGGCCACAGGAGCGGGATGCCAGCCGCGGCGAGACGCTCGTGCAGGTATTCGATCGAGCACCTCCTTCAGGCCGCGGGCCACCGCCTCGAGGTCGTATCCTGCCAGCCCTCCGTACGTCGGGAACCCTTCGGTCAGGATCAGCAGGTTGCGGCACCGCTCCGCCCACGCATCGTCGTTGAGCGCCAGAAAGCCCCCGATGTTGGCGAGGCCGTCCTTTTTCGCCGACATCGTGCAGCCGTCGGCGAGGGAGAACATCTTCCTGGCGATCTCACGGGGAGTGCGCGCGGCCTGCCCCTCTTCGCGCATCTTGATGAACCAGGCGTTCTCGGCGAATCGGCACGCGTCGAGAAAGAAGGGCTTCTTGAAGCGGTCACAGAGCCTGCGGACTCCACGCAGGTTTTCCAGGGACACGGGCTGTCCGCCTCCGATGTTGTTCGTCACGGTGACCATCACCAGCGGAATGCGGTCGCCGTCCTCCTCGAGAGTCTTCTCGAGGGACTCCAGGTCCACGTTTCCCTTGAACGGATGCACTCGAGACGGTACGCGCCCCTCGGGGATCACGAGATCCCGGGCTTCGGCCTGCTCGGCTTCGATGTTGGCTCTCGTCGTGTCGAAGTGGTTGTTGTTGGGCACGACCTGGCCCGGCTCGAGCGTGCTGCTGAAGAGGATGCGCTCCGCGGCGAGGCCCTGGTGCGTGGGAATGACGTACTCGAAGCCCGTGAGGTCCTGCACCACGTCGCGAAACCGGAAGTAGGAACGGCTCCCCGCGTAGGATTCGTCCCCCTGCATGAGAGCTCCCCACTGCACGGCCGACATTGCACCGGTTCCGGAGTCGGTCAGCAGATCGATCAGAACGTCCTCGGCACGCAGCCGGAAGACGTTGTATCCCGCCTCGCGGAGTGCGGCCTCCCGCTCCTCGCGCCGGGTGAACTTGATCGACTCCACCGACTTGATCCGAAACGGCTCGATGATCGTCTTGAAGTCCTGCATGCGTGACCTCTCAATGAGACAGGGCCGGATTCCAGCACCCCAGCATATCGCTCAGTCTACTTCGGAGGCGGCCCGAGACCGTCGAGTCAGCCAGAACGCAGCGAGGCCGACGATGACCACGCCGACAGCGATCATTCCCTCGCGGGCGGTGGCGCCGAAACCCGCCAGCGTTACAGCCATCACGAGCGTCAGCGGCGCCGGCCAGGCGTCACGCGGCCGAAGCCCGTGCTCGCGGCGAACGGCCAGGGCGACAAGCGCCGCGGCAGTGACGCCGAACTGCAAGAGCACAGTCAGGCTCGACAGCGCGAACAGCTCGTCCAGATCACCGACCACGAGAAAGACCCCGACCAGGAGCCACGTGACGGCGAGCGCACGGCGGGGCACCCCGTCCGCGCCGACGCGGTCGAGCCCGAGCAGCCCGCCTGCCCCAGCCGCCATCGACGAGAGGTAGCGTGGTGTCGTGACGATCATTCCGAAACAGATACCGAACGCGGAGATGCTCGTGCCGAGGTACACGATCGTCGAGAGCTTCGCCCCTCCAAGCACGCCCGCGGCATCGACGAGCGGTGTCGCGGATGTTGCGAGGTCCGGAAGCGCCACGACGCAGGCCCACGCCAGGCCCACATAGAGCGTCACGGACAATACGAGCGAGCCCACGGTCGCTCGGGGGACGGCCCGTGCCGAGGACCGCACCTGGCCGGCGATGACCGGGACGATCTCGAAGCCCTGGCAGGCGAACATGGCGACGAGCCCGGCCCGGAGCCACCCGACGCCGGGCATCGCGGGCGCCGGGGACACGGTCGGCCCCGTGTACGCCCACCAGGCGACCAGGAGAAGCAGCAACGGGGCGAGCTTGAGGACGGTGAGACCGGTCCACAGCCAGGCGGAGAGCCGCAGGCCCGACAAGACGATCAGGGTGATCACGCTGAGCATCCCGAGTCCGGCCAGCCGGAGCACGAGCTCTCCTTCGACGCCGATCATTGCCAGCACGGCCTGGGTGAGGCCCGCGAGGACCGCAGCCGTGGAAAAGAACGCGCTCACGTACGTGATCCAGCCCACCAGCACGGAGAAGCCTTCGCCGAAGGCCGCCCGTGCGAACACCACGGGCCCGCCGTCCTCGTCGAAGCAACTCCCGAGGCGAGCGAAAGCGAAGGCCGCGGGGAGGAGGACGAGGCCGGTCAGCGCGAAGACCCAGACGGTGCCGAATCCCGGCGCGTTGGCGGCCACTGCCGCCGGCACGAAGAAGATGCCGACTCCAACGATGCCGTTGACACCGAGCGCGAGGAGCTGGAACGTGCCGACGGCTCTCGATGCGTCGTCTGCCGAGGACATCAGGGGCGGGGCTCGACGAGAAACGACGGGACCTGTCCGGCGCCGGAGGTGACGTTGGCCAGGGACGTGGCGGAGAGGCGGGTCAGGAATCCCTCGACCTCGCCTCCAAAGACGTAGGGGTCGAGATCGACCACGAACTCACCGAACTCCACCTGCCCCCGATCACTATCGGACCCCTCGTCGGAGGAGAGCAACGGGAACTCCTGGCGCATCACGTCCACGCGTTCCTGGACGACGAAGGAGGACTCGAGGGCCTCCGCCAGGGCGTTCGCCCAGTCGGCGTCGCTCATCTCCCATCCGATGAAGACGCCCTTGCCCCCATACTCGTCGTTGGGTTTCATGACGAGCCGCTCGCGGTGGGCGAGGATGAAGGCCGGCAGGTCCACTTCCTCGCCGCCCCGCTCGCTGTGACCCTCGTGCACTCGGCGGGTCCAGGGCACATGGGCGCGAATCGCTGCGCGCTCCTTGTCGTTGAAGAGTCCCTGCACGGCCTCGTCGGTGAGGACAGCGAAGATCGCCTTCTTGTGAATCGGCTTGCATCGGAACGGGTTTACGATCACCGCGGCCCGCTCACGGCCCGCCTCGACCAGCGCGCGCACCTCGTCGCGACGCTCGAGCAGCTCGTTGACGAGGAGTCGCTTGTACACGATGTCGATGGTCCGTCCCTCGTGATGCAGCCGTCCGCCCTCGTAGGCCAGGTGTCGCGGATCGCACACGAGCGTGGGGCAACCCCGGGACTCGAAGTACTCGCGCACCATGTGGTGCTCCACTCGCGTCGGCACGTCCTCGTAGTCGACCACCGCGATCGTCGGCTTCTCCTTCTGTCCCCCCGCCTCGCGATAGCAGTCCAGGAGGGTCGCGAGCAGCCTGCGCCCGGTGTGGAAGGGCGTGAGAGTCCAGCGCTCCTGGAACCGCCGGACCGCCGGGATCTCGAGGAAGGTCTCGGCCAGCCTGTCCGCGTAGGCGCCGCCAGCCGGCGTCTCCGCATTGAGCTCGACGAACTGGTAGCTCGACGGCGTGACGAAGGAGTCGAGACGCGCCAGCGGCGCCGAGCGGCGGAAGCCCGGGTCGAAGCGGGCGAGCTCGCGCTCCTCGGGCAGCAGGTCCACTCGATCCCACAGCTCCTCGCCGAGGGCGGACTCGAGGGTCTCGATGGCGCGCAAGATGCCGCGGCACACGTCTCCGATCTGCTAGTAGACGCCGGGAGCGACGAGGTTGGGGCGGGGGAACGCGCACAGCATGCGCCCCCCGAACGTGAGGTCCGCCTCGCGCATCCGGACAAAGAACCGCTCCTCGAGCTCTTGTGCCAGGGCCCGATCGTCCTTCAGGAGGCCGTGGTACTCAGCGATGGCGCGCGAGCTGACGGGGTCCATTCCGGCGGCATTATTGATCAGAAGCGTCGGCGGTGACGAGGCCTCGCTAAGGGCTGCTAGAATCGCGGCCGAGGCCCGAACTCACCTCCATGGCCGAGCCCCGTCCCCCCGCTGAGCCCGTACTCGACATTCGCGTGCGCTGGCGCGCCGGCCAGGTCTTCCTCGGGCTGGCCGGCCTGCTCACGCTCGTTGCCCTGGCGCGCCCTCTCGGCGGCGGCGATGCGTCTGCGAACTGGCTCAGGGCGGCGGACGCGCTCCTCATCGGCGTGGGCGTCACCGGCTCGGCGCTTCTCGCCAGCCTGCGGGGCCACAAGCGCGCGGAGGCTCTTGCCCTCTACGCCTTTCTCGTGCTCTCCGTCGACGCCCTGGCCCAGGTCGCGGGACCGGCGGGGCTTCCGGTCTGGCCGCTCATGGTGCTGCTCGTCGGGGCGCAAGCCGTGGCGGAGGAGCTGCCCGTGGCGCTGGCATTCGCGGCTCAGGCCACGCTCCTTGCCGCCGCCGAGGCGCTCTCGGCTCAGCCTCGGGACTGGTGGCCCGTGGCCGCCGCGGCCCTGGGCTATCCAGCCCTCGCCTTCGTGGTCAATCGGGCGTTGTCCGGCGAGAAGCGACGACTGAGCGCGGCGCTGGCCGAGCTGGCCCGGCTCAAGCACGGGATCGACCAGCTCGAGGACGAGCCCTCGGATGCTCCCGCCCCGGCGACGAGCGCCACCCACGCGCTCCGCCAGGTCTCGGAGGAGGGCCGGCGCGCACGGCAGCTCGATCGGGCGACCGAGCTCGACGAGTCCCTTGCCCGCATCGTCGACGTCGCCCGCCGTGCCCTCGGCGCCCACGGCGTCCTCTACTTCGACGTCGATCGTCAGGGCGAGAGGGCGCTCCTGCGGGCCGGTGACGGCCCGCCGTCGCTCCTGCCGGACTGCGTGGTTCCCCTGGGCACGGACCCGTTCAGCTTCGTGATGGAGCGGAGCCAGACCTTCTACGCGACGGACTTCAAGCGTCTGCTCTGGAACCTCCCCTGGTACCAGGGACAGGTGAAGATCGGCTCGCTGATCGCCGTGCCCGTCCGAGCGGGTGACGGCATCGTGGGCGTGCTCGTGGCCGACCGGCCCGAGGTCCAGTCGTTCACCGGTGAAGAGCCGCGGCTGCTCGACCGGTTCGCCGTCCTTGCCGCCGAGGCCATCCAGAGAACCCGAGCCTCCCTTGGCCGCGAGGAGCTGGACGCCGAGTTCAAGGCGGTCTACCCCATCTCGCAGCGGCTGGCGACGCTCTCGCGCGAGGCCGAGGTCTGGGAGCTGCTGCTGCGCTCGGCCCGCCACCTCGTGGCCCTCGAGGGGGGGGCGGTGGTGATGACCGACGACCTGGACACCCGCTACGTGGTGGCGGCCGCCCACGGCTGGTCCGAGGAGTTCGTGAAAAGGGAGGTGGCTCTCGACGAGCGCACCTGGGCGGCCTGGGTGCTGCGCAGCGCCGAGGCGGCGTACCTGCTCGACAACGTCGCGGGACACGAGAACCGGATGCCGGTGCTCGTCCTGGATGAAGGCGCGGCGCGGGCGGCGTCCCTGCTCGCGGTGCCGCTCAGAGCACGGAACCGAACGCTGGGCGCCCTCATTCTCACCGCCCCTCGCGGGGCCTTCGACGCGTCCTTTCGCCGTATCCTGGAGATCCTCGCCAACCAGGCGGCGGCCACCCTCTCGCTCATCAAGGACCGCGAGCAGCAGCGGGAGCTGGCCGTGCGTGACGGCCTCACCAGCCTCTACAACCGCCGGGCGTTCAACGAGCAGCTCGTCGCCTCGATAGCCAACGAGGACCGACGCGAGGAGGGCCGTCTCGGTCTCATCATCCTGGACCTCGACCACTTCAAGAAGCTCAACGACACGTTCGGCCACCCCGCAGGCGACGCCGCGCTGCGCTCCTGCGCTCGGCTTCTCATGCAGCATCTCCGCAAGGGCGACCAGGCCGCGCGCTTCGGGGGCGAGGAGTTCGTGATCATCCTTCCGGGGCTCGACGAGGACCGGGCCGTTCAGGCGGCCGAGCGCCTTCGCGTCGGCGTCGAGAAGCACCGGCTCGTCTTCGAGGGGGCACGCATTCCCCTGGCGGCCAGCTTTGGCGTCGCGGTGTGGCCTGCCGATGGACGCGACCCGGAGGCCCTGCTGGCCTCGGCGGATCGAGCGCTTTACAGCGCCAAGGAGTCCGGTCGAAACCGCGTCGTCGCGGCCTCGGGCATGCCCGGGCCCCCTGCAGATCCTGCCCTCTGAGGGCTGCCCCGGGCTGGCGCCAGGTCCGGCGCTCTGTCACAGTCGAGGAAAGACGGACAGAGGAGGGGACGCGATGGGACGCCGGATTCCGGGTGTGCTGGCCGGGCTGGTCCTGCTGCTATCGACCGTCCCGGCCGGGGCGCAGGAGGGGGCCATCGAGCAGGCTCGGACCGCCGCCCGCGCCTGGCTTGCGCTGCTCGACGGCCACGAGTACCACGAGAGCTGGGACGCTGCCGGGGGGTTGCTCAAGGGCGCGGTCAGCCAGGAGGAGTGGACGGTGAGGTGGTCCGCGACGCTCGGTCCGCTGGGAGCCGTAGCCTCACGGACCGCGAAGTCCTCCGAATACTCCACCAAGTTGCCCGGTGCGCCCGACGGCGAATACGTGGTCCTCAACTTCGACACGGCGTTCGAAAACAAGCAGACGGTTGTAGAGATGGTGGTGCTGAGGAAGGAGCCGGACGGGCTCTGGCGCGTCTCGGGGTACCGCATCCTCTGAGCATGTCCTGCCGATTCCCCGAGTCCTGGGAGGTCTGATGAGCGAGCCTCGACTGAAGATGTTGATTATCAACGGCAGCGTTCGTCCGGGTAACTACACGGCCATGGCCTCCGCGGTCGTTGCCGACGAGCTCGGGAAGGACTCGGACGTCGCGGTCGAGACGATCGACCCGTCCACGCTGGAGCTCCCTCCTCCAGGCCTCCCCGGCTCCGTGGACACCAAGGAGCTCCAGGAGAAGGTGCGCCAGGCCAGCGGAATCGTTCTCGCGACCCCGGAGTACCACGGCAGATTCAGCAGCGTGATGAAGCTTGTCATCGAGAACCTCGGCTTCCCGTCGGTGCTCTCGGGCAAGCTCGTGGCGCTCCTCGGCGTGGCGGCCGGGAGCATCGGGGCCATCAAGTCCCTCGAGCAGCTCCGCGGCGTCTGCGCTCACGTCGGGGCCATCGCCCTGCCCCTTCCGATCTCCGTGCCGAACGTCCAGAAGGCTTTTGCCCCGGACGGGACCTGCACGGATCCGGCGGTGGAGAAGCTGATCTGGCGCGTCGGGACCGGCCTTCTGGACTACGTGCGGCGGAGCGTCTGCCCGCGGGTTCAGCTCGAACAGCTCCTCCGCGAGGGAGCGGCCTAGAGACGCTCCTGTCCACGGGGCGAAGCGGGGATGCCCACGCGGCTCAAGGTCTGCTGCATCGAGTCCGAGGACGAGGCTCGTCTGGCTGTCGCGCTGGGGGCATCGGCTCTCGGGCTCGTGTCGGCGATGCCCAGTGGGCCCGGGGTCATCGGTGAGGACCGGATCGCGTCGATCGCGGGCCGCGTGCCACCGGGCGTGGCGACGTTTCTTCTGACGTCGGCGACATCCGTGGAGGAGATCGTGGCCCAGCAACGGCGCTGCCGGACGAGCACCGTCCAGGTCTGCGACAGGCTGAGGGAAGGCGGGCACGCCGAGCTGAAGGACCGGCTTCCCGGCGTGAAGATCGTTCAGGTCGTCCACGTCGTCGACAGCGATGCCTTGGACGAGGCGGTTCTGGCGGCTCGAGACGCCGACGCCATCCTCCTGGATTCCGGCCGACCCGGGGCGGCGGTCAAGGAGCTGGGCGGGACCGGGCGCGTGCACGACTGGGCCGTGAGCGCCGAGATCCGCGAGGCCGTAGCGCCCCTGCCGCTCTATCTCGCCGGGGGGCTCCGACCCTCGAACGTGGGTGACGCGATCCACGCCGTGCGCCCCTTCGGGATCGACGTCTGCAGCGGCGTCCGTCAGGACGGCCGTCTCCACCGGGACACCCTCCTGGCGTTCATCCGGGCCATCGGGGAGGCGGACGCCTCTTTCCCGGCGGTCTAGCCGGACTTCTTCTCTCCGAAAAGCGCGTCGAATGCGTCCCGAGCTTTTTCGGGTCCGGACCCCGACCCCAACATCCCGGGGTTGCTCAGCGCCGAAGTCTTGCGGAAGTCGAAGAACTCACAGAAGTTGGACTTGTCCTTGTCCGTGACCCACTCGCCCTGGGGCTCCCGGCACTGGTTGTTGACGCCTGGATCGTGAAGCCGGCAGTTCAGACAGCATTTGAGGTCGGAGTAGCAGTGCGGACAGCCGTCGGTCCTCGCGACGGCGGCGCCGAGCTTGAGCTCCCGACCGCAATGGTGGCAGGCCTTCATTCACCACGCACTCTAGTTCAAGAGGCGGGCGCCGTGGAAGGAGGTTTCTCCGAAGCGCGTCGACGTGCGTTCAGGAGGATCGCGGCGAGGGCAAGGTAGAGCGCCGCGTCCACCCAGTAGATCCCCCGGAGGGACACGTGGGCGATCAGCCCGGCAAACGTCGGGGACAGCGCCCCCCCGAGCAGGGCGGCCCCCGAGAAGAAACCGAAGGCGGTTGTGCGGATGCCATCCGGCACCATGAGCCCGCCGATGGTGTAGCACAGGGTGAGAGTGCCTCCGGAGACGAGGCCACCGAGGACCGCCAGGGCGAGGAAGCCCTGGTAGGACGGCACCAGCGCCATTGCCGCCATGATCGGAGCCCCTCCGCCCAGCGTGAGGAGCAGCAGGCGACGAGGCGAGCGCGAGCGGCTGGCTCGCCCGAGGAGGTACGCGGAGACAGCCGCGGCGATCGAGTAGGCCGAGATCAACCCGCCGGTGGCGGAGGCCAGACGAGGGACGGGGACACCGAGGTCCTGGAGGTGCAGGGGGAGGATCGGCGTGATGGAGCGCCCGATGAAGTTCACTCCGAAGAGAACCACGAGCAGCACCACGAGACCGGGCACCGCGATCACCGCCCGGAAGCCACCCGCGGAGGCGGCCTGGCGCTGCTCCGGCCGCTGGTCGGGCTCCTTGTAGAGCGCCAGGACCAGCAGGAGAGTGAACGCGCAGACCGCCGCGGCCACGAGGAAGGTGCGCCTCATGCCGATGGCGTCGGCCAGGAGGCCGCCCGCAAGCGGGCCGATGGCCGCCGACAGGATCTGCGCCGCCTGGACGAGGCCGACCGCGCGCCCCGTGTCCTCTCGTGGAGCCTGTGCCGCCGCCATGGCCAGAGCCAGCGGACCGAGGCCTCCGAAGAACCCCAGGCCGATTCGCAGGGCCAGCAGCTGTTCGACACGGGTCACGGTCGCGCACAGGGCCAGGAGCCCCACGTAGGCGATGAGCGCCTTCACCGCGATACCCTTGTGGCCGTATCGGTCGGCGAGTCGGCCCCAAACCGGGGCCAGGAGGCCCGCCAGGAGCGGGGACACACCGATCAGAACCCCTGCCCAGAGCGCCGCCGCCTCCGGCTCGGCCACCCCGAGCTCGCGGACGTAGAGCGGAAGGAACGGGATGACGAAGGCGAAGCCCGTAAAAACCGAGAAGACCATCAGCACGGTCACGAGCTGGTTGCGCCGCGCGCCGGCCGTTTGCTGCCTCAACTCAAAAGCCAAACCTCACCGATGGCCAGCGAGCCGGAGGTCGAGAGGCGGGTGCGGCTCTGCCCTTCCGAGCCCCGCTCGCGGGCCACTTCGGCGGCACGCCCCCGCAAGTCGACGGCCGGCTCCGGGACTCGAGTCACCACCACGTCTCTCCAGAAGACCCCCCGGCTCCACCCCGTACCGAGGGCCTTGCTCGCCGCTTCCTTTCCGGCGATGGCAAGGGCGAGGGCGAGGGTCCGCTCGGGCTCGTCAGCAGGGAGGTTGCGGGCCTCCTCAGGGTCCATCAGCTTCCGTATGAACCGCTCACGGTAGCGCTCGAGCAGGCGTTTCACCCGTACGGTCTCCACCAGGTCCACGCCGACGCCCACCACCATTGTCACGAGGGATCGACGATAGCACGGGGCAGTTTGTAAACCGGCTGGAACGCGACGGCTAGAATTGCCTGCCCGGGGAGGCGATGTGGAGATCCCGAAAGAGGTCGGTCCTTTCGAGCTGCGGCGAACCATCGGCCACGGTACGTACGGTGACGTGTTCGAGGCGTTCGACGCTGAGCGAGAGATCCACGCCGCCGTCAAGGTCTTCGGGCGGGCACCGAAGGGCAAGGCTGCCTTTGCGCGACTGCGCCGCGATGCGCTGGCCGCAGGGGCGCTGGGCCACCCGAACATCGCCATGGTCATTGCAGCGGGGCAGCACGAGGATCTGCCGTGGGTGGCGACGGAGCTGGTCGCGGGAGTCAACCTGGCCCAGGTCGTTCGGTCTCATGCCTTTTGGCCCATCGAGAAGGTCCTCGACGTCTGGCGTCAGCTGTGCGAAGGGCTCGCTCATGCCCACCGCGAGGGCCTGCTGCACCTCGATCTCAAGCCCAGCGACATTCGGGTCAACGCCGACGGTGACATCAAGGTCGTCGACTTCGGTGCGTGGCACCTCAAGACCATCGAGCGGCGCAAGCCCCGGAGCTCGGACGAGGGTCTCCACTACCGGCCGGCGGAGGTGATTGCGGGTCGGCGTCCCGACCGGCGTGCCGACATCTTCGCCGTCGGCGCCATCGTGTACGAGCTCATGACGCGCCGAAAGGCGTTCCCGGGGGAGAGCCCCACGGAGGTGATGAGGAGCCTGTCCCGTGGGGAGCCCGATCTGACCTCGGTGACGTCTTCGGCCTTCTCTCCGGGCTTCGAAAAGATCCTCGGTGCGTGTCTCGAACGCGAGGTGAGCGCCCGCCCCGCGTCGTTCGAAGACGTTCATGCCGACCTCGTTCAGCTCGTTCGAGACACTGCTCCTCGGCTCCGCGAGCCGGAGCCGAGTCCCGAACCTCTGCCCGAGCCCGTTCCCGAGCGCGAGGAGTACCTCGAAGAGCTGACCCGTGCCCGGGCGGAGGATCGGCTCGAGGACGCGCTCGATGTCTGCCGCAAGCTGCGCGCCCTCGATCCCGAGGACGAGCGAGCCCGCCGAGCCTTCTCGGAGATCGAGTTCGTGATGCTCGGCCGGGAAGCCGACGAGCTGGTGGGCGAGGCGCTGGCTCACGCTGCAGACGGCGACTTCGATCGGGCCACGCGTCTTGCGGAGAAGGTCGAGCGCCTGGCCCCCTGGAGCCCAGGTATCTCGAGCTGCAGGTCTACCTGGACGAGGAAGGAGCCCGTCGTGCAGCGGATCGCCTGGTCACGACCGCCAGGGAGTGCAAGGAAGAGGGGCGGGAGGAGGAGGCCCGAGCGGCGCTTCAAGGGGCGCTCGCGGCGATGCCAGGACACGCCATCGCCATCCGGCTGCTGCAGGAGCTCCGCCTCTCCTCCGGAGGTCGCGGCCTCGCCGGAAGAGGGCTCTGACGACCCGGACCGACCCGGGGGGGACGAGTCCAGGCAGCCCAGAACGGAAGCGGAGGCCCTCACCGCGGACGCTTCGCGCCACTTCACCGCAAGCGAGCACGACTAGGCTCGGAAGGCCATAAAGAGGGCCCTGGACCCGGAGAACCGGCGGGCCAGGGACCTCCAGAGGATCCTTCGGGTCCTTGGCTAGCCCGGAGAATTCTGTGGGCCAGTCGCCCTATAATCAGGGTAGGGAGTCCAAGGAGGTCACGATGCGGGGTGTGCTTGTCGCGGCTGTGGCTGCAGCTGGTTTGCTTCTGGCTTCGTTTGCCTCGGCACAGGGGTTGGGCGACGTCGCGAACCAGGAGAAGAAGAAGAGGAAGGCCGCGCCTCCATCCGAGGCCAAGTCGTACGACGAGAACGATCTGGGCCCGTCCGTAGCCGTCGTCGGCGTGCCGACGTCGCTTCCCGAGACTGCCGACGAGGCGTCCGGGGAGGAGGGCGAGGCCGGGGGCGACGAGGCCGCCGAGTCCGAAGCGGATGCGAAGGAGCAGGCGGAGGCCGCCTGGCGCACTCAGCTCGAGCGGGCTCGCAAGGAGGAGGATGTCTACCGCGAGGTCTCCGAGCGGCTCCAGCTCGAGTTGAACGACACGAGCGGTGGAATCTACAACCCCGGCAGGGCCGCCAGACTGCAGTTCCTCGAAGAGAACAAGCAGCTTCTGGCCGAGACCCAGCAGCGCGTCGCCACGCTCGAAGCCGAGGGTCGGGCCAACGGCTATCGCTGAGGCGGCCGCTTCAGCCGTCGCACCTTCTTCTCTTCGGCGAGGATCCCGAGGTTCTCGTTGATCTCGACCCCTCGAACCCGATTGCGGGACAGGATCGTCCAGGATCCCCCATCCGGATCGAGCATCGCCCTGTGTATCTCACGGTCTCGGCTCGTCCTCACGGCGATCTCCAGCGGGAGAGGCGCCGGAAGCCCCACGGGCTGCACCTGGACCGTCGTCTCGAATCCCTCTTGCGTCTGTTCGGTGCGTGAGGCCCATTCGAGCGTGGGGATGCCGGTGTCGTAGATCCAGTGTTCGAAGTGGGCCTCGAGGTCGCTCCCACCGGCCTCCTCGAGCGCCGCTCGCAGGTCCTCCGTCGTCGCCGTTGCGTACCGATGCTGCTCGAGGAAAGAGCGAGCCCCTTCGAAAAAGGCCTCGTCGCCCAGCATCTGGCGAAGCATGTGCAGGACGAGGCCTCCCTTGTCGTAGACGAGGGCTCGTCGGACGTGGCTATCGAGCTTGAGGTGGCCCAGCCGCGGCCCGAGGTCGACGGGCCCGCTCTTGTCGAACCTGACTGCCCACGACATCATCCGCTCCAGCATCTCGAGGAACGCGCCTTCGCCCTTCTTGTGTCGAACCCAGAGCGCCGAAGAGTACTGGGCCCAGGCCTCGGACAGCCAGTGGTCCCGGTAGCTGGCAGGGGCGACACCTTGTCCCCACCACTGGTGGGCCAGCTCGTGGGCCAGGAAGAAATTGGGCATGTCGGAGAAGCCGGCCGGATCTTCGGGAAGTCCCCCCCCCCCCCCCGGTTCGAGTGACTCGGCAACCGCCAGGCTGATGACGGGGTACGGGCAGGGGCCGAAGAGCTCGGCGTAGAAGGCCAGCAGCTCCTCGGCGATCACCAGGTTCCGCCGCGTCACCTCCGCGGCTCTCGGTGCGGCGAAGCCTCGGACCGACCGCTTGCCCAGCTGTCGTGTGCCCACATCCTCGAGGCGGCCCACGATCGCCGTGAAGTACTTGCCAGGCTCCTTCAGGCGGTATTCCGAGCGGACGCGTCCTTCGCTGGTGCGGGTCGACACCAGCTCCCCCCCGGTGACCGCCAGGACTCCCTCGGGGGTGTCGAGGCGGGCCCGCAGCGTCGCGAAGTCCTCCCCGGCCGGAGGGGGTACCAGGCGGTCCGATTGGAGTAGACCAGGGGCGGTCGGGTCAGAAGCAGCTGCTCGGCCAATCGGGACCGCGGTTCAGGGAAGAGCTGGAGCAGTTCTCCCTCGACCGGGTCGGGATCGTGCCGGCCGGCGTAGCGCACGGTGAGCGAGAACTCTCCGGAGCGCCAGGAGCGGTGGCCCAGCGAGACCACTAGACTGCCCCGTTCGCGGACACGGAGAAACAAGAGTCCCCGCCCCTCCTCGGTGGTCACCGAGCTCACCCGGAAATCGTCGTGCAGCTTGAGCCTCAGGGTGGACACGGGGGAGAGGAGACGCAGGCGAATGGTGTCCACGGCGCTCACCAGGAACCGGGACGGGTCGAACCGCGCGGTGATGTCGTGGTGGAGCACGTCGATCGCCCGCCGCTCGCTGTCCAGGCGGCTCGTGTCGATCAGCTCCTCGAACTCGTCGGGGTGAAGGCGCACGAAGGCCCACTTCACCGCCCTGTCGAGCTCCGGCTTGCCTGCGAACTGTCTGAGCTGCTCGCGCTCGGCGGCGGGCCCGGGCGCGAAACGCACGCGCCCGCGACCCACGAAGACGAGCGCCGTGCGGCCGACCGACTCGGGCGTGGCGAAGAGGGTGCCGTCTTCCATGCGCAGCTCGAAGTCCTCCAGCCGCAGCAGCACTCCCCGTGCCCGCCAGGCCTCCTGGCCCAGGGGCAGGTGAACGAGGTCGTGCAGGTCCGAGCGGGATTCCTTCTCGACGAAGAACCAGCGCTCGTTCCGGCGCTCGATCAAGAGGCGCCAGGAGTCCACCCTCGCCGTGGGCTCGGTGGCGACGAAGATCCGCACTTCCGCGGCCATGCGGACCGTGCCGACCACGTTGCGTGGTTGGCTCACCACGGTCATCACCGTCTCGTCGGAGGCGAAGGCCTCCCGGACGACGGCGAGCTCGGCCCCTCGTTCCCTCTCGGAATCGAAGTCCCACAGGGCCATGTAGCCGTCGAGATCCCGTGAGAACCACGCGTTGCCGAGCCGCTCCAGAAGCTCGTCGGCACCGGCCGTGGTGGGCTGGGCCGCGTCCGGGTCCGGGGCTCGCCCACCGGCCCCCGGGCGGACGATCAAGCACACCACCGCCAGGCAAAGCAGCGAGACCGGCGCGGCACGGAGATCGAGCATGGTGCCTGGTCCGATGAGCTTCTTTCACAATAGTGCACACGCGCCCCGGAGGGCGAGCCCCACGAGGCGTTCTATAATCATTGCTGACGTCTTCTCGGCTGACGTCTTCTCGTTCGAAAGGTTCCCCTGATGGCATCCTCCGTTTCGCTCGCGGCCGCCTTCGTGGCCGGTCTCGTTTCCTTCATCTCACCCTGCGTCCTGCCCATCGTCCCGGGCTATCTCTCCTTCATCAGCGGCGTCAACGTCGCGCAGTTCAAAGAAGGTGGGGCCCCGAAGGACCTGGTCCGTCGCGTGGCCCTCACGAGCCTGGTCTTCGTCCTGGGCTTCTCCACCGTGTTCGTGGCCCTGGGTGCCGCCGCCACATACGTTGGCTCGTTGCTCTTGGAGCACAAGCGGACCCTCGGCGTCGTGGGTGGGGTCATCATCATCATCCTCGGGCTGCACACCGCCGGCGTCTTCAAGATCAACTGGCTCCTGTCCGAGAAGAGAGCCAACGTCCAGTCCAAGCCCCTCGGACTCGCCGGGGCCTACGTGGTCGGCCTCGCATTCGCCTTTGGCTGGACCCCGTGCATCGGCCCCATCCTGGGCGCCATCCTGCTCTTCGCCTCGCAGCAGGAGACGGTGACCCAGGGCGTCGTGCTCTTGGCCGCCTACTCCGCCGGCCTCGGCATCCCGTTCATCCTCTCCGCTCTGGCGGTCAACTGGTTCTTCAAGGTGTTCGGGCGACTGCGGAACTCGATGCGGGCCATCGAGATCGTCTCGGGCGCAATGCTCGTGGGCGTGGGCCTGCTCCTCGTGACGAACCGCCTGACCCTGATCGCCCAGTGGTTCACCAGGGCCTTCCCCTCCCTCGCCAACATCGGCTGAGCGGGCGGCCGTGCCGCTTGCCGCCACCCTCCACTGGGGATATGGTCAGAGGGTGCGTTGTCGATTGCTTTCCGCCATGGTGGTGGTGCTTCTCCTGGCCGCCTGCGGCCCCGCCCCGAACACGTCCCAGGTGAAGGCGGCCCCTGCCTTCGACCTGCCCGACCTCAACGGGGGTCGGCTCAGCCTGGCGGGGCTGGAGGGCAAGGTGGTCGTGGTGGACTTCTGGGCCACGTGGTGCGGGCCCTGCATCAAGGAGATCCCGGAGTACGCTGAGTTCTGGCGGAAAAACCGACCGCGGGGCATCGAGGTCGTGGGCATCGTGATGGACTCGGGCTCACCGGACGACGTCCTCGATTTCGTGAACGAGTACAAGATTCCCTACCGGCAGCTCCTGGGCGACCAGGAGATCGCCGCCGCCTTCGGGGTCAACCAGGGATACCCCACGACGTTCGTCATCGATGGCGAGGGCATGATCCGCACCAAGATGCTGGGGAGCCCGCCGACGAAGTTCGAGAAGCTGCAGGAGACCGTGGACGCCGCCCTCGAGGGCTGAGGGCCCCCATTTCCCCGTTTGAGGTGATGCCGTGAGCGTGACTAAGGAGCAGGTGCTCTCGGCCCTGCGGGACGTGCAGGACCCGGATCTCCACAAGGACATCGTGACCCTCGGCTTCGTGAAGGACGTCCAGATCAAGGGCAGCGAGGTGGATTTCACGGTCGAGCTCACGACGCCGGCCTGCCCGGTGAAGGAGGAGCTGAAGGCCGAGGCTGAGGGCAAGGTCGCAGCACTGGAAGGCGTCACGGCCGCCCGGGCCAAGATGACCGCCAACGTGAGCACCCGCGGGGGCTTCGGGCGTCAATCGATTCCCGGCGTCCGGAACATCCTCGCGGTGGGCGCGGGCAAGGGGGGCGTCGGGAAGACCACGACCTCGGTCAACCTCGCAGTCGCCCTGGCGCAGAAGGGCGCCCGGGTGGGGCTCCTCGACGGCGACGTCTACGGCCCCAACATCCCCCAGATGCTCGGGTTGAGCGGCGCTCCCGAGGTGGTGGACGAGAACCGCATCCTGCCTCCCGAGGCTCTGGGCATCAAGGTCATTTCCATGGGGATGCTCGTTCCTCCGGACCAGCCGATCATCTGGCGTGGGCCGATGCTCCACGGTGCGATTCAGCAGTTCATGCGCGAGGTCGAGTGGGGTGAGCTGGACTATCTGGTCGTGGACCTGCCCCCGGGCACGGGCGACGTGGCCCTGTCCATGGCCCAGAGTGTGCCCATGGCCGGCGCGGTCGTCGTGACCACGCCACAGGGAGTCGCGGTGTCCGACGTGCGCAAGGCCGTCGGCATGTTCCGCCAGCTGAACATCTCCGTGCTCGGTGTGATCGAGAACATGAGCACGTTCGTCTGTCCCCACTGCAGCGAGGCGACCGAGATTTTCGGCTCGGGCGGGGGAGCGCAGATGTCCAGGGACCTGGACATCCCCTTCCTGGGGGACGTGCCGATCGACACTCGAGTGCGATCCGGCGGCGACGAGGGCCGTCCGATCGTGTCCGCCGCTCCGGACGCCCCGGCTGCGAAGGCCTTCATCAGCCTGTCGGGCAAGGTGGCGGCCAAAATCTCGATCCAGAACACCCGGGTGCTCAAGGTCGTCCAGGCGCCCTAGAGAGCCGGGCACTCGTCGGGCCCCGTGGAGACAGAAGCAGGGCTAGACTGCGGGTTCCATGACCACCGCCTCGAGGCGATTCCTTCCGTATCTCGCTCTGGGTGTGGTGTGGGTCGTCTGGGGCTCGACGTATCTCGCGATGCGGGTCGCGGTGAGCGAAATGCCCCCGTTCGGGGCCGCCGCGGTGCGCTTCGGCGCGGCGGGGCTGGTGATGGCCCTGGTCGCCGTGGTCGTCGATCGGCGCCAGGGTCGCCCGAGCCCGAGGCAGCTTCTCGAGTACGCAGGCATCGGTATCCTGCTCCTCTCGTTCGCCAACGGCCTCGTGATGTGGTCCGAGCAGACCATCCCGAGCGGCACGGCCGCTCTGGTCGTGGCCACCGTATCCGTGTGGTTCGTCCTGCTCGACGGGCTTCGCCCCGGGGGACAGCCGTGGACGGTTCGGGTCTGGTTGGGAACGGTCATCGGTCTGGCCGGGGTTGCTCTCGTGGCCCGCCCCGGGGGCGACGTCGCCAACGAGCACTGGCTGGCCATCCTGGGCCTTCTGTCCGCCAGCCTGGCATGGGCGGTGGGGTCGCTCTATGCCCAGTCGGTGGCGAAGCGGCTGCCCCTCGCCACTGCCGCAGCCACCGAGATGCTGGCTGCGGCTCTCGTCCTCGTTCTCGTGTCATGGCTGCTCGGGGAGGACCTGGATGATCTCGTCGGGGCGTCGCCCCGGGCGTGGGGTGGCCTGGTCTACCTGGCGGCAGTCGGCTCCCTGGTCGGCTTCACAGCCTTCGCCTATTGCCTGAACGAGCTTCCCGCGAGCACCGTGAGCACGTACGCATACGTCAACCCGGTGGTGGCGGTTGTCCTGGGAGCCTTGATCCTTGGCGAGACCCTCACCCCAGGGTTGCTGGCTGGAGGGGCACTCATCCTGGTCGCGGTGATCCTCACCACGATCCGTCCGCGCCCGCCTCAGTACAGCAAATAGGGCCTGCGTCGCCGTCGGAACTCGGCCTGCTGCCTCGCCCAGCCCCGCGTGAGCTTCTTTGGGGAGCGACCCGACTCGAGCGCCTCGCGGATCGAGTCCGTACCGCAGAGGATATCGATGGGGAGCTTGACGGTCTCGTACTCGTAGGGAGGGTCGCGCCACGCAAACCGCTCCGGGTCCTGTTTCCTCGCATGGTGAATCAGGAGCAGGTAGATCAAGAAGCCGGAGAAGCGTTTCCTGCTCTTCACGTGCACCTGCACCCCGTGGCACAACCGGCCGGCGTGCTTCTGGAACGTGGGCGTGAAGGCCGTGGGGCGGAAGCCGACCCCATCCAGGCGCTCCTTCTCCAGGGCGCGGGCGAGAGCGTGGCCGTCGAGCCAGGGAGCACCGACGAGCTCGAAAGGGCGGGTGGTGCCTCGCCCTTCTGAGAGGTTGGTGCCTTCGACGAGGCAACCACCGGGGTAGACGAATGCGGTGTCCGGCGTCGGGATGTTCGGCGAGGGGAGCACCCACGGGAGCCCCGTGTCCTCGAAGTACATCTTCCGCCCCCAGCCGCGCATCCGCACGACCTGCACGTCGACGTCCAGGTCCAGCTCCTCCCGAAACATCAGCGCCAGCTCGCCAGGCGTCATGCCGTGGCGCACCGCCAGAGGATGCATTCCGACGAAGGAGCGGTAGCCGGGGTCGAGGACGTTCCCGTCCACGACGTCGCCCCCGAGTGGATTCGGGCGATCGAGGATGATCACACGCTTGCGCTGGCGGGCGCAGGCCTCGAGCACGTGAAGCATCGTGTAGATGTACGTGTAGTACCGGGATCCGACGTCCTGCAGATCGATCACGACCGCGTCGAGGCCCTCGAGCATCTTCGGGGTCGGGACTCGGGTCTCGCCGTAGAGGCTGTAGATCGGGAGTCCGCTCCGGGGCTTGCTCGAGTTCCCCACCTCGACGAGGTCCTGCGCGTCGGCGGAGATTCCGTGCTCCGGCCCGAAGAGGGCCACCAGCCGGACGCCTTGCAGTCGCCCGAGAACCTCGGAGGCGGACACCAGGTCGGCGTCGATCGACGCGGGGTTGCCGACGAGGCCGACGCGGAGCCCCCGGATCGGATGGGGCCTCCCGCGGAGCACCTCGAGACCTGATCGCACTCGACCGGCCATTTGCCTACTCTGCGTACTCCAGCGTGAACGACGCCGGGGCGCGGCCTTCTCGAGTCGCAGTCCCGCTGATCGAGTTGTCCGCGAGCGTGCCCTCGAACCTGTGCACCTTGCCCTGGAGGTCGATGGTGAACCGCACGGTGCCGCGGCTGAAGGTGATGTCGCGCAGGGGCGAGCCCAGCTGGATCGATCCTCGCCACGTCTTCATGGAGCCGGTGACACCCTTGTCCGCCACCTCGATGAGCACCTCGAAGCGACGAGTGCCCGTGTCTGGATCGTTGATGTTCCCTTCCCAGCGCCCGTTGATCGCCACTTCCTCGCGCGGCGTCCGGTTGGATACCACGAGGGCTGCCTGGCGGAGAGCCTCAGCCATGGCTTCGGTCGGGGGGTACACGATGCTCGTGGCAATTCCCCGACCTCCCGAGCGGCGTCGCGCGGCAGAGTAGATGTCGATGAACACCCGTGAGCGTTGGGAGCGGGCCAGCATGTGAAGCGGGCGCTCCTTGTACAGGAACAGGCCAAAGTAGTCCTGCAGGAGGGCCGCCCAGTGCTGAGCGAGATTGCGGGCTCCCACCCGTCGACCCGAGCGCGATCCGGACTCCCAGACCCGCGAGTACGCGGCAGCATCCTCGGCGGTCGCCGTGAGGAACGGATCGACCTCTCCGGCGACGGCCACCGAGGGAGCGGGTCGAGGCCGGTACTCGATCTCGATCTTCTTCGAGCGCGCCGAGGCAACGAGGCGGTTCAGGACCGTCGACACCTCCGCCGCGCGCAACGCCGTCGACTCGCTTGCGCCCGCTCCGCCGAGGAGCAGCACGGGTCCGATTCGCGTCGAGACGAACGCCAGCGGCTCGCCCGGATAGCGGGTGACCGGCGCCGCGAAGAACCCGGGCGTGAAGCTCGAGGTGGTTGCTCGCGAGACGAAGTACTGCACCTGGTCGGAAGACGCTCGACCCCCCACTGTCACAACCACCGGCACTTCCGGGGACTCGGAGAGGGGAATCTCCGGGGCCACCGCCGCGATCTCGCTGGTGGAGGCGGTGAGCACGAGGCCCGGAGCGCCGCCGAACGTCACGGTGTTGCCACCCGGATCGGGGGCGAAGCCCCGTCCCTTGATCACCACGCGCTCGCCCATCGGTCCGCGAGACGGTTCGAGCAGCAGGACGAGCGGGGACCGGCCCACGTACAGCTCCACGGGCTCCAGTACGGTGCCGCCGGCCTGAACGACCAGCTCCGTTCTCTGCCCCTCGGTCAGTTGGAGGTCGGGCATCACGAGCCGGAGCCCCTCTGTCGTCGCTTCGGTCTCCACCGGAGTTCCGCCGATCGTGACCGACACCGGGTCGGCCAGGCTCTCGCCCCTGATGAGGATGGTCTCCCCGGGGAGGGCGACGTTCGGCTCCAGGGCGCTCACGTGCGGCGTGCCCGGGGGCGGCGCCGCCTGGGCGGACGGCGCGGACTGCGCCGCGGTCGGGGGAGGTGCCGGTGTTGCGACCTCCGTCCCGGGTCGAAGGAAGAACCACCACCCCGCGGCCCCGAGAGCGAGCACGAGGGTGAGTCCGCCTGCCACAGGGACGATGGGTATCGATGAGCGCTGCTTTCGACGACCCTGCCGGCGGCCCCTGGTCCCTGGCTGGGCCCGTGCCGGCGGTGGTGCGGGCGCCGGTGGCGACTCCGACAGCAGCGGAGCCGGCTCGGCGTCCGCGATCCCTTCCGGCTCTTCGGAGGTCGCCAGTGGTATGGGAGGAAGATCGGTCTGGTACTCCGCCGGTGGTGGCGCCGTGAGTGGGGCGGCGGGCGCTGCGGCCGGGGCCGGGGGCGGCTCCTCGACCGCCGGCGCCTGCGGCGGCGCGGGTGGCAGCGGGCTGTCGAAAAGCGCCCCACCTTCGTCTGCGGGCACCTTCGTGGCTTCGAGGGGCGCGCCTTCGTCGAAGGGGACTTCCTCGGCGGCCAGGATTTCCTCTCCCCTGAGATCGGCCTCGACCCCCGGGGGCGAAGCCTGGGCAGGCTCGCTCCCCACCACCGGCAGCGCCGTCGGTTGCGCGTCGCCTTCGAGAAGCAGAGGCGAACCTTCGGAATCGTCGATGAGCAGCGGTTGCTCTTCCTCGACCGCAGCACCGAGGGCAGGCCCGTCGGCGACGGGACCTGCCGCAGCGCCGGGGAGGCGGACCAGGAGCTTCGCGCTGCCCTTGGCTCCAGGTGGGCCGAGGCAGATCCGATCACCCTCCTGCAGGGGCTGCTCAGCCTCCACCTTCTCCCCGTTGACGAAAGTGCCCGTGGCGCTGCCCGCATCCGCGATGATGAGCCCGGCCGTGCCGAACGCCAGGCGGGCGTGGTGCGGCTCGACGTTGCCGAGCATGATCTGAACGTCGGCGTCCATGCTCGAGCCCAGGACCAGCTCACCGGCCGTCATGGCCAGCGGATAGGTGGTCCCGTCGAGGGGCCCTCCCGTCATCACCAGCGTTGGCTGGGTCACGCCTTCGGACACGAGGCCACCCCCCGGAACAGACAGTAAGGAAAAGGAGATCCTCCGTCTCTGGCCAAGATTTCACCACACGCCCTCGGCACGTGTCAACGATCGTTGACACGTGCGTCCCAGGGTGCTAACATCCCGAGCGGGCACTCTGAGCAATCCATGACCACTGTTTCCTCCAAAGCGCCGCAGGCTCCTCCTCCCGAGAGTGTGCTCCAGCAGCTCCGCATCCCCTTCGTCCGCCGCGCAACGCTCGTGCGGGGCGAAGGTGAAGAAGAGGCGTTCGTCATCGATATCGGGCTGGCGGGAGTCTTCGTCGAGCGCCCCGAGGCGCTGTCCCAGGACGAGACCCTGTCGATCCGCTTCGCCTGGCCGGGAAGCGAGAGACCGTTCGCGGCCACCTGCCGCGTGGCCTGGTGGCATCCCGAGGGCGAATCGCTGAGCTCCAAGTCTCTGCCGCCCGGTGGCGGCCTTCAGTTCGTCGAGATGTCCGAGTCGGACGGAGAGCGGCTGCGCGTGCTGCTGGTCGAGTACTGCCAGCAGGAGCCGCGGGTGCGCCGCTTCCTGCGTCACTGGCCCGCGGCGGAGAGTCGGGGAGACGACCCCACCGCGGGCTGACCCTGCGAGATGGCCCGGGTCCGTATCGTCCTCGTCCGGCCGGAGAGCGCCGCCAACGTCGGCGCCAGCGCTCGACTTGTGCGCAACGCGGGCCTGGACGGCCTCGACCTGGTCGCTCCCGGCGACTGGCGCAGCGTCGAATGCTGGCGCATCGCCTGGGGCGCACACGAGGTTCTGGAGTCCGCCCGCGTCTTTCCCGATCTCGTTTCGGCTCTCGAGGGGACCGCGCTCGCCGTGGCCCTGACCGGCCGGCGGCGCACGGGCTCTCTGCCCATCGACATCCGTGACGCCGCGCAGGAGGTCGCCACCCTCGGGCAGGAAGAGACGGCGGCCGTCGTGTTCGGCCCGGAGACGAGCGGCCTCTCGAGCGAGGAGGTGGCGGCCTGCGGTTGCCAGGCTCGGATCTCGTCTCACCCCGACCAGCCGTCCTTCAACCTCTCGCACGCGGTGGCAATCGCGTCGTACGAGGTGCACCGGGCTCTTCAGCGAGGAGAGGGCCAGGGGCCGCGTCGCGCCACCCACGGCGAGAAGGAGCGCCTTCTTGCGCTCCTGCAGGAGGGCCTCGTCGCCATCGACGCGTTCCCCGCTTCCAGGGCCGAGGGCCAGCTCCGGGAGTGGCGGGCGCTCGTCCACCGCACCGATGTCACTCCTCGGGAGCTGAAGCTCCTCGAGCACATGGCTCGCAAGATGGCCGCGTCCGCTGCGCGCTGATGGCCGAGCACCAGGAGCCCTTCGCCGACGTGGAGGTCCACGACGGCGGCTTCTCCATTCCGGAGCTCAAGTGGCGCGAGCTCGTCTTCGTGGGAGCCGTTCGCGCCGAGGGCGAGCTCTGGGTGCGCGATCCCTCGAGACCCCTACCGCCCTTCCGGACGCCGAACCTGTTCCCGGCAGGTGTCCGCTTCCACACGGAGCGGCACGGGGCTCGGGTGCTCGTCCGTCCGGAGCCCGGCTGAAGCGCCTCCTGGGCCCGCGGAGCCAGGACAATCGCCCTATAATCACGTCGTGGACACTCCTTCCGGCAACCAGGCGCCTCGTATCCTTTCCAGGCCGGAGCACATCGTCTCCCGGCAGAACATCGACCCGGATGCCCTTAAAGTCCTCTACCGCCTGAAGAACCACGGTTTTGTCGCCTATCTGGTCGGTGGCGGGGTCCGCGATCTGCTGCTGAGTCGCCGACCCAAGGACTTCGACATCAGCACGAGCGCCCACCCTCAGCAGGTGCGCAAGCTCTTCCGCAACAGCTTCATCGTGGGCCGGCGGTTCCGCCTGGTCCACGTTCGCTTCGGCCGCAACGTGGTCGAGACCGCCACCTTTCGCAAGGCCTCGGAGCCGGAGGCGGGCGACACTCTAGTCCGTCGCGACAACACTTTCGGAACCCCCGAGGAGGATGCGTTCCGACGCGACTTCACCGTCAACGCTCTCTTCTACGACATCGCCAACTTCTCGGTGATCGACTGGGTGGGCGGTCTCGAAGACCTGGAGGCGCGTCTCATCCGAACGATCGGAGACCCGGGTGTCCGCCTTCTAGAGGACCCGGTGCGGATGCTCCGAGCAGTCGCCATCGCGGCCCGGCTCGACTTCAAGATCGACAACGACACGGTGGAGGCCATCCGGGCCCTGAGGGGCGAGATCGTTCGGAGCAGCTCGGCCCGCATCCTCGAGGAGTTCTACAAGATCCTGCGCATGGGCCGTTCCCGTCGGACCTTCGAGATGCTCCACGAGTACGGGCTGCTCGCCTACCTCCTGCCGGAGGCCGACGCCGCCATCGGCCAGGGTGGCGAGGCTCTCCTCGGAAGCCTGTCCCGGCTGGACGGCTACCGCAACAGCGGGACCGATCTCGAGGCGCTCACCAATCCGCTTCTCACCGGGTCGCTCCTCGTCCCCCTCGGCGTCCCTCTGCGCCGCATGCCCACGTCCACCCCGAGCTGGCGGCGCAGGGGCCGCAAGGATCAGCCGGTGGAGGACTTGGCGAGCGAGATCGCCTCTCTTGGTGGGGAAGAGGATCCCGAGCCGACGAAGTCCTCCGCCCCGCCCCCGTCGATCCTGCCGTTCGCACGGCGCGACCTCGAGCGGCTGCGCCTGCTCCTCGCCGCCCAGCGACGGCTGCGCGAGGTGGACGCCCCGGCGTCGGCCCGGCAGGCGCTGGCCGCCAAGACGTATTTCGACGACGCGCTTCGGTGGATGGAGATCCACGGGGGCCCCGAAGGACACGAGCTCGCCGCCCAGTGGCGCCGCATGCCCCGGAAGGCGGACGAGTCCGCGCGTGACGTGGGGCCGGCGCGGGACGAGCCCAAGGCGCCGCCCCGCAAGCGCCGCCGCCGCCGCCGTCGGCCCGGCGCCTCGAACACCGCGCGGGCCTGAGCTACAGCAAGGCTCCCAGGAGGTGCATCGGACATGGACACTCTCTCTGACGCAGAGATCACCCAACGACTCGCCAGTCTGCCCGGATGGGAGCGCCACGGAAGCCGGATCCGTCGGACCTTCAGCTTCGACGACTTCAAGGGCTCCATGGCCTTCGTCAACCGCGTAGCCGAGCTTGCCGAGGCTGCAGACCACCACCCGGACGTGGACATTCGCTACTCGAAGGTGACCCTCGCCCTGAGCACCCACGACGCCGGTGGCCTCACCGGACGAGACTTCGATCTCGCGGGCAAGGTCCAGACGTGAAAGCCCTGGTCGCCGGGGCCGGCGGCCAGCTCGGGCGTGAGCTGGTCTCGGCGCTGGGCGACCAGGTGGCCTGGGCGGGAGACCGCTCGCAGCTCGACGTCACCGACGACGACGCGGTGGCGTCTGTCCTGGAGCAAGTCCGCCCCGACGTCATCTTCAATGCGACGGCCTACAACAGGGTCGATCTGGCGGAGACCGAGCCCGACGTCGCCCTGGCTGTGAACGCGCTGGCCCCTCGCACCCTGGCGCTGGCCGCCCGTGAGACGAGCGCTCTCGTCGTGCACTTCTCCACCGACTACGTCTTCGACGGTGAGTCGACCCGCCCCTACCGAGAAGACGACTGCCCGAGACCCCTCGGGGTCTACGGCGTGTCGAAGATGGCCGGCGAGCAACTGGTCACCGGAGCCGGCGGCGAGCACCTGATCATCCGGACGAGCGGTGTTCTCGGCCGCGGGGGGAGCGAGCAGAAGGGAGGATCGTTCGCCGGGCGAATCCTCGCCAGGGCCCGGCAGGGGAAGCCACTTCGGGTCGTCGCCGACCAGACCTTCGCACCAACCTGCGCTGCGGACCTGGCTGCGGCGACCCTCGCCCTCGTGCGCACCGGAGCTCGCGGGCTCGTCCACATCACGAACGCGGGCTCCTGCACCTGGCATGAGCTGGCCGAGGCCACGCTCGCCCTGGCCGCGATCGACGTCCCGGTGGAGGCCATCGAGTCGGCGCAGCTCGCGCTTCCAGTACGGCGTCCCGCCTACTCGGTGCTCGACACTCGCCGCAGTGTCGAGCTCGGCTTGGAGCCGCTGCGCTCGTGGCGCGAGGCCCTTGCCGACTGCGTCGAGCCGTCCGAGGAGCTCTGATTGACGCGCTCGGACCTTTCCGATACGCTCTTTCGGTTGTCCGTTGGGCGGTTAGCTCAGCGGTAGAGCACTGGTCTTACACGCCGGGTGTCACAGGTTCGAATCCTGTACCGCCCACCAGGATTTCACCCGAGGGCCCGTGCGCACACCCGCGGGGTGGTAGTTCAGCTGGTTAGAACGCCGGCCTGTCACGTCGGAGGTCGCGGGTTCGAGTCCCGTCCACCCCGCCAAAGTGCACCCCTCGTCGCCGACTCCAACCCGCGACGTCTTCATCTAGACCGGTCGCGGGTTGGCGCCGCACCGGCCCTGACGAGGGCCGCCGCCGCACCTCAACCTCGCTAGCGCTCGGGCGTCGAGTTCCGTCCATGGGTCGACCGTGGGCGAGGCGGGGGCGGCTGGAGCGTGAGGGCACCCCATCTCGCCGCATCGGCTCTAGCGGAACGCGCCTCGCAGGAGCAGAAAGATGGTGAATAATCCGGGCAGGAGCCCGTGGCGGATGGCCGAGCTGTCGCCCAGCGATCATTACCCGTCGAACGATGAAGATGTTGCGAATGCTGGAGAACCACGATGACCTGGGATGACCATGCCAGGACCTGGGAGAATGTGGGTACGCGGGCCTACGCTGAGGCGGCGTTCGCATCGCTCGAGCACGCTTCTTTGCCTGTGGTCCGCCAGTGGCAGCAGGGTAGTCGGGCCTCGTGACTGCCGAGGGGCTCGATAGGAGGGCGTCCAGTGACAGAGACCGCACAACCGGGACTTCAGCGATATCTCGCGCTCGACGCCTACCGTGGCTTCATCATACTGATGCTCGTCTCGTACGGGTTTGGCTTTGGTGAGCTGAAGGGGGATCCGACCTTTGGCACGATCGCCTCGTGGTTCCAGCACAAGCCGTGGGAGGGGATCGCGTTCTGGGACCTGGTTCAGCCGGGCTTCATGTACATCGTGGGCGTCGCCATGCCGTTCGCGCTGGCCATCCGCACGCAGAAGGGCGCCACATTCCCGGACAACGCCAGGCACGTGGCCATCCGCTCGCTGAAGCTGATCGCCCTGAGCCAGCTTCTCTACATGGGGGGCTCCGACCCGTACCGGTTTCAGATGATCAACGTGCTGTGCCAGATCGCGCTCACCTACTTCCTGGTGTTCTGGATCATGCGGCTGCGATTCCGCTGGCAGGCGATGGTCGCCCTGGCTCTCCTCGTGTTCCACACGGCCTTGTTCCATCTGTTCCCGGGTCCCGACGGGCCGTACTCGCAAGAGGGCAACATCGGGCAGGTCATCGACAAGGCGATCATGGGCTACAATTATCCAGGCCTGTGGGTGGGCATCAACTTCATCACCAGCACGGTGACGACGCTGTTTGGCGCGTGGACCGGGATGCTGCTCATGCGCAGCACGGACCATCGGCACATCGTCAAGATGCTGGCGGCCGGCACGGCTGGCAGCTTTGTGCTCGGGCTCGCGATCAGTCCCTGGAACCCGATCGTCAAGCGCATCTGCACGGCGTCGTTCACGCTCTGCAGCGCCGGGTGGGTGCTGCTCGGAATGCTCATCTTCTACGTGGTGGTGGAGGTGCAGGAGTACCGGAAGTGGACCCACCCGCTGGTGGTCATCGGCGCGAACTCGATCTTTATCTATGCGATCAGCGGCTGGATCCTCCGCGGTTGGCTGGAGCGGGTCGTGGGCGTGATGACCGGCGAGTTCCTGTTCATCGGAACCCTCGCGCCGGTGGCTCAATCGCTCGCGGTCCTGGCGGTGATGTACTCCATGAACGACTGGCTCTACAGGCGCAGGATCTTCCTCAAGGTGTGATCATAAGCTACGCCTCGCAATGAGCCATCGCCGCCGCTGCGGCCATGCGCTCCGGGTCGGGGGCGAAGGTCGAGGTGAGGCGGTCGGCGAGGCCGCGGAGGCGATCTTCGGAGCCGTCCCCGGAGAGGCGGCGTGCGAAGGCGGCGAAATCGGCCTCCATCTGGTCGAGCTCGGGACCGGTCAGCAGCCGAAGGGCCATGGGGTAGAGGATGTGGTCCTCCTTGAGGATGTGTTGCCTCAGGAGGGGCACAAACTCATTCGCGTTCGTCAGCAGGGTGCTCCTCTCCCCGTCGTCGAGCTCGCCCTCACCCCGGCCGATCTGGCTCATTGCGGACACGCGGGCGCGGCCCTCCGTGTGCTCCTGAAGCATCACTGCCAGCGGTCCGCCTTCGACGGGGAAGCCCCGCTCGATCATTCGCTGGAAGAGGATGTCCTCCTCCTTCCCGTGGTGGCACGCATCGGCGAAACCGCGGAAGAAGGTCGCATACTTCGCCACGAGCGGTCGCTCGACCGCCATGCCGTCGTCGATCGCGAGGGCATAGCTCTCCAACGACCCCAGCACCTGCTCGATGAGCCGGTGTTCGTTCATCAACACGTCGATTGGTTTCGACACGCGTCTGCCTCCCTGTCTGTTCCCTCTATTCCCTCGCGGATCTGATCAGAGCGCCATGACGGCCGTCAGGTCGGAGCAGAATGCCCGCTGGGGGAGCGCCGTGGGCGTGGGATCCGGATCAGCCTTCGTCGGGTCGGGGCGAGCGTCGATGGAGCTTGCGCTCCCCCCGCAGGCGCTTGTGCTGCAAGCGCCTCTCGACGGCAGCGGAGGAGGGTCGCGTGCGGCGCCGGGTCCGGGGGACGACCAGGGCCCGGGCCACCAGGCGGCGGACCTTCTCCCGGGCATCCTCCAGGTTGCGAGTCTGGTCGCGGGTTCGCTGGCTGGTGACCAGGAGCCGGCCCCTGGAGTCCCGCCGCCCGGCGGCCAGTGCCTTGAGCCGTCCCTGGGCGGCGTCGTCGAGGCCAGGGATGCCGTCCAGGTCCACCCGCAGCTCGACCTTCGAGGCGACCTTGTTGACGTTCTGGCCTCCGGGCCCGGAGGCGCGGACGGCACGCCACGTGATCGCTCCTGAAGGGATCCGAACGCCTCTGCTGATCCGGATCGGCTCGGCCATTTCGCGACCGTAGACTCCACGGTCGACCCCGTCAAGCCTCGATCGTGAGCCTCGCCGGTCCGTCGTGAGCCTCTGCTCGGCGAAGGGAAAAACGGCGGGGCAGTATGGTAGGCTTCGACGTCTCTAGTAGCCGTTGAGTCTGGCGTTCGTCGGCAGAGGCCGTCCAATGAGGGGCGGTGTCGGGATCGTGAGCGCGCAGGCGGCGTAGCGCACTAGGAAGGGCCGAAGGAGGCCTGACGTTCATGATTGAAGGCACCGTCAAGTGGTTCAACGAGTCCAAGGGTTTCGGGTTTCTCTCCCAGGAGGGTGGACCAGACGTTTTCGTCCATCACACTGAGATCCGGACCGATGGATATCGGACCCTCAACGAGGGTCAGAAGGTCCGTTTCGAGGTGGTGGACAGCCCCAAGGGGCCCCGCGCCGCGAACGTGACGCCCGCGTAAGCAACCACGAAACGACTCTACTAGAGGCCCGGGGCCATGCCCCGGGCCTTCCCTTTTCGGGCCCTACTCCCAGCCTCCGTACATCAGATTCGGCACGACAAAGAACCGGTCGCCGAAGTCGCCGAACGCCTCCTCCCGGCTTCGGAGCGCCACGCCCAGGGCCGGGAAATCGCGGATGTTGTCCCCCACGAAGGCGATGACGTCGAGGGGCGGGAGGCCCGCGGAGGTGGTCCCTCGAGCGACCGCCTCGAATCGCGACGCCTTGTCGCTCGGTCCATCGTCCGGCCGGCACAGCATCACGTCGCAGGCGAGGTCGTGGGCGGCAAACACGGCCTTGGTGTCCGGGCACTCGGCTTCGCGACGGTTGGTCACGATGGCGACCCGACCGCCGAGGGCTCTCACCCGCCCCAGGAAGTTCCGGGCTCCGGGAAGTGGGACCACCTCGCGCCGTTCGGTCCATGTCCGCCAGCTTTCGGGGGTGAAGGCAAGCCCCCGCCTTTCGCGCTCGACCTGATAGAGGGAGTTGTCGATCAGGGTCTCGTCCGCGTCCGACACCACCGCCCATGTGCCCGGCGTACGGCCCACCGCCGCCTGCTCCACCCGAGCCGTCGCGGCTCGGAACGCCTGGAGAAAGAGGGCGCGGTGCTGCGCCGAGTCCCGCACCCAGCGGACGGCCTTCGAGCTGCGGAAGGGCTCCTCCACCGACGAGGCCCGGGGAGTGTCGGTGACCGATGGCGGAACGGTCGGCGCCGTGGCGCGGCACGCCGTCGTGAGGGAGAGGAGGAGGAGCAGCAAGAAGCGCGGCATCATCTCAGGCCTCCTGACAGGGGCGATGGGCGTCCTCGCCGGGGTCTCCTAGAGAAGCTTCAGAACCAGGAACCCCCCAACGAGCAGCGCCAGGAAGACGAGAGCCGCGAGGTCGAAGTGCTTCTCGAGGGTCCGGCGCACCGGCGCACCGAAGACGCGGAGTATGGTCGCCACGAGGGAAAAACGGGCTCCCCTCCCGAGCGCCGAGACCAGCACGAACGGCACGAAGGGCATGTGGGTGGCACCGGCCGCGATCGTGGCCACCTTGTAGGGGATGGGCGTGAACGCAGCACCGGCCAGGAACCACACACCCCAGGTCCCGTTGTACAGCTCCACCACCCGTTCCCAGTGATGCTGCGCGTGGTAGAAGTTCACGATGGGCTGACCCGCCGTCGCCATGAAGCCGTATCCGATCGCATATCCGAGGAGCGCCCCCGTCACGGAGCCGAGGGTCGCGAGGCCGGCAGCGCGGAGCCACCTGGCGGGCGCCGCGGCGACGATGGCGATGAGCAGGACGTCGGGAGGGATGGGAAAGAACGAGGACTCGGCAAAGGCGATCAGGAACAGCGCGATCAGGCCCTGGGGCGTTTCCGCCCAGTGCATCGTCCAGTCGTACAGACGGCGCAGGGCGCGCCGCGGCCAGTTGATCGCCGAGATGAGAGTGTTCGACACGAGCCATCGATCCTAGCACGGCGCTCATGAACCCCTCCGGCTCCTAGCTAGGGGCTGTGCAGGTCGGAGTCGACCTCCGACCGCCGCCCCTGGCGTCGGGCCGGCCAGGCTGCGAGGGAGCGCTGGCGCCGTGCCGCCTGTTCAAGCGCGAGCCGCCGATCGGCGAGGCCTTGCAGCAGCGCGCTCGTCACTTCCCGCGCCGCACGGTTCACGGCGCGGGAGTTCGGTCGGTAGGTGATGCGGACGCAGAAGGCCACACTCGACTCGGGCGTTGGCGCGATGCCGATGTAGTTCACGTGGTACCCCTTGCGGTACTCGGCCGCCGTGCCGGTCTTCATCGCGACGGGGAATCCGCGGGGAGCGATCCCGGTCCCGGTGCCGTAGAGCGCAACGGCCCGCATGGCCCGAAGAAGGGGCGGCACGGTGCGCGGGCCGATGACTCTTCGGGCCTGCGCCAGCTCGGCCACGCGCTCGGCCAGACCGACGGGCCCGCTCATGCCTGCCACCAGGCGGGGCTCGGGCATCGAGCCTCCGTTGGCCACGACTGTCGCGAGGAGGGCTGCGTGGAGCGGCGTGATGTCCGACTGGGTGAGCCCGATCGAGAGGTCGGCAAGCTGCCGGTCGTGTTTCGGCGGCGAGTGGATGCGCCCCGCCGCTCCCAGGAGTGCCGGAGGCTCCTCGTCGAAACCCCAGCGTCGCAACTCCGCGGCGAGACGCTCCTTGCCGATCCGAACCCCCAACCGCGCGAAGGCGATGTTGCAACTGATGGCCAGGGCGTGGTCGAGCCCGTCGAGCGCGCCCGCCTTCCACGAGCACCAGAGAGGCTTGCCGCCGAAGCGCTCGACCCCCTTGCACGTCGTGTGTCCGATGGCGGCGTCGGGATCGATTCCCGATCGGTAGGCAGCGGCGGCGGTCACGACCTTGGAGATCGAGGCCGGCTCGCGTCGCTGGGTGAACGCCGCTGCCCCTTCCCGTGCCCGCGTCCGAGGGTCGCTCACCGCTGCGAGCACGGCCCCCGTTCGCGGCTCGAGGAGGACGATCGTGCCACGCCAGCGGCCGAGGGCGTCCAGGGCGAGCCGGGCGAGATCGAGATCGAGGGTGAGCCGCAAACCTCCCGATTGCGCCGCCGCCCGGACGTCCTCGGGAGACAGCCAGAAGGGCGTCGCCAACTCCGACCGTGCGGGGAGTCGTCGCCGTGGTGGTGGAGCCCGGCGAAAGGGAGGCAGAAGCAGGGGATCGAGATCCTCGGCAAGTGCCAGACGCCCCTCGGAGTCCAGGGCGCCCACGAGCGTGCCGCGCCGGTCCCGAACGATGGCCGAGGCTCCGAATGCCCGAAGCACCAGTGACTGCTCGAGATGGCGGCCGAGGGGACGGCTGGCGAGCGGGACCGGACTCGCCGCGGCCAGGCGCCCGGCCTCCTCCACGTCCCCGTTCTCCAGCGCCAGTGCCGCCGCATAGAGCGCGCCGAGCGGGTGGCCGGCGCGGAGCAGAAGCGCTGCCGCCTCCCGGGCTCCCTCGAGATTCTCGCGCTCGAGAGCGGTGTCGATCAGGGCGGTGGGAGCCAGGGCGTCGAGGTCGGAGAGGGCGGGTTGCGCGTCGGTGCGCCGTCCCTGAAGCGACAGGGCCAGGGCCAGCCCGGCCTCGGCCCGTCGCGTCGCCCAGGGCCAGCGCATCTGGCGCCGGAACTCCATCTCGGCGCCGGCGGCGTCGCCTGCGAGCAGCCGCTCTCGCCCCCGCTCCCCCGCGGTCGTGGCCGAGACGGCGAGTCCTCCGACGAGAAGGGTGAGCGCTCCCGCCACCAGGAGGGCTCCGGCGAGGGCTCGGTCGGCGTGCTTCAGCGCGCGCCCGCCGCGGCCGAGTCGGGTGTCTTGAGCGGCCCCAGTCCACGGGCCGCGCGGTAGGCGGGAAGTGCCGCGGCGAGTATCCGGACCGAGGTCTCGAGGTCGGTCTCATTGAGGACGTAGGCGATCCGAACCTCGTCGGCGCCCAGGCCGGGCGTGACGTAGAAGCCCGCCGCGGGGGCCACCATGACGGTGACGCCCTCGAAGCTGAAATCGCTCAGCAGCCACGACGCGAAGTCCTCGCTGTCCTCGACCGGGAGCCGAGCCACGAAGTAGAAGGCCCCCTCGGGCTTGCGGAGGAAGACGCCGGGCACGCGGGAGAGGCCCTCGTAGAGCACATCCCTTCGGCCCTGGTACTCCTTCACCAGATTCTCGGTGTACTCGAGGCCGAGCTCGGCGGCTCCCAGCGCGACGATCTGGGCGAGTCCCGGCGGCGACAGGCGCCCCTGTGCCATGCGCAGGCACGCGTCGCGCACCTGGCGATTGCGCGTGACCAGGCAGCCGAGGCGAATCCCGCAGGCACTGTAGCGCTTCGAGAGGCTGTCGACCATGACCACGAAGTCCTCGGCGCCTGCGATCTCTAGGGCGCTGGTGGCCCGAGCCCCGTCGTAGGCCAGCTCGCGATAGACCTCGTCGGACATGAGGAATAGCCCGTTGTCGCTACAGAACCCGGCGATGGCCTCGACCTCTTCGCGCCGATACACCGTCCCGGTGGGGTTGTTCGGATTGCAGAGGAGAACGAGCCGCGTGCGCGGGGTGAGGGCACTCTCCCACTGCTCGCGGGGTGGCAGGTGGAAGCCGTCTTCGCCGTGGGAGCGCAGGGGCACCAGCCGCACACCGGCCATCGTCGCGAAGGCCATGTAGTGGGTGTAGAAAGGCTCGACGACCAGCACCTCGTCGCCCACGCCCGCGCAGGCCAGGAGCGTGAAGAGAATGGCCTCGCTCCCGCCGGTGGTGACGACGATGTCGTCGGCGTCGAGCTCGATTCCGTGGCCCCGGTAGTACTCCCGTAGCGATGCCACGCACTCGGGGGTCCCGCCGGACGGCGTGTAGGCCAGAACCGCGGGCGCTGTCTCCAGTCGTCTCCTCATCACCTCGGGAGTCTCGAGGTCCGGCTGGCCGATGTTGAGATGGAGAACCCGCACGCCCCGCTTCTTCGCGGCGTCGGCCAGGGGTGCGAGCTTTCGGATCGGTGAGGCCGGCATCTGCCGGCCGCGCTCGGAGACGGTGAGGGGCATCTCGTTTCTGTGCTTCACTCCGACATCAACCGAATTCGCACCAGCTCGTCTCCGTCCACTGCGGCGACGGCCTCGAGGCTCCAGGTGTCGACCGGCGACCAGACGCCGGCGTACTCGGCCACCAGGGCCCGAACGCGCGGTTCCACCTTCTTCTGGAGGAGCCGAGCCGGGGTCTCCGTCCGGCGACCGTCCTCGATCGTGACCAGCTCGCGCCCGCGAATGCGGACCGCCTTGCGACCCTCGTTGACGACGTACAGACGCACGACGAACGGCTCCTCGGGCCGCACTTCCGACGGTAGCACCTCGAACTCCAGCTTGCCCACGAAGCGGGGCGGGCGTTGCATCTTGACGTCGGCGGACTCGAACCCCACCAGCCCTCCTGCCGACGGCGTGGTGATCGTGGTCTTTCCCGCAAGGAAACGCCGGGCGGGCACGGCCGGCGTCGGCGCCACGGTGGGCTCCGGCTCGGGAATCGCAACTGGGGGTGGGGGCTCCACCGGCGAGGAGGAGACGGCGTCAGGCGGGGCTGGCGCATCGGCGGCTCTCGCGGTGAGCTCGGGCGGTGTCGGAGTCGGGCTGGGTCGCACCGCGGCCACTCGCCGGACCTCGACCGCTCGCCGGGCCCGATCGAAGCCGTCGCGGGCTTCGAGAAACTGGCGGGTGGCGTCGGCATACTCCTCGCTTGCCCCCAGCGCGGCGGCCTTTTCGGCCGTGGCGTTGGCGGCCGCGAACGCACGGCTCCTCCCGGCGCCTCCGTCGGATGCCTGGTCCCTGGTCTGGCCCATCAAGGCGGCAGCGTCGCTGGCCTGCGTCCGGAAGACAGTGTTGAGCCGCGCGCTGAGCTCGATGGCCGCGGGATGCCGCGGGTCCAGCTCGAGGACCCGGGAGAGCTGGTCCGAAGCAGCCTCGTTGTTGCCCGCCTCGAGGTTGCCCCGGGCCGTGGTGATGGCCGCTTCCAGCTCCCCGAGGCGGACTCGGGCCGTCTCCAGGGTCCGGGTGGCCTCGGGGTGGTCGGGAGACAGGCGCAGCGCGCTCACGGCCTGTGTCTCTGCGGCGGTCCAGTTCTTGTCGTCCAGCTCGCGCCGCGCGAGCTGGACCTGGGTGGCCACCAGCGCCCGAGTCAGCTCGCCGACCTGGGCATTGTCTTCTTCGGGCCCGGGCGCCTGCAGCCGCGAGGTGACCCAGAGCGCGGTCAGGGTCAGGACGACGATGAGGGCGAGTCCCGCGCCGGCGGCCACCAGGGGAACCCGGGAGTGGTGCCGTCGCGCCCCCCGCCCGCTCGACGACGATCCCGGCCGGCGGACACGGAGCAGGCTCGCTGGCGTGCTTCCGCTGCTCGAAGGCGAGACCTCCTGCCCGGCAACGGCCGTCCTTCGAGCCGCCGCGAGCGCCGCCCGCATTTCGGACGCCCCGGCGAACCGCTTCCTTCGGTCCTTGGTGAGGGCCCGGTTGACGATGTCGATGATGGGCGCAGGCACACCGGGTGTCCAGCGGGTCACCGCCGGTGGTTCCTTGTGAACCACCTGAAAGAGGACCGAGGGCGTCGAGTCGGCCTCGAAGGGCTTGTGTCCCGTCAGCAACTCGTAGAGGACGGCTCCGGTCGAGAAGACGTCCGAGCGCCCGTCGACCTTGTCGCCCAGCGCCTGCTCGGGGGACATGTAGTTGGGCGTCCCGAGGACGATGCCCTCCTGCGTCATCTCGGAGGTGTTCAGTCGGGCCAGACCGAAGTCCATGATCTTGACCTGCCGGCCCGAGCCCAGGTGGATGTTCGCGGGCTTGATGTCGCGATGAACGACTTCCTGACTGTGCGCGTACTCGAGGGCGTCCAGGACACAGTCCATGACGTCGAGCTTCTGGGTCAGCGGACCCAGGATGTCGTTGTCGATGGCGTCTCGGAGGTCCGGCCCCTGAAGGAGCTCCATGGCCATGAAGAGGATCTTGCCCTCTTCGCCGTAGTCGTGGATCGTGACGATATTCGGGTGGTTCAGAAGGGCGGCGGCCTGGGCCTCCCGGCGAAATCGCTCGAGGATCTCGTCGTCAGGGCTGGCGGGAACCGAGATGGTTTTCAGGGCCACGCGGCGCTTCAAGACCGGATCGAAGGCCTCGAAGACGACACCCATGGTGCCCCGGCCGATCTCGCCGAGGATCCTGTATTTGCCGATCCGGTCGCGGTCCATGACGCTCCAACCCCCCCCGCGCGGTCGGGAGGGCCGGGCGCACGGGCTGGGCGCAAAGCACCCAGCCCGTGCATGGTAGCACGGCGCCCCCGGGGGACGGACGAAGGACAAAGAGCGACGTAGAATGCCCGTTCACCCGATCGGGCCCTGTCTCGGCCAGCGCCGTGCAGGTGCCCGCATGAGGAGACCCCACCGTGAGCCCCAGACGCCCCTCGATCCTGCTCGCCCTGATCCTGGGCGCGAGCTGGACGCCCGCTCGCGCCATCGAGACGGTCCCGGATTGGGAGAACCCGGCCGTCTTCGGTCGCCACACCTTGCCCGCTCACGCGACCCTCACGCCCTGGCCGGACGAGGGCGGCGCACTCGGCTTCGCACCCGAACGCTCGCCCTGGCGGCGCCTGCTCAACGGCGCCTGGCGCTTCCACTTCCTGCCGGGTCGCTCCGGTGCGCCCAGCGGCTTTTTCGACACCGGGTTCGACGACAGCGCCTGGGACGAGATCACCGTGCCCTCCAACTGGCAGCTCGAGGGCTCGGGCACACCCATGTACGTCAACGTCCAGCACCCGTTTCCCCCGGACCCGCCCCGGGTCCCTCATGACCGGAACGAGACGGGCCTGTATCGCACCCGCTTCACGGTTCCCGCGGACTGGGACGGCATGCGAGTCGTCCTGCACTTCGCAGGCGTCCAGTCGGCGTTCTACGTGTGGGTCAATGGAGAGAGAGTCGGCTACAGCGAGGGAAGCATGACGCCGGCGGAGTTCGACATCACCGATCGGGTCCACGAGGGTGAGAACCAGCTGGCGGCCGAGGTCATTCGCTGGTCCGACGGCAGCTACCTCGAGGACCAGGACTTCTGGAGGCTGTCCGGCATCTACCGTGATGTCGTTCTCCTCGCCCGGCCGGCGGTCCACGTCCGCGACTTCCAGGTCGTGACCGACCTCGACGACGAGTATCGAGATGCGCTGCTCGGCATCGCCATCGACGTGGTGAGCCGGCGCGGGGAGGCCTCGGGTCCGCTGAGCGTGCGCGTCCGTCTCCGTGACGGCGCGGGGGAGCTGATCGTGTCGGAGACGCAGCCTCTGTCCGAAGGGATCGAGCCCGGTGAGCTGCTAACGGTCGAGCTCGAGGCGAGCGTCGTCGGACCGCGCAAGTGGAGCGCCGAGACGCCGCACCTCTACCCGCTCACCGTGGCTCTGCTGGACAGCGACGGCGCGGAGATCGAGGTGGTGAGCGCCCGGGTCGGATTCCGGGAGGTGGAGATCCGTGGCGGACAGCTGCTCCTGAACGGCGCCCCCATCGACATCAAGGGCGTCAACCGCCACGAGTTCGATCCAGTCCGGGGGCGGGCCATCGACGAGGCGTCGATGGTGCGCGACATCGTCCTGATGAAACAGAACAACTTCAATGCCGTGCGTACGTCGCACTACCCCAACCAGGCGCGGTGGTACGAGCTGTGTGACGAGTACGGCCTCTACGTGATGGACGAGGCCAACCTGGAGAGCCACTACCTGTGGTTCCAGGAGAACCGCTCACCGGTCAAGCTGCCCGAGTGGCGGCAGGCCATCGTGGACCGGGGCATCTCCATGGTCGAGCGCGACAAGAACCACCCCTCGGTGCTGATCTGGTCCCTGGGCAACGAGGCCGGGATGGGCGACAACCTGGTGGCCATGGCGGATGCGATTCGAGCTCGCGACCACAGCAGCCGCCCGATCCACTACGAGAGCCGCGACATGGGCACCTCGATGCGCGAGGTCCAGGAGGGGAGCCCGGGCGGTGTCTACAGCATGCTCCAGTGGATGGACTCGCTGTCGCATTTCGACATCAACACGTTCATGTACCCGAGGCCCGACGGCGTGGTGGAGCGGATGGAGCGGGACCCCGAGGAGCGGCCCGTCATCGTCTGTAAGTACGCCCACTCCATGGGCAACTCGGGCGGCCACTTCGCCCGCTTCTGGGAGGTGTTTGAGGCCCACCCCCGGCTCCAGGGCGGCTTCGTCTGGGACTGGGTGGATCAGGGCCTGGCGAAGACGACCGTGGAGGGAGAACCCTTCTGGGCCTACGGGGGTGACTTCGGCGACGAGCCGAACGACGGCAACTTCTGCATCAACGGGGTCGTGTTCCCCGACCGCACCCCCAAGCCCGCCCTCCAGGAGATCAAGAAGGCCCAGCAGTTCGTCAGGCTCGAAGTCGGCGACCTGACCCGGGGCGAGGTGAAGCTGACGAACACGTATCACTTCCAGACGCTCGGCTTCTTGAGCCTGAGGTGGCAGCTCTCCGAGTCCGGGGTCGTTCTTCAGGAAGGCGATGTGGGGCGGTTGGATGTCCCGCCCCGGGGCATCCGTGTCGTCCGGATCCCGCTCCGCCTGCCCGAGACCCTCCGCCCGGGCGGCGAGTACTGGCTGAACCTGTCCCTCGTCGTCGACGACGAGCTCCCCTGGGCCGAAGCCGGCCACGAGCTGGCCTGGGAGCAGATTCGTCTTTCGCTGGAGGTCCCGGAGCAGTCGACGCTCGATGCGGAAGAGCTGGGGCCGCTCGAGTTGAACGAGTCCGCAACGGGCTTCTTCGTCGCAGGCGACGGCTTCGAGGTGGCCTTCGACCGGTCCCGGGGCCAGATTTCCTCGCTGTCCCGGGGCGGGCGCCAGATCCTTCGCCGCGGTCCCGCGACCAACCTCTGGCGAGCTCCCACCGACAACGACCGGGGCGCGGGTCCTGTCTTCGGAGCCCCCTACGCCGGGCTCTGGGAAGCGAACGGCCTGAACGCCCTCGCGCTCGAAGACGTCGAGGTGGGCGCCACTCGCGAGGCACCCGGGCGTGTGAGGCTCGACATGCGCGGCGTGCTCCGGGGCAAGGGCAGCGTCTTCGACGTAGAAATGACCTACGACGTTCTCGGCAACGGCGACATCCTGTTTGAGCAACGCCTCGGTGTTCGTCGACGCCTCTCTCCGCCGTGGACGTACGCCGTCACCCTCATGCTCCTCGTCTGGGCAGCCGTCGTTGCCCTTCACCTGCTCTCGGGCCGCCGCGCCTTTCGCCGCTTGTGGATCCGGGTCCTCCTGGGACTCGTGGTCGGCCTTCTGAGCTTCGGAGTGGTCCTCTACGCCACACGCGACTACACGTCCGTCGATCCCCTGCCGCGGGTCGGGACGGAGCTGCTTCTGGAGCGCGACTACGATCGGCTCGAGTGGTACGGACGTGGCCCCCACGAGTCCTACTGGGATCGCAAGACCGGCGCCCGGGTCGGCCGCTACCGGGGCACCGTCGCCGAGCAGCACGTCCCGTATGTCTACCCCCAGGAGAACGGCAACAAGACCGACGTCCGTTGGGCGATCCTGACCGACGAGGCGGGCGTGGGTCTCCTCATCTCGGGAGAGTCGCTCAACCTCAGCACCCACCTTCACACCCTGGAGAATCTGACGAACGCCCGCCACACCTTCGACCTCCGGGAGGCGGATCACGTCATTCTCAACGTGGACCTCGTCCAGGCCGGGCTCGGCAGCGAGCCCTTCGTTCACAGCGTGCTCCCCGAGTACCTGATCGAGGAGAGGAGCTACATCTTTCGATACCGGATGCGTGCCATCGATCTCGCCCAGGACGACCTCGAGGCACTGCTGGCATACCGCCTGCCCGCGCCCCGTTGATCGCATCCAGCGTGCAGCGACGCGGGTGAGTCATTCCATCCCTCGTTCTTCCGCGATGCTGTACAGGTATCGCTCCCCGCGCAGGAACAGCTCGCGCCCGGCGAGAGCGGCCGAGGCGCTGAAGCGGTCCTCGAGAGAGTTGAGTGCCAGTGCCTCGGGTTTGTCGTCGTGAGAAATCACCAGTGTCACGCCATCGAGGTCGGTGATGTAGACGCGGCCTCCGGCGGCCACCGGCGAGGCATAGATGTTGCCCACGCCGCCGAGCCGCAAGGGGCCGGGTCGTTCCTTGCCGGTCTTGGCATGCAGGCGTGTCAGGATTCCCTGGTAGTGGTAGATGACATACAGGGCCTCTCCGTAGAGCAAGAGCGACGGTATGTAGGGAGTGCCTCGACGGCGGGTCCATGCGACGCGGTCCGTTCCGGTGATGTCGCCCGTCGAGCCGGCCAGACGGATGGCCAGGAGGTTCCGCGTGTCGTAGCTGCTGCCGGCGTAGACCATGCCGTCTGCGGCCACCGGAGAGGCGACGACGTTGGCCGATAGCCCCGCGCATTCCCAGACCACTTCACCGCTCAACAGGTCGTACCCCCGCACACGATTCGCCCCGCACACGATGACCTGGTGCCTTCCGTCCTGCTCGACAACCACCGGGGTCGCCCACGACGAGGGCTCGTCGCGCTCGACCTTCCAGCGCTCCTTGCCGGTTCTCTTGTCGAAGGCGGCGACGAACGATGGGCCTTCGTGATCCCAGCTGACGATCAGGGTGTCGCCGTAGAGAGCGGGCGAACTGCCCTCGCCGTGACCGTGCTTTGTATGCATGTCGCCCGGATCGGTTTCCCATAGCAGCTCACCGTTCCAGTCGAGGCAGTAAAGGCCGTAGGAACCGAAAAAGGCGAACACCCGTTCACCGTCGACAACCGGCGAGCTGGACGCGAAGCTCCCCGTGTAGTGAATGCCTTCGTTCGGTATGAGCTCGCGAACCGACGTTTGCCAGATGATCTTGCCGTCGCGGCGGTTGACGGCAAGCACGACGAATGACTGGCGACGCACCACCGCGAGACCGTCGTGCGCACCGGGGCGGCGGCCGGCCAGTGGCGGGACTTGCCCTCCTGAAGGAATGGCAGCGGTCAGGAAAATGCGATCGTCCCAGACAACCGGCGTCGAATGCCCCCTGCCGGGAAGAGCGAGCTTCCAACGGATGTTCTTGTCCTCGCTCCACTCCAACGGCGGGTTGGCGCGCGGCGCAACGCCGGTGCCCAGGGGCCCGCGCCACTGGGGCCAGTAGTCGAGAGCTTCGGAATCGTCATCGGCGAGCCTGGCCGAAAGCGGGGGAGGCGGTCGCCTCCCCGGCCGGCCTTCATCAAGCAACGGGCTGGCGCTCGCGAGGGCGAGCGCCACGCCCAGGAGAGCCAGAAAGGACCACATGAGGCGCGCTCTTATCGGTGATCTCGACATGACGCTAGCTGTCAGCCCCTATGTCGGCTCACTTGAGCTGCCGCTCCAGCCAGCGACCTTCCGCTTGTAACCCGACCACTCCGGCCGCCCCTCCTAGCTCTCCATGCCGTGGGGGGCGCCGTCGAGACGATACAGCTCGTGCTCCACGCCGACCTCCATCAGCTTCGCGGCGAAGGCGAGGCCCTGCTCCCAGAGCATCTCGTTCGTTCCATGCACCAGCAGCATCGGTGGCATTCCCTCGTGCGCGTGGTAGAGCGGCGAGTAACGCCGCAGCAGGTTGCGGCCCTCCTCGTCCAGCGCGGGGCGAGCGAACAGTCGCACGAGCAGCGACCGTGGCGAGGCGTCCCGGACCAGGGGCAGGAAGTCGTAGACCCCGTAGAACGAGACGACCGCCGCCACCGAACACGGCTCCCGCTCGACGGGATCTTTGGCTTCGGCCTGACCATCGCACGGCTCGACGGCGAGCTGCGCGACCATCTGGCCGCTCGCCGACTCGCCGAGGGTCGCCAGCCGGTCGGGGTCCACTCGAAAGGTGTCGGCGTGGTGTCGCACGTAGCGGATAGCACGGCGCAGGTCGGCGAGCTGTTGAGGGTGGCGGTACTCGGGGGTGAGGCGGTAATCGATCGAGAACCAGGCCAACCCGGCACGGGCCAGCGGCGCGAGGAACGGCGTCAGGTAGGTGACCTTGTCCCCGGCCTCCCAGCCGCCGCCATGCGCGAGGATGACTCCGGCAAACGGTCCGTCTCCGGCCGGGATCCATGCGTCGAGGACCAGCTCGCCCGTCTCTCCGTCCGGTGTTTCGAAGGTTCCGAAGACGATGTTCTTCCTGAGCTGGTCGTCGTCTTCGGGCTCGTGCTCCGGATCTTCAAGGTCGAGCGTCTCCGACAGCCAGTCGACGATCGCGTGTTTGTAGCCCCAGTGGACCGGCCACCAGTTCTCCGCGTCGTGGCTCGCGCCAGAGACCTCGAGGAAACGGGTTCTCACCCCGGTTTGCTCGAGGGCATCCCGATAGCGAAGCGCCTCCTTCACCGGGACCCGGGAGTCTGCTCCGCCGTGCACGATCATCACCGGTGCCATGCCCTCCGCCACGCGGTCGATCGGTGACGCCGCCGCAAGGACGGTCTTTGCGCCGGGCGATGTCGGGTCGACTCCCAGAAGGGGATCGAGGCGCTCGCCCAGCCCGCTCTCTCCGACGAGCGGCCGCAGGTCGTAGATCCCCCCCACCGAAACGGTCGCGGCGTGGCCGCCGGGACGCTCGGCGGCCAGGAGCGTCGCCAGCTGCCCCCCGGCGTCCTCTCCGAGAAGGGCGATGCGGTTCGGGTCGACCCTCAGCTCTTTCGCGTGAGAGCGGACGAACTCGAAGGCCGCCCGCAGGTCGTCGAGAGCCGCGGGAAAGGAATGCTCCGGGGCAAGGCGGTAGTCGATCGAGAACCAGCTGAATCCGGCGGTCGTCAGCACCTCGAGGAGCTGGCCGACGCGGGCGATGCGGCTGCCCGACGTCCAACCGCCGCCGTGCACGACGATGACCGCCGGGCGGTTGCTTCCCTGTTGCTGCAGGTACGCATCGAGCGAGAGCTCGACGCCTGCGACCCGTCGGTAGACGACGTCGCCCAGAACTCCCGGGACAATGTAGTTTCCGTGCCGGTTGCGCGGGACGATGGCCGTTTCCTCGCCGTCGACCTCGACTGCCAGGCCTCCTCCCGGAAAGGACGCCACCGCCAGCGCGATCAGACACCACGCCCTGCCAGCTCCCGCCATGGACTGGAGTGTACGTCAGCCCGTCGAAGCGGGACGCCGACGGGCCATGAGTGCGAGCGCCGCGAGCCCGACGAGCCCCATTGCGCTCAGGACTCCCCCAAGGACGACACTTCGGGGGAGGTAGGTCATCTCGACCCGATGCGAACCGGCCGGGAGCGCGACGCCGCGGAAGAGGGCGTTCGTCCGCAGGAGCGGTGCTGGCTCGCCGTCGACGGTGGCCGTCCAGCCCTCCCGATAGGCCTCGAGAACCACCAGAACACCCGGCCGGTTGGCAGAGGCCTCGATCACGAGCCGATTGGTTCGTCGCTCGACGATGCTCGCGGTGCCGGTGAATCCCGCAGCGGCGGGCCTGGCCGGCAGCCCTCCAGAGACCACCGCCTCGTTCTTCAGGTCGGTCCTCGTGATGAGCGTCTCGACCGCCTCCGGGTCGGGCACGTTCCGGACCCCCTCGACGACGTAGGCGCGAGGCTGTGTCTCTCGGACTCGGAGCACTCGCAGGGGCACTCCGAGTGAGGAGTCGAAGCGCGCGGCCTCCTCGAGTCCCGCCAGGTTGCGGCCCACGTCGACCACGTAGTCGACGCCCCCGAGGCGCAGACCCTGCCGACCCACGGGCCAGTCCTCGTGGCCGAGGACGACGAGGGCGAGGGCGTTCTGAAGCGGCGGCGCCAGGCCCGTGAAGTCGTCGTCGATGCCCCCGAACAGGCCGAAGCGCGCTCCGAGGGGCGGGGTCAGGGTCTCCAGGGCGACGAGGGCCGACCCGACCCTCCCGAGCGATCGGAGGGGGCTCTCGACGTACAGGGCCGCCGTCTCCGCGTCCGCAGCGCGGGCGACATGGATGCGCGCCCCTGCCGGCAGCGCGCCGACGACCGGGGGGGGTGTCTCGACCAGCGCGCGAGGGGCAAGGGGGTTGATGCTCTGGCCTGCCAGGACCAGGTCGCCGAGCACGAGGAGCGCCAGCGCGGCACTCTTGGGCGGGGTCGTGACCGGTGCACTCGAGCGCAGCCAGAAAACGAGTGCCGCCAGGGCGGCGAGGGCCGCTTCGACGAACAGCACAGAGCGAAGCTGCGGCAGCGCCTCGAGCCACGAACGATCGAGCCGCTCGAGGAGCTGGCTCGACCCCTGCAGCGCGTGGCCTCCCAGCGCCAGAGCGGCCGCGACGACGAGCAGGCTGCCGATGGCCCACCGGGCACCGCGCTTCCGAGGAGCCTCCCACCGCTCGAGCCAGACCGCACCGCCGAGACCCACGAGGAGCGCCCAGGCCAGGGCCATCGGGAGGAGGTACTTGGCCGGGTACCGGATCAGCGAGAGCGGGGGCACCACGTGCACCAGGGCGAAAGCCGGCGTGAAACGGCCCAGCGAGAGAAGCAGCGCTCCCACGAAGGCGCTCACCGCATAGCCACGCCAGCGCGACGTCGACTGGAGCGCGCCGAGAACGGCGAGACCGAGAGCCGGGACGCCCAGGAACATCGAGACCAGCAGCGGCTCTCGTCCCTCGAAAAGAGCGGCGCGTGTCTCCAGAGCCAGGGGCAGACGTCCGAGCAGCTGAGGTGCGAAGAGGTCGAGGAGGCTCGCTGGATGGATCGACCAGCGGGTTCGCGCCTCGAGGGGGAGAGAGCCACGGGCGCCCTCGCTCACGAGATCGATCGTCGGGACCCACTGGAGACAGCAGACCGCGACTCCGACCACCATGGCGACCGCGAGTCCTCTCGCGAAGCGTCCCCGGGGCGGTGTCGGGGCCCGGTCGAGCTCGTGCCAGGCGAGCCAGCCCAGCCCGAGGAGCGCGCTCATGAGGCTCAGGTCGGCAGAGCCGGCCAGGAGCTGCCCGATGACGGCCAGGGACATGGCGAGAGCGGTCCGTGCGGACGGGTGAAGCCGCAGCGAGACGAAGGCGCTCAGCACCCAGGGCATCCAGGCCGCCCCGGCATAGTGGTGGAAGAGACTGGCTGCGGAGAGGAGCGGCCCGGAGACGGCATAGACGGCCCCCGCAACCGCCGAGGCCCCCTGGGGCAGCCCCAGCCTTCGCGCGAGCAGGACCGTGCCGAGGCCCGCGAACACCGCATGGCCCACCACGAACAGCCGATAGTAGTCAGGCGGCGGGATGAGGAGGACCAGCCACGTGGGTGGGTAGAGCAGCTCGAAGTTGGGGTCCGCGAGAAGCGGTGTTCCGAAACCCACGTAGGCATTCCACAGGGGCAGATCTCCGGCGCGCAGGGCCCGGACGAAAACCTCGATGTGGGGGAGCCAGTAGGCGAGGATGTCCCGCTGGAAGAAGACGAGATCGCCGGGGATCGCCCGCCAGAGCGTCGCGACGACGCAGGCGATCACCAGGAAGGCGGCCCGGCCGAGCGCCGCTCGCGAATCGCATGTCGGGGAGCTCACGATGTTGAGGAGGCCTTCACTGCGACCTCATTGTAAGGGCAGCGGCTCGTTGTCCCGTGAGCGGTGCGCGCGCTCAGTCCCTGGGCGACGGGTCGAGGGCGAGCCACAAGACGGTTCCGTTCACCGCGGGATCCGTGCTGCCCGCTGGGTGGAATCGAACCACGATCGGGCGGTCCTGATAGCCGCAGACGAACTCCAGCTCGGGCTCCGCCTCCCCAGTCCCGTGCACGAAGAAGCTGCGGGTCGATGAGGCCTCGAGCTTGACCGTCGCCGGATCCGCGGCGACGGTGAATAGAAGGCTCCCATCGGGGCGGCAGTCCAGGTAGATGAGATCCCCGCGCACCTCGACCGTGGCGGCGCTGAAGCCCTCGAGGCGGGCGAGCAGGTAGGCGCACAGATAGCGAAACGCCGGATCCCTTGCGGCGTCGCGACCGCGCCTCAGTACCCGCCGTGCCGCGGTCAGGTTGCCGCCTTGCACGTAGAGCCGCGAGAGCGTCCGGGCAATGTCGGTGCGATCGGGCTGCTGCTCGAACAGCGGCTCGAGGAGCTCGATGAGGTTCGCCCGAGGCTCGGTGCTCAAGGAGGCGAGAAGGAGGGCGGCCTCATAGAGCTGGGGCGAGTGGGCAAGGGCTGTCTCCAGGTCCGCCACCGCCTGCGCCTCGACTTGCGGGTCGAGGCGCACACCCCGTTGCAGGGCTTCGGAGACGTGCAGTCGCGCGCGCCGCAGGAGAGCGGCCGGGTTTTCGGGATCGGCCTCAAGCACGCTTTCGAGCTGCCGGCGTGCGGCGTCCCACTGCCCCTGGGAGACCAATAGACCGCCGAGGCTGGCTCGAGACGGGAGGTGGCTCGGATCGGTCTGAAGGGCGGCCTCGAAGTGACGCCGGGCGCTCCTGGAGTGACCTCCATGCAGGAGCAGATCGCCCAGCCGATGCTCGACGTCGGCGGGCGGAGGCACGTCTTTCCGGAGGGCCGGCTCAGGTGCTCTCTCGACAGTCACACGGAGGAGCGGTCCCGCCGGAACGTCGGACAGCGAAGCCTCGGCGTCGGCCAGGTCGCCGATCCGCCGGGCAAACGCCGACTGGGGTTCCTCGCCCCCCGCCACGTCACCCAGGAACGCGCGCAGTGCTTCGAGGCCTTGCCGGTGGATCACCCAGCGGACCAGCGCCCACGAGCGGGCGTAGAGGGGCCCGCTCTCGACCTCGCCCAGGTACTCGGGCGAGTCGTAGCCCACGTCCAGGAGCTCAGCGAGCGCGAGGTTGCCTTCCCGCAGCAGCGGCTCGTACTCTGGCCGTGTGGCGCCGAGCCGGGCCTCAACGCCAGTCAGGACGGCGCCGCTCAGGACCTCGGCCAGTCCCTCTGAAACCCACAATGGCTGGGCCTGCAGAGACCGGTTCAAGACGAGGTGTGCGTACTCGTGCTCGATGGCCTCGAACGGGCGGAGCCGCTCCGGTGAGAGGTGCAGCACCGCGTAGTCTCGCTCGCCGCCCCCTTGAAAGAAGCCCGCCAGATCTTCGGAGCGGCGCCGCTCGCGGGGCACCAGGAGGGCGAAGCGGTTGGGGTCCTGCACCACGAGCACGGTGATGGGCCGCCGAGCATCCTCGGGGTCGGGGAACAGCTCGAGGAGGACCGTCCGCAGGCGCTCGAGCCGCCCGGCGGCCCCCCGGGCGGGCGCCTCGCCCGCGTCGCTCAGCACCTCGAAGTGGGGCGAGCGGACTCGCACCCAGCCGCCGTCGGCCGGCGACTGTGAAGAAAGGAGCACCGCGCCGGCGAGGGCGAGAGAAATGGATCGGATCATCAGCAACGACCCTCGTCCATTCTAGCTCTCGCGCCTTCGGGTCCCGGGCGGCAAGCTTCGCAGCTTCTGGCATAAGCTGCCACAGAGCGGCTGAGGCAGGGCCTTCCACGAGGCTTTTCCCAGAAGCCACGTGGAAGGGCGGGACTACTCAGGGTTTCTCTCCCCCTACGTGGGGAGGGATAGGGTGGGGGGTCGATGAATAATAGACAAGCGATGAGACGCGCCGTCTGGATTTCCAGTGTCCTGCTCGCCGCAACCCTGCACGCCCAGTCCGTGTCCCCTCGGCACTCCCTCGATCACGCGGCATTGGCGAAGAAGATCATCGAGCGCCTCGACATGAAAGAGGGCGAGACGTTTCTGGCGGTGGCGCACCCCGGGCTCTTCGACGAGATGATTCCCTATCTCAGGTACGAGGCGATGAGGGTCGGTGCGGTGGACCTGGGCGTCCTCGACGTCTTGGCGCAGCCGGTCCCGGAGAGCTTCTCCGAGGAGACGCTCCGTACCGGGGCGGAGGCGTCGCTCCCCCGGCTCCGGGAGATGCTCCAGGGCGTGGATGCCTCGGTCATGCTCCCCGGCGCCAACCCCGGCCAACCCGCCTACACGGCCATTCAGGATCTGCTCCGAGACGGAAAGGGACGCACAATCCACTTCCACTGGCTCGAGAACGGCAGTGCCCTTCCCCTTCCCGGCCAGCCCCTCCCTCCCCGCCACGTGATCGAGGCCACCTACCAGCGTGCCCTCCTCGACGCCGACTACGAGGCCCTCGGGGCGCATCAGCGACGGTTCGTCGCCGCAATGCGGAAGGGAGAAGTGCGCGTCACGAGCCCTGCGGGGACGGACCTGCGTTTTCGGATCGGCGACCGGCCCGTGAACGTCCAGGATGGCAACGCCTCGATGGCGCGGACGGAGGCCGGCCGCATCCTCATCGATCGGGAGATCGAGCTCCCTGCCGGGGCGGTGCGCGTGGCGCCCCTGGAGGAGACGGTCCACGGCACGATCGCCTTTCCCCCGTCCCAGTGGGCCGGCCGGCCCGTCCAGGGGCTGAAGCTCGTCCTCGAGGCGGGGCGGGTTGTTTCGCTTTCCGCCGAGTCGGGGGAAGAGGCCGTCCGGCGGGAGTTGGAGGACGCCGGCGCCGGCGGAGGGTCCTTCCGCGAAATGGCGCTGGGATTCCATCCGATGCTGGCCGTTCCCCAGGAGAGCCCCTGGATCCCGTACTACGGGTACGGGGCCGGCGTCGTGCGCCTCTCCCTGGGTGACAACTCCGAGCTCGGCGGAAACGTGACGGGAGGCTACGTGCGCTGGAACTTCTTCGTGGACACGACCCTTAGCGTGGGCGGCGAGGTCTGGATCCGAGACGGGGCTCTCGTGCGGTAGCGCGAGCCATCCTCTGGGCTTCGCGACCGCAAGTGCGCTAGCGCACCTCGCGCCCGTAACGAATCTTTGTGTTCACGATGCCGAGCTCTACCCGGCGATTCTTCGCGCGGGCCTCGTCCGAGGTCCCGGTCACCAGCGGGCGCTCCTTCCCGTGTCCCGTCACGGAGAGGATCCCAGGTGACAGGCCGGCCTCCTCGAGGTAGTCCCGCACGGCCTGCGCGCGGCGCTCGGAGAGGTTCTGGTTGTACTCGGCCGATCCCACGTCGTCCGTATGGCCGTTCACGGAGATCGTGTACTCGCGAGAGGAGAGCAGAATCCCGGCAACGCGGCTCAGCAGCTCGCGATCGGCGGGTTTCAGATCGGCCTTGTCGAACTCGAACTTGAGGTATTCGCTCCCCAGGCTCATGACGACGCCGAGTGCGGTGCGCCGCGTGTCCGCGATCTGACCGAGGGCCTCCTGCAGCCGGTTGAGATCGGCTTCGGCCTCTCTCCGGATGCGTCTCGCTTCGGCTTCGGCCCGGGCAGCCGAGCGGCGCGCGCTGTCGGCCTCCTGTCGCGCGTCCTCGGCTTCTCCGCGGGCCAGGGCCGCGTCGCCTCGGGCGTCGGCCGTCTCGGCCTGCGCCCGTTCCCGGCTCTCCACCGCCGAGCGGGCGAAGGCCTCGGCGTCTCCCGCCCGGTCGATCGCCTGCATGGAGAGCTCCATCGACTCTTCGGCCCGGGCCGAGAGGCCCGCGAGCTGGCGGTCGACCTCGTCGAAGCGCGCCATCATCTGCAGGCCCAGGAGTCCCAGGCCGACGAGGATCACGACGATGAGGAGTGCGAGCACGAGAAGGGCCATTCGGCCGCCGCCACCCGGGGCTCTCCCGGTTCCTCCCGAAGACTGCGTTTCGTCCAGCATCGCTCTATAGAATAGAGCAAACGCGGCGCGTCTTCGCTGTGAGAGGGGACACACGCCCTGGCCGGCGGCGGTCTACTCCGCGACGATCCCGAGGATGCGCCCCTCGGCCTCGAACTCCTGCAGGAGTCGGCGACGCAGTCCCCTCTCCGCCAGGCCGTAGCGCAAGCCGTTCGTGTTGAGCTTCCAGAGCTGGGCGTCGCTCAAGCCCTGCTCGTCCCGAGCCAGCATGTACTCCCGGTTGAGATCGGTGGAGAAGAAGGGTGGGTCGTCCGTGCTCAGCGTTGCCGCCACACCCGCCGCGAGCATGGAACGGAGCGGATGCGCGCGCAGGTCCTGGAAGTCGGTCAGGCAGGCGTTGCTGGACAGCGCGACATCGCAGCAGATGTCCCGCTCGGCCAGGAGATCGAGGGTTGCCGGATCGTCCACGGCGTGGACCCCGTGTTGGACTCGGAGCACCTCGAGCTCCTCGACCGCCTGCCGCACGTGCTCGGCGCCACCGGTCTCGCCGGCGTGGGCCACCGCTGGGTACCCGGCCCGGCGCGCGCGCTCGAAATACGGTGCGAACATCGAGCGGGGAAAACCGCGCTCCGGTCCGCCCAGGCCGATTGCGACGACGATGGGGTTGGCGAGACCCTCGAGCAGAGCCGCCGTGTAGGGTCCGGCCTCGTTCGCCGCTTCGCTGGGAATGTCGAGGATGAGGCGTGTCACGGGACCGCCCTGCGCTTCCGCGCTCTGGAGGCACGCCGTTACGATCTCCAGCGCCCGCTCGCCTCCGATCCCGAAGCGCTGGTGGTTATACGGCGTGAAATGAGCCTCGACGTAGCGGATGTTCTGCCGTCGGGACTCCTCCACGAAACCGTCGACCATCTGTTCGTAGTCCTCGGGGCTCTTGAGGCAGGAGCACATCGCCAGCCACAGCTCGATGAACTTGTCGAAGCTCTCGAACCGATAGAGGCGACGGAGCGCGTCGAGGGTCGTCGCTGGAAGAGACACGCCGTGGCGTTCGGCCATGGCCCAGAGCGTCTCCGGAGAGGTGGTTCCCTCGAGATGGAGGTGAACCTCCGCCTTGGGCATGCGCGCGATGATCTCGTCGCTGAGCACGGCCGCTGACTATCCCACGGAGGGCGAAGCGCTTGCAAACGGCATGAGGCGCGACCGCGGCCGGGCGCATTTTTGGCGTTCGCCACGAGAGCGTCAGCCTGATGGGGCGGGGAATCCTGCCGCGCGGACTGTCTTGGACAGATCAAAAGACGTCAATTGACCGAGCGGAAACGGACTCCCGGCGGACGCGGCGCAACAAGAAGCGCCGGGACGTGTCGGAGTCCGAGACGCGGCAAAAGGCGGGCGTGAGCTTCGCCATCGACGCCACCATCAATCCCGACTTCGGCCAGGTCGAGGGCGCGGCGAAGAATGCGCGCTAGGATCGCAGGGTGAGCTCTCACCGCCGACCTTTCTGGCGCTTTGCCCCCCTCCTCGCCTGGTTCGTCGCGGCCCTCGTCCTGGTTCCCCAGGCTCGACATGTCGAGGAGACCCTGGATGTCTCGGCTCGCATCCTTGGAAGCGAGTCGGCCTGCGTCGAGCGGACACTCGCGGAGCGGTTCGAGTCGCCCTTTGCCCAGAGCGCGATTCTCGTCGCCCGGGGACTGCCGAGCCCGGACACCCCCGGCGGGGAGGAGGCGCTTCGGACGCTCGTCGACGCCCTCAAAAAACGTCCTGAGGTGAAGGGCGTCTTCTCTCACCTTGACCAGCCCGATCCCTATTTCGTTGGAGAAGGCGAAGGGGGCACCTTCGTCGTCGTGGGGCTCGAGGCGCCAGACGCGCGCGTGGATCGTCTCCTGCCTGGTCTACGGGCGGCCACGGTAGGGATCCGAACGACCCTCCGCGAGACTTTCCCGGACGTCACGCTGCGCTGGACCGGCGAGGCCGCCATCAACCATGACCTCTGGCAGACGAGTACCGACGAAGCTCACGCCGCCGAGCGCCGGGCGCTGCCGATAACCCTCCTCCTGCTCCTGATCGTGTTCGGCTCGGTGGTCGCGGCCTCCCTTCCAGTGGCGGCAGGCGCCCTGTCCGTCGCCCTGACCCTGGGTCTGGTGGCGCTGGCGGCGGAGCTCTGGCCGCTGTCGATCCTCGTCGTCAACGTGGTGTCGATGCTCGGCCTGGCCCTGGGCATCGACTACGCGCTCCTCACCGTGACCCGCTTTCGCGAGGCGCGGGGCGCCGGGGCCTCGCCCCGGTCCGCCGCCCGGGACGCCGCCCGTCATGCCGGCGGCACCGTGGCTCTTTCGGGGGTGGCCGTGGCCATCGGATTCTTTGCCCTCCTGCTGATTCCGCTGCGAGAGCTGCGCTCGGCGGCGCTCGGCGGCTTGCTGGTCGCTCTCGTCTCGGTGCTGGTGGCGGTCACGCTCCTGCCCCCGATCCTCGGCTGGCTCGGCGGTCGTCTCGAGGCGGGCCGGTTGTGGTCCCGCCGGTTCTCCCCTGATGGCCGTCGCTGGAGGGCCTGGGCCCGGGTCGTCTGCGCGCGGCCGTGGCTTGTTCTGCTCCTCACGGCCCCTCCGGTGCTTCTGTTGGCGGCGCAGGCCGGGCGCCTGGACCCGGGCATCCCCACCGGCCCCTGGCACCCGCCGTCCATGGAGTCGGCGCGAGCCATCGAAGACCTCCGCGCTCTGGGGCGCGGAGGTGTGGTCCAGACTCTCCGCGTCGTGCTCCATCTTCCCGAGACGACGACGGCCCTGGAGAGCGAGGGCTGGGAGGCCCAGAGACGTCTCGAGTCGTGGCTCCTCTCCCAACCCGTCGTAGCCCGGGTCCAGTCCCTTCGCTCCGTCGCGGGAGAGCGGGCCGACGACCTGGCGTACATGGCTCTCCTCCCCGCCGCGGCCAAGCGCCCCTTTGTCGACGGGCTCGGTGAGGCGGTCCTGCTCGAGGCCGTCCCTCGGGAGGATGCCGACCCGGCGAAGCTTTCCGAGCTGGTGCGCTTGCTGCGAGCGATGGATGCGGCGGGCGCGAGCGGTCTCGCCGACACCCGGATCGAGGTGGGTGGTCTCCCGGCGTTCAACACCGACTACGAGGACGCGGTCGCCGGACGACTCGGCCTGGTCGTGCTGCTGGTCGTGGGCGCGACGCTTCTTGCCCTTTTCGTCGCCTTTCGCTCGGTCCTGGTGCCTCTCAAGGCAGTGGCTCTCAACCTGCTCGCGGTGTCGGCTGCCTTCGGAGCGCTGGTCGTCGTCTTTCAGGACGGAATCGGCCTGAGCCTGCTGGGCCTCGACGCCCCGCTGGACGGCGTGTTCCCGATCATCCCGCCCCTGGTGTTCTGCACCGTCTTCGGCCTCTCGATGGACTACGAGGTCTTCCTGGTGGCCCGGGTGGCCGAGGCTCGGCGCTCGGGCCTGTCCGAGGAAGATGCTCTCGCCGAAGGTCTCGCCCGCACCGGGGGTGTCATCACCAGCGCCGCCGCCATCATGATCGCGGTGTTCGCCTCCTTCGCCCTGGGCGAGTTCGTCCTGATGAAGATGCTCGGCTTCACGCTGGCCGTGGCCGTCTTCCTCGACGCGACGATCATTCGCGTGGCGATCGGCCCCGCCCTCCTCCGCCTCGCCGGCCGCTGGAACTGGTGGCCCGGGCGCTGACGCGCCTAGAAGAACAGCCGCAGGGTCGCCAGGAACTCGTCGTGCTTGATGGGCCGTTTCGCGCCGATCTTGTTGTGGGTGTACTCGAGGGTCAGGTCGCGGTGGTCGATGATCGTCGTGCGCAGCCCGAAGTCGTATTTCTCCCAGTCCCAGAGCGCGCTCAGCGTGATGAAGGTCCGCGAAGCGGTCCAGTCGTTGTCCAGGCGAGAGTAGCGAAAGACCGGCTGGATTGACGGGAAGAGGGCGGTCGGGTCCCCGAGGTCGCCGGTGACGAGCCGATAGCTGGCCTCGACCTCGAACCCCGTCCGCGGGAGGCTCGCCGACTCCTCCTTGACGTACTGGGCGAAGAGGGCGAAGCCTCCGAGCCGGACGTCCAGGTTCGCACCGTACTCGGTGCGCTCGTTCCCCTCGAGCTGGTCCGGCGGGAAGCCGGCCCCGCGGAGCAGCTCCAGGTCCCCCTGGTAGAAGGTGCCGTTCAGGTGGGTCTCGTCGGGAATCGTCGCCTGGTAGTAGAAGCCGAGGATGTCCACGCCGAACCCCTCGTCCTCGCTCAGCCAGCGCAGGCCGGCCCCGCTCCCGAACTCGAACTCGTCGTCGATTTGAAGGTCCTCCACCTCCGCGTGGTAGAAGATCGGGAAGCCCGAGCCGAGCTCGCGAACGGGATTGGGCGGGGGAGTGGTCCCGTTGTCTCCCGCCAGGGCGTTGGGGTCGCGCAGGAAGATCGGGTGCCCGTCGGAGACCTGGCCGAAGAAATAGATGTTCGACCCGAGAGAGCCGCCGACCTGCAGCATGAGGTCGGGAAACCGGTTGAACGCGGTGGAGACCAGCCCGTAGGTCTCCATCCTGCGGGCGATCTGCGCTCGAACTTGGGTGCTTTCCCGAGGAGGGCATAGAAGGACGACCCGTCGATGGGTTGGAGCGACTGCTGCCGCGGGCCGAAGGCGATCCAGGCCTCGTCGACGTCGATCTTCTTGTCGGTGCTGGTGGGGGTTCTGTCGTAGAGATCGATGAAGTCGATCTTGATGCGACCGCTGATCCCCCGGGGCAGCTCCAGGTCGAAGTAGACGATGGCCTTGCTCACCTCGAGGGAGGAGCCGGGGGCCACGGTTGACAGAGCCACGTTGTCCTGTCCCTGCGGAACGAATTCCGGCGGGAACGGCGTGAAGACCGGGAAGCGGTCGCTCTCCGACTAGCGGTAGTTCACCTTCAACTCGGCAGAGACGTCCAGGAAGACGCCATCGTCGGCGGCATCGGGCTCGAAATCGTCTTCGTCCTGCGCCCCAGGGCGCACGGCGCGCGAAGGGCGATCGCCAGCATGGGGACGTTCAGCCGTCGCATGTGGGTTGCTCCTTGTTTCGCCGGGTCAAGCGATCGACGTATTCTACTCGACCGCTTCCTTCTCGAAGTCGGTGGGCTGCACCCAGCCCGCGTTCAGATCCTCACCTCGCATGAAGCGCTCGTAGAATCCCCGTCCGCTCTCGCCCGAGTAGAGATACTCGTCGAAGACGTGACCCTCCCCGATCACCCGGGGGTCGGCCTGCGCTTCGAGCGCGTCCAGGAGCCGTCCGCGCAGCTGCCTCTTGCGCACCGCTTGAGCTGGATCCGCGGCCAGGTCGTCGAGGCAGGCCGGATCGCGTTCCAGGTGGTACAGCTCTTCTCGCGGGCGCTTCCCGAAGCTCGACGCCCAGTAGCGGGCGTTGGCGCCGCTTCTGCGCATGTCGAGTATCTCCGTCTTCGTCGGGCTGCCATCGGTGTTGAGATACCCGGTCTCGGGGTTGCCGGCGGGCCAGCGGTCGGGCTCGAAGTTGAGGAGGAACAGCCAGCCGTCCGTCACGATGCCTCGGATGGGATACCCCTGGTCGTTCGGCCGTCCCACGTCGTGGCGTTCCTTGCCGACCAGGACGTGGTCGCGTGGCGGGACGGCCCGACCGGTTCGAAACAGATCGGTGAGGCTCCGGCCCTCGATCGGCTGCATCCCGCTCTGCTGCTCATCGACCCCGGCCACCTCCAGAAAAGTCGGAGCGAAGTCGACGAAGCTCACGAAGTCCCCGACCGTCCGCCTCGGGCGATCGATCCCTGCCGGCCACCTGACGGCCAGGGGCATGTGATTGGATGTCTCGTACGCCTGCCCCTTCGCCCGGGGGAAAGGCATTCCGTTGTCCGAGGTCACGACGACCAGGGTCCGGTCCAGCTCGCCCTCCTCCTTCAGGAGCGCCAGCATCCGCTGCAGGTGCCGATCGAAGTGCTCGATCTCGAAGGCGTAGTCGAGCATGTCGGTGCGGACCGTGTCGCTGTCGGGCCAGTATGCCGGCACGGCGTCGACATCCGACGGCTGTCGACCGTCGTCACCGACTCCGACACCGAACTCGTAGGCGCGGTGGGGCTCGAGACCTCCGTACCAGAAGCAGAACGGTTGCTCCTCCTCTCGTGCCTCGAGAAACGCTTCGAAGTTGGCGGCGTAGTCGTTGTCGGAGACGTGCTCTGCCGGCGGCGTGGTCTTGTGGGCCTGAAACGCCCTGCCCGCCAGCTCCCTCGGCCGGCCGTCGATCTCTCCAGCCTTGCCCGGCGCCCAGCCCTTTCCTGTGTAGCCGACGTGATAGCCATGCTCCGAGAGCGCCTCGGCGTAGGTGCGGAACTCCTCCGGAAAGTAGGGCCAGTGGTTCGCAGCTGCTCCCAGCTGCCAGGAGTGCCGCCCCGTGAGGATGATCGAGCGCGACGGCGCGCACTTGGCGTTGGGTGTGTACGCCCGGGAGAAGAGCAAGCCTTCCCGAGCCACGCGATCGAAGCCGGGCGTGCTCACCCACGACGTCCCGTACGCACTCATGTGAGGAAACGAGATGTCGTCGGCGACGGCGAAGAGGATGTTCGGGCGGGGCGCGGGTGCTTCCGGCTCGCCGGCACAGCAGCCGAGAGTGAGCGCGAAGAGCAGAAGGCCGACAGGGAGTAGCCGCATCGTGCCGGCATTATCCCTCCTGCTCGGGAGCCGCGGGGAGGACCGGCACCGAATCGCTGGCGGAGCTGATCGCCAGCGCCGCGTCAGAGATCCGGTCGTTCGGTCGGGGGGTGCTTGCCCGGCCCGGGGAGGCTCTCCCACCAGACATCCGGTTTCGCCCGGAGCTCGTCGAGGGATCGAGAAGGTCTAGAGCCCATACGTACTGACAGACGGATCCGGCGTTCACAAGCAACGTCTGGCCGGAACATGGACGCCCCCGAGGACCGTGCTGGGTGGCGTGCCCGCCCATCCATCCACAGGCCATCCACACCTTCTCGACAGCCGCTCGACAGCAAGCCCACAGGGCATCAACAGGATCTCCACATCGGCAGGAGGCCCGGGATCGGTTGAACGTGGGCGGAGGCGCGGTAGACTGCCGGAAATGAGCTCCCAGCCGGACCCCCTGCTCGACAAGCTCGTCGGCGACTTCGGAGGGAACTACGCCTTTGCCCTCGATCTCCTGGGGGAGTACCGCCAGGATCGCAAGAGCGTCGAGCCGAGCTGGCGCACGTACTTCGATGCGGCGCTCGGCGTCCCTCCGGAGCCCGAGACGCCGCCCGTGACGGTGATCGTCAACGAGGCCGCTCCGGACCCGTCGCCGACCGTGCGCGAGTCTCGCGCCGAGGCTCGGCCGACCCTCGCGCGTCGCGACGTGCCCGCGGCCCCTGCCGGCTCGCGCTCGAAAGCGATCGCTCCCGTTTCGATCCTGCCCGGGGACATCCTCCAGCCGATCCGCGGAGGGGCGGTCCGGCTCGTCGAGAACATGGAGGCCTCGCTTTCCGTCCCGACCGCCACATCGGTTCGCACCATGCCCGTGCGGACCGTCGAGGAGAACCGTCGCCTTCTCAACAAGCACCGGCAGTCCGCCGGGCAAAACAAGATCAGTTTCACCCACATCGTGGCCTGGGCGATCCTCCGCTCGCTCGACACGTTTCCCCGGCTGAACGACGCCTACGCCATGGTCGACGGCGAGGCGCACCGCATCCAGCGCGACCAGGTCCGGCTGGGGATCGCCATAGACGTCCAGCGCAAGGACGGGACACGCACGCTGCTCGTCCCCAACATCAAGGATGCCCGGACGCTCGACTTCAAGGAGCTCGTTCTTGCATTCGACGATCTCGTGGCTCGCTCTCGAAAGGGCGCCATCTCCCCCGACGACTTCATGGGCACCACGGTCTCGCTCACGAACCCGGGCACCATCGGGACCACGTCCTCCGCCCCCCGTCTGATGCCGGGCCAGGGTCTCATCGTCGCCATCGGTGCGCTGGACTATCCGGCGGAGTATCGGTCGATGGCCCCACGCACACTGGGCCTTCTGGGGATCAGCAAGGTCATGACGGTGAGCTCGACGTACGACCACCGAATCATCCAGGGCGCCGAGTCCGGTCTGTTCCTCTCGCGGATGGAGGAGCTGCTCAAGGGGGAGGACGGGTTCTACGAGCGGATGTTCGGAGACCTGGGGATGCCCCACCGGCCGGTCCACTGGGAGATGGACTCGACACCCGCGCTCATGGGAGGGCCGGGCAACAGGGAGGACGTGGAGAAGCAGGCGAAGGTGCTCCAGCTCATCCACGCCTATCGCGTCCGCGGGCACCTCGTCGCGGACCTCGACCCCCTCGATCGCCACCGGGCGCCTCACCAGGACCTTGACCCCGCGACCTACGGGCTCACCCTGTGGGATCTCGACCGGGAGTTCCTGACCGGTGGCTACACCGGGGTCCACTCCGAGGATCGGGCCACGCTCAGGGAGATGCTGGACACCCTCCGGGCCACCTACTGCGGGACCGTCGGGGTCGAGTACATGTACATCGCCGACCCTGAGCGGAAGGCCTGGATCCAGCAGCGCATGGAATCCACCCGCGGCCCGGCGCTCGACGACGCCTCCAGGAAGCGGCTGCTCGAGAAGCTGGTGGAGGCGGAGGCCTTCGAGCGCTTCCTCCACGCCCACTACGTCGGGCACAAACGTTTCTCTCTCGAAGGCGGGGAGGCGCTCATCCCCCTGCTCGACAGGATCCTGGACGACGCCACCGGGCAGGGGATACGCGAGGTCGTGATCGGCATGTCCCACCGGGGCCGGCTCAACGTCCTGGCCAACACCGTGGGCAAGTCGCTCTCCCAGATCTTTGCAGAGTTCGAGGGCAACGACCCGACGTCCTATCAGGGCTCCGGCGACGTGAAGTACCACCTCGGCGCCACCGGCACTCACCACACGGACACGGGCGAGACACTCGCGGTGAGCCTCGCCCCGAACCCGAGCCACCTCGAGTTCGTGAACCCCGTGGTCGAGGGAATGGTGCGGGCGAAGCAGGACGCGCTCGGCGATCGCGACCACGCCCGGGTGCTTCCGCTGCTCCTCCACGGCGATGCGGCTTTCGCCGGACAGGGGGTGGTGGCCGAGACCATGCACCTCTCCCAGCTCCACGGCTACCGCACCGGGGGAACGATCCACGTGGTCGTGAACAACCAGATCGGGTTCACCACGCTGCCCGAGGACGCCAGGAGCTCGACCTACGCCACCGACGTGGCCAAGATGGTTCACGCCCCCGTGTTCCACGTGAACGGGGACGATCCGGAGGCCGTCGCGTACGTCGCGGGGCTGGCCCTCGAGTATCGGCAGAGATTCCGACGAGACGTGGTCGTGGATCTCGTCTGCTACCGGCGCTGGGGTCACAACGAAACCGACGAGCCCAGCTACACCCAGCCGCTGATGTACGCCAGGATCAGGGACCATCCGTCGGCGGCGACGCTGTACGGCGAACAGCTCGTCCGCGGGGGAGTGTTGAGTGGTGAGGAGCGCGACGCTGTCTGGGCCGAGAAGAAGGCGGCTGTCCGGTCCGAGGAAGAGCCTGCGACCGAGCCCTTCGCCGCAATAGCCCGGCGCGAGCCGGCGGACCCGGCACCGGTGGATGCCGCCGCAATGCGAGGCCGCCTGCGCACCGTCCTCGAGGCGCTGAGCAGTCTCCCCGACGGGTTCGAGATCCATCCCAAGCTCGTGCCCTTCGTCCGGAAACGGGGCGAGGTGCTCGATGGCAAGGGAGCTGTCGACTGGGCGACCGCGGAGTCACTGGCCTGGGGCACCCTGCTCCTCGAGGGCATCCCGGTGCGGCTGTCGGGACAGGACTCGGGCCGGGGCACGTTCTCGCAGCGTCACGCCATTCTCTACGAGGCGCGCACCGGCGCCGAGCACGTCCCGCTGAACGCTGCTGCCGGCGGCGGGGCCCGCCTCGAGGTCTACGACTCGCTCCTCTCGGAGGCCGCGGTCCTCGGATTCGAGTACGGCTACTCGGTGGCCGAGCACCGCACGCTCGTGCTCTGGGAGGCCCAGTTCGGCGACTTCGTGAACGGCGGCCAGGTCATCATCGACCAGTTCCTGTCCGGCTCAGAGCAGAAGTGGGGGCAGCCGAGCGGCCTGGGCCTTCTGCTGCCCCACGGGCACGAGGGGCAGGGACCCGAGCACTCCTCGGCGCGCATCGAAAGGTTCCTCATCCTCTGCGCCGAGGACAACATGCGGGTCGTCTACCCGTCGACTCCCGCGTCGTACTTCCACATCCTCCGGTGGCAGGCCCGCGACCCGGTCGAGAAGCCCCTCGTGGTCTTCACTCCCAAGAGCCTCCTGAGAAACCCGAGGTGCGTGTCCTCGCTGAACGAGCTGGCCGAGGGCGGCTTTCGACCCGTTCTCGACGACCGGGGCGCCGATCCGGCACGAGTCCGTCGCCTCGTCTTCTGCTCCGGGAAGGTCTACTACGACCTCGCGCTTGCCCGGGAGAAGTGGGGCCACACCGACGTGGCGCTGGTCCGGCTCGAGCAGATCTATCCCTTCCCGGCCGCTGAGATTCAGGAGACCCTGGCGCGGTTCTCGCCCGAGGCCGAACTCTTGTGGGCGCAGGAAGAGCCCCGGAACATGGGGGCCTGGCGCTTCGTGCGTGACAGCGTGCTCGACGGGGCGATCGATGTCGGTGGGCGATCGCTGGGCTACGCGGGGCGGGCGGCCTCCGCCGCGCCGGCCCCGGGCTCGCTCAGGGCCCACCTCGCCGAGCAGGAAGAGCTCGTCCGCAAGGCGCTCCAGCCATAGAGAACAAGGGGCTGCCCCGGGCCGGCGGAGGTTATACTCCCCCTGAGGAGCGCTTTCATGACGAGGGCCTGCACGGGCCCTCGCGGCTTCAGGAAAGGACGATGACCACCACCGCCGAAGCACCACCCCGACAGCAGGAGATTCTCGAGGCCGCCGTCATCCGGTTCGCAGGAGACTCGGGCGACGGCATGCAGATCACGGGCAACCAATTCACGAACACCGCTGCCCTGTTCGGCAACGACCTCGCAACCTTCCCCGACTACCCAGCCGAAATCCGCGCCCCCGCCGGTACGTTGCCCGGGGTCTCCGGATTTCAAGTTCATTTTGGCGCCCGCGAGATCAACACGCCGGGCGACTCGGTCGACGCCCTCATCGCGATGAACCCCGCCGCGTTGAAGGTCAACCTGCCCGACCTGAAGACGAGCGCGATCCTCATCGTCAACATCGACAACTTCAAGGACATCGACCTCCGGAAGGCGCAGGTGAAGATGAATCCCCTCGAGGACCACTCCCTCGACGGGTACCGGCTGTTTCCGGTGGAGCTGACGAAGCTCACCCGGGCGGCGCTGCGCGACGTGGGGCTGGACACCCGAAGCCAGGACCGCTGCAAGAACTTCTTTGCGCTGGGCATGTGCTACTGGCTGTTCAGCCGCACTCTCGAGGCCACCGAGCGCTGGCTCGACGAGAAGTTCGGCTCCAAGCCCGTCCTGGCCGAGGCCAACAAGCTCGCGCTGAAGGCCGGCTATGCTTACTGCGGCGCCACCGAGGCCTTCCAGGTCCGCTACGAGGTGCCCCCCGCCCATCTGCCCCCCGGGGTCTACCGCAACCTCTCGGGGAACGTCGCGCTGTCCCTGGGGTTCGTCGCCGCGTCCCGCAAGTCCGGGCGGCCGCTCTTCCTGGGCAGCTACCCGATAACACCTGCATCCGACATCCTCCACGCGCTCGCACCCTTGAAGGAGTTCGGGGTCGTGACGTTCCAGGCGGAGGACGAGATCGCCGCGATCACCGCGGCCATCGGAGCCTCCTACACGGGCTCTCTCGCCCTCACAGCCACCTCGGGGCCCGGCATGGCCCTCAAGGCCGAGGCCCTCGGCCTCGCCACCATAGTCGAGCTGCCCCTCGTGGTGGTCAACGTCCAGAGGGGCGGGCCGTCGACCGGCCTGCCGACCAAGACCGAGCAGGCCGATCTTTTCCAGGCGCTCTTCGGTCGGAACTCCGAGGCGCCGCTTCCAGTGCTTGCGGCCAGCTCGCCGGGCGACTGCTTCTGGGTCGCCCTCGAGGCGAGTCGCCTCGCCCTCAAGTACATGCTCCCGGTGATCGTTCTCACCGACGGATACCTCGCCAACGGGGCCGAGCCGTGGCGCATCCCCGAGCTGGACGACCTGGGGGAGATTCCGGTGACCCTCCGCACCGAGATCGAGGGCTTCGAGCCCTACGCCCGCGACCCGAAGACGCTGGCGCGACCCTGGGCGGTTCCCGGGACGCCGGGCCTCGAGCACCGGGTAGGCGGCCTCGAAAAGCAGGACGGCAGCGGCAACGTCAGCTACGACGCGCTCAACCACGAGAGGATGGTCCGGCTGCGCGCGGCCAAGGTCGAAGCCCTGACCGCTGACATCCCGGACGTCGTCCCCGCCGGCGATCCCGACGGCGACCTCCTCGTTGTCGGCTGGGGCTCGACGCACGGGGGCATCACGGCGGCACTCAGGCCCGTGCGCCAGGCCGGCCACCGCGTGGGCCACGTCCACCTGCGCCACCTGAACCCGCTCCCCCCCAATCTCGGGGCGGTGCTGAAGCGCTACCGCCAGGTCCTCGTCCCGGAGCTGAACCTGGGACAGCTGGCGTGGGTGCTGCGAGCGAAGTACCTCGTCGACACCGTGAGCTACTGCAAGGTGCAGGGCAAGCCGTTCAAGCAATCGGAGCTCAAGGCACGGATGGAAGAGATCCTGGCCGAGGGGAAGGGACGATGACAACGAGCGCGACGCTGCCCGTGTACAAGAAGAAGGACTTCCAGAGCGACCAGGACGTCCGATGGTGTCCCGGCTGCGGGGACTACGCGATTCTCTCCGCCGTTCAGTCGGTCTTCCCCGAGCTCGGGGTCCCGAAGGAGAAGTTCGTGGTGGTCTCGGGCATCGGCTGCTCTAGCCGGTTTCCCTACTACATGAACACCTTCGGCTTCCACACCATCCACGGACGTGCGCCCGCCCTCGCCACCGGGATCAAGATCGCTCGGCCGGATCTCGAGGTCTGGCTGGCCACGGGCGACGGCGACGCGCTTTCGATCGGCGGGAACCACACGATCCACATGTTGCGCCGCAACGTCGGGATCAAGGTGCTGCTCTTCAACAACCGGATCTATGGCTTGACGAAGGGCCAGTACTCCCCGACGTCGGAGCTGGGGAAGAGGGCGAAGTCGACGCCCTACGGATCCCTCGACCGACCCTTCCAGCCACTGTCGCTGGCCCTCGGGGCGGAGGCGACTTTCGTGGCCCGCTCGGTGGACATCTTTCAGCCTCACCTGAAAACGGTCCTGAGAAAGGCGGCCGCCCACACCGGCTCGGCCTTCGTCGAGGTGCTGCAAAACTGCAACATCTTCAACGACGGGGCCTGGGAAACCCTGACCGAGAAGGGGTTACGGGACGAGCACACGATTGTCCTCGAGCACGGGAGCCCGCTCGTCTTCGGCAAGGAGCGTGACAAGGGGATCCGCCTGAACGGACTCGACCTCGAGGTGGTGAAGCTGGAGGGCGGCGTGAGCGAAGGGGACCTGCTCGTCCACGACGAGCGCAACCCCAACCCGGCCTATGCGTTCCTTCTCTCGCGGATGGATGCGGACCTGGGCTTCCCCACGCCGATCGGGGTGCTGAGGGCGGTCGACGCACCCTGCTACGAGGAGGACATCGCCGAGCAGATGCGGGCCGTGACCGAGAAGAAAGGCGAGGGCGATCTCGCTGCGCTGCTCCATGCCGGCGACACCTGGGAAGTGAAGTAGCACTTTCGCCGCAGGTTCCCTCTTGCAATCCGGCGGCGTCAGGCCGATCTTCCAGACAGAGAGAGCACCCGACACCACCACGCCCAAGGAGGTCATAACGGGCGAGTGCCCTCTTCGACGGAGAGCGCCAGGGTTGGTCGCGCGCGGGGCGCACCCGATGCCGGCGCCTTGGGGCTTCCCCCAAACGCAAGGAGCGCACGTGGGAGCAGAGGACAGTCCGCCGGTGTGGGCGGCGGGCCGGAAGGCCTGAACCGACCGTTCGAGTGAACGAATGAAGCGCACCCATGGTGCGCGGGGCGAGAATGCCCCATTTTCGAAAGACCCGGGAGTGCAATGCTCCCGGGTCTTTCCTTTATTCGGTCAGCGGGGGGAGGGCCAGGCGGAGCCGGCCCTCGCTCGTCTCGAGCACCACGTCCGTGGACCGAATGGCCTCGACGATGGCGTCGCCGAGGCGCTCGCCGGGACGGAACGCCTGGAGCTGGCCCGTGGGTGAGTAGGCGAATGCCAGCCATCGCCCGCCCGTCGACGCCACCCCCGCCAGCTCGAACTCGAGAACCGCCAGCTCCTCGGGCCGGACGGCGAGACGCCGCTCCGGCGCGCTCCACGCCACGGGCACAGGAGGCTGCCCCGAGCCCGTTGCGCGCTCCAGGACGCGCTGGTCTCCTTCGATTCTCTCGACGAGCCCCACCGCATCGAGGACGGCGGCGCGCAGCTCGAGCAGGGGGACCCCGCTCGCCCAGACGCTGAGCCGACCGAGAAAGCCAGGGGGACCCAGGGTGGCCAGAGACGGATGGATGTCGGTCATCATCGCCAGGAGCTCACGCACCTCGGCGCGCTTCAGGGTGAAGCTCATCGTCTCTCCCCCGGTCGTGGTCGAGGCGCGCACCCGTGGCTCCCGGGCCACCCTCGAGACGCGCCGCGCCGGTCCATCCTCCTCGATCGCGACCTTCGCCCTGCTCCGCAGCAGCGCCAGGGTCTCCCCGAGGGTCATCCGTGTCACGTCCAGGCTCACGCGGCCGACCACGTCCGAGTCCACGATGAAGCCCGTGCCGGACACGAGGCTGAGCACCTGAAACACGTCCGCCACGTCCACCCCCCGCAGGCGCAACGTCAGCGGTCCGTCGCCGGGCTTCTTCGCGGTGGGGGTGGGTCCTCTCACGACGATCCGGCTCGCCGGGTCGCGATCGACACGACACGGGGTCTCGTCCTGCAGGAAGGGATCCTCCATTGGCACCACGAGCTCCGCATCGGGTCCGACGACCGGACTCTCCCCGTGGACCTCGAAGCGGTGGCAGGCGCCCTGCTTGGCCATCAGAAAATCGGAGACCCGAAAGAAGCCTCGCTCGAACCGACTCTCCAGGCCCCGGACGGTGCCCTCGCCCACCGCGAGGCCGCGGACGGTAAAGCCCTCGTCTTCATCCAGCGACGCATAGCCGATCACCACCGCCCGGTCTCGCACGATCGCGGCCATCTCGGACAGGAACAGGCGGGGGTTGCGCCGCGCCCGACGCCACGTGGCGATGGCGTCCGACTTGGCCAGCGCGAGGGACTGATCCCGCCGATAGGCCTCGAGGGTGGGGCGGGGAACGCCCGAGACACGCCGCTTCGACTCGGGCGGAGTCGGCAGCCGAGCCGATGGAGGCCAGAAGGGGAGCCTCAGGGTCGCCGAGAGCTTGATCATCTGTTCGCCGGCAGTGCTGAGAGTGAGGCGTTCGACGTCGATCAGTCGGTGCGAGAGAGCCGCTTGGCGGAAGAAGCGGTCGATCTCCGAATACCCACCCAGCGTGGTCATCTCGTAGACCGCTTCGCCCCGTGTTCCGGACTGGACCGGGGCCCGAGCCTCGATCTCCACCCGGCTGACCCGAGCCCGCTCCGCAAGGCTCCGCACGTGGGCAGTGTCGGCGGACTCCATGGGGCCGTCGGGCAGGATGCGCCTCAGTGTCTCCAGTCGCCGATCGAGCAGGAGTCGTTCTTCGGCGAAAGGTCGGTCGGAAGCCGCGGTGGCGAGGAGGAGGCCGACGACGAGGCTGAGCACGACGCATGATACCGAATACCGAAATCCCGTCGGCGGTCGGGACGTAGTCATCGGGTCCGGATCGTATGACTCTTGACACCCCCGGGGGCCTCGCCTATCCTTCGAGCGTGTTGAATATGAAATCCGGTTTCAATTTCATTATTCGATCTCGCTCTGCCCGTGCTTGCCAGGCCACCTCAACGCCCGACCGCTGTTTCTCCCTGGAGGACTCTCGCGCAATCCCCGATTCGTCTCGTCCTGCCCATGGCATTCGCCATGAATCTTGCCGTCCTTCCGGCCTCTTTCGCAGCTCCCATTCTCCCCTCTCCCTCCCCCTTGGCCACGATCACCAGAGCCTCGGACAAGAACTCGGAGGCCGCCCCGGCCGATGAGCCCGGCCTGGAGGAGCTCCAGCGCGCCGTCGCCGAGCTCCAGAAGGAGGTTGCCGAGCTCAAGGGCGACGGCAGCGACGGGACCAAGCTCGCCGAGCTCGAGCGGCGAATCGAGCTCCTCGCCCGGGAGATCGAGAAGCTCCGCACCGGGGGCGCCGTGAACGAGACCCCGCTCGTGGGCGAGAAGGGCCTCGGCCCCGCCGCGTCCACCGTCTACCGCAAGGACCGAGGGGTGGTGATCGGCGGCTACGGGGAGATGCTCTACACCAACTACGCCGGCGATCGGGAGGACGGTGAGCCCTCCGGGAAGACCGACCAGCTCGACTACCTCCGTCAGGTCCTCTACTTCGGATACAAGTTCTCCGACTCGATCCTCTTCAACTCCGAGATCGAGTTCGAGCACGCCTCGACGGACAAGAGCGGGTCCGTGTCCGTCGAGTTTGCCTACCTCGAGTTCCAGACTCGCCCCGAGATCGGCCTGCGGGCGGGGATGCTGCTGGTGCCCGTCGGGTTCATCAACGAGCTTCACGAGCCGCCGATTTTCTACGGCGCCCGACGCCCGGAGGTGGAGCGGGCGATCATCCCCACCACGTGGCGCGAGAACGGCGCGGGCCTGTTCGGTTCGGCGGGCCCGTTCGAGTACCGTGGCTATGTGGTTGCCGGCCTCGCGAGCACCGGATTTTCCGCCGCCGGCATCCGGGGTGGGCGACAGAAGGGCTCCAAGAGCGAGGCCGAGGACTTCGCCCTGACCGGCCGTCTGGACTTCGTGGGTGTTCCGGGACTGCTCTTGGGTGGATCGTTCTACTCGGGCGACTCCGGCCAGGGGGCCGTGGTGGACGAGGAGACCATCGGGGGGCGCGTGACGCTCTTCGATCTTCACGGTCAATACCAGTACCGGGGCCTGCATCTGCGGGGGCTGTGGACCCGCAGCACCATCGGCGACGTCTCCCTGATCAACCAGCAGAATGGCCTCACCGGCGACGAGTCGGTCGGCGAGGTCCAGAGCGGGTGGTACGGCGAGGCCGCCTTCGACCTCATGAGCCTCAAGCCGAAGGGGCGCTGGTCGCTCAGCCCGTACCTCCGCTACGAGGAGCTCAACACTCAGCGGGAGGTGCCGGTGGGCTGGGAGAGCAATCCGTCCACCGACCAGCGCATTCTTACTGGAGGGATCGAGGTCAAGCCCATTCCGCAGGTGGTCTTCAAGTTCGACTACCAGAATGTCAGGAACGACGCGCGGACAGGCGTGAGCCGCTTCAACATCGCCATGGGATACCTCTTCTGATCATGCGAGCCCGCCAATGTTGCGTGGCCGCCCTGGGTACGGTTCTGGCCCTTGCCCTGATCGCACCTTCGGGAGCCCGGGCGGAAGTCCTGCTCACGGAGGAAGCCGCTCTGGGACGGGCCTTTCCCGGCGCCACGCCGGAGCGGCGGACGCTCTTCCTCACCGATCAGCAGGTCGACGCGATCCAGGAGAAGGCCCGCTCCCGCATGCCCTCGGCCATCGTCACCGTCTACGAGGTCCGGTCGGGCGGACGGGTCACGGGCCGGGCTGTCCTGGACACCAGCATCGTGCGTACAATGCCAGCCACCGTCCTCACGGTGATCTCCCCTGAAGGAACGCTCCAGACGATGCTCGTCCTCCAGTTCACAGAGCCACCGGACTACCTGCCCCGAGAGGGCTGGCTCCGCACCCTCGAGGGACGGCCCCTCGACGACGACCTGTGGCCGGGTCAGGGCGTCCGCCGGGTGGCCGGCGCGACCCTCACCGTCCAGGCACTCACCGACGCGGCGCGCCGGGCCCTGGCCCTCGACGCTCTCGTCCTGCGGGAGACCGGAGCGCCGTGAAGTACCTGCAGGACGGAAGCCACGGCCTCCAGCCGCTGATGAGGCTCACCCTGGGCCTGGCGCTGGTGCTCCTCGTGGGCTTCTGGGCCACCAACTTCGCCATGTACTTCTCCCGGATGGGGCTGGACGCCGCCTCGGTGGTGGCCTACTACAACGGCTCCGAGGCGGACTTCACCCCGGCACGCTCAGCAGCGTCGATGCTCGAGATCACCCACATGCACCTGCCGATGATGAGCCTGGTGCTTCTCCTGTTGACCCATCTCCTGATCTTCGTGCCCCTGTCCCGCCCGTCCAAGGTCGGGCTCATCGTTGCGACGTTCGTCTTTGCGATCTTGAGCGAGAGCGGAGGATGGCTGGTGCGTTTCGTGAGCCCCTCGCTGGCCCCGGTCAAGATGGTGGGCTTCGTGGGGATGCAGGCCTGCCTCGCCTTCCTGCTCGTCACCCTGGCCGTGTCACTCCTTCGGCCGAGGGGAGCCGAGGCCGCGAACGGCTCTCAGCCCGGTCCCGACCCCGCGTCCGCCCAGCGTCGGTAGGACTCCGTGTCCCGGATCTGAGCCTCCACCGCGGGCAGGAAGGCATCGGCCAGAAGCCCGATCCCCTCGGGCGTGAAGTGGCAGACGTCGGTGAAGAGGGCCGGGTCGTCCAGCTGCTCGTGGACCAGGACGTAGGGCACGTGGTGCCGCTCGGCGAAGTCCACGAACAGCCGGTTGTAGCTGGCCACGAGCCGGGCCCACGTCGCGTACGAGTGCATCGGGAACTTCCGCATCCAGTACTCGGCGTTGTAGTCCAGGTGCCGTCGGAACGCGTTCCGCTCCCTGTCGGGGTCGGGCCCGGCGAAGGTGCCGGCGAGGTAGGCCACGCCGCGGTCTCGTGACGCCCGGGACATCGCGGCCATGCTTTCGAACGTGTCCTTCAGGTAGGGTTCCAGATCCTCGGTCGGAAAGGGGAAGAGCCGCTGCAGCAGAAGGCTGCGGTACGCCATGCCCCGGGCGCGGTGGGACTCGGCATAGCGGGGGAGGTGGCGCCACGAGATGTCGTTGATCGCCTGGTACTGGACGATGACGTCCGGCTCGTACCCCAGGACCTCGCCGAGGCGTGTATTCCAGTACTCCGTCGTCACCGAGCTGATGCCGAAGTTGAGGACCTCGATGGGGAGCCCGAGGAAGCGCTCCCGCAGCCTGGCCTCGAGGATCGCAGGGTAGGTGTCCTCGTTCGTGCGGCCGGCGACGGTGGTCGAACCTCCGATGCAGATGATCCGCACCACGCCTTCGGGCTTGGGGACCTCGAACTCATGGGTACGAAATCCGTAGGAGTTCATCTGGACCACGAAGCGCACGCCCCCGGCCACCACCTCCGCCCGGGCTCCCGGCTGGTACTCCTTCCAGCGCCGCAGCCACAGCGAGTGGTTGCCGGCGTTGAGCTCCATGCCGCGGGCAAAGAAGACGTTCGTCTCGCGGAAGTGCTCCGAGGCCAGATACGCCTGGTGACGGTCGTAGCGCAGCCAGACCTCGCCCACCAGGCCCGTGACGATCGTGGCCGCGAAGGCGAGCCAGCCGGCGGCGAGCCAGCGCATCATTCGGCTCCGCGTGTGGGTGGCCATCCGCAGCATCCTGCCACAAGGCGCGACCAGCCGCTCCCGTCAGGGGACGTAGCCCAGGGCCTCGAGCTGCTGCCGTTCGTACTCCCTGACCTCGGCGGGCTTGTCTTCCTCGAAAAGCTCCACCCCGGAGCGAGCTCCGGGGTGGATTCCCGGCTGCTCCCAGACAAAACAGGGAGGGGGCGGCCCTCCCGAAGCGCTGGCCAGCGTGAGGCAGATCTCCACCGCGGGGCCGAACCGCGCCAGGGAGAACGACTCTCGGCGCAGCGAGAGGTGTCCTTCCCGGTCCTGAGAATCGAACGCGTCCGACCCGACCGTCCGCTCCAACAGCTCCTCGGCCTCTTCGGCATGGGAGGAGCGGATCGAGACGCCGAAGCGGACCTTCCGCGAGATGGTCTCCTCGCATCGCTCTCGGCGATCGATCCCGTAGCCGATGGTCATCTCCGCCTCATCCGGCAAGCGAAGCTCCCGGCACTGGCTGCTCTGGCGGAGCAGCACGACGCTCGACTCGCCCGTCGGCACGTGCCGCACGTCGTGGAGGGCGAACGAATACTGATCGGAATCGACGAACCGATCGGGGTCGCGCCGCTCGATCGGTCGTTCCGGTGGCGGACCCAGGGCGTCGAGCTGGGGACAGAAATCGTAGGGGTACCTCGACACCCGCACCGGCGGGTAGGGTGGCACCCACTGCCAGACGATCCGGCCCTTTCGTGTGATCTCGAAGACCCGTCCGCCGTGACTCGACGTCACCAGCAGGTTCCCGTTGGACAGGGCCTGCTGGGTTCCTTCGGTCGCGGAGAAGAAGCCCGGCGAGCGGTAGGACCAGACCACCGATCGTTCGAGAGGATTCAGCTCCACGAGGGTGCTCTGGCGCTCGACCGTGTGGTAGCCGTTGTTGAAGAGAAGGATGTTGCCCGCTCCCGGGAAACCCGCCGGCACCATTCGCGCCTCGTGCTGCCAGTCCAGTCCCTCGTAGTATCTCCAGACGACCTTGCCGCTCGGCCGGGCCACGATGTAGAGGGCGTTCAGGTTGCGGGCGCTCACCAGGATGTTGCCCGGTCGGAACGCCTCGTGTCCCTGGTCGAACCAGCGGTTCGGGGGAAGCTCCTGAACGGAGTTCATGTGGGTCAGGTTGGCGCGAGAGCTTCGTCGAAAGTCCTCCTCGATGGCTTCGTACGAGTCCCACCTCCAGACCTCGTCGCCCGCCCTGTCGACCTCGAGCAGGTAGTCGGCCCGTTTCGACGGCCGTTGGATCAACAGCAGGTGGTTCCCGTTCCCAAGCCGGACGAAGTCGTGGTGGAGCATGTGAGAGCTTCGGGCCGACTTGAAGACCCAGGTCTCACGGCCCTCCCAGTCGTACTCCCTGAGATGCCCCCGGTCGGTGATCACGGCCAGATGGCCGGTGGGCGAGAGCGTGGCTCGGCCCGAGGCCCGCACAGCGGGCCACGTGTGAACGACCGCGCCGGTCATGTCCATCAGGAAGGGAATGCGGCGGTTGTAGAGGGCGAGGTTGTACCCGCCGTCCGACAGATCGGGCCGATAGAGCTCCACCCAGCTCGGCGATTCGGCCAGGGCCTTCTCGAATGGTGGAGATCCCGGGGCACTCTTGCCCTCGGTCCTGGCCCCATTGTTCGAGACCCTGCATGCTCCCATGACAGCGGCGAGGAGAAGAGCCCCGGCCGTCAGGGCGCCAACGCGCTTCAGCTCGACCAGCACGGCTGCTAGCGAGCGACGAGCGACCAGGAGTGGTCAGCGCTCATGCAAGCGAGGGCCGAAAGCTCCGTGAAGAAGGTGACTTCTCCGGCCATGGTGCCGTTGAGGAGCTCGGCCCGTCCGCCAGGGGAGAGTGACACGATGCCCGAGCCCGTGTCCCGAAGCCGCACGTAGGTCATCGCTGTCAGCGGCACCTCGCTGCGAGTGGAGAGCGCTCCCTGCAGTCGCCCCGTCATGGGATAGAGCATGTCCAGCGTCAGGGCATCCCCCCCGCCGGGGAGCGTCGCCCTGAGCTCGGTTCCTGCCGAGGTCGCGAACGAGGTGACGTCGACCTGAAGCACGTACGGCGTTGCGGGGAGCGCGCAGGCCGCGGCGGGCACGATCACGAGATCGTACGGGCCGTTGAGCGGCAGCGAGACGGTCGGCGGTGGCGTCGACAGCGTCGGCGAGTCTCCCCCGCTGTCCGACCCGCATCCCGCGATCGCGACCATCATCACGACGAGGCTGAGCGTTCGCTTCACGGTTTCGGGTTCAGAATCTCGACGGCGTCGATGTCGGCGCCCTCGCTCACGGTGCCACCGGGGCAGGGGAACAGCTCCCCGTCCTGCACCTTGAAGTAGCGTGTCTCCTCGATCCCGGCGTCGAGGAGGTCGAACGTGCACTGACGCCTCAGCGGAGGCATCCCCGGCACGCGATTTCCACAGGGCTTGCGGTACTCTACGACCACCCAGGGCCCCGTGGGAGTCGAAGACGCCAGGAGGGTCACCGGCTCGCCGCTCACCGCCTGGAAGACCCGGACGTCGTCCCCCGGCCCGTCGATCGTGCAGCCCTCCATGTCAACCGTGACCCAGCCTCCGTTGCCCAGGCTCACGAACCCGAAGAACATGTCCGGTCCCTGCCCCCCGGCGTCGGGGGGTCCGAGTGCCTCCTCGGGGTCGTTGTAGATGTTGTTGGCCAGACACACGGCCGGGACCCAGAAGTCCTCGACCGCCTTGGCATACGGGTCGCCGCTCAGCCCGCACTCGACCGGGGGAAGGCGAAAGGTCCGGCTGCCCGTCGCCGTCTCCTCTCCCGATGCGTTCGCGGTAGTCACCGTCCACGCCAGCGTCGCCCCGCGCAGGAGCGGCTCGGGAAACTGAATGGACGTCGTGCTCCGTCCGGCCGGGACCGTCACCGTCTCCACCTCTCGCTCCGACGAGGCCACGGTGATCCAGAACGTGTAGTCGGCCTCACCCGAGTCGAAGCCGGTGGCGTTCTGCACGGTGAACAGGGGCCTGTCGGTTTCGAGTGACGCTCCCGCCGCTGGCTCCACCTGCACCGGCTGTGGCGGCAGGGAGCCGGGGCTTCCAGGGCTCTCGTTGTCGTCGCCGCAGCTGCCCAGGGGCACCACGAGCACCAGGCTGAGAAGTGTCGCTCGAAGCCGGCGCGGGAGGACGCGCCCGCGCGGTGACGGAGGTGTTTGGATGGCTCGCAGGGGAAGGCGCCTCGATCGCAACGACATGCTAGAGTAACTTCATTGTACGTCCAAACTCGAAAGAGGTCGCCGGTGCCCGGTTCATCCCCTTGGGAAAAGGCAGTCATGCAGAGCAGCTTCATCGCTGCGCGTGCGACGCAGCGTCTGGCAATCGCCGTTGTTTCTTTTGTCGTCGGCATCGCAACACCCGCGGTGGCGGCGGAGGGCTCGCTGAGAGTCCGCACCTCGGCGATCGCGGCACCGTGCGTCGAGGCGGTCGGGCAGGCGTGGGAGGCCCGTGGCGGCCGGAGTGTGTCCGTCGAGACCGGTGGCCTGCGCGACCGCGGCGCCTGGGACGTGCTCGTGGGCAGCGGCGTCGAGCTCACACGGGCCCTCGAGGGCGGTGAGGCCGACCTGGCGACCGACGTGGACATTGCCACGATCCCGTGGGTTCTGCATCTCCCGTCCGGGGGAGACGTGAGCGGGCTCTCGGATCTGGCCCGCTCGAACGTCGAGATCGTGATGCTGGCAGGGGACGCCTCGTACGAGGCGCGCCGGGCGCTGGCGGAGCAAGGCGCGAGTCGGGTGCTCGAGACCACCGACGCGGCTCGTCTGCGCTCTGCTCCCGTGGCCCTCGTTCCCCTGTCCCTCGCCGGGCCGGGGAAGCGGGTCAGCGTGGACATTCCTCCGATCCGGGTGAGCGCTGCGGTGGGCATGCGAGCCCGCCACAGCGCGGCCGCGGCCGCCTTCGTCAGCTACCTGGGCTCCGAGGACGGGCAGCAGGTCTTTGCGACCTGCTCGGCTCAGTAGTCGTCGTCCTCGACGACCTGGTCCCGCCGCCGCCGTGAGCTGCGGCGCTTCGTGGGCTTCTTGGCGGACCTGTGCCGCGCGCCGCTGAGGTCTTCCTTCTCGAAGGTCTGGGGGAAGTCCTGGGGCTCGGCGGCGTGGCTCGGCGAGGGACGCGAGAAGCCGGAACCCGGCCCCCGGGAGTCCGGTCCTCGAGAGCCCGGTCCGGGACCTCGGGAGAAGCCGCCGGGCGCCCGCGGCGGGCGATCCTCCGCCTCGTTCACGCGTAGCGGGCGACCCTTCAAGTCTTTACCGTGCATCTGCTCGATGCAGCGCTGCACGGACGCCTCCTCTTCGAACTCGATGAAAGCGAATCCTCGAGGTCGACCGGTCTCCCGGTCCGTTGGGACCTTGGCATCCAGGACCTTTCCCGCTGCGTTGAAGGCCTCAATGAGCTCCTCGCGGGTCACGTCGAAGCTCAGGTTGCCCACGAACACCTTTCTCGAAATAGGCTCGTCTCCTTGTCGTCGCTGCCCCGGTCGGCCACCAGCTCTCCTGGCCAACCGCGACCAGATGGCGCAAAACTCTAACAGAAACACCAGACCAAGCCAACGGAAGAACCGGCTTCGGCCCTGGCCAGCTGCCGAATCCACCGCGGGAGGGTTATCATGCCAGCGGCCGATGAGCACACCGCCGCCCCACGCTACGAGCCCCGGCGACCCCGCAGACGAGCTGGCGGATGCCCCCGAGGGTCGATTCAAGCTCTTCGTCTACTGCCTGATGATGGGCCCTGAGGGCCTGAGTGACGCCCTGGGTGATCGCAGGACCGGGACCCTGCGCCTGCGCCCGGCCCGGCTGCCCGGCTGGCGTCGCATCTGGTAACGTCTACCACCCGGACTGGAAGGGCGCGACCCTCAACGTGGAGCCCCGCCCGGAAGCCACCGTGGTGGGCGTGCTCATCGAGGGCCTCTCCCGAGAGGATTTCGCCGTTCTCGACCGGCGGGAGTCCAGCCGGGTTCCGAGGGAGACCGTCTACGTCCAGCCGATGGACGGCGACCCGGTTTCGGCGGAGCTCTACTGGAAGCGCAAGGGTAACCAGGAGGGACGTCCCTCCGGCCCCTACCGCTCGATCGTCCAGCAGCGGGCGTACCGCGCGGGCTGGGACGTCTACGAAAGCCTGTGCAAGGCCTCCGTCGACGCGGCCGGGGAGCCGGTGACGTTCGGCTGATCGGGCGATCCGGGCCGGCCGCGGTATCCTAGGGATGATGGCCAGCGAGCACGTCCCCGCGATCAAGGTCCTGCTCCTGCCGAAGGACACGAATGCCCTCGGCACGATCTTTGGCGGTGTTATTCTCGCCAACATCGACTTGGCCTCGGCGGTCGAGGCCCGCAAGACCGCCTCGCGCCGGTTCGTCACCAAAGCCATGCGGGAGGTGGAGTTTCACGAGCCAGTCTTCGTCGGCGACGTGGTCAACTTCTTCACCGAGACCGTGAGGGTCGGGCGCACGTCGATCACCGTTCACGTGTCGGTCGAGGCGGAGCGGTGGGGCGCCGGACGGGGAGAGCGCGTGAAGGTCACGGAGGCGGACGTGGTGCTCGTATCGGTGGACGAGTCCGGGCGGCCGACCCCCATCCGTGAGGAGACGGGCACGCTGGTCTAACGCTGGTGCCAGGAGCCCCGATGGAAGCCAAGGCAAACGACGCCCGTCGACAAGTCAAGGTCGTGTGCCCCCACGACTGCCCGGACACGTGCGTGATGACCGTGGCCGTCGAGGGAGATCGGGCCGTGGCTCTCGGGGGGGGGGGGGGGGTCGCGGCCCACCGGTTCACCGCCGGCTTTCTCTGCGCCAAGGTCAACCGCTATCTCGAGCGCGTGGTCGATCTGCGCGAGCAGGCCGGCGAATGGCCGCCCGAGCGTGCCGCCGAGACCACGGGCCTGGACGCCGCTCGGCCCGTCGCCCGTGACTACGCCGGCACGCATCCTTCGGCGATCCGTCTGAACTACGGGCTCAACAGGCACGCGGGCGGAGGGATGGCCGTGCGGACGGTCTCGTGTCTCCCCGCGGTCGTCGGCGCCTGGCGGCACCCGGGCGGCGGTGTGTTGCTCTCCACGTCCGGGACGTTCCCCGTCGACGGCGACGCCCTCGAGCGCCCGGATCTCGTGCCCCCGGGGACGCGCACGCTCAACATGAGCCTGCTCGGCCGTATCCTGACCGACGAGACACTCGATCCGCCGGTGAAGGCTCTCTTTGTCTACAACTCGAACCCGGCAGCGGTGGCTCCCGAGCAGGAGAGCGTCCCCCGTGGGCTCGCGCGCGACGACCTCTTCACGGTGGTGCACGAGCTCTTCCAGACCGACACCGTTGATTTCGCCGACGTGGTCCTTCCGGCCACGACGACCCTCGAGCAGTACGACATCCACAAGTCCTACGGGCACCTGTACGTGAGCCTCTCGCGCCCTGCGATCCCCCCGCTCGGGGAGGCCCTGGCCAACACCGAGGTCTTCCGCCGACTGGCGGCCCGGCTGGATCTGGACCATCCGTGCCTGCGGGACAGCGACGAGGAGATGGCGCGGCAGGCCTTCGACTGGGATCACCCCCGAATGAAGGGGATTACGTTCGAGCGGCTCGAGCGCGAGGGCACGGTCCGCCTGAACGTGCCCGATCCCTACGTGCCCTTTGTCGAGGGCGGATTTCCCACGGCGTCGGGAAAGTGCGAGCTGCGCTCGGAGCAGCTCGGGGCCGAGGGCCACGACCCGGTGGCGGGGTACAACGCGCCCCGCGAGAGCGTCTTGTCCGCTCCCGAGCTGGCCAAACGCTTCCCGCTCGCCCTGATCACGCCCCCGGCCCACCATTTCCTCAACTCGACCTTCTCCGCCCAGCCCGTGTTCGTGCGCCGCGAGGGCGAAGCCGCGGTGACGCTCCACCCCGAGGACGCCGCGTCCCGAAGCATCGTGGAGGGGGTGTGCCCCGGCGTCCGCAACGCCAACGCCGTCACCAGCCAGGGCCTGACGGACATGGGCGGAGGGGCGACGTTCTACGACGTGTTGGTCGAAGTCGAGCCAGCGGCGTGACGGTAGACTGGTCCGCATGAGGAAGAGAACGACACGCGCCCGCCCGACCGGCCGCCTCCTCTTCTCGGCCTCGGAGACGGACGCCGACATGCTCTATCCCACCGGGTTCTTCGCGCCGGATCCGTTCCTGTTCGTCCAGAAGGGCCGCCGAAAGATTCTGGTCATGAGCGATCTCGAGATGGGCCGGGCGAAGAAGCAGGCCAGCGTCGACAAGGTGATGTCGTGGACGAAGATCGCCGCGCCGCTGGAGAAGAACGGCAAGACGCCCTCCACCGCCGACGTCATTGCCCGGACGCTGGAGATCCTCGGCCTGAAGCGCGTGGACGTGCCGTCCAGCTTTCCCCTGGGCCTGGCCATGGAGCTCGACCAGCGCGGGATCCGCCTCGACCTCGTGCAGGACCCGTTCTGGCCCGACCGGGAGGTCAAACGCCCGGACGAGGTCCGAGCCCTCGAGGCGTCCCTGCGGGCCGCGGAGGCCGGGCTCGAGGCCGGCATCGCCGCACTCAAGTCCTGCCGGATCTCGGGCGGCTGGCTCAAGCGGGACGGCCGGCGGTTCACCGCCGAGGATCTCCGCTCCGCCATCAACGCCCGGGTGATGGCGGAAGGGTGTGTCCCCGCCCACACGATCTGCGCCCCGGGAGACCAGTCCGTGGACCCCCACGAGGAGGGACACGGTCCGATTCGAGCCCACGAGCCCGTCATCATGGACATCTTTCCCCGCTCCGAGAAGACCGGCTACTTCGGCGACCTGACCCGGACGGTGGTGCGGGGCAAGGCGAGCTTCGCGCTGCACGAGCTGTACGCCGTCGTCCACGAGGGAGTACGCCACGGGCACAAGCGCGTGCGCGAAGGCGTCCAGGCGATGGACGTCCACCACGAGATCCAGGCGCTCTTCGCCCGCCAGGGCTACAAGACCGGAGTCCAGAAGGGGCGCATGCAGGGCTTCTTCCACGGCACCGGCCACGGCGTCGGGCTGCAGATCCACGAGGCCCCCTCGGTGGGCAGGCGGCCCTGCGTCCTGCGAGCCGGGCACGTGCTCACCATCGAGCCCGGGCTCTACTACCTCGGCCTTGGCGGCGTGCGCATCGAGGACATGGCGCTCGTCAGGAACAGAGACTCGCGCTGCTTGACCCGGGTGCCCAAGCAGCTCGAGATCTGAGGGACGGCAGGAACCCTTGGCCGACGGGTCCGCGCCTCTCCTCGCCGCCCTCCGCTTCGCGCTGTTTGCCGGGCTGGCTCTCGTGGGTCCTGGAGTGGCCCTCCAGCGCCTCCTGCTTCGACGTTGGGACCCGGCTCTCGTCCTCCCGCTGGGGCTGCTGTTCGGGGCTTTCACCTACTGGCTGAGCCTGGTCGTCGGCGCACCCTGGGTCTTTCCCGTGCTCGTCCTCGCCGCCAACCTGCCGCTCCTGCTCCCCGGGCCAGGAGGGAAAGGGCCCCGGGGCCTTCGCTCAGAGGTGCGCTTCCGCCGGTGCTCCTTCTTGTCGCGCTGTTCGCCGTCACCCAGTACCCCGTGAATCGGGTCGGTCCCGACGGAGCATTCCGGCTCGACGTGGGCGAGCACATCGACACCGCGGTGCACGTGGGAGTGACCTGGGAGCTCGTGGCCGGCTATCCACCCCAGGTCCCCGGCCTCGCCGGCGTGGAGATGCGGTACCACGTGGGGAGCCACCTGGTGCGTGCGGCGGCGGCACGTTGGGCCGGAGTCCACCCCTACGACTCGCTCAACCGGTTCGACATCACGCTGTGGGCCCTCGCCCTCGTCCTGGCGCTTCGCGCGATCGCGGACGTTCTCGGGCTGGGACGATCGGCCCTGGCGCTCGCCCGCTTCCTGCCCCTGGCCGCCGACCTGTCGTTCGTGCCGGGTCTCCTGCTCGGCGCCGAGTACTGGGCCTTCAAGCTGGGGGGCAACTTCGTCGAGGCGGTGTTCTACGCCAACTCGATCGCTCCCGCGGTCGCCCTCGTTCTCGCAGCCCTGGTGGCGCTCGAGCGAGCGGAGCGTGGGGAGGGCCGCCGCTGGCTGGTGCTCGCCGCCGTCCTCGGCGCAGGCGTAGGGGGCTTCAAGGCCTTCACCGGCGCCCAGCTGCTCCTCGCCCTCGCCCTCGGCGTGGCGTGGGGGCTGCGCCGCGAGCGCCGGTCTCTTCTCGTGCCAGGGATCGCGGTGGCGGTCTCGGTCGTTCTCCTCGCGGTCGGCTCGTGGGCGCCGAGCGGCGCCGCAGGCGTTCAGGTCGAGGTGCTGCCCTTTGCTCCGGCCAACCCGGCCCGCCTGGCCTTCGGGCTGTCCGAGGTCGGTGGCGCGGCGCTCGTGGTCTCGGGCCTTCTTTGGCTCCTGCTTTCCCTCGGGCCTCGCATCTTCGGCATTGCCGGTGCGCTCGGCGGTGGCTCCTCTGCGGCCGGGGTCCTGGGGGCGTTCGCATTGGTGGGCTGGCCCCTTGCCCTGTTCGTCCGGATCACCGCGGACCCGGCCTATGACGAGAGCTTCTACTTCGTCCAGGCCAGCGGCCTCGCTCTCTGGCTCTTCACGGCCCAACACCTCGCCCGCCCTGGGAGGCGACCCGTGCTGGCGGTCGGTCTCACGGCACTCCTCGTCCTCCCCCCGACGCTGGAGTTCGTCGTGCGGAAGGCCGTTCAGCCCCCGGAGCGGATCCTGGCGCCGGCGGTTCGTGCGATGAGCGCCCTTGCAGCGGCGAGCCGCCCGGGAGACGTGGTGCTGACACGACCCGGCGTCGCGCACGTGCCCTTGCCGGTGGTGCTGGCCGGCCGCCGCGTGACCCTGGCCCACTTCATCCCCTACTGGAGCCAGTTCGCGTCTCCGGCCGTGGTCGCGGAGCGGGAGCGTCAGGTCCAATCGTTCTTCGCGGCGGAGACCTCCGAGGCCGCCCTGGCGGTGGCGCACGATCTCGACGCCCGCTTCGCGTATCTTCCCGGACGGCCCCGGACGGATCTCCTGGAGGCAGGGATCCTGGAGGCGGTCTTCGAGGAGGGGCGGGAGCGGGTCTACCGGATCGTCCCACCCGGGCCGGCATCGACGCAGGAGGCCTTCCCTCCCGCCTCGCCCTGAGACGGGGGCTATAATCCAGGGCCTCCTGAACACCCATGCAGATCGAACCAGGGACCCGCCTCGGACCGTACGAGATCCTCTCCCAGCTCGGCCAGGGAGGGATGGGCGTCGTCTACAAGGCCCGGGACTCCCGGCTGGACCGGGAGGTGGCGGTGAAGGTGCTGCCGCGGAACCTTGCCGAGGATTCGGACGCCCTCGCTCGGTTCGAGCGCGAGGCCAAGGCGGTCGCCAAGCTCTCTCACCCGAACATCCTGGCCATCCACGATTTCGGTCAGGAGCAGGGATCCGTCTATGCGGCGATGGAGCTGCTGAAGGGCGAGACGCTCCGGGACAGGCTCAAGGAGGGTGCGCTGCCGGTGCGGAAGGCCACGGAGTTCGCCCTCCAGATCGCCCACGGCCTGGCCGCCGCTCACGACGAGGGCATCACCCACCGGGACCTGAAGCCCGAGAACATCTTCCTGCCCGAGAGCGGCTCGGGCACGCTCAAGGTCCTCGATTTCGGTCTTGCCCACAGAGAACCCGTGGCCGCCGACGGGAAGGACATGGCCACCGTGTCCCTGTCGACCGAGCCGGGCCGGGCCATGGGCACCGTGGGGTACATGGCTCCGGAGCAGGTGAAGGGCCAGCCGGTCGACCCCCGCACCGACATCTTTGCCTTCGGGGCGGTGCTGTACGAGATGCTCACGGGCAAGCGCGCCTTCCAGGCTGACAGCCCGGTGGAGGCGCTGAACGCCATCCTCAAGGAGGACCCGCCTAGCATCTTCGACTCCACCCGCAACGTGTCGCCTGGCCTCGAGCGCATCGTGCAGCGGTGCCTCGAGAAGCGGCCAGAGGACCGACCCCGCACGGCCCACGACCTGGCCATCACGCTCGATGCGATCTCCACCGGTTCGACCCGCACCTGGGACACCTCCGGCATCGCCGCAGACGCCACGAGTGCGGCCCGTCGGAGGATGCTCCTCGAGCGTGCGGGCCTCGTGGCTCTTGGGGCCGGGCTGATGCTCGGCGCGGTGGCTCTTTACGGCGTCTTGAATCCCCCCGAGGCGCCCACCGTGCCGGTCTACCGGTGGATGAGCTTCTCCGGGCGGGACTCGTCACCGGCCATCTCACCGGACGGGCGGACCGTGGCGTTCTCCTCCAACCGAGACGGGCAGCCGCGTATCTGGCTGAAGCAGGTCACCGGGGAGGCCGAGGCGCCCCTCACCATGGGCCCCGACGACCTCCCGCGCTTCTCGCCCGACGGCACACAGATCCTCTTCGTCCGGCCCGACGGCGAGCGCACGTCGCTCTTCAGGGCTGCGGTCCTAGGCGGCGAGGCTCGCCGCCTCATCGAGAACGCCACCGAAGGCGATTGGTCCCCGGACGGGTCGCGCGTGGCGTTCCTGAGGATCGCGAGCCGGGACGGGAAGACCGTCACGTCCATCGGGATCGCCTCCGCTGATGGCACCGGGGTCCGCGAGGTGGCGAGCGAGCCCGGGAAGCTCCGAGGACCGCGGTGGTCGCCCGACGGAAAGCGCCTGGTCGCCGTCTTTGGATCGGGGTCGCTCGCCGCGGCCGCTCATCAGTGCGCCGTCATCGTGGACGTGGAGAGCGGCAAGAAGACCGTGGTGAACGCCCCGGACGCCCGTCGTACACTCTCTTCCGCCGCGTGGACCGCCGACGGCGACATCGTCTATCTCCAGGCGACCTCGGTGGCGGCTGCGGCGGGCAGCCCTGGCAACCTGGTCATTCAGGACGCCGAGAACGGAGAGATCCGCTCTCAGCTGTGGAGCCCGTCGGCCGCACTCGTCCTGGACGTCCTGGCGGATGGGCGCGTCGTCTTCGACACGCGCTCCCCAAGGCAGAATCTTCGGGAGACCCTCCTCGGGCCTGGAGGGGCCGCCAATGGGCGCTGGCTGAGCCGGGGAGAGTCGACCGACCGGCAGCCCGTCTACTCCCCCGACGGGAAGTGGGTGGCGTTCTCGTCCAACCGGGGCGGAGGGATGAACCTCTGGGTCGTGTCGACCGAGACCGGCCGCCTGCGGCGGATCACCGACTCTCACGTCAACTGGGACCCGGGCTTCACACGGGACGGGGAGCACATCATCTGGAGCTCCAACCGCTCCGGCAACCTCGAGATCTGGATGGCGGACATCGACGGAAGCGCCGCACGGCGGGTCACCGACGACGGGGGCAGCGCAGAGAACCCCACCGTCACGCCCGACGGGGAGTGGATCGTCTACAGCTCGGGCTCCCCGGAGAAGGTGGGGTTGTGGAAGATCCGGCCGGACGGCACCGAGGCGACTCACCTGTACAAGGAACGGGCGACGATCCCCGAGGTCTCTCCGGACGGGCGTCATGTGGTCTTCCGCAGCTTCACCGGCAAATACCCGGCGCGGGTCAAGGTGGTGCGCCTGGAAGACGGCGTGCTCGAGCCCTTCGAGATCCTGGTGGACCAGCACAGGCGGACGACCATCTCCCTCGGCCGGCCCCGCTGGCTGGCAGACGGGAGTGCCATCGCTTTTGTGGGTCAGGACGAGAGCGGCGCCATCGGCATCTACACGCAGGACTTCGTGCCAGGCCGGAACACGAGGCCGACCCGCCGGCCCGTCGCGGGATTCGACCCCGACGTGGCGTCCGAGTCCTTCGGCATCGCCCCCGACGGATCGCGTCTGGTCATCGCTGGCTGGGTGCAGCTGTTCAGCCTGATGGAGGCTGAGGGGATCGCCGGCCTCCTCGCCCCTCCCCGCGGCCGCCCCACGTCCTAGGCCTGGCTACGAGCTGGTTGCGGGTGGTGCCACCACGCGCAGCGGCGCCAATCCCGTCAACCCAGCTTCGCGAGATCGAGAAAGACGATGATCGAAGGATTGCCGACGGCGGAGTAGTGGCCGGTGAACTCGAGGCTGCCGGTCTTGCGATTCACCCGGAAGACGGCGATGCTGTCGGCCCGTTGATTACAGCAGTACAGGAACTGGCCAGTCGGGTCGAAGTTGAAGCTGCGCGGATAGTTCCCTCGTGTCCATTCCTCGCCCACGAATGCCAGGTCGCCGTTCGGGCCAACGGAGAAGATCCCGATGCTGTCGTGCAGCCGGTTCCCCCCGTAGACGAACCGCCCATCGGCTGACACGAGGATCTCAGAGCAGAAGTTACTTCCGGCGAACCCGGGTGGCAGGCTGGAGATCGTCTGCCGCGAGGCCAGCCGCCCCGCTGCGGCATCGTAGTCAAACAAGACGATCGTCGAGCCCTCTTCCTGAATGGAGTAGAGCCACCGCCCATTGGGATGAAAATGGAAATGCCGGGGCCCGTCTCCGGGTGGGAGCGAAACAGCAGGCGGTTCATTCGCGGTCAGAGCTCCGTTTCGCTCATCGAATCTCCAGACGAAAATCCGGTCCAGGGCCAGGTCGGCATGCAGCACGAACCGTCCTGAGGGATCGGCTTGAATCATGTGCGCGTGAGTCCGATCGTGTCCGCTGAAGGCGAAGCTGCCCGGCGGCGCGTTTGTCGCTCGGGTGGGTCCGATCGTCCCGACGTCGTTCTTGACGTCCGTGGCGTCGCCCAGACGACCATCGGGCAGGATCGGCAGCACCGCCACGGAGCCGCCAAAGTAGTTGGCCACCAGCAGGAACCGTCCTGACGGATGGATGCTCACATACGTGGGCCCGGCTCCGCCCGATCGAACGGTGTTGAGCAGCTTCAACTGCCCGTCCGCCGAGCCGATTGCGAAGGCGCTGACCGTGCCCTGGTGGTCGTCACCCGCCCGATCCGTCTCGTTGGCCGAATACAGTCGGGTTCCGGCGGCATTCACCGCAAGGCAGTTGGGGCTGGTCCCCAGCTCGTACAGGCCGGCCGGCGTCATCGCCCCGGTGGAGCGATTCACTCGAAAAAGGTGTATGCCCCGACCATTGCCGGGCGGCAGATCCACCTGTGTGGGCAACACGTCGCCGAGCGGAGAGCTGAAGGTGCCGACGTAGGCCATGAGTGGTCTCCCGGCATCGTCCGTCTGCGCCTGGAGCAGATCGGCGATGAGCGGAGTTGCTCCCACAAGAGCGAAAGATCCTAGAAACAAACGCCGGGAACGGTCGAGCAGCATCATGGCAAGAAGCAATCGGTATGGTCGAGGAAACGCCTGGAGCCAGCCGAGCGAATGTCCGAGACACGTCGCTGGGCGGCCTGAACCGGGTGATTTTAGCAGCAAGTTGATCTCGGTCGAAGGTGCAGGAGCACTACTCCGGGCCGCGTCATTCGAGAGCATGCTTCTCTGCTGCTATGTCCACATGGGGCATGAGATGTCGCCCATGAGGCTGAAGTGTCCACAAGGGGAACGGTGTGTCAGCGATCCGACCCAGGCGCTCGCCGGACGCGCCCAGGGGCGCTGCGGGGACAGGTCAGCTCACATGAGGGAGCGAAAGCTCGTGAGGCGTCGACGTCTGCCGGGTGGCCCTGGGTGGTTTCCCACCCAGGGCTCCCACAGATCCGGACGTGCGCGACTAGCGCATCCGGCCCCTCGAGAATACGGTTTTGCTACGCGAGCTCGACGACCGGGTACAGCCTCGGT
>CAUZDW010000006.1:0-147917 GCA_963578825.1 Vicinamibacteria bacterium
AAGCGGTCCCTCACCAGCCGTTTCGACCGTGCACTCGGCTGCTACTCCTCAAATGATCGGTGCAAGTACACGCCTGAACTCAATCCCGCATGCCCGATGAATAATGCGGGCTAGGGGCTCGACCAGCTGACCGAATCGTCCGCTCGGTCGCCGCTCTCGTGCTGCTCGGGCTGGCGGGTCCGACCGGGTACTGCGCCAGGTGACAAGTGAACGATGCCGATCCCCACACGTCGTGAGTTCCTGCAGGCCGGCGGCGCTCTGGCCGCGGCCAGCGTGACGCTGGGCCCCGGCGCGCTCCTCGCCAACGTCCCGGACCTCAGCCGCGGTGAAAGGCCCCGGCGGGATCCAGGCGTCGAGTTCCTGAATCTCCGGGGACGCGTCCCTTGTCGTTCATCATCGACGACTCGACGTGCCTCGTGAACATGGGGCACTTCTGCATGCCCCAGTTCGCCGAGGCCTGGCCGGAGCGGCAGGACTACAAGAAGCCCTGGAGGAGGTGGCCGCGGGAGATCCCCGACGACTTCGTGCGGGAGTTCGGAGAGTGGTGCGGCGCCCACCGGGTGAGGGGCAAGTACTCGATCGTGCCGTATCCGGCTTGCGTGGGCTGGGTCGACCGGGAGCTGCCAGGCTGGTCCCGCTCGGAGCTGCGGGCCAGCCTGAAGCTGGTCCGGGAGCTGATGGTCCCGGACTGGGACATCCACCCGGAGATGATCTCGCACACCCGAATGATCGACATCCGGACCGGTCGTCCCATGGCCGAGATCAGCGCGGGCACGATGGAGAACTGGTTCCCACAGCGGAAGACGAGCGTCGACGAGCTGGCGAGCTACATCGCGTATGCACTCCGGATCCTTCACAACTGTGACCTGCCGTGCGAGGGCATCACTACTCCTGGTGGGTTCGGCACGAGCGCCGAGAGCGAGCTTTCGCTCGCCGTCCACCAGGCCGGCCGCGACATCTACGGCTCGGAGCTCCCCCACTATTTCAAGTACTTCGCCGAGGGAAACGAGAGCACGCGACCGATGCTGGAGCACGTCAGCGGACTGGACACCGACAACCCGCGGGTCGTCGTCAACGTCCCGGCCGCGACCGGTGACTGGTTCGGCGGGTGGGATGGTGACAGGAAGAGCGAGGGCCATCGCTATGCGGACGCCGAAGCGCAAAGCGGTCGCATCGTCCAGCTCATCGAGGACGGCGAGCCGGCCATCATGCTCTGCCACTGGGCCGGCATGCACACCCAGGGCACCAAGGACGAGTTTCGAGACTTCCAGGGCGTCGTTCGGGCCCTGGCCGGGCGGTTCCGCGATCAGACCGTGTGGATGAAGGTCAGCGAGATCGCCCGCTACTGGGCAGCCCGGGAGCTGACGGCGATCAGCCGCGAAGAGGATCGCACGCTGCTCGACGCGCCCTTCGCCTGCCCGGAGCTCACGCTGCGCCTCACAACTCGGCGTTCGGACCCGCCGGAGGTGTCGCACCTCGGGTCGTCGATGCCGCTTCGCGAGGTGCAGGCCGCCCGCGACCTGACCTCCGGAACGTGGCATCGAAGTGGCGATTGGCTGACGGTGTGCTTCGACCTCGCGAAGGGACGGACGACGCTTTCCTAGTCGGCGCCTTCGTTCAGCACGGTCACGACGTCGTCGCGCAGCGCGTAGAGGCACTCGCGACTGTAGCGGTCCGACTCCGACTCGGCCCCCTTCCGGAACTCGCTCAGGGTCGTGTTGCTGGCCCCGCCGAGCCATTTCACGATCCAGCTCTCGCGGACCCGTGTTCCCAGGTCCCGGACGAGCTTCGTGGGGCCATCGGTCGACCCTCTCACCGCGAAGGACGACCAGGAGCCGGATCCCTCGAACGGATAGCGCAGGGAGCTGCGGAGGAACGGCTTCACGATGAAGGGCAGCCGCCACTCGGGCTCCTGCTGAAAGTGCGTCCTGTATCCCTTCTCGTCAGGGCGACGGACCAGGGTGACATCCGCGACCAGGTCTCGCACACCGATGCTGAAGAACCCGACCTTCGTGGAGTAGTCCATGGTGACCCGAAGTTGGTCCGGGATGCGACGGGCGGCCGGGCCGTCGAGGGGGACGAGGCTCCCGTCGCGCACACGGAGGCGGAACGTCCAGAGCAGCTTCTCGAGCTCGACGGTCCACCATGTCGCCCCCAAGGCGTCCTTGGCGATCGCCGCCATGCGCATGGGCGCGGCGTGCTTCTCCAGGAAGGCTGCATAGCGCGGCGACGTGGGCCGGATCCGCTCGGGCCTCAGGCGAACCCCGAAGGCGATGGCGGTGCCACCGTCGGCCTGCGGCGTGAGGTCCAGGGTCTCCAGGTCGAACAGACGGGAGAACACCGCCGCGGACCGGGGAAAGGCTTCGTTTGCCAGGGTGCGCGCCTCAGCGGCAGACACTCCCTCGGCCGCCTGAAGGAGGAGGGTGAGGGCGCCGGCGATGTCCTCCGGCCGGAGCGGGCCGACGGCCAACTCCTGGCGCAGGGTCCATTCGAACCGGCCCTCGCCGAGGCGGTGCAGCCGGAGACGTCCGCGGTAGTCCCCGGGCTCCCAAGGAGGCGGGGCGGACTTGTGGACGTCGAGGCGGTACTTCTCCCCGTCGCGATGCCCGAAGAGGTCGAGCTGTCGCCACTCGCCCTCGCGGGTCGTCCAGACGCTGGCATCATCGAAGACGCGCGAGGGGACAAAGGCCGATCGAGCGAGCTTGGGGCGCGCGGCGTTGAACCGAGGCCCACGCTGGATGGGTCCGAATCGGGTAGCGATGGCGACGACCAGGTCGTCGGCCGCAGCGGGGCCGGACGGACCCGAGCCGAGCACACGGGCGACGTCACGGCAGGCTGGAAAGAGAGTGACGAGCACGCACACGGCGACGAGGGAATGAAAGCGGCGCATGCTTTCATGCTGCCACAAGCCGGGAGACCACGCATGGCGGGCCGGACAAGCGTCAGGGGACGCGGGCGGGCCTGTAGTCCGGATAGCGGGCGTCGGCCCCGGCGAAGGTCACCTGGTGGGCCCTCCCATCCTCGAGACGCTGTCTGTAGATCTCCCAAGTGTCCGTGATCGTCGAGGCGAACGCGATCTCGGAGCCGTCGGGCGAATAGACGGGATCGTAGTTGAGCGCGGGCCAGTCCACGAGCACCGTCTCCGCCCCGGTCTCGAGGTCGTGCTCCACGAGCCGGCTGAGACTCTTGTCGCCCTGCGGACGGCGCTGCACATAGACCACCCTCGTGCCATCCGGGTTGAATCGGGGCTCGCAGCCGCCAAGCGGTGAGATCCGGCGGGCCTCTCCGGTGGCCACGTCCACAACGTAGATCTGGTGGCCGCTCTTCCAGTTCGAGGAGAACACGATCCGCTTTCCGTCGGGGCTCCAGTGGGGGTTCCCCATCACAGTTCGCTTTCCGTGGCGCACCAGGGCCCGGAGCTCGTCCGTCGAGCGATCCAGCAGCCACAGGTATTCGGGCCCCTCGCGATTCGAGAGGAACGTGAGGAAGCGGCCATCCGGCGATTCGTCGGCCTGCCACTCCCTGTGCTCATTGACGCGGACGCGGACGGGATCGCCGCCATCGGCTGGCACGCTCCAGAGTTGCCAGTTCCCCGACCGGTTGGAGGCGAAGACGACCGCCTGGCCGTCCCGGGACCAGCGTGGCAATCCGTCGCTGGCGGGGTGATTGGTGAGTCTGCTCGGCTCTCCGCCCTCGACAGGAACCACGTAGAGCGAGCGGGCCCCCTCCGGGCCCTGTCCGTACACGAGGGCGGCCTCCGGCAGGGCGGCTCGCGATCGACTGCCTGCCGGTTCGGACTTTGGGCCCTGGCACGCCACCGCCAGCACCGCGGCGGCGGACCACGCCGCAGCCGCACCGCGCACGCGCATCCGCCGTCTCAACCGCCTGATCTCCGCAACTCGCGCACCGTCGGCTATCATCGCACCACACGATGACCAAAGACCCCCCATGTCCCCAGAGCTTCGCCCGAGAGACGCGGCGCGGCCGGAGTAGCGCGAATGAGTGAGTTGATCTCGGGCCTCGAGACGTTGGATCCGGAGGCACAAGCCCTGCTTGCCGGTATGTTCACCTGGCTCCTGACCGCGCTGGGGGCCGCCGTCGTGTTTCTCGCGCGCGAGCCGAACCGCAAAGCCCTGGACACGGCCCTGGGAGGTGCGGCGGGGGTCATGATCGCGGCAAGTTTCTGGTCTCTCCTGGCGCCTGCGCTGGAGCTGGCCGAGGGGGGGCCGCTTCCCGCCTGGGTGCCGGTGGCCATCGGCTTCCTGCTCGGCGGAGCCTGTCTGTGGGTCGTCGACAAGATCCTGCCCCACGTCCACCCCAGGCTGGCGACGGAGGACGCGGAGGGGCTGCGGACGACCTGGCGCCGCCAGACCCTGCTCGTGCTGGCCATCACGCTCCACAACATCCCCGAGGGCCTGGCGGTCGGGGTCGCCTTCGGGGCGGCCGCGAGCGGCTTCCCGGAGGCGACCGTGGGTGGGGCGATCGCCCTCACCCTGGGCATAGGTCTGCAGAACGTGCCCGAGGGAACAGCGGTGTCGTTCCCGCTCCGCCGGGAGGGTGTCTCGCCGTTCAAGAGCTTCTGGTATGGGCAGCTCTCGGGAATCGTCGAGCCCATCGCTGCTGTCATCGGAGCGGTGATCGTCCTCCAGGTGCGCGGCGTGCTGCCCTACGCCCTCGCCTTCGCCGCCGGCGCCATGATCTTCGTGGTCGTCGAGGAGCTCATTCCCGAGGCTCAGCGCGCCGGCGACACGGACGCTCCGACGGTCGGGGCGCTGCTCGGCTTCACCCTGATGATGGTCCTCGACAACGCGATCGGGTAGGAGCTACTTCTTCTTCTCGAAGTCGAGGCTGGCCGAGTTGACGCAGTAGCGGAGGCCGGTGGGCCGGGGACCGTCGTTGAAGACGTGCCCGAGGTGACCGCCGCAGCGGCGACAGAGGATCTCGACCCGTCGCATGCTCAGGGTGTCGTCGGTCTCCGTCAACACGTTTTCCTTCGCGACGGGGGCAGAGAAGCTGGGCCAGCCCGTGCCGGATTCGAACTTGGTGTCCGAAGCGAAGAGGTCGGCTCCGCAACCGGCGCACGTGTACGTCCCCTCTTCGTGGTTCCTCAAGAGATGCCCCGTACCGGCCCTCTCGGTCCCCTTGTCGCGCAGCACACGGAACTGCTCCGGCGAAAGCTCCTTCTTCCACTCCTCTTCGCTCTTGACCACTTTGTCGGACACCACCAACCTCCCCTTTTCGACCGAGAACAGCAGCACGCGGCCCGAGCGCTCGAGCTCGTCACCCGCCGGCTCCTCGGCCGGGGAAGCCGCCTCGGCGGTCCCGGCCGCCAGGAGCCGATCTGTGTCCCCCGAGCCCGGACGGAACCCCCCGAGCCCGGCGGTGAGAGTGACCGCAGCGGCACACGTGTAGATCAGGATCCTTTTCATCAGCTTCCCCCGAGATGTCCTCATATCTTTTATATAGTGCAACGCCTCGGGCTCCGGCGCCATTCCCGACCTGGACCCGGCAGGGGCGCCTTGGTGTATGCTGCGCCCAATCGTTCCGGATAGTCGCCTGGAGGGCCCCGTGGAGCGCGCGCTCCCCCGCGGGGACCGGGGAAGGCCAACGATGAGCCTGAGGTCGGGACAGCGCCTCGGGCCCTACGAGATCGAGTCCCCGATTGGCGCAGGTGGCATGGGCGAGGTGTACCGGGCCCGGGACACCCGGCTCGACCGTACGGTGGCGGTCAAGGTGCTCCGCTCCCACGCCGCCGAGAATGCACTCGGCCGCGAGCGCTTCGAGCGCGAGGCAAGGGCGGTCTCGGCCCTGAGCCACCCTCACATCTGCGCGCTCTTCGACGTCGGCGAGGCCGAGGGCTTCACCTTCATCGTGATGGAGCATCTGGAGGGAGAGTCTCTCGCCGACCGCCTGGACAAGGGGCCGCTCTCCATCAAGCAGGTCCTTCTGTACGGCAGCCAGATCGCGGACGCCCTCGACCGGGCCCACCGAGCGGACATCGTGCACCGGGACCTCAAGCCCGGGAACGTGATGCTCACGAAGTCGGGGGCGAAGCTGCTGGACTTCGGTCTCGCCAAGTCGACTCTCGAATCGGAGCCACCAGCCGAATCGAGCGCGCCGACCGAGTCCAGGCCCGAAACGGAGGCGGGCACGGTGCTCGGCACGTACCAGTACATGGCGCCCGAGCAGCTCGAGGGCATGGAGGCCGACGGTCGGGCCGACATCTGGGCCCTCGGATGCCTGCTGTACGAGATGACGACAGGCCGCCCCGCCTTTGCCGGAAAGAGCCAGGCCAGCCTCATCAGCAGCATCATGCGGGACGTCCCGGACCCGATCGCCGAACGCCAGCCCCTCGTCTCGGCGTCTCTCGAGCACATCGTCGGCAAGTGTCTCGAGAAGGACCGCGAGGAGCGGTGGCAGTCGGCCCACGACGTGGCCGAGGAGCTGCGCTTCCTCCAGACCGCCGGGTCGCAGACCGGGTCCACCCGTGCCGTCGTGGTGTCCCGGCCGGTCCTGGGCAAGAAGGTCCTCGCACTCGTCGCGGTGGCCGCCCTCGCCGCGGGCGTCCTCGGAGCCGTGCTCGGCCGCTCCCTGGCGGGAGGTCCGGACACGCAAGGAGGAGGGGTCCGGATGGCCCGACAGCTGACATTCGAGATGGGCGTCGAGGGCAGTCCGGCGTTGTCCCCGAACGGCCGCCTGCTCGCCTACGTGAGAGAGACGGCTGGCAACGCCGACATCTACATACAGCGCGTCGATGGCCGCAACTGGATCAACCTCACGGAGGATTCTCCGTACGCCGACACGTCCCCCAGCTTCTCACCCGACGGCCGCCAGATCGCCTTCCGCTCGGAGAGAGGAGGCGGGGGCATCTTCGTGATGGGAGCCACGGGCGAGTCGGTGCGCCGCCTGAGCGATCGAGGACACGACCCGAGCTGGTCCCCGGACGGCAAGCGGATCGTGGTCTCGACCGAGCAGGTCGTTGATCCGCTGGTGAGGTATGCCACCGCCGAGCTGTGGACCATCGACGTGGGGACCGGCCAGACGAACCGGCTCTACGCCGGCGATGCGGTCCAGCCGGCGTGGTCACCCGACGGCAGGCGGATCGCGTTCTGGCGGACGGACGGAAACTCCGGGCAGCGTGATCTCGCGACGATCGACGCCGAGGGACTCGAAGAGCCGGTGCCCGTCACTGCGGACATGCCCGTCGACTGGAACCCCGTCTGGGCACCCAGCGGACACGAGCTTTACTTCGTGAGCGACCGCGCCGGCACGATGGACGTGTGGCGTGTGTCTCTCGACCCGGCAACAGGCCGCCCCGAGGAAGAGCCCGAGCGAGTGGGAGTGCCGGCTCAGGAGGTGGCCTGGCTCGGTGCGGCGAGGGAGGACAGGAGCCTCGTGTACGTCTCCCAGTCGGCTCTACACTACCTCTACGCGCTACGCGTCGACCCGAAGAGTCACCGCGCCACCGGCGAGGCGCAGACCGTTCACACAGGATCCCTGCCGATCCGTGACGCCCACCCGTCCCCGGACGGGGCCTCGGTCGCTCTGACGACCGCGGGGAGCCGGGAAGACGTGTACCTCCTCGAGGTCGAGGACGGAGAGCTCCGTCAGCTCACCGACGACCCGTTCCGCGACCGAGGTCCCCAGTCGTCCCCGGACGGGTCGGAGATCGCTTTCTATTCCAATCGCTCCGGGACCTATCAGCTCTGGAGCATCCGGCCGGACGGCAGCGGGCTGCGGCAGGTGACGGACCTCACCGACGGGGCCTGGGGCCCGTACTGGTCCCCGGATGGCAGCAGAATCGCCTTTCCCACGAGCAAGGCGACGTGCGTGATCACAGTCCAAGACACGCCTGCCTCGTCCGCCGAGTGCCTGCCCAACCCGTCGGAGGACGTCTGGTTCCAGGCGTGCGACTGGTCTCCGGACGGTCTCTGGCTGATCGGCAACCCGTTGCTCCACGGGGCGCCCTCCTTCCCGAACTCCTGCTCTGGTCTTTCGAGGAGAGCGAGTACTGGTCGATCGAGCAGGCGCGCGGCCTCGTGGCGCGATGGATGCCCGACTCACGGAACCTCCTGCTGTTCGACGACGAGGGGCACCTCATTCTGGTCAATCAGGAGACCGGAGCCACTCGGGACGTCGGTCCGATCGAGGGCAGGGGCACAGTCGACAAGGAGCAGCTGGGCCTGTCCCGCGACGGCCGCACCGCCCTCATTCAAGCGGACTCCCTCGAGGCCAACATCTGGCTGCTGTCGCCGCCGGACGAGGCGGACGACCCGTCCTGACCAAAGGTCTAGAAAAGGCTGAGCTTGATGTACTTCTTGGGCTGAGTTCGCACGTCGTGGAGGAGCGCCTGGATCTCGACGGCGGCCTTGTCGAGGTTGGCCGCGGCGCTCGAGACGTTGTCGTAGAGGGCCTGGTCCGTCGTCAGCTTGCCGAGGCTCCCTTCGCCGCGGTCGATGCGCCCCAGGATCGACTCGAGCGACTGCGAGGAGCGATCGAGGCCCGACAGCACCTCGTCCATGCGCCCCGCGACCTGCTCGAACCGCTTGATGGTGTTCTCGAGCTCCGGGCCCGTGGTCACCTTCTCGAGGCCCTCGGCCGAACGCCGCAGGCTCTTCGTGAGCTCGCGCAGCTCGCCTCGCTGCTCCGAGACGGTGCCGGAGAGCTTCTCGAGCAGCTCGCGAGCCCCACCCGCGCTCCCGTGCAGATCCGAGATCATCTGCTCCGAGAGCAGCGCCTTCAATCGGGCGGCCACGTCGTCGGCTTCGCCCGCCAGTGAGTCCATCTTGTCGAAGAGGCCCACGCCGCTCCGGCCCTTCAGCTCGTCGCCCCAGACCGCGCTCTCGGAAGACCAGCCGGGGATCACGTCGGCCACCAGGCCTCCGAGGAGACCGCTGGCCTTGAGCTCGACCACCGAGTCCTTTGGAATCGGATACTCGCCCTCGATCTCGAGTCGGACCGTCACCTCATCCCGATGGATCTTGAAACCCATGACGCGACCGATGTTCACACCTCGCATCTGCACCGGGTCGCCCGACCGGATTCCCGAGGCATTGGGGACGACCGTGCTCACGATGTAGCGACCCCGGAACAGCGCCGCGTCGGTCATGGTCGTGAGGGCGATCAGTGTGGCGGCCAGTCCAGCCACCACGAAGAGGCCCACCCAGACCTCCCGGCGACGACGCCTCAGCTGAGGGGGAATGGGAAGGTTGTCGGTGCTCACTGCGTGTCCTCCATGTCCTTCTTCAGATCTTCCGCATCTTCTTCCATGATGCGGACGGCGGCCTCGGCGGCCATGCGGCGATCGGCAAAGGCCTTCACGACGGGGTCCTCGCTGGCCTTGAACTCGGCGGGCGTCCCCACGAAGCGGAGAACGCCGTGCTCGAGCAGAGCAAGGCGGTCCGAGATCTCCAGGGCCTGCTCGATGTCGTGGGTCACGATGATCGAGGTGACCTGGGTCCGGTCCCGGATATCCCGGATCAGACGGGACACCGCAGCGGTATTGACGGGATCGAGGCCGGTCACCGGCTCGTCGTAGAGGAGAATCTGGGGACGCCCCACGATGGTGCGGGCGAGACCCACACGCTTCCTCATGCCGCCGCTGAGCTCCGCGGGCAGTTTGCCCATGACCTGCTCCGGGTCGAGGTTCACGTCTTCCAGCGCTTCGACGACCTTCTCTAGGCACTCCGGAGACCGGTTGTCGACGTCCTCGGGAAGCCCGGCACAGATGTTCTCGTGCACCGTCATCGAGTCGAAGAGAGCCGCGTACTGGAACACGTATCCGACCCTGGCACGGATGCGCACCAGCGCCTCGTCGCCGTCGAAGTAGGCCGACTCACCGTCCACGCGCACGTCGCCCCGGTCGGGGACCAGGAGCCCGTTCGTCGTCTTCAGCAGCACGCTCTTGCCCGTCCCGGACGGCCCGACGATCGCCACCGTCTCACCCCTCCCGACGGTGAGGTTCACACCGGTCAGAACCGGGACGTCGAAGGCCTTGTGGATGTCGATGTACTCGATCATGGCCGGCGTCAGTTCAGGAAGAGAGACGGGAACGTCGCGTCGAGGAGCAGGAGCGAGATGATCATGAAGACGACGGCGGCAGTGGTCGAACGCCCGACCCCTTCCGCACCACCGCGTGTCCGGAAGCCCATGTGCACGGAGATGAGCAGGATGATGAAGCCGAACACGACGCCCTTGGCGACCGAGTAGAACAGGTCCCAGTTGTGCCAGTACATCCGCGCCCCGTACAGGAACGACTCGTACCCGAGCCCGAGAGACAGCTGGGCGGCGACCATGCCCGAGAAGATCCCCACCACGTTGGCAATCGAGACGAGCAGGGGCGTGGTGATCGTCCCGGCGATGATTCGCGGCGCGGCCAGGACGGCGACGGGGTCCCGGCCCAGCGAGTGCAGGGCGTCGATCTGCTCGGAGACCTGCATCGTGCCGAGCTCGGCCGTGATCCGGGCCCCGACCCGGCCGATGAGGACGAAGGACGTCATCACCGGCCCCAGCTCGAGAACCACACTGGACGCCACCACGCTGCCCAGGACATAGAGCGGGACGGTGGATGTGAGCTGGTAGCCGCCCTGCTGGGTCGTCACCACTCCCGAGATGGCGCCGGTGAGGAGGACCAGGGGAAGGCTCCGGACTCCCATCTCCCAGAACTGGTCCATGACGCTGAGCCAAGACACGCGGCCTCTCAGCGTCACCACGGCCGACCGCCAGGCGAGCGACGCCATCTGCCCGGCGTGGTGAGCAGTGGCCTCGGCGGTCCGGCCGATGCGTGCCAGGGGCCCGAAAAGGCCCCGACGGAGGAATGTGTTCATCTCTCCCGGGAAGGCAAATGGCCTGCAGCCCAAGAGTCCTATTCTACGTCAGGCGGCGCGGTGCGATAGAATCGCCCTTCAGCGATGCCGATTCACGGGGAGCGCCGCAAGAGCGCACGGCTGGGCCTTGCCATACCCACCCGGGTGCAGGGCTATCTGGGCGACGGCGGCACCTGGGAGGAGCTGGTGACCATCGAGGACGTGTCCCAGGGCGGTGCGTGCTTTCCGCTGACCCGGGACGTGGAGCTCGGACAAATCCTCTTCATGAACCTGCCGCTGCCGAAACGCCTCCGACAGTACGACCTCCAGGACGCCGCCGACCGTGTCTACACTCTCGTTCGGAGCGTGCGTCGGCGGCCCGACCAGAATCTGGTCGGGGTGATGTACTTCGGAAAATACCCACCCCGGGGTTTCCACGAGCGCCCGAGCGCCCGCTACCTTCTGCCCTCCGACTCGCAGGACGATGCTGCGGAGTCGACGCCGCCCACGCCCGGCCCGGCCAGCCCTCCGCAGGCCCCTCCCCGTGCGGAAGAGCCAAAACCGCCGACCCCGGTGTCCGAGCCGGAGCCCCAGGTCGAGACCGAGCCGGAGCCGGCGTTTCCGATCCCGCAGGAGTTCGAGAAGCCGATCCGGGACGAGCCCCAGGCCGCACCCGCGCCCAGTGCCGCTCCCGGGCCGCCCGTGACCTGGGGTACGCAGCCCGAGCCAGAGCGGCGGCCCGGCGTGCCTCCTCCCCCGCAACCCGCCACACCAGCGGTCGAGTTCCACCCCTCGCGCGAGATGCCCCAGGATCGTCGAGGTGCTCCGCGCATGCAGCTGTTCGTCAACTTCACGATCCAGCAGGTGGACGAATGGGGGGCGGTCCTCCAGGAAGAGCTCACCGTCGCCGACAACGTCAGCCGTGGTGGCGCCCGAACGATGACGACGCTGGGTTTCCAGGTTGGGGACGTGCGCCTGGTCCAGGAGGCGGGGGGGTGGCTTCGCCACGCGGGCCGAGGTGCGCGGGGTCACCCGCGTCCAGCCCACCATCGAGCGCCTTCACCTCAAGTTCATCGACCGACGCGCCCCGGACCGGCTCCGCCGCCAGTAGGAGGCCTGCCTACACCATCGGCTCCTGGCGCACGTCGCTGCGGTGCCTCCGGTAGAAATCCACGAGACGCGGGACGTAGTCCGGGAGTCGAGGACACGCGATGCCGAGCTCGGCCAGGTCGCGGGTGGCCGCGGCGGTGTCGTGGCACACCGCATCGCCAAGGTAGTCGAGCGCCTCCCGCGGCATGCCGAAGAAACGCCGCACGGCTCGGGGCGCAAAGGCGGCTCGGGCCACCGCTCGGGGTACAGGCACCTGCACGAAGCGCTTGCCGATGGCCTCCGAGAACATCGCGACCAGCTCGGCCGATGAGTGGGGACGGGGGTCGCACAGGTGATAGGTCTTTCCGGCGCTGATGGGGCTGGTCGACAGTGCGGCCAGGGCTGCGACGACGAAGTCCACGGGGACGATGTTGACCGCGCCGGGAGCAAGGCCGATACGAGGGAACACGCCGGGAGACGGGAGCCGCTCCATCGCTCTCAGCACGAAATAGGGGCCGTCGAACTTGCCGGTCTCCCCCGTCTTCGAGTCCCCCACCACGATCCCGGGCCGGTACACGGTGTGCGGAACCGACGAGCGCGCCACCTCGACCTCGGCCTGGAACTTCGTCCGCTCGTAGTGATTCTTGAAGCCCTGCCCAAGGTCCAGGTCCGTCTCACGGAACGTGCCACGCCAGGTCCCTGAGACGTACGCGGTCGAGACGTAGTGCAGGCGCTCGAAGCCTCTGACCCCGGCGAGGAAGCCGAGCACGTTCTTCGTCCCTTCGACGTTGATGCGCCGGCCCACGTCTCGGGGAACCGAGAGGTCGTAGACAGCGGCGAGGTGGTACGCCTCTCTCACCGAGCGGCCCAGCTCACGGGCAGCCCCGTCCGGCAGCCCGAGCCCCTCGACCGTGATGTCCCCGACCATCACCTCGATCCGCCCCTGGCAGCGGGGGTGGGTCGACTCGATCGCCGACACAGATTCGCGAGCGATGTCTAGGAACTTCTCCTGGACGATGCAGGTGGCCCGCGCGGCGGGTTTGAGCTCGAGGATCCGGGGAAGGAGGCGCCTGCCGATGAAACCAGGAAACCCGGTGAAGAGAAACGACCCCGCTGCATCGCCCCGGGTCATACCCATCCTCAGTCGGGTTCGGACGGCGCCGGCCGAGCGCCCACCGGGCAGCAGTCCGCCGGGCAGACGTCGTGGGCGGGGCCACGAGATCCGCGACTCAGGCGCTTTGGGTCGTGTGCCAGCCGCTCGAGGACGAGCTCGCGAATCATCCGCACGAACCGCGGATGGGCGCCGACGGTGTCGGCGCGAACCATGTTCAGGCCCAGCTCCGCCGCCCGGCTCTTCGCGTCGAGGTCGAGGTCGTACACGACCTCCATGTGGTCCGAGATGAAGCCGATGGGTGCCACCACGACGTCCTGGACCCCCTCGGCCGCAACGGCCCTCAGGTGATCGACGATATCCGGCTCGAGCCAGGGCTGGGACGGGGGGCCGCTACGGCTCTGGTAGACCAGGCTCCATTCGGACCGACCGAGATCCGCTGCGACGAGCCGGGCCGTTTCCCTGAGCTGGACCTGGTAGTCGCTGCGGACGGCCCAGGCGCGAGGAATGCTGTGGGCGGTGAAGACGAGCCGGGCACCCTCACGTCGGGGCTCGGCCAGACTGGCCAGAGCGGCCGAGGCCCGATCGACCAGCGGCTCGACGAAGCCCGGGTGGTTGTAGAAGGCGCGTAGCTTGTCGACCACGGGGGCGCCCTTCCCCACCTCGATGCGGGCTCGCTCGATGTCCTCGAGGTACTGTCGACACCCCGAGTACGAGCTGTAGGCCGACGTGACGAAGGCAAGCGCGTTCCGGACGCCGTCCCCAGCCATCTGCCGGACGGTCTCGACGAGCATCGGATGCCAGTTGCGATTGCCCCAGTAGATCGGCAGCGGCGGGCCGTAGCTGTCGAGCTCGCTCCGCAGGGCCGCCACCAGGGCCCGGCACTGAGCGTTGATCGGGCTCACTCCGCCGAAGTGTGCGTAGTGCGAGGCCACCTCCCGCAGGCGGCCCTGCGGGACCGGCCGGCCCCGCAGGACATTCGCGAGAAACGGCGCGACGTCGTCGGGTCCCTCGGGGCCTCCGAATGAGACGATCAACAGCGCGTCGTAGTCAGTGGCCATCGAGTCATCCTACATCCGCGGCTGCAGTGGCGAGTGGGCCTACTTGTGCCGAGGATCGTGCTTCAGGGACTTATGGATGGCGCGCCAGCGGCCCCTCTCCTCCCGCTGGAGGAGGGGATCCTCGCGCATCTCCAGGGAGCGGAGCTCTGCCCGGAGCTTCTGGTAGCTGGCGAGGCGCTCCGCCCCGAGATCGCCGGTCTCCACCGCCCCTCGAACCGCACAGCCGGGCTCCGAGTCATGCGCACAGTCCCGAAAACGGCACCCGGGGGCGAGGGCCTCGATGTCGCCGAAAGCGAAGGCGAGGCTCTCCTCGCTGGCCCACAGCTGAATCTCCCTCAACCCGGGCGTGTCGAGGAGCAACCCCCCGGCGGGGAGGGCCACGAGCTCGCGATGGGTGGTGGTGTGCCGACCGCGCTGATCGCTGGTGCGAACCGCCCGTGTCCGCTGACGCTCCTCGCCCAGGAGCCGGTTGACGATGGTCGACTTCCCGACGCCGGACGAACCCAGGAGCGCCACCGTCTTGCCCCGCTCGAGCCACGGGGAGAGCGCCTCGAGACCCTGGCCTTCCCTGGCCGCGAGGACCAGGACCGGCACCCCCGGTGCGGCGGCCTCGACCTCGGCGCGGCGGCCATCGACGTCCTCGCACAGGTCGGCTTTGTTCAGAAGGACCACGGGCGAAGCGCCGCTCTCCCAGGCGAGCACGAGAGCGCGCTCGATTCGCCTGGGGTTGTAGTCCCGGTCGAGGCCCATGACCAGGAACACGGTGTCCACGTTCGCGGCGAGGATCTGCTGGACGGCGAGATCACCGGCCGCTCGACGCACGAACGCGGTGCGCCTGGGCAGCACCGCGTGCACCAGAGCCCGACCCGACCCCGAAGGAGGGCTGAAGGCCACCCAGTCGCCCACCGTCGGTCGATCCTGCGGACGGCGCGCTCTGTGCCGCAGCCGGCCCGACACCTCGGCCTGGAACTCCCCCTCGGCGCTTCGCAGCCTCAGGACACGGCTGTGGGCCACGATGACCCGGCCGGGGACCGACCCCTCCGCAGCGAGATCCCGCCAGGCTTCGGAGAAGAACGGGGACCACCCCAGCTCCTCGAGAGTCCGATCGCTCACTGGCTCAGCCGCGCCGCTCTTTGAAGTCCGTCATGAGCTCCACAAGCACCCCTACCGACTCCATGGAGCAGGCGTTGTAGATCGAGGCACGGATGCCCCCAACGGACCGGTGCCCCTTGAGGCCGGCAATCTCCGCCTCGGCCGCCACCGCGAGAAACTCCGTTTCGAGCTCGGCGCTCGGCAGGCGGAATGTGACGTTCATCCGGGAGCGGCTGGCGGGCTGGGCGTGGCCCCGGTAGAACCCGGCGCTTTCGTCGATGGCCCGGTAGATCAAATCCGCCTTGGCCTGGTTCCGTCGACCCATCTCGGCGAGGCCTCCGAGGGCACGGATCCACCTGAGAACGAGGCTCATCACGTAGATGGCGAATGTCGGAGGCGTGTTGTACAAGGACCGCTTCTCCGCCATGAGCCGGTAGTCCATGAGGGCCGGCAGCCCGCCCGGCGTGCGCTCCAGGAGGTCCTTGCGAATCACCACGACCGCGATGCCCGCGGGACCGAGGTTCTTCTGTGCGCCGGCGTACAGGAGCCCGTAGCGGCGAATGTCGATCGGCCGGCTGAGCACGTCGGAGGACGCGTCGCACACGAGCGGCACGCCGGCCGGGATCTCGGGCTCGGCTGGCCACTGAGTCCCGTAGATCGTGTTGTTCGATGTGAAGTGCGCGTAGGCCGCCTGAGGATCGAAGTCCAGCTCTCCTTGAGCCGGGATACGATCGAAACCACTCGGCTCGGTCGAGCCGACGGTTCGGACGGGCCCGCCCTTTTCCGCCTCCTTGATGGCCGCTCTCGACCAGCTCCCCGTCAGGATGTAGTCGGCCGATGCTCCGGTGGGGCGCAGGTTCGCCGGAACCATGGCGAACTGAAGCGAAGCGCCTCCCTGCAGGAAGAGCACGTCGTACTCCGCCGGAAGGTCCAGAAGGCACCGGAGGTCGGCTTGCGCCTGCCCGATGACCTCGCCGAAGGCCTTCGAGCGGTGGCTGAGCTCCATGACCGACATGCCGGTGCCCTGGTGCTGGAGCAGCTCCTCTTGAACCTGTTCCAACACCGCCAGAGGCAGAGCCGCCGGCCCTGCCCCGAAATTGTGAACCCGCGTCTTGGTTGTGGTCTTCATAGGCCGCCCATGCTACCGCGGTCCGCCCCGCGGCCTTTCATGAAACCTTTTCACCGTCTGGAGCGTCTTGAACTATGGAAGGTCGCGCCTGGTCAGCCGGGGGGCACGGGCGTGGCCATGGAGGGTTCCCAATGGAGCAGGTTTTCTCGAGCGGGTCGCGCCCGACCCTCAAGACCATGCTGGAATCCTACGAGCGCGAGATCATCGAGGGCGCCCTGGAGGCGGCCATCGGCAACCAGCGCAGAGCCGCACGAGCCCTGGGTGTGCTTCCCACCACCCTTCACGAGAAGATGAAGCGGCTGGGGATCCTGAATCGGCGCCCCCCCCCAGGGATGGAGGAATCCGTCCTGGTGGCCTAGCTCAGGACCCCCTCACGGGCCGAGGAAGCCCTCGAAGCCCTCCTCTCCCACCACCAGGGCGAGCCGGGTCCTCAGCACAACGGACACGACGTCCCGGGGTATTCGCATCTCCACCGCGTCACCCCGGATCGAGACCTGGTCCGGGCTCGCTGCGTGATCCGTCCGCCAGAGCACCCGTTGCCGCCCGTTCGACGTCAGGGCGAACGCGGAGACGGTCACGAGCGCCTGCGCCTCGATTCCCTCGTCGGGATCGGCTCCGAGGGCGAGCACCCCCAGGTCGATCCGATAGTCCGCACCCGCTCGGGGATCTCCCGGCTCGGCCACCCACCCCGTGGAGCGGTTGGCGTCTCCGTCCACGTACAAGGCCGCCCTCAGGCGCCCCGAGACCGGGGCCCCGGAGGGGAGATGGAGCGCGTCGCCGACCGCCCGATCGAAGCTCACGCGGAGGACCAGATCGCCCCCGTCGACGATCCCGTGAATCTCGGTCACACGGGCAGCGTTCCCCTCCCCGGCGGCGGCGCGGGTGGCGATGGTGGCCGGCCGCGCGCCCCAGTAGAACAGCGGTCGGCCCGGGGCCTGGGCCACCAGGAGAACGAGGAGCAGGGTCTTCACGCGGGAGAGCCTAGCACGGGCGAAAGACGGCGAAACGTCCCAGGAATCAGCCGGCCAGCTCGAACAACAGGAGGAGCGAGCGCTGGAGGCGGGGGGCGTTGACGCCGGGGCGCTTCGAGCAGCCGTTGTCGTCGGAAAGGATGTAGAGCAGCGTCGCGCCGGAGGCATCGCGGCGGGTGTCGATGCCTTCGAAGTTGTCGACGGACAGCGGCGGCTCCAGGCGAGCGAACTCCTCGGGCGAGAGGGGCCCGTCTCCCTCGAGGTCCGCTTTCGAGAGGCGCACCAGGCGCATGCCGAGAGGCGGGAATCAGCGCTCCAGCACCACTACGTCGCCGTTCGGGAGCGCTGCGGCCCCTGTGGGTCGGAAGGCCCCCGCCAATCCCTCGCGGGTCAGCGGGTACGGGCGAACGTCCCAGGTCTCCCCCCGTCCGACCCAGGCCATCGTCCCGTCGTCGTTGGCGCCTCCGGCCTCGCACGCCATGAAGAGCCGCCCGTCACCGAGCGCCACCAGCGCCTCGAGGCCGCTGTTCGAGCGACACTCGTCCTCGACGGACGGCAGGGACTCCGGGCTCGGGCGGCCCGGCAAAGGGAGGCCTCCGGCTGTAGCGCCAGATCCGGGGACGCCCTTCGAAGCCGACCAGCAGGCCAGCCTCGGCGTCCAGCGTCAGGCTCTCGGCGTCTCGCTGCCGACCCACGAGAGGGCCGCCGTCCGTGCCCCTGAGCTCCACGAGTCGCGCCGCGCGAAGGTCGACGAGGTGGCACCCCGTGCATCGTAGACGAGGGTGGCTGAGAAGCCATACCCGCAGTCCGACACGGCGACGAGATGCGACCCGTCCTCGTCCACGCGGAGATCCGAGAGCCCCCCGAACCGCGGATCGGCGGAACGCAGCCACAGTCCCCCGCGAAACCGCAGTGGGCCCGCGTGGCTCTGCCCGGGATCGGAGCTGTTGAGGGGCGCCTGCTCGACAACCCACTCGAGACCGTCCGGCTGCGGATGGAGCCGCAGCGACGCGACCACGAGCAGGCCTGAGACACCGAGCACGAGGAACGCGGCCCGCCAACGGGGCCCGAGGCGCTCGACGGGTCTCACCGCGTCACGGGTCTCCGGAGGCACAGGGTGGGTCGGGACCAGACCGGTCCCGGGCCTACACCCCTCAGGTGCCTCCGTAGCCGAGGGTCACCTGGCCGTCTTCGACGATGACCGGCACGCTGCGCTGGCCACCCGAGTGCTCGAGCATCTCGGAGAGCGCGTCCTGGGACGCCGCGACGTTTCGGTAGTCGACGGTGTACCCCTTCCCCTTGTAAGCCTCCCGGGCCTCGGTCGTATAGGGTCAGGTGTCCTTGCCGAAGATGAGGACGGTCTGGGAGTCTGCCATACGTATCATTATAGGCTCGCGGGTGTACCATTGGCTCCATGCGGAACTTCGGCGGGATTTTGATGTTGCTGGGAATCCTGGGCTTCTTCTACGCCGCCCAGCAACTCGAGAAGCACGAGCCGGTTCGCCAGGGGGCGACGATCAGCGAGAGCATCGATCGGCCGGCGGGCCGGTGGGAGATGGCCCGCTACGCGTTCGCCGGGGCGGCAGGTATCGGCCTGCTCATGGCGATGTTCCCGAAAGGACGCTGACCGGTCTAGAGCTTGACCTCGGTGACCTTGCCGTCGTCGAAGATGACGCTGAGGTCGGCGAAGCTCCAGCGGGTCTTGTCGCCGAAGACGACTTCCCCAGACGGCTCCCCGAACAGCGCCCTCGCCTCGTCGAACGTCATCCCCGGCGTGATCTCGCGACGCCCCGTGGCTGCCGGGGCACCGGGGACGGGAGGCGCCCCGGGGGTTGCAGGAGGGGCTCCCGCGGCCAGCGTCATCGCCACCATCAGCGACATCATCTTCAGCGCCCTCTCCATCTTGCCCTCCCACGGCCCAGCGGGGCTGCGGAGGGGTGTATCAAGGTGCGTGCCACGTGTGCCTCACATCAGGCAGACGGTTCAAACTCCTTTTGTGCGAGAGGTTTAGGTAGAGAAAGATGGTGCGATGATCTCGCACAGTTGATGGCAGGTTCCCAGACATTCCCCCTTAACAGTCAGTTGCCGGCTCTAACCCGAGGATGGTCCTGTGCGAGTCCCAATCAGCCCCTGCCCAGGACGAGGGTCGCGTTCGTCCCACCGAACCCGAAGGAGTTCGACAGCGCCAGCGACAGATCCCGCGACTCGGGCTCGAGGACCGGAGGGTAGTCGGCGAGCTCCGGATCCAGCGTCTCGATGTTGACGCAAGGGGCGATCCAGCCCCCCCGGAGCATGGCCAGGGTGAAGATCGCCTCGATGGCCCCAGCCGCCGAGACCGAATGGCCCGTATAGCCCTTGGTGGAGGAGTACGGGACCCGGCGTCCCTCGAACACACGCCTGATGGCCTGCACCTCGGAGACGTCTCCCGTCGGCGTGGACGTACCGTGGGTGTTCACATAGTCGATGTCGGCGGCCCCCACCTCGGCGTGGTCCAGCGCTCGACGCATCGACAACTCGGCACCGGCAGCCGCCGGCGCCACCATGTTGCGGGAGCCGTCCGAAGACATCCCGTATCCGCGCAGACTGCCAAGGATCGTCGCCCCGCGGGCCTCGGCCCCGGCCCGGGTCTCCAGCACGAGGATGCCCGCACCCTCGGAGAAGACGAAGCCGGCCCGATCGGCGGCGTAGGGTCGCGACGCCCGGTCGGGTCGATCGTTGTCCCTCCTGGTGTAGGCCCGCATGACGTCGAAGCCGACGTGAAAGTGAATGTCCGCCACCTCGACGCCTCCTGCGATGGCCACGTCGACGTGGCCGAACTCGATGAGCTGGGCCGCGAGGAGCAGGTTGTAGGCGCCCCCCGCACACGCCGCGGTCGCGGTGAAGGACGGCCCGGTGGCGCCCAGCACCGTGGCCAGGTTGGCCGACACGGTCGAGGCCATGAGGCGGGGAATGACGGTTGGCGAGACCCTACGCGCCCCCCTTTCGCGGCTCAGGCGGGCGGCCATGTCACGATGGGTCTCGACGTCACCGGTGCCGCTTCCCACGACGACGGCCACGTCGCGAGTCGGGATCTGTGCCTGCTCGAGCGCCAGCCGGGTTGCACGAAGAGCCAGCAGAGCCGCTCGCCCCATGAACCGCGCCTGCTGTTTTTCGATCCCGAGGAGCTCGAGCGGCAGATCGTTCGGGTAGATGCCCACCACCTGGCATTGCGTGCCGTGCTCCACCGCGGGCGCCCAGCGGATGAAGGGCGTCGCCTGGCCCGTCCGCAGCGCCGTCTCGATGCTCGTCCAGTCGTCGCCCATATGACAGCACAAGCCCGTGCCCGTCACGACGACCTCGCGATCACGGTTCCTCACGACTCTCCTCCAGTCCCGCCAGGGGACATCTTCTCCGGTGCGGAATCAGCATTCTAGCCCGCTTTACAGCGAGGCTTTCGAAGGCATGATATCGGTGCCGTAGTGGAGGAGACGGGGCTGCCAGGTGGAAGGGGCGCCCTTGTGCACCGCCGAAATCCGCTGGGGCAGAAGCGCTCGACGACCCCGGCGAAGAGCTAGCCGGAAGCCGGAGGCCTACTCGTAGCGCAACGCCTCGATCGGATCCTGTCGGGCGGCCTGGAGAGCCGGCCAGAGACCGAAGACGATGCCCACCGCGGTCGAGACCCCGAACCCGAGGAGGACCGCCCAAAGCGGCGCCGCCGCCTGGAAGTCGAAGAGCACCCGCGCCAGGAGAGCCACGCCGAGACCCACTCCGACGCCGTCGAAGGATCGGTTGGGGTAGACATCGATCCGGACCCGGGCCGCCTGACCGACCTCGACCGTGGGGATCGACGTCTCGTCGACCTCCATCTCCGCCTCGACCACGGACATGTCGGAGATCGTCAGGAGAACGGTGCCAGGCTGGTTGAGCACGCCGATGACGGCGACTTCGCCCTCTTCGACGCGGCGGGCCGTCACGATCCTGTCCATCGGAGAGACGACCGTGGTCTTCTTCAACGTGTCCCGGACTCCGTCGAGGGTGGCCCGGGCCTGCTCCACCCGCCGCTCCGAAGCCAGCACCATCGCCTCGGCGGTGGCAAGACCGGTCCTCGCCCGGTCCAGATCGGCGGTGGAGATGATCTGGGACCGGTGGTTCTCCTCGGCCCGCTGAAAGTCGATCCGGGCCTGCTCCAGCTAAGCCCGGGTGGAGTCCAGCTCCCGCACCAGGGCGCGCATGGAGGCTTCCGTGCTTCGGGCGACCGCCCGCGGGTTGGTGGCGTCGATCTGAAGGAGGAACTGGCCCTTCGTGACACTGTCGCCCTCCTCGACCGCGAGGCGGGTGATCTGCCCGGCGATGGTGGCCGACATGTCGACCTTCTTCTGGGCCTGGACCCGACCGTTGGCGCTGACCCGGGCCTGCAGGTCCGACCGCTGCACGGTCGCAAGCTGCACCGGGGTGGGCTCGGGGCCACGGCTCTTCACATACCAGGTGACCGCCGCGGCGATCACGACGAGGGCCCCGAAGCCCCAGGCCAGCCGGCGGCGCTTCATCCACATCCTCTTTGTCTTCTGATGGTTGACCGGCGCCTTTGGCGCCGATTCGTCCTGAACGACCCGGGCTGAGAACGTCCCCTCATCCAGATGACTGGATGTCGCCATCCACACCCTCCCCTGCTTGTTTCACAGTTTTGTACGAACAGATGGATGTCCGGGTTCCCAGGAATCGCCGCCGCGAGGAGGCGGCCCGTCCCGGTGCGTGCGTGGGATCGGCAGGTAAGGTAAGTTCGGTGGCTGGCAGCCCCTTTTGGCGGGCGCCCAGAAACCCCTATCCGACGAGGAAACCCAGATGAGAACCCGGCTTCTGTTCCTGATTCTTGGCGTGGCTTGCATCGGTCTGTCCACGAACGCAGCCCTGGCCTCCAACGACGTCATCCCCATCCCCTACACGAAGTACGTCCTCGACAACGGGCTGACGTTGATCGTGCACGAGGACCACAAGGCCCCGGTCGTGGCCGTCAACGTCTGGTACGACGTGGGCGCGGCCGACGAGAAGGCCGGCAAGACGGGCTTCGCTCACCTCTTCGAGCACCTGATGTTCAACGGCAGCGAGAACTACGACGACGACTACTTCAAGCCCTTCAACCGCGTGGGCGCTACGGGCATGAACGGCACCACGAACAACGACAGGACCAACTACTTCCAGGTGGTGCCGAAGACGGCTCTCGACATGGCGCTCTGGATGGAATCCGACCGGATGGGCCACCTGCTGGGGGCGATCACGCAGGAGAGGCTCGACGAGCAGCGCGGTGTCGTCCAGAACGAGAAACGGCAGGGCGAGAACCAGCCGTACGGCAAGGCCTTCCTCACGATCTTCGAGAACACGTACCCCACCGGTCACCCCTACGATCACTCGGTCATCGGCTCGATGGAGGACCTGGACGCGGCGGCGCTCGAGGATGTCCACGAGTGGTTCAGGACCTACTACGGTGCGGCCAACGTGGTCCTCGTGGTCGCCGGCGACGTGGAGCCCGAGGACGTGAAGCGGCGGGTGGAGAAGTACTTCGGCGACATCCCATCCGGCCCACCCTTGATCAAGCCCGGCCCGAACGTCCAGGTCCGCCCCCAGCCGGGCCGGCACACGATCCAGGACCGGGTGCCCCAGGCCCGCGTCTACAAGGCATGGAACGTCGCGGCATTCGGCGACCCCGATGTCGAGGATCTCGACATCGCCAGCGACATCCTGACGAACGGGAAGAGCTCGCGCCTCTACAAGAGGCTCGTCTACGACGAGCAGATCGCCACCGACGTGAGCTCCTTCAACTACACCCGTCAGCTCGGCGGGCTCTTCATCATCTCCGCCACGGCCCAGCCCGGCGACGATCTGGCCGCGGTCGAGGCGGCGATCGAGGAGGAGGTGGCGCGCTTCCTCGCGGACGGCCCGACCCCGGAGGAGATGCAGCGGTCGAAGACCTCGCAGCGGGCCGGGTTCATCCGCGGCATCGAGCGCGTGGGCGGCTTCGGTGGAAAATCCGACATCCTGGCCGCGAGCGAGGTGTACCTCGGGAGCCCCGACGGTCACGAGGAAAGCCAGCGCCACATCCTGAACGCCACCGCCGATGAGGTGCGGGAGGCAGCGCAAAAGTGGCTCGGCCCCGGGGTCTTCACCCTCGAGGTGCGCCCCTTTGCCGACTATTCGGTGGCGGAGAGCGCGGTGGATCGTACGACGGGTGTTCCCGAGGTCGCCGACTTCCCCACGAGCCACTTCCCGAGACGTGAGACGACGACCCTCTCGAACGGGCTGAAGGTGATCCTGGCCCACCGCGACGCGGTTCCCCTCGTCCACCTCGACCTTCTGCTCGACGCGGGCTACGCCTCCGATCAGCTCGCCAGGCCCGGGACCGCCAGGCTGGCCATGAGCATGCTGGACGAGGGGACCGAGGGCCGGACCGCGCTCGAGATCTCCGATGAGCTCGACCACCTGGGAGCCACCTTGAACGCCGGCTCCGACCTCGACCTCTCGTTCGTCCACATGTCGGCACTCGAGGAGAACCTCGAGCCCTCCCTCGAGCTCTTCGTCGACGTGATCCTGAATCCGGCCTTCCCCGAGAAGGAGCTCGAGCGCCTGCGAAACCTCCAGCTCGCGGCGATCCAGAGCGAGAAGGTGCGCCCCGTGTCGATGGCCCTCCGGGTCTTTGGGCGCCTGCTCTACGGCGAGGGTCACGCCTACGGCCTGCCGCTGACGGGCTCCGGAACGGAGGAGTCCGTTGCCGGCCTCAGCCGCGCGGACCTCGAGGCGTTCCACTCCACGTGGTTCAGCCCGGACAACGCCACGCTGGTGATCGTCGGCGACGGGAGCCTCGGGGAGATGACTCCTCGCCTCGAGCGGCTCTTTGCCGGCTGGGAACCGGTGAAGGTCCCCACGAAGAACCTGGCCCGAGTGGAGCACCAGCCCGAGTCGGTGGTCTACATCGTGGACCGCCCGGACTCCGAGCAGTCGATCCTCTTCGCAGGACACGTGATGCCCCCGAGAAACAACCCCAACGAGCTGGCGATCGACACGTTGAACTTCATCCTCGGGGGTGACTTCAGCGCGCGGATCAACATGAACCTGCGCGAAGACAAGCACTGGACCTACGGGGCGAGGAGTGTCATTCGGGACGCGGCGGCTCAGCGTCCGTTCTACGTCTACTCGTCGGTTCAGACCGACAAGACGAAGGAGTCGCTGGCGGAGATCCGCAAGGAGCTCACGGGCATTCGCTCCGGGGGCGAGCGGCCTCCGACCCAGGACGAGCTCGACAAGGTGAAGGACCAGAAGACGCTCACCCTGCCCGGCCGCTGGGAGACGAACGGTGCGGTCCTGAACGACATCATCGAGATGGTCCGCTTCGGTCTCGCCGACGACTATTGGGACGAGTACCCGGCCGAGGTTCGAGCCGTGGCACTCGAGGACGTCCGGGAGCAGGCCGACGCGGCGCTGCGGCCCGGCAACACCGTATGGGTCGTTGTGGGCGACCGCAGCAAGGTCGAGACCGGCATTCGAGAGCTGGACCTCGGCGAGATTCGCTTCATCGACTCCGACGGCAACCCCGTGGCGGACTGACGAGCCTCGCATGGACCGAAGGAGCACCAGATGACGAGATGCATCGAATGCTCGAGCCGTGCGCTGACCGCCGCCGGCATCGTGATGGCAGCGGCTCTCAGCCTCGCACCCCCGACCTCGGCCGGGGATCTCCTTCCTGCGGAGAGGGTTCTCGTGAGGTACGCCGAAGCCATCGGAGGCGATGCGGTCGAGAAGGTCGAGAACAGGGTCGCCGAGTTCGAGTTCTCCATGCCGAGCCAGGGTGTCTACGCAACAGGGGTGGAGTACTGGCAGGCGCCGGGCGAACGCCACCTCAGGATCGACCTGGCAGCAACGGGCGTGGCGGACTTCGAAACCGGGGTGAGCGGCGACACGGCCTGGCAGGTGCACCCCCTGGCAGGCGCTTCGGTGCTGAAGGCCAACGAGGAGAGGGAGAGCCTGCGCGCCGCGCATCTCAACCCCTTCGCCGTCTGGCGGACGTTCTACGAGACGGCGGAGACCGCGGGCGAGGAGGTCGTCCGCGAGAAGAGCTGCTACAAGATCGTGTTCACCCCGGCCGAGGGAGCGCCTCTCCACAGCTACTTCGACAAGGACACGGGGCTCCTCGTCCGTGAAAAGATCCTCGGGCCGACCGGCCCGGCGACCACCAGGGATCTCTCAGATTGGCAGGAGAGCCAGGGCATCCGCTCGCCCCGCTCGGTCAAACAGAGAGGACTGCAGTCCTACTTGGTAAAGTTCACAAACGTGAGCTACGACGTCGACGAGATCCCCGAGGGCACCTTCGAGATCCCCGCGAGCGTGAAGGCCGCGCTGAGGTAGCCGACGGCGGGGCGGGGCTCGCTACCGCGCGCCGAACGCCAGGGCGGCAGCGGCGGCCAGGGCGGCGGCGAATGGCAACGTCACCACCCAGGCGGCCAGGATGCCGCCGATCGTGCGCCAACGAGCTTCGCCTGTGACGGCGCCAATGCCGAACAGCGCGCCGCACGAAACGTGGGTCGTCGACACCGGCAGGCCCAACGGCGAGGCCACCACCACCAGGGCGGCGGTCACGATGTTCGCGGTTGCCGCCTGACCTTCGTTCATTCCGGTGATTCCGAAGGCCATCGTCGTGGCCACGCGCCGGGCGGCCAGGAGCCCACCGACGGCTATCGCCCCGCCCACGAGGGCGAGCGAAGGGAAGCCACCCAGGCTCCCAAGCGCCAGCAGAGCGGCGATCTTCGGGGTGTCGTTGAGGCCGCGGGCAAAGCCCACCGCGCCGGCGGAGAGCACGTGGATGCCGTTGAGGAGCGGGAGAGATCCGATCCTCAGCCCCGACCCCTGGGGCTTCTCGCAGGTGCTGCACATGCTCAAACGCAAGCCGCCGGTCTCGAGCCGGGCTCCGGTTTCGGCCAGGACAAGCTCTCGCGAAGACTCGACGCACACGCAGGTTTCTTCGCTCACCCCCACCCCAGGGCCACGCGCAGGCGCCGGAGGGTCGTGTAGCCGGCTGCTGTGAGGGACAGCGACACGAGCGGGCTCAGGAGAAGCGGCATCACGAACCCGGTCCCGAGCGTCGCGTACGAGACGGCGGCGGGCCCCGCCAACACCATGCCGCTTCCCACCAGGGCTCCCGTCAGGGCGTGAGTGGTGGAGATCGGCACGCCGAAGCGGGTGGCGAAGAGTATGGTGGCCGCGGCCCCGACGGCCACGGCCAGGAGAAAGGTGGGATTCGAGGCCACCGCCTCGGGAACGAGCCCCTTGCCGCTGAAGCGGCGGACGAGGGCCCCGGCCAGGAGCACGGCAGCGAGCGACCCGGCCAGCGTCGTCACGGTCGCGAAGGCGATGGCACGCCTCCGATCCATGATCCCCGCGCCCAGAAGCGTCGCCACGCCCTTGGAGTTGTCGTTCGCGCCGTTTGCGAACGCCACGGCCAGAGCCGCTAGTAGAAGTGCCACCTCGGTCAAGAGCAGTCGTTCCTCTCAGTACGTCACAACGCTCTCATATCACGAAGGATTCCCTGCTCGCTTTCCGGGGGACGGCGGGAGCCAGGTCCCGTGGTCGAAGACCGGCGCCGGAGAAGCGATCGGAGGGGCAGGGAGGGCGCCGCCACCCCGGCTTCACCACGGGTCTCCTAGCGGCCGATTTCCTCGATGACCCAGCCTCCGGAGGCCATGACGAGCTCGAGGGTCTGGGGGAAGCTGCTGATGATCGACCCCTCGAGGGTGTCGCGCCGGGCGAGCTGTGCCACGGCCTTCTCACCCTCGATCTGAAGGGACAGAATCGTGATGGCCACCTCGTGAGAGCCCGTGCTGCTGAAGGCGGCCTGGAGACGGCGTTCCTCGTCCCCGCTGAGGTTCGGCGTCACGGTGCGGAACAGCTCCAGGTCCTTGGTCTCGATGGCCCGCTCGTACGAGTCGATGACCTGGCGGACGTCGTCCTCGGCCGCGGTGTCCGACGCCTCGGCCCCTGGGACGGTGCCGGAGCCCAGAGTCACGGCGAGGACAGCGCACGCGAGCGCACGCCCCCACCCGACCCTGTGCCTCGCGCCTTGCCCGATTGTCGGCACCACACTCCCTCCGACGGTTGTCGAAGCAAGTGCCGTGCCTCGTTCGAGCCATTGCAAACAAGGCGCTTAGTCCACCCGATTGCATCGCAGTGCCCGAAAATGAGACGTGTCGGTCTCCGGACACCTGCCTTCAATAGGTCGGCAGGGACGGATCGACCTCCTGCGCCCACGCCAGCACACCGCCCTTGAGGTTGAGCAGGCGACGGAATCCGGCTTTGCGGAGCTGCGAGATCGCCTTGGCCGAGCGCACGCCCGAGCGGCACTGCATGACGTACGTTCGAGACGAGTCGAACTCGTGCAGGCGTTCGGAGAGCGAGGCGAGGGGAACGAGCTTCGCCCCTTCGATGCGGCAGATGGCCCACTCGTGGGGCTCGCGCACGTCGATGATGGGCAGGTCCTCCCCCGCGTCGAGACGCTGCTTGAGCTCGGTCGCGGTGATCTCCTCGAGATCGGCCGGGATCTCCGTCTCATCGATGCCGCAGAAGACCTTGTAGTCCTGAAGCTCGGTGATGGTGGCCTTGGAGCTGCAGAGCGGGCAATCGGGGCTGCGCCGCAGCTTGAGCTGCTCGAAGCTCATGGAGAGGGCGTCGTAGAGCAGCAGCCGCCCGACCAGCGGCTCCCCGATGCCGAGCAGGATCTTGATGGCCTCGGTGGCCTGGATCCCGCCGATGACGCCGGGCAGAACCCCCAGGACGCCTCCCTCGGCGCAGCTCGGCACCATCCCGGGCGGCGGCGGCTCCGGGTAGAGGCAACGGTAGCAGGGGCCGCGATCGGGCCAGAAGACGCTGGCCTGGCCCTCGAAACGGAAGATGGACCCGTAGACGTTCGGCTTCTTGAGGAAGTAGCAGGCGTCGTTGGTGAGGTAGCGCGTCTCGAAGTTGTCGGTGCCGTCCACCACGACGTCGTAGTCCTTCATGATGACGAGGGCGTTCTCGCTGGTCAGGGCGGTCGGGTAGGTCTCGATGTCGAGGTGCGGGTTGAGGGCCGAGAGTCGCGCCTTGGCGCTGTCGAGCTTGGGCTTGCCCACCCAGGTCGTGTCGTGGACGATCTGGCGCTGGAGATTGCTCTCGTCCACAACGTCGAAGTCGACGATGCCGATGCGGCCCACACCCGCGGCGGCAAGATAGAGCGAAGCCGGTGAGCCCAGCCCGCCAGCACCGATCAGCAGGACGCTCGACTCCTTCAGTCGCTTCTGACCCTCGATGGTGACCTCGGGCATGATGAGGTGCCGCGCGTAGCGAGCGATCTCTTCATTGGAGAGGTCCGTGCCCCCTGCGATCGCCGGGACGATGGTCACCTTGTCCCCGTCCCCGAGCGGCGTCTCGAGGCCGGAAAGCGCCCAGACGTCCTCGCCGTTGACGAACAGGTTCACGAAGTTGCGGATCTCGCCGTCGTCGCCGAGCAGATGCGGTCGGAGCTGCGGGCACTCCGCCAGCAGGGACGCGACGAGGCCGGAAACGGTGTCTCCGCTGGTGGGAACCTCCGCTCGGTTGCCGGCGAAGCGGCGAAGCGGGGTGGGGATCTTCACGACGGGCATGGAGCCTCCTGTTCGTTCACGTGGGGTCGATGGACAGATCGAGCTGTCGAAATGGCTGGTCCGGGCCGGGCACGTCCCAGGCGGTGATGTCCCGTGGCTCACCATTCTCTACGGCGATCACGAGTGTGAGCAGCCCTTCCCAGGCGTACTTGCGGTCCGTGGAGGAGGGCCGCGCCGGATGGTCCGGGTGGCTGTGCCAGAAGCCCAGGAGCCTGAGGCCCCGGGCGTCCGCTTCGTCCTCCACGGCAATGTAGTCGCGCGCCGACACCACGAAACGCGTGCGGGGTGCCTGCTCTTCCGTGTTCGGCAGGGGGAGCGCCTCCTCCACCTCTCCGGTCGCTGGACCCAGGAGCGCACCGCACCCTTCGTGAGGGTAGGCCCGGCCCGCCTCGCGGCGGATCGCCTCCAGCGTGGGCCGTCCGAGCCGGACGGTGCTCGTGGCCGCTTCGGCCGCGCTCACGGCACCTCCCAGAAGGAATCGGAAAGGTAGCGGTCTCCGCCGTCGGGCAGGACGGTGACCACCGTGCGGGCGTCCGCCTCACGCGCCGCTTCGAGGGCTGCGACAACGGCGGCCCCGCTCGACAAGCCCACGAGCAGTCCCTCCTCGCGAGCGAGTCTTCGGGTCATCTCCTGAGCTTTCTCCGTACTCACGGACACCTGGGCGTCGGCCAGCCCCGGTTCGTAGATGGACGGCACCATCACTGAGGCCATGTGCTTCATGCCCTCGAGCCCGTGCAGCGGCCCGTCGGGCTCGACGGACACACGGCGTGTTCTCGGGCTCAGCCGCCGCAGGGCTCGTGAGACGCCGACGAAGGTGCCGCTCGTGCCGAGGCCCGCGACGAAGACGTCGACCGGCGTCCCGCCCATCTGACGAAGGATCTCCGGGCCGGTTGTCTGCTCGTGGGCGTCGGGGTTGGCGCGGTTGGAGTACTGGTCGGCGTAGTAGTAGCGATCAGGGTACTCGGCCACCAGCTCCCGCGCTCGCACGATGGCGCCATCGGTGCTCTCGAGGGCGTCGGTCTCGATCACCTCGGCGCCGTACCCTCGGAGCGTCCTCTTCCGCTCCGGGCTGGCGGATCCCGGCAGGCACAGCGTCACGTCGAACCCGAGGGCGGCACCGAGCATGGCGTAGGCAATGCCCGTGTTTCCGCTCGAGGCGTCCAGGAGGCGACGCCCCGGCAGGGCGCCCGCCAGCACGGCGTCGGTCACGATGGCTCGCGCTGCGCGGTCCTTCACGCTGCCGCCGGGGTTCGCGCTCTCGAGCTTCGCGAAGACGCGCAGGCCCGTCGCCGCTGGAATCCGCGAAAGCTCCACGAGCGGCGTATTGCCGATGCGGCCGAGCAGCGGATGACGCAGAAGCTCAGCGGCATCGTGCGGGATTTTCGGCTTGCCAGCGACCTGCGAGCTCAACGGTCCGTCCTCCTCCAGAAACACGAAAGGCCCACCGCTTTCGCGATGGGCCTCGTGCGCGGGAACGCCGGAAACGACTAGCCGGCGCCCATCAACACGGGCCCCTGGGGACAACACATGCAGCCAGCCGCCTGGGCCCGCGCCTTCATACTTAACAAAGTAGACAGGTATGTCGCCGCTGTCAAGCCCGCGGCGACGGCTGTGCGGTACGATCGCGGGGATCCATGGCTGACAAGTCCAGCGCCTCCCGTCTGGCTGCGCTCTTCCAGCGGTTTCGGGGCGGGCCACGTCACGACGAGGCCGGCGACGAGGCGACCCTCGACCGCAGCACACAGCGCATCGGCCCGTATCGCGTGATCGAGAAGCTCGGCGAGGGTGGCATGGGCATCGTCTTCTCCGCCCTCGACGAGCGCCTGGGCCGCTCGCTCGCGATCAAGGTGATCCGTGGCGAAAGCGCCGACGACTCTGCCGCCCGGCGCTTCTGGCGGGAGGCACGAGCGGCGGCCGCCGTGAACCACCCCAACATCTGCCAGGTCTACGAGGTTGGCGAACACGACGGCCAGCTGTTCATCGCCATGGAGCTGCTCGAGGGGGAGTCGCTGCACGGACGTCTCGAGCGCGGCGCCCTCCCCGTGAAAGAGGCGGTGCCAGCGGCCCTCGGGATCCTCGCGGCGCTCGAGGCGCTGCACGGGCGTGGGCTCGTCCACCGTGACCTCAAGCCCTCCAACGTGTTCCTGACCGAGCACGGGGTCAAGCTCCTCGACTTTGGGCTGGCCCGGCCAGTGGCGGCCTCCGATGGGGCCGAAGACGTGAGCAGCGACCTCACCCGACCCGGCATGCTCGTGGGTACGCCGCGCTACATGGCGCCCGAGCAGGTCGACGGGACGGAGCTCGGCCCCAGGACCTGGACGGCCCTCGGCGGCGGCGAGGGTCTGCTCTTCGGGATGGGGCTCGCCGCCGGGTTGACCCGCCGCCCGAGACGGCGAGATCCCTGAAACTGGCGCAGCCCTCACACACTCCTGAGCGTTCCCTCACGATCCGCTCATTTCCTGACGATTCCTCCGACCGAGCTTCCCTGTGATGGGCCCGAATCAGGCCCGGGAGGAGGATGCACGATGGATGGACACGTCCTGGCCGAAGACAACTGGCCGCTTCTGTCGCCGAAACGCCTCGAGTTTTCGTCGCGATGGGTGAGCACCGCTGCCCGCTTGCAGGTGAGAACCATCAGGCCCACGGGCATCGTCGACCTCACTTCGAGGGTGGAGGCGTTCGTGCGGGCAGCTCGACTTCAGACGGGATGGGTCAACGTCCAGACCCTGCACACGACCACCGGGCTTCTCGTGAACGAGCACGAGCCCCTCCTGCTCGGGGACCTGACGCGTCTTCTCAAACGGCTGGCTCCACGGAGCAACGACTACGCTCACGACGCGCTCCATCTGAGAGACGACGTCCCACCCGACGAGCGACCCAACGGCCACGCCCACGCCAAGGCGTCGCTGCTTCGCAGCTCGGAGACCCTCAACGTGACGGGGCGCGAGGTCCAGCTCGGCCGCTGGCAGCGGATCCTGTTCGTGGAGCTGGATGGGCCTCGGGAGCGGGAGATCTCTCTGGGTGGCCCTGGGGCAAGGGGCGGTGTCCCCGGCCGCCAGCTGAGGGCACACCGTGCTATCGTCCCCGGGCCCGGAGGGAGCACATGCCGGGCCCGGAGGGAGCACATGCCGGCTGAAGCCGAACTGGTCCTCGACGCCAAGGCGGCCCTGGGTGAGGGAGCGCTCTGGCATACAGCAACGCGACGCCTCTATTGGGTCGACATCGACGGGGGGCTCGTCCACCAGTTCGACCCCGCGACCGGTCGCGACCGCGCCATGTCGGTCGGGGCGAAGGTGGGCACGGTGGTTCCGCGGGCGAGCGGCGGCCTGATGCTGGCCGTCGAGTCTGGGCTGGCGTCCTTCGATCTGGAGAGCGAACGGCTCGCACTGGTCGCCACGCCGGAGGCCGACGTTCCGGGAAACCGCTTCAACGACGGCAAGTGCGACCCCTCCGGCCGCTTCTGGGCGGGAACGATGGACGACAGCCACGCGCCCGGACGAGGGGCCCTGTACCGTCTCGACGCCGACATGAGCGTCCACAGGATGGTCGAGAACGTCTCCATCTCGAACGGTCTCGCCTGGAGTCTGGATCGCCGTGTCCTCTACTACATCGATTCACCCACTGCCGTCGTAACGGCCTGGGACTACGACGACGCCACAGGCGCCATCTCCGGGCGCCGGGAGGTCGTGAGAGTCCCGAAGGAGCTCGAGTCGCCCGACGGTATGACGATCGACTCCGAGGGAATGCTCTGGGTCGCGCACTGGGGGCCGGGGGCCGTGTGCCGATGGAACCCGGACGACGGGAGCATGCTCGAGCGGATCGACGTTCCCGCCGCCCACGCCACGTCGTGCGCCTTCGGCGGTGAAGACCTGGGCGACCTCTACATCACCACGGCCCGGGCGGACCGCACGGAGGAAGAGCTGGCCGCCCAACCACTCTCCGGTGGTCTCTTCAAAGCTCGACCGGGCGTCGGGGGCGTGCCGGCCTTCGAATTCGCGGGCTGAGCGGACCTCAGGACTTGAGCCCGATCTCGCGAAGACGTTCTTCGAGGTAGCTGCCGGCCGTGTGAGTGTCGCTCAACCGCACCTCCGGCCACGGGTGCAGAAACAGCGGCATCGAGAGCCGCGACCGCCCGGCGTCTTGCCCGGACGGGTTGACGACGCGATGAGAGGTGGAGCGGAAGAGGCCCCCCGTCGCCATCTGGAGCATGTCCCCGGCGTTGATCACGACGTTGCCCGGGTCGCTGGGGACGTCGTGCCACACACCCCGGGTGTCGCAGACCTGGAGGCCGGGCTCGGTGGCCGCCACGAGCAACGTGATCAGGTTGATGTCCTCATGGGCGGCGGCCCTGATGGCGCCCTGCTCTTCCTCCCCGGTGAGCGGGGGGTAGTTGAGAATCCTGAGCAGGATCCGTGGGCTCCCATCGGTCATTTTCCGCAGCGGCATCGAGAGGCCGGCACGGGCCTCCTCCGGCAAGTGGTCCTCGATGAGCGCGAGCAACTCGCTCGCCAGGGCGCTCAACGAGTGATAGAGCTTCCGCGTGCCATCGGACACGGCCTCCGGGAGCCGGGTGCCCGGATAGACGTGAAAGAACTCTTTGAGGTCCTTCTGGGTTCGGCCCTTCGCGTTTTCCGACAGGTAGGGAAAGTAGCCGTCCTGTGCCTTCGGGTCGAAGGTGTAGTCGTGTTTCCCGGGGTCCGCAAAGAAGCGCTCCCACTCCTCGTACACCCCCCGGATCACCCCGGCCGGGATCGGATGATCGGCCAACACCGCGAAGCCGGTCTGAGTCAGGGAGGAGGTCAGCCGCTCACCCGCTTCTGCCGATCCGTAGCTGACTCGCAGGACGTCCATCACTCTCCCAGTCGAGGCGTATCCTCGCGGATTTGACCATCAGTACACCCGAGACACAAGCGCGCCGCGGACCACTCGTGGCCGAGCCCTGTGGCCGGCGCCGGCACGCCCCGGGCAAACGGCTTAGAATCGCCTCATGCCCGAGAAGCCACGCATCCTCGTGTCGAACGACGACGGCATCCAGGCCGAAGGTCTTGCCGCCCTCGTGGGAGCACTGGAGGAGCTGGCCGAGATCTGGGTGGTCGCCCCGGACTCGGAGCAGAGCACGGCCTCCCACGGGATCACGATCAGGCGTCCCCTTCGCCTGAAGGAGGTCGAGGGGAAGACGCACTGGTTCTCCGTCGATGGACAGCCCTCGGACTGTGCGTGGATGGGGATCAATCACGTGCTCCGCGACAAGCGCCCGCAGCTTCTGGTCTCGGGGATCAACCACGGGCCCAACCTGGCCGACGACGTCATCTACTCCGGGACCGTGGCGGTCGCCCGGGAGGCCTCGATGCTCGGCGTGCCGTCGATCGCCTTCAGCCTCGCCAGCCGCCACAATTTCGATTTCGGACCGGGCGCCCGATTCGCCCGGGCGCTGGTCGAGTCGGCCCTTGGCGAGCTGCCCCCGAGCAAGCACCTGAGCGTCAACTTTCCGGAAGGGGAGATCGACGGATGGGTCGCCTCGGTGCAGGGAAAGCACTCCTACGGGACCGAGGTCGTGGAGAAAACCGACCCCCGTGGACGGAAGTACTACTGGATCGGCGGAAACGAGTACAAGCACGAGGACATCCCCGGCAGCGACTGCAACGCGGTCTTCCGTACCGGCCGGGCAGCCATCACCGCCTTGACACTCGATTTCACGGACGACGCCCTGCGGAAGCGAGTGAGAGGATGGAGCCTCAAGGGATACGAGCGCCACGAGGCCTGAACTCCGCATCAGTGCACAATTCGGACACCCCAACGAGTGGTGTGTGGCACTCCAAATACCACAAGATCCGGGTGCTCGGGGGTGCTTTTTCCTTGCTCCCGGAACACGCTGTGAATATAGTCCCGGCACCGACCAGACGTTTGTAGCACGACGAGTTGCTCACGGGGGCGCGGCTCGGGAAACGCAACCTCGGGTCTGGCCGATCCAAAACGGCGACCGGGGGCGTAGGTATCCGATGAAGAAAAGATCACTCGTACTCGCTTTGGCGCTTGCGCTGGCTCCGGCCATGGTTGCGGCCCAGGCCCAGATCACGGCCGGCGCCATCGACGGGGTTGTCCCGTAGCCTGTTGAAAATCGATTTGTAGCGGCGACTCCTTGGCCGTCCTGAGAGAAACTCGGGTCTGCCAAGAATCAAGAGCCCCTCAGTGGGGCAAGGAGTCGCCGATGAGAAGCAAAGCAGAGAAGGGTACGAAGAAGCAAGTCGTGGTCACCGGCTCGGCGCCGGCGCTGGAGCGGATCCGCCAGTTGCTGCTGCCGGAGGTGCCCGCATGACCGCAGCCGCCACACCGACCATGACCGGCGAGGAGATGGTGGACCTCTGCCGCCGCCACACGATCTACGAGTGGTCCGTCCAGAGCCAGGTGGCTCCGATCCCCGTGGCCCGGGCCGAGGGTGTCTACTTCTGGACCCCGGAAGACAAGCGCTACCTCGACTTCAACAGCCAGCTCATGTGCTCGAACGTGGGCCACTCCCACCCCAAGGTGGTGAAGGCGATCCAGGAGCAGGCCGCCACCCTGGCCTACGCCAACCCGTTCATGGCCACCGAGCCCCGGGCCCGGCTGGGCGTCAAGCTCGCCGAGCTCACTCCCGGGGACATCGACACCTTCTTCTTCACGAACGGGGGCGCCGAAGCCGTCGAGAACGCCATCCGAGTAGCGCGGATCGTGACGGGCCGGCACAAGATCCTGGTGCGCTACCGCTCCTACCACGGCGGCACCGCCGGGGCCCTGGCGCTCACCGGCGATCCACGGCGCTGGGCCGCCGAGCCGGGCATCCCGGGCATCGTGCGAGCACCCGAATTCCACCGGTGGGGGCACCGCGAGCCCGAACCGTTGGACGTCTGCCTGAGCGAGCTGAAGGACGTCATCCGCTACGAGGGCGGCGCGAACATCGCCGCGTTCGTCATGGAGACCGTGGTGGGAACCAACGGTCTCCTCATTCCTCCGGATGGCTATCTGCAGGGCGTGCGGGAGATCTGCGACCGCCACGGCATCCTCCTCATTGCTGACGAGGTGATGGCCGGCTTCGGGCGCACTGGTCGCTGGTTCGCCATCGATCACTGGAACGTCGTGCCAGACATCATCACCATGGCCAAGGGCCTCACCTCCGCGTACGTCCAACTGGGAGCCGTCGGCCTGAGGCCCCACATCGCCAAAGTCTTCCAAGAACGGGCCTTCCCCGGGGGCCTGACGTACAACAGCCACCCCCTGGCCTGCGCAACGGCCCTGGCCACGATCGCGGTCTACGAGGAAGAGGGCCTGCTGGAGAACGCCCGGCACATGGGGCAGGTGCTGCGGGAACGGATGCAGGAACTGGAGCGCAAGCACGCCTCGCTGGGCGCCACGCGCTCCATCGGTCTTTTCGGCCTGTGTGAGGTCGTCCGCAGCCGCGACCCGTACGAGCCGATGGCGCCCTACAACGGCGCCTCGGAGGAGATGACGGCGCTCGGGCGCTTCTTCGGCGAGGAGGGGCTGTACACCTTCGTCCGCTGGAACACGTTCTTCACGAACCCGCCGCTGATCATCGATGAGGCGCAGCTCCGGGAGGGTCTCGACATCATCGACCGCGGCCTCGACATCACCGACCGGGCCGTGAAGAACTAGCAAGGGAGATCGTATGGCAGCCACCACGACGGGCCAGAAGCCAGGCATCGAGCTGGGCGCCCTCACCCATTGGATCGACGGAAAGAGCTGGGAGGGGCCCGTCGAGCGCTGGGGTGACGTGTACAACCCCGCCACGGGCCAGCGCTCCTCGCGAGTGGCCTTTGCCACCCCCGACGTGGTGGATGCGGCAGTGGCCGCCGCCACGGCGGCCGCCGCCAGGTGGCGCACCGTTTCCCTGGCCGGCCGCACCCGGATCCTCTTCGCCTTCCGCGAGCTGGTCGACCGTCACAAGAAGGAGCTGGCGGAGATCCTCACCCGTGAGCACGGCAAGGTGTTGAGCGATGCGATGGGCGAGGTAAGCCGTGGCCTCGAGGTCGTGGAGTTCGCCTGCGGCATTCCCCAGCTCCTCAAGGGCGACTTCTCGGAGAACGTCTCCACCGACGTGGACAGCTACTCCATCCGCCAGCCGCTGGGTGTCGTCGCCGGCATCACGCCCTTTAATTTCCCGGCGATGGTGCCCATGTGGATGTACCCCATCGCCATCGCCTGCGGAAACACCTTCGTGCTCAAGCCCTCCGAGAAGGATCCCTCGGCCGCGGACTTCTGCGCCCGGCTCCTGGCCGACGCGGGCCTGCCCGAGGGTGTCTTCAACGTCGTGCACGGCGACAAGGCCGCCGTCGACGCGATCCTGGCCCACCCGGGCATCAAGGCCGTCAGCTTCGTGGGCTCCACGCCCATCGCCCGCCACATCTATGAGAACGCGACGGCCGCCGGCAAGCGGGTGCAGGCCCTGGGCGGCGCCAAGAACCACATGATGGTGTTGCCCGATGCCGACCTGGATCTGGCTGCCGACGCTGCGGTGAACGCCGGCTACGGCTCCGCTGGCGAGCGCTGCATGGCCATCTCGGTCCTCGTCACGGTGGGCGACGCCGCCGACCGTCTGCTGCCTCGAATCCGCAAGCGCATCGGGCGCCTGAAGGTCGCCCCCGGTCTCGAGCCCGGCGCCGAGATGGGCCCACTCGTCACGAAAGAGCACCATGCGCGCGTCGTCTCGTACGTGGAGAAAGGCGAGGCCGAGGGCGCCAAGCTCCTCGAGGACGGCCGCAAGCTCCGCGTGCCGGGGCACGAGCAGGGGTTTTTCCTCGGCCCCTGCCTCTTCGACCAGGTCAAGCCCGACATGACGATCTACAAGGACGAGATCTTCGGCCCGGTCCTGAGCGTCGTCAGGACAGAGTCCTACGACGAGGCCCTCGGCCTCATCAACGCGAACCCCTGGGCCAACGGAGTGGCCGTCTTCACCAACGACGGCGGCGCCGCCCGCCGCTTCCAGAACGAGGTGCAGGTGGGCATGGTGGGGATCAACGTGCCCATCCCCGTGCCGGTGGCCTACTACTCCTTTGGTGGCTGGAAGAGCTCGCTCTTTGGAGACTCGCACATCTACGGTCGCGAGGGCATCCACTTCTACACGCGGGGCAAGGTCGTCACCAGCCGCTGGCCCGACCCCAAGCACCGCGGCGTCAACCTGGGCTTCCCGCAGATGAAGTGAGGCCGCGGCGGCGGGGAGGGGTAACCTATGGATACGATAGCGATCTTCGGACTGCAGTTCTTCTTGAGCCTTGTCGTGTGGGGCCTGCTTGCAAAGTGGTTGTTGGCTCCCTGGCTAGAGACAAAATCGCCACACAACGCTCTTTTCTGGCTGACCCTGCCACATGCATTTCGCCACATGGGAATGGTATTCCTTGTCCCCGGAGTCGTGGCGCGACCGCTGCCAGGCGCTTTCGCAACTCCTGCCGCTTACGGGGACTTGGTGACGGGTGTGCTGGCGTTGCTGGCGCTCATCGCGCTGCGGGCTGGCTGGGCCAAGGCGTTGGCGTTGGTCTGGCTCTTCAACATTGTCGGCACGGTGGACCTTCTAAACGCACTGCGCCAAGCGAATGTGGTAGGGGACTTCGGAGCTGCTTGGTACATTCCGACATTGTTCGTACCGCTACTCCTGGTGACTCACTTCATGAGTTTTGCCCGGCTGCTCAAGCCAGCGCGCTGACTACAGCCAGGTCTTCGGGGTCCGGCGGGGCTCGATGGCGCTGAGAAGGCGCCCGAGTTGCTCTCGCATGCCCTCGGCGGAGTCCATCGAAAACCGACGGCCATGGCCAGGTAGGACCCACCGGAAATCGTACGCCAGCAGACTCTCGACCGACCGCAACTGCTCGGGCCACGAGTATCAGCAGACCGCCCGCGAGGCGCGCAGACCCGAGCCGTCAGCGAAGCCCCACAGGTGGTCGCCCGTAAAGAGGAACGTTTCCCGAAACAGCAGGGCGACGCTGCCTCGGGTGTGCCCGGGGACGGGGCTCGCGAGCAGGTCGCTCGCGAGCCGGATCGGCTCCGTGCCCTCCAGCCTTCGCTCGACGCCGCGCGTGCCCGACCCTACGTCGGCAGCATGAAGGATCCGCTCGCAACCGAAGTGTCGACGGAAGCGATCGTGGTCGGCGACGTCGTCGCAATGGGTGAGGAACATGAGGTCCACGCCACCCAGCTGCTCGATCCGCTCGATGAGCGGGCCAGCCGCCCGCGGAGAGTCCACGAGCACGTTGCCCTCCGGGCGGCGGATGAGGTAGCTCGAGGCGCCGTAAGAGCTCGCCGAGGCAAACCCGCAGTAGTAGAGACCTCATCTTCCACCATCTCGGGGAAGCGCTTCGCCGCCTTTCGGGCGTCGAGTCGAGACGTCGTCCCGATCGAGCTGGTCGGGCAGGCGACGAGCGCCATCATCGAGCGCTCCCGGGCGGCCTCGGTCCGGGGCCGCTGGGCGACGTATGACTGGTGGCGCGCCGAGCGGGCGAAGATCGAAGGCTCGATCTGGCGGCAGGTGTCGCAGTCGATACAGGAGTCGTCGACGAAGAAATCGCCGGGCACATTCTCGCGGAGTCGAGCCTTTGGATCGGCCACGTCCCATTGTGGAGCCTGAGAGGCACGAGCTGCGCGCTCCGGGAGCTTCTGGGGGAGAATGTGGCGGATCTCCCTCCCTCATTCGCCTGTCGTGACCGTGTCTGGAGTGCCGCGTCTCGGTGTCCTCGGTCGTTGACCCCCCACCCCTATCCCCTCCCCACGTTGGGGGGGGGGAAGGCCTGAACTGGCCCGCGCACCCCCGTGCCCTCGCGGGAGGCCACGGGGGCGTGCCTGCCTCAGCCGCACTCCTCGGCTCGGGTGAGCAGTGCCACGGAATAAGTGGCGAGGGCGCAGGATCAAAACGTGCCGATCTGGATCGACACGGTCCCGCTCACCCACCGCAGGCGGCTGTGAAACTCGTCGGCGCCGGCGATCAACCGATAGCTCACTCCGGCGCCCAGGCGGAGCCACCGGGTGAGCAGCAGCGAGGCGTTCGCCCGGGGCTCGGCAATGAAGTAGCCCTCGCGGGCCGCCACGAGGAAGGTTTGGGGCTCGCCGGGATCAGCTCCGTGCCGCCGGTGATCGAAAGATCGGCCTCGCGGAAAGCCGGTGACCTCGACGCCGAGCGTGCTGCTGCCGACACCCACGAGCGCACCGAACGAAAGCCCGACGCGGCGGCTCCGGGCCAAAGCCCAGTCGATGAGGAGGCCACCGTACGCCATCTTCCTGCCGGCTGAGCCGTTGGTGAGCCAATAGCCGCCGCCCCCGATGAACAGCCGGTCGTCGATGAGCCCCCCCACCTGGATCCCGGCGAGGCTACCGAACTCGCCGTCCACCTCCGTGAAGCGGAAATCGGGCGCGAGGACGAACCCGCTCTCCATCTTCTCGAGAACTAGGCCGCCCTCCGTCGCGGGCAGCGGGGCGGACTGGGCCCCGGCAAACGCGGGCGCGGCCAACGTCGCGAGAACGACCATCCATCTGGCCCGGCGGCACGGCAGGGCCAACCCATTCGCTCTAAGCATCTCTCTTCTCCTTGTCCTGCCCTTGCCCCCGGTCGGCAGTGCTTGCGCTCACTCGGACCGTGGTAGCTTCACGTTCAGCGGGGCGGTCTCGCCTGGGCCGATCTCGATCTCTGTGGAGAACGGCTGGTGCCCCTTGCTGCGGACTTCGATCACGTGACGCCCGGCCGGAAGATGAACCACTAAATCCTCCCCCGGGGGATCAGGCCAGAGGTCGCCGTCGATCCGGACCTCGGCGTGGTCCGGTTGAGCCCGGATCACCAGGACACCGAATCCTGCCAGGGCGAGGGGCGCCCGGCGAGAGCCCTGTGGGGATCGCTCCGCCTTGACCGACGGCGTCTGCCGGGGCTCGATCGGCTGGGGCCTCGACGGCGGCGCCTCCCCCTCGGCAAGGGGCAACATGTCATGGCGGATCTTGTAGGACGTCCCGGGACTCGCGTACAGCTTTTCGCGAGCGATCTTGTAGCCGTCGAGATACAGCTCGATGACGTGCTGGCCAGGCGCGACGTTCAGCCGCTGTAGGAAGCCATCGAATTTGTCGACTTGGCCCGCGTAGTACCCGTCGACGTAGACCTCGGTCTCTTTCGGCGCGATCTCGAGGCGCACGCCCACACGCTCACCGACCCCCACAGTGTAGGGATAGTGACCACCCCACCAGCCGTACGGGCCGAAGGACGAGTAGAAGCCCCAGCTCGGCCCGAAGAAGCCGCCGTAGAAGCCCACCTGCGGGCCGTAGAAGGACCGGCGGTGACGGTGTCGCCGCTGAGCCGACGCCTCAGCGGCAAATATGGTGAGTGCGGCTGCGGCAAGAATGAGGGTGCAAACGGACCTCCGATAGCGCATTGGTCTGCTCCATACGCTGCACCCTCACTGTTGAGCTCGTGCAGCTTGCGTGCCAACGCGGGAAGCCGCAAGAATGCAGAACTGTCCGCATTTCCTGGACCTCGGTTCGGCCTCGTGGCGTCACGGCCAGGCGACAGTGTGTCCGGGTGTGTGGACGCCCGACCCCGGGGCCGTCACCGCTCGAGGGTGCAGCCTCTAGGCGGTGACTCCGGTTCCCCGGGGCGGGCGGCAGGGAGGGAAGTGGAGCTCTCCCTCTCCCTACAATCTAGGGCTGTGCCTTCTTCGGAGTCTTCATAGCCACGCAAGGCGGGTGCAAGGCGTGTAAGCCGAACATCCCGACATGTGTCCGACCCGCCTGGAGAGCGACCAGAGGCAAACCTGATCCGACGGGTGTACGAAGTTGACTCGCTCGCGTGTCCTCATTGCGAAGACGAGATGCTTGGAGGTTCGCTAGCGGCGGCCGGCACGCTGGCGATCGGACCGCTCGCTTCTCGGGCCGAGACTCGAAAGAGCGGTCTCGCCCTGCCCCTGAGCGATCTGGTGCGGCCACGCCGCCTCGAAGAAGGGTACCGAGGGAATGAACGTTTTCGCTCACGGGATCGATTGGAGAGAGGGTGACGAGGTCTTGATGTGCTCCCACGAGCACATCGGCGGAACCGGCGCCTCCCTCGCTCAGAAGCAACGCCACGGGATCACGATCCGGTCGATCGACCTCCCGTCTCCCCCGGAGAGTGTCGATCAGGTCGTGAGCCTCTGGCGACCCGGCTCGGCTACCAGTCTGAGGCCGCGTTCAGTCGCGCCTTCAAGCGCCTCGTCGGCGTCTCGCCGGGCGCCGTTCGGCAGAAAGAAGACGCTGCATGAGCACCACGGATGCTCTAGATTAGTAGCAGCAAAACACAACGTCTCGCGAAAAGGGGCTTCTCATCGTTGAAGCCGCCGCTTCATCGCGAAGAAACCGATAGGAGCAATGCATGCCCATTCCCATTCGTGAACGCGGCTACCCTCATCCGGAGCTGCTGGCCGAGACCGATTGGCTCGCTGGTCGCCTGTCCGATCCGACGGTTCGCGTCGTCGATGCTCGTTTCAAGGACTACGCTGGCGGCCACATTCCCGGTGCTGTTCACCTTGATGGCTACTCCCTCGGCGAGTTGCGCACAGGGTCCGAGATGCCGGAGCCCGAGGCCTTCGCCCACCTGGTCGGGGCGCTTGGAATCGACGAGCACACGAAGGTCGTCGTCTACGACGCGGGCGGTCCCCCCACGGCGGGGATGGTCGTCTGGGAGCTCCTCTACTACGGCCATCCCGATACCCGTTTGCTCGACGGTGGGTTGACGAAGTGGACCGCCGAGGGGCGACCTCTTTCCAAGGACGCCCCGGCCCACGAGCCCCGGGCGTTCACAGCTCGCCTGGCAGAGGGCGTCTACTGCTCCCTGGACCAGGCGAAGGCCTCCGTCGATGACGAGGGCGTCATCGTCTGGGACGTGCGCAGCGTCGGCGAGTTCGAGGGGACGACGAAGGGATGGAAGGCTCCACCTCGGCTCGGACACCTGCCGGGGGCTGTCCACTTGGAGTGGGCCGAGCTTTTCGATTCCGACGACGGGACGTTGAAGCCTGCCTCTGAGCTCACCACGCTCCTGGGGACCAAGGGGATCACACCGCAGGCCACGGTCGTTGCCTATTGAGGGGGCGGTGCGCGCGCGGGTCTCGCAGCGCTTGTCCTGAAGATCCTGGGTTACGACCGGGCATCGAACTACGCCGGATCCTTCAACGAATGGGCCAGTCAGCCTGACACCAGAGTGGATCGCTGACGACCGCCCGACGGACGTCGGCAGGGCCGTCCTGACCCCTTACTGCTTACCCGATACGGAATCATCCGCTAGTCATGGCCGACTTGCCCGCGGCCGAATTGATCTCCGACAGCACCGAGCGGATATTCACGTTAGCTTGTGGTCGAATCCGCGATCAGCCGTTCCCCCCCGGCTGCCCGGACGTGGTTCCAGGCCGTCGAGCTCGTGAGGTGCGACGCCCAAAGCTCTACGCGAGCAGCGGCTGCACCACCTCACCGTGCACGTCGGTGAGCCGGAAATCGCGGCCCTGGAAGCGGTAGGTGAGCCGCGTGTGGTCGAAGCCCAGCAGGTGCAGAATCGTCGCGTTGAGGTCGTGGACGTGCACCCGATCCTCGACCACGTTGAAGCCCAGCTCGTCGGTCTTGCCGAGGGTGATCCCGGGCTTGATGCCGCCGCCTGCCAGCCACATGGTGTAGGCGTTCGGGTGGTGGTCTCGTCCGTCGTCCCCGCCCTGCATCATCGGCGTCCGCCCGAACTCCCCGCCCCACAGCACGAGCGTGGTGTCGAGGAGGCCCCGCTGCTTCAAGTCCTTGACGAGCGCTGCCGAGGGCAGATCGGTGTCGATACAGTTCTTCTTTAGATCCTTCACCAGGTCGCCGTGCTGGTCCCAGGCCTCGTGGTGGATCTGCACGAAGCGCACACCGCGCTCCACGAGTCGGCGCGCCAGCAGGCAGCTCGCGGCGAAGCTCGGCTTCCCGGGCTCGGCCCCGTACATCTCCAGGACTTCGCGGGGCTCCTGCGCGAGGTCCATGAGCTCCGGCGCGCTCGACTGCATCCGGAACGCCATTTCGTACGCGCTGATGCGCGTCGCGATCTCCGGATCGCCGACCACGTCGAGGCGTCTCCGATTGAGCCGGTTGATGGAGTCGACCGTGGCCTTCTGCAGCCTCTCGTCGACGCCAGGCGGGTTCGAGAGGTAGAGAACCGGGTCCCCGGCGCCACGGAACTCGACGCCGGCATGGACCGTGGGCAGGAAGCCCGCGCCCCAGCAGGCATTGCCCGCGCTCGGGCCCTTCACCCCGGTGCTCATTGCAACGAAGGCAGGCAGGTCCTGGTTTTCGCTGCCGAGGCCGTACGTCGCCCAGGCGCCCGCGCTGGGTCGGCCGAACTGCTGGCTTCCGGTGTTCATGAGCAGTTGCGCTGGGGCGTGGTTGAACGCGTCCGTGACCATTGATTTCACGATCGCGATGTCGTCCACGATCTCCGACGTGTACGGCAGCAGCTCCGAAAGCTCGGCACCGGACTGCCCGTATTTTGCGAACTCGAATTTCGGTCCGAGCAACTTCGAGTTCGGATTGATGAACGCGGCGCGGTAACCCTGGAGCAGCTCCGGCGGCGGCAGCGTTCCGTCGAACTTCGCGAGCTCTGGCTTCCAGTCGAACAGCTCGAGATGGCTGGGCGCACCCGCCATGCACAGGAAGATGACGCTCGTCGCCCTGGGCGCGAAGTGCGGAGCGCGCGGGGCGAGAGGACCCGCCGGCGCCTGCGTGTCGGCCGCGAGCACGTCCGAGGCGAGAAGGTGGTGAAGGGCGGCGGCGCCCAGCCCCACACCGCACTCCGAGAGGAACCAGCGGCGGCTCAGGTGGCTGCGATCTCTCTTCGTCCTAGTCCGTCGCATTCCTGCCTCCGTCATTGCTTGGTGATCGTCTCGTCGAGGTTCAGGATCACCCGCGAGACCGCCGTCCAGGCCGCGAGGTCCTCCATCGTGGCCCCCTTTGGCAAGGTGACCGGCTCGTCGGGGTCGTCCGTGGCCAGGTTCCAGGGATTGAGCTCGCCGTTCGAGAAACGCGGCCGCTGCGTCTTCAGCAACCTCAGCAGCTCGGCCGTTTCCTGAGACGTGGGCGAGCGCGCGAGCACGCGGCGAAAGGCGTACCGGGCCCGGCTCTTGTCCTTTCGCTCGGCCTCGAGCGTTCTTCGCGCGAGGGCGCGCGCCGCCTCGAGAAAGAGCGGCTCGTTGAGCATGGTAAGCGCCTGGAGGGGCGTGTTGGTGCGCGCGCGGCGGACGCACGAGACGTTTCCAGCGGGCGCGTCGAACGTCTGCAGCATCGGATAGAGCAACGAGCGGTAGCGGAAGGTGTAGAGAGCGCGCCGGTAGCGGTCCTCGTCCTTCGTCTCGGGCCAGGGCCGGGGGCCGTAGCTGGCCGGCGGCTCGAAGAGGAAGGCCGGTGCCGGCGGATAGACACTCGGGCCGCCGATCTTCGTGTTCAGAAGGCCGCTTGCGGCAAGCGCGATGTCGCGGACGACCTCGGCCTCGACGCGCACCCGGGGACCACGTGCCAGGAGCCGATTGGAGGGGTCCCGGGCCAGTAGCCCTGGTGTGACCGTCGACGACTGGCGGTAGGTGGCCGAGGTGACGATCTGGCGGTGGAGCCTCTTGAGGCTCCAGCCCTGCTCCATGAAGTCGACCGCCAGCCAGTCGAGCAGCTCCGGATGCGACGGCGGTTCGCCCTGGTGTCCGAAATCCTCGGGCGTCGCGACGATCCCCGTTCCAAAGTAGGTCTGCCACACTCGGTTCACGAGGGAGCGCGCGGTCGTCGGTGAACGGCGATCCACGAGCCAGCGAGCGAAGGTCAGCCGCGTCCTCGGCGCATTGTCCGGCAGCGCGTGCAGCGCGGCTGGCACTGCCGGGCTGGCCTCCCGCTCGGGCTGGAGAAAATCGCCGCGCTTCAGTATGTGGGTCTGGCGCTCGACGTCGCGCTCCTGCAGCACGAGCTGCGACCATCCCTCGGGATGGCGGTCCCAGAGCGCAGCGATTCTGACGTTCGCGCCCTTCCAGTCCGGCACCGTGGTGCGCCAATAGGAGAAGATGGCTCGGCTTTCCGGGGGCGAGCGACGGGCCGGCGGAACCGCGAGGTGCTTTCTGACGTCGGCCGGTAGCGGATCGGCCACAGGCGCCGGGGCCGTGGTGTACGAGAGCCGGATCCGTCCCAGGTTGTAGTTCTGGTTGTCGTCGCTGTTCCACCCACCGTGTTTCTGTTTCAGATAGATGTCGAGCCGCGTCCCGGACGGGTAACCGACCGGCGACTCGGTCACGAAAACGGCCTTGCGCGCCACGTTGCGCCGCCCAGGGCCCACGTCGATTCCCCAGGCCGTGTCCTCGCGGCCATCGATGGCGAACGCCACCGGCCCCGTCACCCGGCGTCGGTTGGTCTTGTCGTCGAAGATCGGGGCGAGGACGGTTTCCGGCGGGTTGACGTCGGCACTGGCGCTGGCGAAGCGAATCGGGACCGGTTCCTCCGGGTCTTCCCCGACACCGGCGAGCGGGGCCGCCTCGACCTCGAACTCCGTGAGCGCGCCCGTGCCCCAGAGCGACCGGCCGGGTCCGCCCAACGGCAGGTTCGGGTCCTTCAGAAGCTCGAGCCGGAAGGCCGTGATGTCTGCGGCTTCGACGTCGACCGACAGCTTCACGCGGTGCCTGGGGGGCGCGTACCCGAGCTGCAGCAGCGAGCCGTCGGCCTGGGACAGGTAGCGGGCCCCGCCCGTCGAGATGTCGTCGACCGTCGGGCGAACGACCGTCCACTCCGTCTGAGCGCCGCGCACCTCGTCCTCCCATGCGGCCATGCGCTCCATCCAGTCGGGCGAGCGATGCTGGAGCTGGTCCTCGATGGTGCGCGTCTCCCGGAGTATCTCCGCCCGCGTCGTCTTTTCTTCGGGTGTGTACACGGCCCGGCTGCCCTCGTGGGAGTTGTTCAAGAACGAGAGTAGCCCGTAGTAGTCCTTCTGGCTGATGGGGTCGAACTTGTGGTTGTGGCACTGGGCGCATTGGACGGTGATCCCAAGGATGCCCTTCCCGATGGCGTCCATCCGGTCGAACATCGCCTCCATGCGGAACTGCTCGGGGTGGATGCCTCCCTCCTCGTTGATCATCGAGTTGCGCAGGAAGCCCGTCGCGACGATCTGGTTCTGGCTGGCGTCCGGCAGGAGGTCTCCCGCGATCTGCTCGACCACGAACTGGTCGTAGGGCAGGTCGCGGTTGAAGGCGCTCACGACCCAGTCTCGGTAGAACCACACCGTACGCGTCTTGTCTTTCTCGAACCCGTCCGAGTCGGCGTAGCGGGCAGCGTCGAGCCAAAGACGTCCCCACCGCTCGCCGTAGTGAGGCGAGGCAAGAAGGCGGTCCACCTGGCGCTCCCACGCCTGCGGACGGCGATCCTTCTCGAAGGCATCGACTTCCTCGATCGTCGGCGGAAGACCGATCAGGTCGAGGCTCAACCGGCGCAACAGCGTGACCTTGTCGGCCTCGGGCGAGGGCAGGAGGCGCTCCCGGGCGAGTCGAGCGCGGACGAAGCGGTCGATGGGATGAGAGACAGAAGCCGCGGTCGCGGGCGGCGCCGGACGCACCGGGGGCACAAAGCCCCAGTGCGCCGCGGGCGCGCGGGCCGACGCGGCCCCGTCGTCGGCCCCCGGGGCCCCGGCGTCGATCCACACGGCGAGCGTCGCGATCGCGTCGGCCGAGAGCGGCGGATTCTTGTTGGGCATGCGCGGCGACACCTCGCCGATCACGTGCTGGACGAGCAGGCTGTCCGCGCTGTTGCCGGGAACGATGACGGGGCCCGACATCCCGCCCTTCAAGGCCTCGGCGCGAGTGTCGAGCCTCAGGAAGCTCTCCTGCTCCTCGGGACCGTGGCAGGCGACACAGTGCTTCTGAAGAATCGGCAGCACGTCTCGCTCGAAATCGGCCGCATCCGGGGGGGCGGCGCCGGCGAGACTGACCAGGGCCACCGAGCCCAGGATCGCAAACCCCGGCAACCCACGACTCATGGGTCGGAGTCTAGCAGATCGTGGCGGAAGTGCTCCGTGCGCGAGGCCGAGAGGTTTTCGTCAGATCAGGGCGGGCACTAGCCGCTCACGTTGCCGGTCACCATGCCCTTGAGGAACGCGAACACGCCGATGAGGAACAGGATCGGCGGATAGAAGAAGATGATCCCGGCCATCCACCCGGCTCCGAACCAGACGGCCGCAATCACCATCATGGCGATACCACCAACCATGCCGTTCTCGATCCCCTTCTGTTCCGGGGCGAAGAACCCTTCGTCGTCACCGTCCTCGACCTGCTCGTCCGCCATCTGGTAGTGGGCTCGCCTCTCGGCTACGGACTCCTGGATGAAGCGCGCCTCCTCCGCTCTTCGTGCGCTCTCGACGAACTTCGCCACGAAGACGCCACAGCCCGCGCATTCCGCGGCCTCCGGTTGCTGGAACCCACACCTGGGGCAGGACATTGTCGCCGGGGCCAAAGCTCCCACGGTGTGTGCGAGCTCGATCGTCTGACCGTCCATGCCGACCTCTCCGGTACGCGTCCGGACTTCGGCCACGTGCCTCATACGAGAGGACTTCGGTGCAAGACACGGGCCAAAATCGCCCTGACGACGGGGGCGCCGGCTTCTCGCCCCTTCGTCCGGCGTCAGCTTCGCGAGCGGGAGGGAGCTCGGTGAATGAGGGACGGGAGCCGATTCCGTTCAGTGACGGCCGGGTCGACGCTCACGGCCTCGGGCTGCAGGTTCCGCTGCCCGAATCAGTGAAGTTCCCCACCGCAATGGGAACGAACTCCCACTGGTAGGTCCCGGATCCAGAGTGAACTTCAGAACGCCGTAGGTGCTGTTGTCACGGATCTCGCTGTTTGGCGCCGGCTTCTTGAACTTGTAGACCCCGGCCCTCCCGGTGCCGACGATGAATTGACGAATCCCTCTCTCGGGGTCGGCCTTGCCCTTGGGGTTCTGGGGCGCGAAGCGCTCGTAGAGGTGGTCGTGGCCACTGATGACGATCTCGGCGCCCGCCTCGTACAACAGACGTCAGAGGTCACGGACCCCCTTGTCGCTCCCATGGGGTCCCGAGCTGAAGCGAGGCGAGTGCCAGTAGGCGAGGATGCAGTCGCTCGGGTTGGCCTTCAGGTCTTCCTGCAGCCAGCGCCCCTGGGGGGACCGGTCGGCCGCGTCGTCCTCGCTGTTCATGGAGATGATGTGCCAGCTTCTCAGGTCGTAGCTGTAGTAGCCACGGCCGCCAGGTCCGGCGTTGTCACCGAAGTATGAATAGTACGGTCGGCCGTCGTCCGTCCTCAGGTCGTGGTTGCCGAGAGCGGGGCGTGTCCGTGCCTTGTGGCGGCCCCAAGTGGGCCCGTAGCACTTTTCGAAGTCATTGGCAGAACCTCGTTCGTACGCGTTGTCGCCCGCCGTGAAGATGGTTCCAGGGATGCGGTCCAGCAGCCGCGCGGTCGCGATAGCCCCGCCGAGCCTCTTGCAGTTCGCGATGTCTCCGGCGCCCACGAGCACGACCTCCTCGCTCGCCACTGGAGCCAGCCCCGATTCCGGTGCCGGTTCCGATTCCTGCGAGAACGTTCTCGCATCGGCGACCGCCAGGAGCAGGAATCCCGCAAGGACAGCTGATGTTGTCGATTTCAGAAGCTTCACTCGGCTCGTTCCTTGCGTGAAAATGTGCTTTGAATGCGGCCATGATAGCCGATCCGGGCAGGCCGCAACGCCGGTGGGCGGCCGCGAACTCTCCCGGCTCCCTACTGCGACCGCTGTTCCTGGAGCAGGTCGAGCGCGGTGATCTTCCACCGGCCGTCCACGGCTCTGATGCTCAGGCGTGCCTCATATTGGTTCGTGCGCTGGTGGACGTGGCCCCAGTGCCCGACCGAGCCGGACACGTTTCAGGAGCAGAGGGACTCGAAGCCCACCGCGCCGGTCAAAGGAGCGTGGATGGATTCTCGCATCTCCACGCTCTTCACTTTGGCTCGGGCACCGCCCTGGTTCTCGAGCTCCAGGCTCCGGCGCGTTTCCAGGTAGGTCTCGGTGAGGAGCTCTCCCGTCACGCTGCGCTCCAGCGAGTCGTAGATGAGGCTCTCGTCGCGATAGTCGAACGAGCGGTAAACGTTCTCCAGCAACGCCAGGACCACCTCGTCGGCGTTCTCATCGGACGCCCACGTCGGCCGGACCGCACGGGCCAGGCCCAGCCCGCCCAGCGCCAGGAGCACGAGCGAGAGAGTCGCCGTGCGCCACGAGGGGCGTCGACCCTGGAGCGCACGAGCGGTGATCCAGGCGAGGCCCACTCCGCAGAGGAGCGCGCCGAGGAGCAGCCACACGCGCCCGAGGAGCGGCGCTTCCTCGATGTCCACGAGCCCGGGCATGGTCGGATTCTTCAAAAAGTTCTGCCAGCGCAGGATCGGGTCGTCCGGCTGAAGTCGGTACGGGAGCGGCCCCGCCTCGTCGGTCGCCGCAGCCGGAATGTAGGGCAGCTTCTGGCTGAAGAGCTCCCACTCCATCGCGACCTCCCGGGGGAGGCCGTCGACGGGGTAGTAGAAGATGATCCCGAGCGTCGCGGAGACGGCATCGAGATCCCGGGGTGGGTTGATGACGCCGCTGGTGCGCAGGTTCCGGTAGATGAAGTGCACGCGATCCAGACGGCCTTCCGCGGGCTGCCCGTCGATGGTGACGGGATTCTTTCCGGAAAGGAACTCGACGACGCGGCGCTTGATCTCCGGCTGCTCCGCCACCGTGATGACATCCTTCCCGTCGAGACCGAGGTCCACCCACGGCTGGAGGTCTCGCGGGCGCAACACGATCTCCTTTCGGACCTCGAATGGCTCCACGTACAGGAAGGCAGAGACGGGCACGTCGTACTGCCGCCAGAGGTTGCGGTTGTCGAACTTCGAGAACCAGGGATCGCCCCAGTCGAACCGGACGATCTCCTCGCGACCGAGATAGCGGAAGTCGTTGACCGGCAGGCCGCGGTGGTAGAGAACGAAGCCGATCGACGCCGACGCGCCCTCCGCCGAGTGGGGCAACCCCACGACCATCGACTTCGGTCGGCCCTCGAACGGGTAGACGATCCGGGCGAACACGACCGGCTCCGCCTTCTCCTCGTCGGCGACGGGCAGCGGCTCGCCCGTCACGTCGTCCCGTTGTACGCGGGGTCGAGCCTCTATCTCCTCGATCTTCCCAGCAAGCGGCGCCCCCCGGTCCGCGCGGATGACGAAATCCTCCGTGAAGAAACGCGGGGGCCGCCGCTCGAGAGACTCGGGCTCGTGTCCCAGCCGCTCGTAGAGGGCATTCGGCAGCAGGCTCGAAAACGCCTCCAGGTCGGGGATGCCGATCTCCAGCTCCAGACGCACGTGGTCGTCCTCGACGAAGATCTCGGCGATCGTGGTGGCGGTCATCGCACGAGTGATCACGAGCGCATCTGGTCGGACGACGGCCGGCAAAAGGAGCGCGAGCGCCAGAGCTGGGACAAGGGCATGTGGCCAAGCCGGTCGGGCGACTCTTCGTCTCATCTCGACTTGCGGCCCGCTCGCTTCAGTGCGAGCCCTGCCCCGGCGCGGTCCCTGCGGTGGACGTCAGCCGCCGGTATTCGCGCAACAGCACCGCGCCGACGAGGAACCAGACGAGGACGATCGCAACGTTGGCCCGGCCGAACCCGGCCACGTCGAGGACCAGCCAGTTGACGCCCACGAAGACCATCCCGGCCGAGATGACATCGCCCGCGCGGACGAAGAAGGTGTCGATCGCCTGCTTGGCCTTGTACTTCTCCTCGCGAGTGGTGGGAAGCCAGAGCATCTGCTTGGCGGTGTTCATGACCGAGTAGTCGGTGGAGTTCTCGGCCGTCTTGGCCCACCGCAGGAGCGCGAAGCCGGCGCCCGCCCCCACGAGGCCGTAGGTGCCCAGCGCCACGATCGGGAGGGCGAAGAGCGCGCCCGCCATGCCAAGATACTTGACGAGGCGGGACACCAGGAAGGCCTGGATGATGATCGTGGCGACGTTCACCCAGAAGAAGAACCCGCCGTAGAATCCGCCGATGAAAGCGCCCTGGTCGAAACTGGGATCGCTCGCCGCCAGGACCGCCGCCTTCTCCAGAACGGATTCGCTCAGGAGATATTCTCCGGTCGTGTTGACGACGTTCAGCAGCACGAGGAAACCGGCGATCAGCATGAGGTAGCGGCTGCGGAAGACGAGACCGAACCCACCGCCCCGCTTCAAGCTCTCCCCCCCGGACGTCGCGCCCCCCGCACCGGCGAGGCGACGGTTTGCGGCACCGTAGAGTCCGAGGTGGACGAGGAGCAACGCGGCCGCGATCTGCATCATGGAATAGGGACCGACGCCGGCCCCGAACATCCACTCCGCCAGGGCGGCGCCCAGCGGCGCGCCTGCCGTCGACCCGATGGCGATCAAGGCGAAGAGGCGATTGCCTGCTTCCCGACTGTACAGATCGTTCGCGTACGACCAGAACTGCGCGATCATCGTCAGGCTGAATATCCCGACCCAGACGAAGAACACGAGGCCGATGTGCGGGACGCCTGCCTGGCCGGCCAGGAAGAAGAGTTGGAGGCCGCCGAGGAAAAAGAGGATCACGGCCAGGATGAGCTTCTGGCGAGGGAGCTTCGAGGCCACCCACGCGTAGAGGGGGACGTACCCCATCAGGACGAGGGCCTGGAGCGCGGAGGCATAGGACTTGAGCTCGGCGCTGCCCTCCGAGAGAATCAAGGGCTCCCGGACCGTCTTGAGGATGTAGTAGGCGACGAGCAGGGCGAAGACGTTGAGGAACATCAGGGCGACGCCGAGACCCTCGCCAGCTCGCACGTCACCGAACACACGCAGCGCACGGTCGAGGACGCTGGGCGTCGGAGCGGGCGTTTTGGCGCCCTCAGACATGGTGTTCTCCTCGTGTCAAGAGATGCTTCGTCGCTCGTTCACGACGGAAGCTCCTCAGCATGACTGTCAGCCCTTAGAAGCCGAACCCGGAAGCGAAGTAGAATCGGATCCCGTCCTCTTCCTGGGCCTTGGCCACCCCGGTCCAGAGCACGACCGGTGAGCCGGCGATCTCGAAGGCCATGCCACCGCCGTAGGAAGGGTGCCAGTCGTCGGACTCCTCGCCCTCGAACCAGACCCGACCGACCTCGGCGAGCCCGAAGACCCACAGGCGACCCGGGATGACTGGCATCGCGTCGACGAGGCGCAGGCGGGCCTCGAAGTTGGCGTAGAACGACGAGTCGCCGGCAAAACGCTGCTCACGAAAGCCGCGGTTGCTGTCTTTTCCGCCGACGAAGGCGGCAGCGTACCAGGGGTACGTGCCAATCGTCTGGCGGCCTCCGACCCGAGCCGCCAGCACGAGCCGCTCCGTTCGCCCGAGACCCAGGTATCCGGAGACGTTGGCCTCGACCACGCCGAAGGCCTCTTCGACGTCCCAGACCTTCGGAAAATAGCCGCCCCCGGCTTCGACGCGCAGGCCCGTGTAACGCTTGCGAGCTGTCGCCTCATCCGTCTCGTCCGCGATGCCGCCACCCATAAGGGCCTGCATTCCCCCGCGCTTGAGCCCCTGGGTGTCCCACTCCATCGCCGTCACCAGGTTGAGCTGACCGAACTCCCCGAAGCCATAGGGCTGGAGCACATCGATGAAGGTTTTCCCCTCGCTGTCGGTCGTGTACTGGACTCCCGCCCCGACCAGGATCTCGAAGTGGCGGCCGGGCGACCAGTTGAGGGTCGGGGTGAAGCGATACAGGGTCTGGTTGACCCTGAAGAACTCGTCGTCCTCTATCTCGGGAGTGTCGTTCCCGAACCCGAAAAAGTTGAGCCGGTCGATCCCCGAGGCCAACACCCGCGCCTCGGTGTATAGGTTGGAGTTCTTCCGTCGGAAAGAGCCGTGGTACTGGAAGCGGACGGCCTTCCGGGTGGTCGAGTAGCCGAGGAAGGTTTGATGGGAGTTGGCAAACGGGTGCTTGCGGAAGCCGTACGAGTTGCGCCTGAGACCGCCGCCGGCGAAGAGCCCGAGATCCGGGGTCCAGTACGCCAGAAACTGTGTCAGCCACACTCGGTTGAAGTCGCGGGGCTCGACCCAGGGGGCCTTCGGGTCCGGCCGTGGGTTGGTCCAGGGGCGATCGTCCACCTTCGTGCCCCGGCCCTTCACGACCTCGTTGTGGCCCTCGGAGTCGTCGAATCGGGTTCGCCCGCTGCGGCTGTCATCGAGAACGTCGTCCCCGGCCCCGCCGATCGCCTCAACCGTGATTCTGCCGTTGGCGGGGCCTTCCGACTCGACCCGGTCGTTGCCTCCGTAGAGGTAGACCCGCACGCTGCGCGTGTCGTCCGCCTCGAAGCGGCGGCGGAAGTAGGGAGCCGCGCCAGCCTCGGCGAGCCCCAGCGTGATCTCGACCGCGCCGTCGTCGAAGCGCCGGATGCGGGCCACTTCGTCCCGGTGGGTGCCGTGGACGTTCACCTCTCCGGCGAGGAACCGGTAGTAGTCCTCCGTCGCCCGGGGGATGTCGTCTCGCCGGCTCTTCAGCTTTCGGGCCAGCCACTCCCCGTTGAGAGCGTACCACTCCGGTGGCAGCGCGCGGACCGCGGTGTCGATCACCTCGTCGCTCAGCAGGCCCTGGACGAACCGGCCCGTCTCGGCGAAGTCCTCGCGCGTGCGATCCGACAGCAGCCAGCGATCGACGTCTGCGCCGTTTCGAACCGCACCCTCCATCCCGGCGATTTTGTCGCCAAAGCTCAGGAGGATGGGCACCTGCGCGCGGGCGAGGGCGATGACCAGCCCTCCGTAGTTCGAGAAGGTCTGGTCGGGATCCTCGGGGATGGCGATCCATTGGGCCTTGTCGGGTATCCACGCCCACCGCCACTGGCTCCGGTGCCGATCCCAGTTGCCCGTCCACAGGTCGACGATCCGCGCGCGGAGAAACGCCGTGCTGTCCACCCGGTTCTCGGGTCCCACGCGCCAGCGGTCCCACAGCTCCTTGCTGGAGATGATCTCGGTGGCTCCCAGGAAGCCCGGGATGCCGTCGTGGGCCGGCATGGGGTACTCGCCGAAGCTCCCCACGGAACCGGCAAAGAGCTCGCGGTGCGTCCCGAGTGCCGGGTCGTCCGGCATCACGACGAGCCTCTGGGGGGTATACGGGAAGTAGCCGACCTGATCCAGCAGGCTCATCATCACCGGCCACACGCCGGGGTGGCTTGCCGCGGTCTGATCCTTGACGTAGTCCGCCACCACCATCTCACGCCACTCTCGAGGAAGGAGCCGGGAGGGATCCTTGTCGATCCACCGGTCCCATGCAAAGGGCCAACAGACTCTCGTGTGTTCGACGGGCGTACGTCATTCTCTCCATCCGGGGAGGGCACGCGCAACCCCGAAGGCTCCCGCCGCCCCCGAGCGACCTCGTCCGACCCGTGGATTCCGATACACTTGGGGCCGGTTCCAGCCCGCAAGCGACACTCCATGATCCGCGTTTCGAAACTCCACTTTCGCTACCCCGAGGGCGACTTCGCCCTGCGCGTGCCCGAGCTGTCCGTCGAGCGCGGCGAGACGGTGGCCATGATCGGGCCGAGCGGTTCCGGGAAGACGACGCTGCTCAGCTTGATGGCGGGGATCCGGGCGCCGTAGACAGGCGACATCCGGACGGCCGGAACGGCGCTCCGCACACTCGACGAGTCCGGGCGTCGCGACTTCCGCATCCGCACGGTCGGGCTCGTCTTCCAGGAGTTCGAGCTGCTGGAGTACCTGAGCGTCCTCGACAACGTCCTCCTTCCGTTCCGGATCACCTCCGCGCTGCGCCTCGACGACGCGGTGCGGGAGCGAGCGGCGGAGCTCGTCCGCGAGGTGGGTCTGGGCGACAAGCTGGGCCGCCACGCCAACCTCCTCTCGCAGGGCGAGAAGCAGCGGGTCGCCGTGTGCCGAGCGCTGCTGGCTCAACCGCCTCTGATCCTGGCCGACGAGCCCACCGGCAACCTCGACCCGGCCAACAAGGGCCACGTTCTCGACATCCTCTTCGACTACTCCCGATCGCGTGAGGCCACACTCGCCACCGTGACCCACGACCACGACATTCTGGACCGCTTCGATCGGGTGATCGACTTTCGAGACTACTACGATCTGGGCGAGGCGGGGGCGTCGTGAAGGACACGCTCTATCTCGCCTGGCGCTACGTCGCCTATCACCGGGTGAAGACCGCGATCCTCATCGCCTCGATCACGCTCATCGTTTTCCTGCCGGTGGGCCTCAACGTTCTCGTTGGCCAGAGCGCGGACGAGCTCACGGCTCGCGCCGAGGCGACGCCCCTTCTGGTGGGAGCGAAGGGGAGCCCCCTGGAGCTCGCCTTGAACTCGCTCTACTTCGACACCGAGCTGCCGGCCCGCTCGACTCACGCCCAGGTCAGCCGCGTCGTGCAGTCGGGGCTGGCCCGTGCAATCCCTCTCTACGTGCGCTTTCGGGTCCGCGACCAGCCCATCGTCGGCACGACCCTCGACTACTTCGACTTCCGAGGTCTCCGTGTGGCCGAGGGTCGTCAGATGGCGGTCCTGGGCGAGTGTGTTCTCGGTGCTCGAGCGGCCCGCCGCCTCGGGGTGGGACCGGGCGGCAGTGTCGTCTCGTCACCCGAGAGCGTTTTCGACCTCGCAGGTGTCTACCCGCTCAAGATGAAGGTCGTCGGCGTACTCGAGCCCGCGTTCTCCCCGGACGATCGCGCGGTGTTCGTCGATCTCAAGACGGCCTGGGTGATCGAGGGCCTGGGCCACGGCCACCAGGATCTCGCCCAGCCGGAGGCCGCAGGGGCGATTCTGGAGCGTGAAGGGAACACCATCCGGGCCAACGCGTCGTTGGTGCAGTACAACGAGATCACTCGGGAGAACAGGGACTCGTTCCACTTCCACGGGGGCTGCGAGGACTTTCCCATCACGGCCGTCCTCGCAGTGCCGGAAGACTAGAAAGCGGGGGTGATCCTCCTCGGGCGTTTCCAGGGGCAGGGGGATGCGGAGCAGGCTCAGATCGTGAGACCCGCCGTGGTCATCCGCGAGTTGCTCGAGACCGTGTTCACCGTCCAGAGCTTCGTCGTGGCCGGAATCCTCCTAGTGAGCATGGCGACTCTGGCCATGGCCGTGCTCGTGCTGATGCTGTCGCTGCGGCTCAGGCGGCGAGAGATCGAGACGCTGGTCAAGATCGGGGGCTCTCGGGGACGTGTCGCGTTCCTGGTCGCCTCCGAGGCCGCCATCGTTCTGCTGGTGGGTGCGGCGCTGGCCGGAGGACTCACCGCCCTCACCCACCGCTTCGGCTCCGCGGCAATACGGACGTTCCTGTTGTCGTGAGCCTCGAAGAGGAGCAACCTTCATGAAGATGAAGAGAGCGAAACGAGCCATCCTCGCGTGTTGCGCCGCCGCGATCGCGGCCAGTTGCGGTGGTGGGCCGATCAGGCAGGGGGAGGCGGCGCGAGCCCCGGTGACACGGGCCCACCGCCGCTCTCCGTCTATGTGGTGAGCTCTCCGCTCGCCTCCTTCGCCGAGCGAATCGGCGGCAGCGAGGTCTCGGTGACCTTTCCTGCTCCCGCGGATGAAGACCCTGCGCACTGGTCGCCGGACGCAGACACAGTGGCGGACTATCAGGGTGCGGAACTCATCCTGCTGAACGGTGCGGACTACGCCAAGTGGGTGGCTCGAGCCTCCCTCCCTGGAGCGAGGCTGATCGACACCGGTGTGACCTACGAGGATCGACTGATCCCACTCGAGGAGGCGGTCACGCACACCCACGGGCCCGAGGGAGAGCACGCACACGCCGGCGTCGCGTTCACCACGTGGCTCGATCCCACGCTTGCAATCGAGCAGGCCCACGCCATCGCCGGCGCGTTCGAGAAGGCACGCCCCACGGCCACGACCGACTTCCAGGAAGGGCTCGCCCTGCTAGAGACCGACCTGGGCGCCCTCGACACCCGGCTCGAGGCGGTGGCGGAGGCCTTCGGGGACCGTCCGGTCGTGTTCTCGCACCCTGTGTACCAGTATCTCGAGCGCCGCTACGGTCTGAACGACCGCTCGGTCCACTGGGAGCCCGACGTGGAGCCGAGCGCGCGCGAGTGGGGCCGCTTCGAGGCCCTGCTGGAAGAGCACCCGGCTCGCTGGATGGTGTGGGAGGGTGAGCCGCTGGCCCCGGTCCGGGCGCGCCTGGAGGAGCTGGGCGTCACGAGCGTCGTTTTCGACCCTTGCGGGAACGTGCCTGAATCCGGAGACTTCGTGTCCGCCATGGGCGCCAATGTGGAGCGTCTCGAGGCGACGTGGGCTGGTCTGCGGAGCGGAAGCTGAGCTCTCCTCGAAGCAACCGGCGGCAATCGAGGCAGACGCTTGCCTGCATCGTGACTCGTGGAAGTGGAGTCCGAAGGTAGAATCGGGCACACCGGGAGCAAGAGCATGACCAGACTGCTGATCCTCGTCCTCGCCGCCGCCCTCCAGATGGGCGCCTTCCGCCCGGCCCAGTACAAGAACCGCGACATCGGGAGCCGAGCCTACCTACTCTTCATCTATCGCCAGCCGGCGTAGCGGCGCCCGGAACTAGTCGGCGTATTGGGCCATCACCGCTTCGGAGGCGCGGCGGGACAGCTCGTGGTAGCCGGGGGAGGCTGCGGCGTAGATCTTTCGGGCCAGCGCTCGGGTCCGTGGGCTGGCGCCCATCGCCTTGTAGAGCGGACGCAGGTACTTCATGCGACCGACGCGGAGAAGCACCTCGCCCACGCGGCGAAAGACCGGCTCGTAGTCGGACGACGCGCCAATCGTCAGCCACTCCACGAGGATCTCGTAGTTGCCACGGGAGGTGAGATCCATCGCATCGTCCAGCCAGGCGCAGGCGTCGTGGTCGAGGGTCCGGGGGAGGTGTTGCAAATAGACGAGCATCTCTGCGGGCGACCAGCCTTCGATCTGCGCCCGGGTGGGACGCTCACCCGCCGAAAAGCCGCCGGCCAGCGCGGTCAGGGCCTCGAGCTGGCCGGATCGGAAGACCGGCGCGTTCCTGGGCATGCCCGGCTCATAGAGCCAGGCCTGGGCGTCCACTTTCTCTGCCAGCCCGGGGAGCTCTTTCTCGACGAGCTCCAGGAACTCCTCGGTGGTGATCGAGGTGAAGCGGAACTTCTCGATGTAGCGACGAATGAAGGCATCGAAGCGCTCGCGACCGGTGGTCTGCTCCAGGAGGGCCAGGAACCGGGACCCCTTCTCGTATGGAATCGAGGAGTAGACGTCGTCGGGATTGGTGCCCTCGAGATCGTTCCGCAGACGGGTCACGGCAGCCTTCGCTCCGAACCGCTCGAACTCCGCCGCGAGGGCCTGCTCGCCGATGGCCCAGGCCAGGACGGCGGCGTCTCTCCCGCGAAGCGCCTCGACGATCCGGCGCTCGGCCCAGACCGTGGCCCCCTCGTTCAGCCAGAAGTGGTCGACGCTGGCGTTCGTGACGAGGTTCCCGGTCCAGGAGTGCGCCAGCTCGTGAGCCACCACGTCCACGAGCGAGCGGTCGCCCGCCAGGAGGGTCGGCGTCAGGAACGTCAAGCGCGGGTTCTCCATCCCCCCGTAGGGAAACGAGGGCGGCAGCACGATCATGTCGTAGCGGTCCCACTCGTAGGGACCGAACAGCTCTTCCGCCGTCGTGATCATCTCCTCGATCTCGGCGAACTCGTGTGCCGCGGCGTCCAGCGTGGCCGGCTCGGCCCACACCCGTGAGCGGGGCGAGATGTCGTGGGAGGACAGGTCCCCCACAGCCAGCGCGATGAGATACGTCGGGATGGACTGCGGCATGTCGAAGAGGAACGTGCGCGTCCCGGGCCGGTCTCCGGGCTGCTCTCCAACCGAGCCCGCCGACATGACCGCCGTCAGGTCCTTCGGCACCGTGATGGCGGCCCGGTAGGTGACTCGGGCGCGCGGCGAGTCCTGCACGGGCATGCAGGTGCGGGCGTGGATCGGCTGGAAGTGCGAGAAGAGGAACGGGTGGCGCTTCCCCTCGGTCTGGGCCGGGTCGAGCCACTGGAGTCCGAGAGCCTCGATGGCCGACGAGTACTCGATGGTGAACCGTCGGGTTCCCGGGGGCAGATCGAGGCGGAGGCGACGCCCGAGGATCGGCTCTTCATCGGCCAGCTCGAAAGGGATCTCCGTCCCATCCTCGCTTTCCACCGAGTACACGTCGAGACCCTTCGTATCGAGATCCAGGGGACCCGAGGAGGGCTCACCCAGGTCGAGAAGAGCCCACCCGTCGAGGCCACGGCCTTCGAAGTCCACCTCCAGCTCCAGGCCGAGGTGCCGTGTGCTTGGCTGAGCGTCGTCAAAGTAGGAGTGTGGGTCGGTCCGGGCCATGCAGTGGCCTCCTTTCGCGGGCCTGAGGATACTACCGGCCCGCCCCGGGGAGCGAAGCCCTCCTTATGATAGGGTGCCCGGCATTGTGACAAGCGAAACTGGTCCGCGGCTCCGCCGCCATCTCGGCACCCTGAACGCCACGACCGTCAACATGTCCAACATGGTCGGGATTGGCCCGTTCATCGCCATACCGCTGATCCTGGTCACCCTGGGGGGGCCCCACTCCTACCTGGCCTGGCTGGTCGGGGTTGTGATCGCCATTGCCGACGGCCTGGTGGTGGCCGAGCTGGGCGCGGCGCTTCCGGCCTCCGGAGGGACCTACGTCTTCCTGCGCGAAGGCTTCGGTCCCAAGAAATGGGGCCGATTCCTGGCTTTCCTGTTCGTCTGGCAGATCCTGTTTGCGGGCCCGCTGGAGATCGCCAGTGGGAACATCGGCCTGGTCCACTACCTGAAGGTGTTCTGGCCGTCGATGAGCGACCTGCAGATGAAGCTGACAGCGGCCTCGATCTGTGTCCTCCTGATCTTCGCCCTCTACCGCAAGATCACCGACATCGCGAAGATCATGCTGGGCCTGTGGATCGTAATGATCGGGACCACGGGATGGGTCATCATCACCGGGTTCCTGAACTTCAACCCGGCCCTGGCCTTCGACCTGCCGCCGGATGCCTTCACGCTGAATTTCGATTTCGTTCGAGGCCTGGGCCAGGGGACGGCGAACGTCCTTTACCTCTTCCTCGGCTACTACCAGGTCTGCTACCTGGGTGGCGAGGTCAAGAACCCCGGGAAGACGATTCCCCGGGCGGTGGTGTTGTCGATCCTCGGCGTCACGCTGATCGACGTGTCGATCTCGTTCGGGTTCATCGGCGTAGTGCCCTGGCGGGAAGCCATGGAGTCCGAGTATCTGGGCGCCCTGTTCATGAGGCGCGTCTACGGGCCGTGGGCGGAGAGCCTGCTGGCCGGCCTGATCGTCATAACGGCCTTCGCCTCGATCTTCGCGCTGCTCCTGGGCTACTCCCGCGTGCCCTACGCGGCCGCCAAGGACGGAGTGTTCTTCAAATGGCTGGGCGAGCTCCACCCGACCAAGGAGTTCCCCCACCGCTCGCTGCTCCTGATCGGCGCTGGTGCGATCGTCGCGAGCTTCTTCAGCCTGGAACAAGTCATCCTGGCTTTGATGGCGGCCCGGATCCTGATTCAGTTCATCGGCCACACGCTGGCGCTCTTCCTGATCCGCGCCAACCGGCCCGACATCGAGCGGCCCTTCAAGATGTGGCTCTATCCGCTTCCGGCCATGATCTCCCTGGCCGGGTACATCTTCGTCTTCTCGACTCTGGGGCTCCGCTTCATCCTGTTCGGTCTCCTGACCCTGGTGCTCGGCGCGATCGTCTATCTCTTCCTCGCGAAGAGCCAGGGCGAATGGCCCTTTGCGCCGGATGAGAACGCTGCCCCGTCAACCCCGTCATCCTGAGGAGCTTCACCGTTGGGCACGCGACGAAGGATCTGACGAGCCCGCTGACCCTTCCGGGCCGAGGAGGATCTCGATCCGGCGATTCTGGCGGCGGCCCTCCTCGGTGTCGTTGGACGTCGGGGCCGGTACTGCGACCGCGCGGCGGCCGAGAGAACAGCCGGGTCGACGCCGGCCTCGTCCTGCAGAACGCGCACAACATGCGTGGCGCGGCCGGCGGAGAGCTCCCAGTTCGTCGGGTATCGCGCGGCGAGCGCTCCTCGAATGGGCACGTTGTCCGTATGACCCTGGACCTCGATCGAGCGGCCCTGGGTCTTCCGCAGGACGTTTGCCACCTTGATCAGAATGGCGACACCCTCGGGTTTGAGCTCGGACTCTCCTGAGTCGAACAGGACCTCGTCGATCATCTCGACTCGTAGCTGATCCCGGATCTGCTCGACCTGCACCTGCTTGTCCGCGATCTCCTGCTCCAACTCGCTCATGAGCTCGTTCTGGGCGGAGTGGAGCCGGTCGAGCTCGCTCTCTTTCTCCGCCACCGCCTGCTGGAGCTCCGCGCTCGAGTGCTCAAGCCGCTCACGGATCGCGTCGAGGTCCGCAGCCCGAGTCCGGTACGTCGCAGCGTCCTGGCGTGCTGCCACCAGCTGCTCACGGGTCGCGTCGAGCTCCGTCTTCTGCTCGCCGAAGAGCCAGTAGCCGAGGACGCCGCCGGCCACGAGGAGGAGCGTCAGGAGCCCGATAATCCACTTGGTCATGTTCGCCTCCCGGTCGAGTGGCCCCCATTGTCTCAGACGGCGGGACGTGGCTCCGTGACGGAAACCACTCCACGCCGGAGACGAGACGTCTCGGAGTCCAGAGCCCCTCCCAACGTCGCCCCTCCAAGGACGGGCGCCTCCTCCCCGAGTGGTAGACTCGCCCGGCGCCGGTGGGCGCAGGGGGAGGACGCCGGCCATGACCAGTCCGAGGACCCTTCGTGCGGGCGGGGCGATTCTCATGTTGCTGGTGAGCCTCAGCCCTCTCCCGCCGGGTCAGCGGGCTGACGAGGGAGAGGGCGGCGGGCTCCGTTTCGAGATCCGCTTCGGGCCCGAGCAGTCCGCCGACGCCCTGGATGGGCGGATGCTCCTGATGCTCTCGACGGACGACAGCAAGGAGCCTCGGTTCCAGATCGTCGACGGACCGGCGACCCAGCTCGCTTTCGGCATCGACGTGGAGGGCCTCGAGCCCAGCCAGGCGGCCGTGATCGGCGAAGGCGTGCTCGGCTACCCTGTCGACAGCCTCGCGGAGCTGCCCGCGGGCCAGTACATCGTCCAGGCGCTGCTCCATCGTTACGAGACGTTCCATCGCGCGGACGGCCACACCTTGAAGCTCCCCATGGACCGCGGAGAGGGCCAGCAGTGGAACGAGGCGCCTGGAAACCTCTACAGCTTGCCGCGCTCAGTGATGATCGACCCCGCCGGGGGAGGAGTCGTCGAGATCGTGATGGACCAGGTCATCCCACCCATCACCGATCCCCCGACGACGAAGTACATCAAGCACGAGAGGATCCAGAGCCGGCTCCTCACGGAGTTCTGGGGTCGTCCGATGTTCCTCGGGGCCCACGTGCTGTTGCCGGAGGGCTTCGACGAGCACCCGGGGGCGCGGTACCCTCTGGCCATCTTCCACGGTCACTTCCACCACGACTTCGGTGGCTTCCGCGAGGACCCCCCGGACCCCGACCTCGAGCCCGAGCACAGCGAACGGTTCGACTGGCCGGCGTACAACCGGACCGAGCAGGAGCACGCGCACCAGTTCTACAACGAGTGGACCGGCCCCGACTTCCCGCGGATGATCATCATCGAGATCCAGCACGCCAACCCCTACTACGACGACTCGTACGCCGTGAACTCGGCGAACGTGGGGCCCTACGGCGACGCGATCACCTACGAGCTCATTCCGTACATCGAGAAGAAGTACCGCGGCATCGGTGAGGGCTGGGCGCGCTTCCTGTACGGAGGATCCACCGGCGGCTGGGAGGCTCTGGGCGTGCAGGTCCTGTACCCCGACGAGTACAACGGGTGCTTTGCGGCCTGTCCCGATCCCATCGACTTCCGCGCCTACACCGTGGTGGACATCTACGAGGACGAGAACGCCTACTACGTCGACAGCGAGTGGAAGAAGACACTGCGGCCGGCTCACCGGGACTATCTGGGTCACCTGACGACCACGCTCGAGGAGACGAACCACCGCGAGCTCGTCCTGGGGACGAAGGGCCGTTCCGGCCAGCAGTGGGACATCTGGGAGGCCGTCTACTCCCCCGTGGGCCCCGACGGCTACCCCAGGAGACTTTGGGACAAGCGCACCGGGGCGATCGACCACGAGGTAGCCGAGCACTGGCGGGAGAACTACGACTTGTCCTACATCCTACGCCGGGACTGGGCCACGCTCGGCCCGAAGCTCGAAGGGAAGATCCACATCTACGTCGGCGACATGGACAACTACTACCTGAACAACGGCGTCTACCTCGTCGAGGAGTTCCTGGAGAAGACCCAGAACCCGCACTACGGCGGCGAGGTCGACTACGGGGACCGGGCCGAGCACTGCTGGAACGGGGACCAAAGCCGTCCCAACGCCACCTCGCGGCTTCGCTACAACCAGATGTTCGCCCCGAAGATCGTCGAGCGGATCCTGAAGACAGCGCCCCCGGGAGCCGACGTGACGAGCTGGCGATACTGAACGCCTACCCGCGCTCGGTCAGGGCCACGCCGGCGATCACCAGCACCGCCCCGACGACCAGGTTGGCGCTGAGCGTCTCGCCGAGATAGAAGACCGCCACCACGGCGGTCATGGGCGGAATCGTATAGAGGTACACGCCCACCTTCTGGGACTCCGTCCGCTCGAGCGCGACGAAGTAGAGAAGGGTGGCGAGGAACGAGCATCCGACCCCCAGGAAGCCGACGGCCATCCAGGCCTCGAGCGTCATGCTCGCCACCGCGAATCCCGTCGCGTGCATCTCGTACGCGCCGACAGGAAGCATCCAGAGGGCACCGATCAGCGTCACCCAGGCCGTGAGCCTGAGCGCACCGAGCTCGTCCGTCGCCGCCTTGCCGAGGACGGTGAACAGGCCCCACAAGACGATGCTCACCAGCACCAGGAAGTCACCCTTGACGTGAGCGCCGAGCTCGAGGGTCGTCAGGGTTCCGGGCCCCATGACCATCAGGACGCCAGCGAGTGCCAGTGCGACGCCCAGCGCCTTGCGTAGCGTGATGCGCTCGCCCAGAATCATCGCGGACAGCAGCAGAATCGTGATGGGAGCGGTGATCGCGTAGAGCGATGCGTTGGACGCCGTGGTGTACTGCAGGCCGACCGTCTGGAGGCCGTAGTGGAGCCCGGTCCCGATCAGGCTCAGCCAGAAAAGGCGCACCAGCCCCCTGCGGCCACCGAGGCTCCCGAGATCTCCCGGGGTGGCAATCCACGGCGCAAAGCACACCGCCGAGATGACCAGCCGGAGCGTCACGACCACCAGAGGGGGCGCCGCATCGAGGGCCACCTTCGTGGCCACGAACGACACCGCCCACAGAACGCAGGCCGCAATCAGCGCGGCTCGTGCCCCGCCGGGCATGGCCGCCGGGCCTGGATTCAGTGGCGGCCGCCGATGGGAGTCTGGGGCTCGGTCCAGGGCTTCACGTTGCTCCGCGCTGCCCACGCGTCGTAAAGCGAGGAAAGCGCCTCCACACGGTCGGGCTGGTCCGTGGCGAGATTCGAGAGCTCCGTCCGATCCTTCGCCAGATCGAAAAGCTCCCACGGCCCGCCGTGTACGGCCACCAGCTTCCAGTCGCCCTGGCGCACCGCGCGGTTGCCCTCGTGCTCCCAGAAGAGAGTGCGTGGCTCGTCGGGGTCCCCATGGAAGAGATCCCGGCCCTCGAGAGAACGCGGCGGCGCGCCGGCGGCCGCCAGGAAACTCGGCAGGAGGTCGACGACGTGGCCGACCTGCTCGGTGGTCTGCCCGGGCGGGATCACGCCGGGCCAGCGGGCGATGAACGGGCTCGCAATCCCGCCCTCGTGGACGAAGCTCTTGAACAGACGGAAGGGCGTGTTCGACACGTTCGCCCATTCGAGGCCGTAGCTCGCGTAGGTGTCCTCCGGCCCTGGGGGGATGTCGGTTCCGTTCCCGAGGCGAATCGGCCGATCGTCCCGCGTCATGAGGGGGAAGTGGTTCGCGCGCCCCTCGGGCCCGATCTCCTCGGCGCAGCCCCCGTTGTCGGAAAGGAAGACGACGAGCGTGTTCTCCGCCATCCCGCGGCGCTCCAGCGTGTCGAGCACCCTTCCGACCCCGCGGTCCATCTGCTCGACCATGGCCGCGTAGACCGCCATCCGCCTGGCAAGCCACTCCCCGGGCTCGGCGGACTCCCACGGTTCGACTCGCTCGTCCCGGGGGGCAAGGAGACCGAGGTCGGACAGCCGTCGGTGGCGCGCGGCGCGGACCGCGTCCCAGCCCGCGCGGTAGCGCTCGATGTGCCGGCTCACATCCGCCTCGCGGGCGTGCAGCGGCCAGTGGGGCGCCGCGTGGGCGACATACAGGAAAAAGGGCCTCGACGGATCGTGTTCCTCGACGAACTCGACGGCCGCGTGGGTGATGGCGTCCGTGAAATGGTAGTCGCCGTCAGGTGGGGGGAGCGGTTCGTCGTCGCGCATCAGCGAGGGCGGGTTGTAGTAGCTCCGGATGCTGGCGAGGATTCCGTAGAAGCGGTCGAAGCCGCGGCGTCTCGGGTGGTTGTGGCCCGGGCCCGGCCACGGTGTGACATGCCACTTTCCCGCCATGTAGGTCGAGTAACCGGCCTCCCGAAGCAGCTCTGCCACCGTGGGCGTCTCCCGGTCGAGATCGCCAGGATAGACCCCCGGGCTGTTGAGATGGCCGACGCCCACGGCGTGCGGTGTGCGGCCGGTCAGGAGGCTCGCGCGGGTGGGGGAGCAGCGCGCCGCGTTGTAGAACTGCGTGAAGCGGAGGCCCTCCTCGGCCAGGCGGTCGAGATGGGGCGTCGGAATCTCGCCGCCATAGGAGCCCACATCGGAAAAGCCCAGGTCGTCCGCCATGATGAGGACGATATTCGGCCGCTTCGCCGTCTTCGTTGGCGGGGCAGCCGGCGCGCAGGCCCCCAGCGCAAGGACGGTCGCGATCGCCGGCCGAAGGGCGGCTGCTCCAATGTCGTCGAAGAGAGATCTCACGGGCGGTGCCTCGCTCTCGAGCTCAGCCGAAGAAAAGGTATGTGACGAAGATGGCGCCGAGAATCCCGGCGAGGTCGGCGGCCAGGCCACAGCCCACGGCGTGGCGGGTCTTCCGGAGGCCGACGGACCCGAAGTACACGGCGAGCACGTAGAACGTAGTCTCGGTGCTCCCCTGGATCACGCTCACTAGGCGCCCTGCAAAGGAGTCGGCGCCGTGGGTCTTCATGGTCTCGAGCATCATCCCGCGGGCGCCGCTGCCGCTCAGAGGTCGAACCAGGGCCGTGGGCAGCCCGTCCACCCAGCGCGTGTCGAGACCCAGCCCCGTCGCCGTCCACCGGACCGCATCGAGCAGCATGTCGAGGGTGCCGCTGGCTCTCAGCACTCCGATGCCCACCAGCATGGCCACGAGGTACGGGATGATCCCCACCGCCACGCCAAAGCCTTCTTTCGCCCCTTCGATAAAGCTCTCGTAGAGCGAGATCCGGCGCCGGACCGCGAGGAGCATGAAGGCGATGATCACGCTGAAGATGAGGACGTTGCTCAGGAGCGACGACTGCCTTTGCATCGCTTCGCGATCGAGCTGGCTGAAGTACGCCACCAGCCCTCCCACCATGGCCAGCAGGCCGCCGAAGTACGCGAGGATGACGGGATCCCAGAGCTTGCGCCGCTGAACGAGTCCCGTGACGACGAGGCCGGCAACCGTACTGCAGGTCGTGGCAATCAGGAGCGGGAGGAACACGTCGGTCGGATCGGCCGCCCCCATGGTGGCCCGATAGGTGAAGATCGCCACCGGGATCACGGTGACCGCTGATGTGTTGAGAACCAGGAAGAGGATCTGGTCGTTGCTGGCGGTGTCCTTCTCGGGGTTCAGCTCCTGAAGCTCTCCCATGGCCTTGAGGCCGAGAGGCGTGGCGGCGTTGTCCAACCCCAGCATGTTGGCGGCCATGTTCATGACGATGGAGCCCGAAGCCGGATGGCCCGGCGGGATCGAAGGGAAGAGCCGTCTCAGAAGCGGCCCGAACCAGCGGGCCAGCAGCTCGACCGCACCCCCCCGCTCGCCGATCTTCATGATCCCGAGCCAGAGACACATGACCCCGGTCAGCCCCAGGGCGATCTCGAACGCCGTCTTCGAGAGGTCGAAGGTGGCGGCCACCATCTCCGCCCAGACGCTGGTGTGGCCCAGGACAACGGACTGGAAGACCGCGGCCACGAACGCCACGAAAAAGAACCCTGTCCAGATCCTGTCGAGCATGGGCGGATGCTAACAGACCGCACCGAGAGTCAGATCAACTGCTACCGTCCAGCGCTTCTCGAAGACGGTCGCACAACGTCTCGATGACTCGGATCCGGGCGAGGCGCTTGTCGTTCCCCGGAACGAGCGTCCACGGTGCCGCAGCGGTGCTCGTGTGGGCCACCATGTCGTTCACCGCGTCGCGGTACAGCCCCCACTTCTCCCGGTTGCGCCAGTCTTCGGGGCCGATCTTGTGCCGCTTCCAGGCCACCTCCTCCCGCTCTCGAAAGCGGTGCAGCTGCTCCTTCTGATCGATGTGGAGCCAGAACTTCGCCAGCACGATGCCGTGATCGATCAGCTGCTGCTCGAAATCGTTGATCTCGAGGAAGGCCCGGCCCCACTCCTCGGGCCGGGCGAAACCCTCGACGCGCTCGACGAGGAGGCGCCCGTACCAGGAGCGATCGTAGATGGTCACGTATCCCGCCCGCGGGATGTGTCGCCAGAACCGCCAGAGATAGTGCTGGGCGTTCTCCTCGTCGGTGGGTGACGCGATGGAGATCACGCGGTAGGTCCGCGGGTCCATGGCAGCGGTCAGGCGTCGGATGTTGCCGCCCTTGCCCGCCGCGTCCCATCCCTCGAAGACCACAACGGTGGAGCGGCGCTTGGCAAAGGCATTGCGAGTCAGTCGGCCCAGCCGTCCCTGGGCCTTGTCGAGACGCTCCTGGTGCTCCTCAGCGGAGAGCCTCGTGTCGAGGTCCAGACGATCGAGGACGGTGAGCGACGGCTTCGGGCCGACCGACAGGGATGCCGCCGCATCACCCTCCGACGAGTCGGTCGTGGGCCGGGCTCCGCTCGGCGCCAGAGCAGCCCGAAAGCGCTCGAGGAGCGTCCTTCCGGCCAGGAGATCGCGATAACGTTCGTGGGTGGCCTCCACGATGACCCAGGGAGCGAGAGGCGTGTCGGTTCGCCGGATCGCATGCTCCGAAGCTTCGATGAAAGAGTCGTACTTGCGGAAGTGCTTCCAGTCGTCCCTGGTCACCTTCCAGCGCGTGAGCGGGTCCTTCTCGAGCCGCCTCAACCGCTTCTCGAGGCCCTTCTTCGAGAGGTGGATCCAGAGCTTGACGATGAGCGCGCCGTCCTGCGCGAGCATCTGCTCGAAGATCGCGATTCCCGAGAGCGAGCTGTCGTAGCGAGATCGACTGAGGCGACCGAACGCCCGCTCGACCAGGGGCTCGCTGTACCAGGACCCGAAGAAGATGCCGATGCGCCCGCGCCGGGGCAGCCGCATCCAGTAGCGCCACCAGAGCGGCCGCTCTCTCTCTTCGTCGGTCGGAGGCCCAAAAGCGTGGGTGTCCAGGCCCCGCGTATCCAGCCACTCGAGGAGGCGCTTGACCGTCTCCCCTTTTCCAGCGCCGTCGGCTCCCGCGAGGAGCAGGATCACGGGGACCCGGGCCTTCTGCAGCGCGCGCTGGGCTTCCAGCAGCTCGAGGCGCAGCGTCTCGACCGCGTTCTCGAACTCCTTCTTGCCCACACGGCGCCCGAGCTCTGCGGCTTCGAACACGGGTGGGATTGTAGCGCGCCCGCTCGCGGGCGCCACGAGCCGGCCGGCGTACTACACTTGGGGAGGATATGGACGACTCCCCCGCGTCGTCGCCCCCGGAGACGACCCAGGAACGCCTCGAGGACTTCGCGCCCGGGCAGCTGCGGAACCTCTACCGCTCCATGCTCCTCTCCCGCCTGATCGAGGAGAAGATGCTCGTCCTCCTCAGGCAGGGGCGCTTGTCCAAATGGTTCTCCGGGATCGGGCAGGAGGCCATCGCCACCGGCGTCGTGGCGGCCCTGGATCCCAGCGACTTTGTGCTCCCGATGCACCGCAACCTGGGGGTGTTCACCGGGCGGGACATCGACCTGCCGCGGCTCTTCCGCCAGCTCCTGGGCCGGGAGGGTGGCTTCACGAAGGGGCGGGATCGCAGCTTCCACTTCGGCCATCTCCAGAAGGGCATCGTGGGGATGGTCAGCCATCTCGGGGCCATGCTGCCCGTGGCCTGTGGCCTGGCACTGGCCGCACAGCTTCGGGGCAAGGATCGGGTGGCGGCGGTCTTCACCGGCGATGGGGCAACGAGCGAGGGAGACTTCCACGAGGCCCTGAACCTGGCCGCGGTCTGGAAGCTGCCCGTCCTGTTCCTGATCGAGAACAACCAGTACGGCCTCTCGACACCCATCCGCGAGCAGCACGCGTGTCGTGACCTCGCCGACCGGGGAGTGGCCTACGGGATGCCCGGCGTCATCGTGGACGGCAACGACATCCTGGCCGTGCACCGCGCGGTGGCCCGCGCCGCCGATCGCGCTCGGCGAGGGGCAGGACCGTTGCTTCTCGAGTTCAAGACCTTCCGGACGCGGGGGCACGAAGAGCCGTCGGGCACCGACTACGTCCCCAGGGAACTCCTCGAAGAGTGGAAGACAAGGGACCCGCTCCGGCGATTCGAAGCCTTCCTCCGCGGCAGAGAGGTCCTGAGCCATGGAGACGTAGAAAAGACACGGAGCGACTCCAAGGCGAGGATCGATGCGCTCGTCGACGAGGCCCTCGCCGCGCCCGAGCCCCGTTCGGGCGTGGACGCGGACGTCCTCGCTCCGAGCCTTCTCACCCCTCGCGCCCCGGACGCCGAGCGGGTGCAGGCGGCTCCGGAGCGGCGCTATGTGGACGCCATCTCCGACGGGCTCCGCACGGTCATGCGTCGGGACGAGCGGGTTGTGCTCCTCGGCCAGGACATCGCCGAGTACGGCGGGGTCTTCAAGGTGACCGCCGGCCTCGTGGAGGAGTTCGGAAAGGCTCGCGTCCGCAACACGCCGATCATCGAGTCGGGAGCCATCGGTGCCGCGATGGGGCTCGCCCTGGGCGGCTACGTCCCGATGGTCGAGATGCAGTTCGGGGACTTCGTGACCTGCGGCTTCAACCAGATCGTCAACAACCTGGCGAAGACCCACTGGCGGTGGGGAGAGCGCATCCCCGTGGTGATCCGCCTGCCCGTCGGCGGCGGCGTGGGCGCCGGCCCCTTCCACTCGCAGAACGTGGAGTCGTGGTTCACCTCGGTGGCCGGCCTGAAGGTGCTGGCTCCCGCCACGCCGTACGATGCCAAGGGCCTACTCATCTCCGCCTTCGAAGACGGCAACCCCGTACTCTTCCTCGAGCATAAGCTCCTCTACCGCTCGGCTCGGGGCCGGGTGCCGGACGGTGACTATGCGCTGCCGATCGGCCAGGCACGGGTCGCTCGGGAGGGCCGGGACGCCACGATCGTCACCTAGGCATCGGTCTCACCTGGGCGCTCGCCGCTGCCGAGGTCCTGGCCGAGGAGGGACGGGAGGTCGAGGTCCTCGACCTGCGCTCGCTGATGCCGTGGGACGTCGACGCGGTCGTCGCTTCCGTGCGGAAGACGTCGCGCTGTCTCGTGCTGCACGAGGCCTCGGTCACAGGGGGCTTCGGCGGGGAGATCGCCGCGGTCGTGGGCCGTGAGGCGTTCGAGTGGCTGGACGCCCCCGTGTCCCGGCTGGGCGCCCTGGACACGCCGGCCCCTTTCGCGAAGACGCTGGAAGCGCTCCACTCGCCGAAGGGCCGCCTGCTGCCTGCGCTCCGGGAGCTGCTGGCGTACTAGGAGACCGTGGTGGAAGTGCTCCCCGGCTGGCGGGGTCCCCCCGGCTTCGCTAAGCTATCTGTGGGCAAGAGGAGGCAACGTGTTCCCGATCGCCGTCCTGGGGATGGCTTTCACGGTCTGGATGGCGGTGGAGGCGGTACGCCGTGGCCACGCCTCGGGCTGGCTGTGGATCATCCTGCTTTTCGGCCCGATTGGGGCGGCCATCTACTTCTACGCCGAGTTCTTCGATCAGCTCTCCGGGGGCCCCATTCTTCAGCCTCGAAAGGTCACCGCCGACGATCTCCACTCGGCCGAGGCCGACGTCAAGCGGCTGGGCAACGCCCCCACGTGGACAGCCTATGCGTCGGCGCTGCGCGGACGGCGGCAGCTCCCCAAGGCCATCGACGCTGCACGCAAGGCACTCGAGCACGACCCGAAGAGCATCGAGGCGCGCCACGAGCTGGGTCTGGGCCTCGAGGAGTCGGGCCGACACGAGGAGGCGCGTGAGGAGCTCGAGCAGGTCGTGGACGCCGAGCCGACCTACGACTCCAACAATGCGCTCTTCGCCCTCGCCCGGGCCCAGCAGGGCTCCGGCCAGGACGAAGCGGCTCGCACGAGCCTCGAGACCCTCGCGTCACGATCGGCACGACCCGACGTCCTCTTTGAATGCGCGGCGGTGCAAGCACGACTCGGCGACCGGGCCGCCGCCGCCGAGAACCTGCACCGCATCATCGCCGAGGCCGAGGCGGTGCCCGACTACCTCGAGCGGAACGTCCGCCCCTGGGTTCGCAAAGCGAAGCAGGCGCTGCAGAAGCTCGGCGCTCCGGCGTCGTGATTCGCCTGGTCCAGCTCGTTTGGGCCAGCAGATCAGACACAGATAGAATCCCCCATTCAAATGAGCACCTCATGATCGGTCGCGTGCTGAACCACTACAAGATCCTGGAACGAATCGGCCGTGGCGGCATGGGCGAGGTCTTCCTCGCCGAAGACACGAGCCTCGATCGAAAGGTGGCGCTGAAGATCCTCCCCGAAGAGCTGTCGGCCAACGAGGAGCGACGGGAGCGTTTCGAGCGAGAGGCCAAGGCCGTCGCCGCCCTCAACCATCCGAACATCGTCACCATCCATTCGGTGGAGCAGGCCGAGGGCGTCCAATTCATCACGATGGAGCTCGTTCAGGGAAAGAGGCTCTCCGAGCTTCTCCCGAAGGGCGGCATGGCCCTTTCGAAGTTCCTGGAGCTGGCCATACCCATCACCGAGGGCGTCAGCGCGGCCCACGAGCAGGGCATCACCCACCGTGACCTGAAGCCCGACAACATCATGGTGACCGAGAAGGGGCAGCCCAAGATCCTGGACTTCGGGCTGGCGAAGCTGGGGCTGAAGACGATCGCGTCCCCGGGAAGCGAGCTGCCCACCGAGGCGATGACCGGGGAAGGGCGGATCGTGGGGACGGTGTCTCACATGTCCCCCGAACAGGCGGAAGGCAAGTCGATGGACCACCGCTCCGACATCTTCTCCCTCGGTGTCGTCTTTTACGAGATGCTCACGGGCCAGCGTCCGTTCCGGGGAGACAGCCCCACTGCGGTTCTGTCTTCGATCCTCAAGGATTCACCCCAATCCGTCACCGAGCTCAACCCCGAGGCCTCGCGGGACCTGGCGAAGCTCTGCAGACGGTGCCTGGCGAAGGATCCCACGCGCCGCTACCAGTCGGCACTCGATCTGCGCAACGACCTCGAAGAGCTCAAGCAAGATCTGGACTCCGGGGCCCTCGAGGCGCTTCCTGTACTCCCGCGGCGCCGAGGGCGCCCGGGAGTCGGCATCGGCGTCGCACTGGCCCTGTTGGCCGCCGCTATTGGGGTTTTCGCCCTCCTTTCCCTCGGGGACTCACCAGACGCTCTACAGATCCGACCGCTGACCAGCTTTGAGGGGATGGCGTGGGGCCCGACCTAGTCGCCCGACGGGAGCCTCGTTGCCTTCAGCTACTCGGGGTGGGGCAACCTGGACATCTATGTGATGCCCGCCAGTGGCGGCCCTCCCATTCGTGTGACGGACAGCCCGGCCGACGAAACGTTCCCGCGCTGGTCTCCCGATGGAGGTACATTGCGTTCGTCTCCGACCGCGGCGCCGGCACCAATATCTATCTGATCCCGCCTCTGGGGGGACTGGAACACTTGCTGGTGGACACCCAGTTGGCGCGACTTACTGGCCGGGCCGAGCTGGGTGCCGTGCCCTGGTCACCGGACGGGCAGGAGCTTCTGTTCTCGCGCAAACAATCGGGCGGAACGGGTGTCCACCGATGGCCGTGCTGTCACCTATTGCGAACCCACCAGCCACATCAACCACCAGCTCTTTCTCATGCGTCTGGCTCGAGCGGATTCCCCCTATGGGCTGCCTCATCCTCTTGGTGAGCCCGTGCAACTCACCGAGGGAGGTGGTCTCTGACGCGCACAGCGGCGGCTGGGCGCCGGACGGAAAGGCTCTCGTCTACACCAGAGACACGGACAACTTCGACATCTACGTCATCGAGAACTACCGGTAGGGCCTCGAACCCGAGCCGTGCGCCTCCCGGACGAGCTGCATCAGAGCTTCGCCGTCGTTACCTGGTGCCGATCACCATCGAGTCCGGCCCGACGAGATGCTCGACGCGGGTCGAAGAGAAGCCCGCCTCTTTCATCCACGCGGAGCAGTCGGCACCCGTGTAGTCGAAGCCGCCTGGGCTCTCGATGAGCAGGTTCAGGCTCATCATCAGTCCGAATGCGTTCTGCGACCGATCGTCGTCGATGATGGCCTCGTACACGATGAGCGCTCCGCCCTTCGGTAGCGCGTCGAACGCCTTGCCGATCAGCATCTTCTTGGTCGCCAGATCCCAGTCGTGCAGGATGTGTCCCATTAAGACGACGTCGGCCTTCGGCAGATCGTCCTTGAAGAAGTCGCCGGGAACGAAGGAGAGGCGGTCCTCGACACCGTTGGCTTTGACGAACTCCTCGAAGATCGGCGCCACCTCGCCGAGATCGAACCCCAGGCCCTTCAGATGTGGATTCGCAAGCACGATCTGCACGGCGAGATCGCCCTGTGCCGTGCCGACGTCGACGAACGTCTCACGATCCTTCCACGGGTAGCTGCGAGCAATCGTCATGTTCGCTCCGTGGCTGATGCCAGTCATCGCGGCGAGGAACTCCTTTAGACGCGCGGGTTCGGCGTAAAGCGTTCGAAGAGTCCTGGGCCGCCCCCCTTGAGCTCGTTCTGCGGCTCCCCGGTACGAAGCGCCTCGGTCAGATGGCCCCAGAAGGGATAGAGGCGGTGGTTCGCCATCTCGAGCACGCCGCCGACGTAGGACGGCTTATTCCGGTCGAGAAAGAGGTCCGCCTCGGGCGTGTTGCCGTAGCGATCACCGTCGCGCTGAAGGAAACCGAGCGCCACGAGGGCGTCTAGAAAATAGCGGGCCGAACGGGAATGCAGGCCAAGGCGACCACTCAGTGCATCGAACTCCTCGGGGCCGTGCGCGAGCTCGGTGAAGACGCCCATCTCGATGGCGCTCAGGAGCGTCTTGGACGCCCAGAACGCAAGGCCGGTCTGCAGGATCTTTTCAGGGGTTGGCTGTTCGTTCATTCGTTCCCTCTCCAATTGTCGGTCCGGCGGCGACGATTTTGCCAAGGATGTGAAGCTGCAACACGGTCCTCAGCCGCGGGCGTGCAGGGCCAGCAGCAGCCAGCCGAGCATCAACCCCAGGCCGCCGAGCGGCGTGATCGCCCCGAGCCAGCGGGGCGCGCCGAGCGCCATAGCATACAGAGTGCCGCTGAAGACCAGGCTGCCGATGAGGAACGACCAGCCGGCGGCGTCACCCCCCGGGCGGTGGTGCTGGAGCAGCCCCACCAGGACGAGGGCGACGGCGTGGAAGAGGTGATACCGGGCGCCGGTCTCCCACCAGGCGAGACCCTGCTCGGTCGCGATGCCCTTGAGACCGTGGGCCCCGAAGGCCCCGAGACCCACGGCGATCAGCCCCCACAGCGCTCCCGTCATCGTCCAGTTCATCGGTGATCTCCTCTCCCGGTGTCCTCCGCCCCCGCCCCGGGGCGGTGGCCGGGCGCGGTGCCGGTGATGGACGCGCTTTCCCACGGAGCTTTGTCGTCTTCTCGATTTTCGAAGTCGATGACGAGGCTCTGACCAGAAGCGCTGCGGGCGGTTGCCCGCCGTCGCTCGGCGAGGGCCGCGGCATGCTGGCTCCACCACTCCCGCGCCGCCTCCTCGGTCCAGCTTCCGAAGCTCTGGCAAGCCCGCGCCGGCGGCGCAGCTCGTAGAGGATCCTCGACGTGACCGTGCACAGCGCCACGGTCAGCGTCCACCAGACCGCCGAATCCACGGTCGCGGCGAGAGGAAGAGAAATGGGCACGAACGGCTGGAGAACCGAGAACTCCTCACGCTGGGGCCCAACGTAGCTCAGGCCGACCACGGGAATGCCCACGAGCGCGGTCAGGGCCAGCGTACGAGCGGCCGTGCTGGGAACGAACACCGCCCGGGCCATCATCCCGAAGTTCATCGCAAGGACGACGACCAGGTCGGGACGCAGCACCGCCAGGGGAAGCTGTGTGCCCATGAGCCCGTACGAGACGGCGCTGCCGACCAGCCCCGCCGTCTCTACCGTCTGCACGAAGCGCCGCGAGCGAGGACGCCCGCGACAGACCAACCAGACCGCGATGAGCGACGAGGCCCCCAGGAGGTGGAAGACCATGCCGGGATCGAGGAGCCCCGCGCGCTTTCCCCATGCGAGATACAAGGTCGCGTTGAAGAGCCAGAAGACCAGACCGCCCAGTCCCGCGCACTTCCCGAACTGCGCCACGCGGTGCTGCAGGAAGCGCAGGCTCTCGGTGGCGGGGTCGGTCTCGGCTGGGTCGCTCATGCTCGCGCGTGTCATCTGGACGCCCGTACCCGTCCGACGCGGGACGGACACGAGCGGCCTGAAGACGAAGAGAGGGCATCCTACACCCCCCCGGGTTGGCGGCTGCGTGCGCCTCCGCCTCGACCGCTGTCCCGGGCGCAGCGGAGGCTCGAGGCAGGGTCGGGGCGCCGGCGAGTACAATCGACCCGGCTCGGTCACGGGCCGACAGCGATTGGAAGGAGAGCGGCATGTTCATCGTTCACGTCTACGCTCTGGTCAAGCACGACCACGTCGCCGCTTTTCGAGAGGCGAGTCTCGAGAACGCCAGGGAGAGCCTGAAGGAGCCTGGCGTCGCGCGCTTCGACCTGGTTCAGGAGATCGACGACCCCACGAGCTTCGCTTTGCTCGAGGTCTATCGCACCGAGGAGGACTTGGCGAAACACAAGGAGACGGCCCACTACGCGAAGTGGCAGGACACGGTCGAGTCGATGCTGGTGCGGCCGCGGGCGCGGACGAGATACCGCAATCTCGCCCCCGACGACCCGGGGTGGGAGACGCCGGGGGCCTGAGCCATGTCGTTCGAGTTCGCCACCGCGACGCGGATCGTCTTCGGGCGCGGAGCGATCGACGACTTGGCGTCGAGCGTGGCCTCGCTGGGCCAGCGTGCTCTCGTGGTGACGGGCTCGGATCCCGCTCGCACGAGCGTCCTGGACCGGCTGAGGGAACACGGCATCGAGGTCACGCCGTTCCGCATCACCGCCGAGCCCACGACCGGCGTCGCGACCGAAGGAGTGGGTCACGCGCGCACCGCAGGCTGTGACGTGGTGGTCGGAGTGGGCGGCGGCTCCGTGCTCGACGGGGCCAAGGCCATCGCCGCTCTGCTCACGAACGGGGGCGAGCCTCTCGACTACCTCGAGGTGATCGGGGCCGGCCGAAAGATCGAGAAGCCTGCAGCGCCCTTCGTGGCGATCCCCACCACCGCCGGAACCGGATCCGAGGTGACGCGCAACGCCGTGCTGGCCTCGCCCGAGCACCGGGTCAAGGTCAGCCTTCGGAGCGCCCTCATGCTCCCGACGCTTGCGCTCCTGGACCCGGAGCTCACCCTCGGGGTCCCACCCGGGGTGACGGCGAGCACCGGACTGGACGCGCTGACGCAGGTCCTCGAACCCTTCGTCTCCAGCCGGGCGAACCCGCTGACGGATGCGCTGTGCCGAGACGGGTTGTCCCGGGCGGCCCGCTCACTCCGCCGGGCCTGCGAGGACGGGCAGGACATCGACGCCCGGGAGGACATGGCTCTCGCGAGCCTCTACGGAGGCATGGCGCTGGCGAACGCAGGCCTCGGTGCTGTGCACGGGTTCGCCGGCCCCCTCGGAGGGATGCTCGGTGCACCGCATGGTGCGCTCTGCGCCCGGCTCCTGCCGTTGGTGATTCGGGCCAACGTCTGCGCGCTGCGTGAGCGGAGCCCCGCCAGCCCTTCGCGAGGCCGCTACGCGGAGGTTGCCCGGATCCTGACGGGCCGAGGCGACGCCAGGGCCGAGGACGGTGCCGACTGGGTCGAGGAGCTGGGCGCGGCCCTGTCGGTGCCCGGCTTGTCGAAGCACGGGCTGTCATCGGCTGATCTGTCCGCGGCTGTTCCCAGGGCCAGGAAGGCCAGCAGCATGCGCGGCAATCCCATCGACCTCACCGATGAGGAGCTGCACGGGATCCTCGAAGAAGCACTCTGAGGGGCAGCCTCGGCGGAGGGGCAGGCCCGATGGTGCGGCCCCGGTGGGCCGGGTAAGATGCCAGGCGTGAACCCCGACCTGAACGCCCAATTCGAGCGACTGGAGGCGACCCGCGGCAGCCTCGCCGCACGGCTGGACGGCCGCGATGGGGCCCTTCTCAACCGGCCGCGGGCCGACGGGGGCTGGTCGGTCCTCCAGATGGTGCATCACGTGATCACGGCAGAGGCAGGGACGCTCCGCTACACCTCCAAGAAGATGCTGGGCGGCACGAGCCTTCCTTGGGCCGGCCTCACCAGCAGGATGAGGCTGCTCGCGCTCAAGGGCGCCATGGTGTCTCCCGTGCGGTTCCGCGCCCCGGCGATCACGGCCGACGTCCCGGACGAGGTGGACTCGGCCGAGACGCTCGCCCTTTGGCAAGAGACCCGGGAGGGCTGGCGCAAGCTCCTCGCAGGCTTTCCAGAGGAGCTTCTGGACAGGATGGTCTTCCGCCACACTCTCGTGGGCTTGATGGGGCTTCGCGACACTCTCGCCTTCCTGCAGACCCACCTGGACCACCACGTCCGCCAAATTGATCGACAGCTGGGCCAGAGCTGAAAACAGGGAGGGCTCGAATGGACAAGACGCCCCGAAGCGTCGTTCCGGAGGCCGTGGCGGTCGTGTGCGCTCTCGCGACGTCGTTCGCGTGCACTCCCGCGGCGCCTCCCGACCCGGAGACCACGGGCCCGCCCAACATCGTCTACATCCTGGCCGACGACCTGGGCTATGGAGAGCTTGGCGCCTATGGACAGGAGCTGATCGAGACGCCTCAAATCGATCAGCTCGCGCGCTCGGGGCTGCTCTTCACCCAGCACTACTCCGGCGCGCCGGTCTGTGCCCCGGCGCGAGGCGTCATCATGACGGGTCTCCACACCGGGCATGCCTACATTCGAGGCAACGACGAGTGGGCCGACCGCGGCGACGTGTGGGACTTCGAGAAGATGGCGGAGGACCCCAACCTCGAAGGACAGCGGCCCTTGCCTGCTGGCACCCTGACTCTGGGGCGAGTTCTCCAGGACGCCGGCTACGACACCGGGTTCGTCGGCAAGTGGGGCCTCGGCGGCCCCCTGACCGAGGGCATCCCCAACGAGCAGGGCTTCGACTTCTTCTTCGGCTACAACTGCCAGCGCCAGGCCCACACGTACTATCCAGTGCACCTGTGGAGAAACCGGGACAAGGTTCCCCTCGACAACGACATGGTCCCGCCCCACACGCCCCTGGACGAGGGCGCCGACCCCAACGACCCGGCCAGCTACGCACGCTACCGGCTGAAGGAGTACGCCCCCGACCTCCTTCTCGACGAGGCCCTGGAGTTCCTCGGACGGGAACGGACGGGCCCATTCTTCCTCTACTTCGCTTCGCCCATCCCCCACCTGCCCTTGCAGGCGCCCGAGAAGTGGGTCCGGCACTACCAGGAGAAGCTGGGTCCGGAAGAGCCGTCCACGGCGGAGCGTTATTTCCCCAATCAGACACCTCGCGCCACCTACGCCGCCATGATCTCGACCCTCGACGAGCAGGTGGGGCTGCTCCTGCAGAAGCTCGAGGACCTCGGGGTTCGTGACGACACGCTGGTGATGTTCTCCAGCGACAACGGTCCGATCTGGGTCGAACTGAACTGGGGCGGCGGCGACGCCGCTCTCTTCGACAGTGCCCGCCCCTTCCGGAGCGACCGGGGACGGGGAAAGGGATCCGTGTACGAGGGTGGCGTTCGCGTCCCGATGATCGCGAACTGGCCGGGTCACATCGCACCGGAGACCACAACGGACCACATCTCCGCGTTCTGGGACGTCCTGCCCACCCTCGCCGAGGTCGCCGGGGCGCCCGTGCCCGAGGACATCGACGGAATCAGCTTTGCCCCGCTCCTCACCGGCAGGCCCGAGGCCCAGAAGCAGCACGAATTCCTCTATTGGGAGTTCCCCTCCTATGGCGGACAGCAGGCAGTCCGCCTGGGCCGCTGGAAGGGCATCCGAGGCAACATCTTCGAGGGCAACCTCGACATCGAGCTCTACGACCTCGACACGGATCTTCGGGAAGAGAACGACGTCTCCGGCGAGCGTCTGGAGGTCGGCGCCCGGATCGAGGCAATCATGAAGCAGGAGCGCACGCCGCCGGCGATCGAGCGCTTCCGGTTCGAGGCCCTCGGGGACAACCAGGATCCGACTACTCTTCCGCCCAGGTGAGGATGACCTTGGCTGCCTCGCCGTCCCTGAGCGCCTTGAATCCGGTCTCGTACTCTTCGGCGGCCAGCCGATGGGTGATCATCGGTGTGATGTCGAGGCCGGTCTGGCACATCACGGTCATCTTGTACCAAGTCTCGTACATCTCCCGGCCGTAGATCCCCTTGATCGTCAGGCTGTCGAAGATCACCGTGTTCCAGTCGATGGTGATGGGTTTGTCAGGGATGCCGAGCATGGCGATCTTCCCGCCGTGGCACATGGCTGCCAGCATCTCGCGAAAGGCCTCTCCGTTGCCGGACATCTCGAGGCCGACGTCGAAGCCCTCCTTCATCCCGAGGGCCTCCTGGACCTCGCCGAGCGGCTCCTCCCGCGTGTTAACGCTCCGAGTCGCGCCCATCTTCTTTGCGAGCGCGCGGCGTCTCGGGTTGGGATCGGTCACGACGACGTGCCGCGCCCCGGCGTGGCGCACGACCGCTGCAGCCATGAGCCCGACCGGTCCGGCGCCAAGGAGAGCGCCGTGTGGACGGCGTTGCCGAAGGGATCGAAGCACGCGAGGACGTCCGTCGATATCGCCGGGTCAGCCCCCCAGACGTTGGTCATCGGAATGGAGGCATACTCCGCATAGGCCCCGGGCCGGTCGACCCCGACCCCCTGCGTGTGGGGACAGAGGTGGCGCCGGCCCGCCATGCAGTTGCGGCAGCGCCCACAGACGATGTGGCCCTCGCCGGCGACCAGGTCTCCGGGCTCGAATCCGGTGACATTGCTACCGATCGATTCGACACGCCCGACGAACTCGTGCCCGACGACCAGCCCCATCGGAATGGTCTTCTGTGCCCAGGCGTCCCAGTTGTAAATGTGAACATCCGTCCCGCAGATACCGGTCTTCAGGGTGCGGATGAGCACGTCACTGATGCCGGGCTCAGGCACGGCCACTTCCTCCATTCAGAGGCCCGGCTCGGGTCGTGATTTGACGAGGGCTCTCATTGTGCGGGCCATGGTGACACCTCCTTGGGGTATCACCACTATATGTCCCTCACCCCCATTTTCTGCCGGCGGCGGGCGACGGGGCCCGAACAGCAGCCCGGGTTTCGCCAAAAGATCGGTGACCGGCACCGCCCCCCGAGGTAGCATGGCGCCATCGCACCAGCCCACTGGTGAGCGAGTCGCCGGGCACCCTGGGGGCGCTCTCGGTGACCGTCCACCCAGGGACGTGGAGAAGCGCACCGTGGCCCAGCCGCTCCCGGAGGACAACGCCGTTCGCCGACTCCACGCGGAGTACGCGACGGTCCGTGCGCTCGCGGAGTCGGGGTCGCTCTCCGAGGCGGCGCCGCGGGTGCTGCAGGCGGTGTGCGAGACCCTCGGCTGGAGCCTCGGCGTGCTGTGGCGGGTGGACGCAGCTGCAAGCGTCCTTCGGTGCGTCCACGCATGGCACGACCCCTCGGGTCCGCGGCGAGATCTCGCGGCACGGACTCGAGAAGCCGCACTCAACCAGGGGGAAGGCTTCGCGGGACGAGCCTGGTCGAGCAATGAGCCCGTGTGGATACCGGATGTCGGACAGGAAACGGATTCCCTCTCATCTGCCGTCGCAGAGAGAGACGGGCTTCACACCGCTCTCGCCGTTCCGATCCTGCTCCACGGCCGGATCCTCGGTGTGCTCGAGTTCTTCAGCGCGGCGATACCGCAACCCGACATCGGGCTCCTCGAGATGCTGGACACGATCGCGAGCCAGATCGGCCAGTTCGCCGAGCACAAGCGCACGGAGGAGGAGCTCGCGACACTCTTCGAGACGTCCCGCGACATGATGTGCATCGCCAACTTCGACGGGTACCTGCTGCGGGTGAACCCGGCCTGGGAAGAGACTCTGAGCTACACGGCTGAGGAGCTCACCTCGCGCCCGTACGTGGAGTTCGTGCACCCCGACGACCGGGAAGCCACGGTGGCCGAGAAGGAGAGCGTGAGTGGAGGGCAAGTGGCGCTCCTATTCGAGAACCGGTACCGACGCAAGGACGGAGAGTCCCGCTGGCTCTCCTGGAACGCCATACCGGTCACGAAGCAGGGCCGGATCTACGCGACGGTTCGGGACGTGACCGAGCAAAAACTCGCGGCCCTCGAGCTGCGGGAAGCGAAGGACGCCGCGGACTCCGCCAACCGCGCGAAGAGCGACTTCCTCGCCAACATGAGCCACGAGATCCGGACACCAATGAACGCGGTCATCGGCATGGCTGAGCTGCTCCAGGACACGCCGTTGAGCCGCGACCAGAGAGAGTATGTCGACACGCTTAGCAGTGCTGCGGAATCACTCCTGGGCCAGATCAGCGACGTTCTCGATTTCTCGAAGACCGAGGCGGGGATGTTCGAGCTCAGTCCGGTCGAGTTCGACCTCCGTGAGGCGCTGGAGAACACTCTGCGGACGCTGGAGCTAAGGGCCCACGAGAAAGGGGGTGGAGCTCGTCTGCCGGATCGCCCCCGACGTCCCCGAGGCCCTCGTGGGGGACGCCCCGCGCGTGCGCCAGGTCATTCTCAACCTCGTCGGGAACGCCATCAAGTTCAAGGAAAAAGGCGAGGTCCTCCTGCAGGTCGAGGCGGAGTCGACGGGCGAGGACGAGGCGGTCCTGCGCTTCACGATCTCGGACACCGGAATCGGAATCCCGCAGGACAAGCCGGAGGTGATCTTCGAAGCCTTCGCCCAGGCGGACGGCTCCACGACGCGGGAGTACGGGGGCACGGGTCTCGGGCTCGCCATCGCCGGTCGGCTGGTGAAGATGATGGGCGGCGCCATCTCGGTCGCGAGCGAGGCCGGAACCGGCAGTCGCTTCACATTCACCGCCCGCTTCGAAGTCGCAGCCGAAACCGCGACGGAGGCCCGCTCACCCGTTCCGGCCTCACTTCGAGGGCTGAGAGTTCTCGTGGTGGACGACAACGCGACGAACCGCCGCATCCTGGAGGAGATGCTCCAGAAGTGGGAGATGCGCCCGAAGTCGGTCGACGGGGGCAAAACCGCCCTCGAGGAGATGGAGGCGGCGCACAGCGCCGGTCACCCCTATCCGCTGGTGCTCCTCGACGGGAACATGCCTGGGATGGACGGCTTTGCCGTGGCGGAGCGCATCCGTGACCGACCCCACCTTGCCGGCGCGTCGGTGAGGATGTTGACCTCCTCGGCCCGACCCGGGGACTGGGCACGCTGTGTCGAGCTGGGGGTGGCCTCGCATCTCTCCAAGCCCATCAGGCGGTCGGATCTCTACGACATCCTCATCGGGGTGCTCGAGCGCCAGCCCGCGTCCGAGGAGCGACGCTCCAGACCGCTGCCGCCCCGCCCGGAAGGCCGTCGGCGTCTCCGCGTGCTCGTGGCCGAGGACAACGCCGTCAATCAGAAGGTCGTCATGAGCTTTCTCGATCGAGCGGGCCACGCCGCGGTCGTGGTGAGCACGGGCACCGAGGCCCTCGCGGCTCTGGAAAGACACGACTTCGACGTCGTCCTCATGGACGTCCAGATGCCGGAAGTCGACGGCCTGGAGGCCACCCGCGCGATCCGGAAGCGGGAACGCACGAGTGGCGGCCACGTCCCCATCGTGGCCCTCACCGCCCACGTCGTGAAGGGCGATGCCGAGCGTTGCCTCGAGGCCGGCATGGATGCGTACGTCGCCAAGCCCCTCCGCTCTCGGGACCTGCACGCCGCCATCCAGTCGGCTCTGAATCCCGCGCCACCGGCACGAGCGACCGCGGATCGACCGACCGAAGGAGTGATCGACGAGGAGCGGCTGTTCGAGAGGGTCGTCGGGGACCGCGAGGCCCTGAGCGAGCTGGTCGACGTCTTCCTCGCGGACACGCCAGAGTTGGTCGCCCGCATCGACGCGGCGATCGACGGGGAGGATCGTGCCGCGCTTCGAACAGCCGCCCACACCCTCAAGGGAGCGGTCTCCAACTTTGCCGCCCCACTCGCCACCCGGGCAGCGGCGCGGCTCCAGCAGACCGGAGACAACGAGAAGCTGGACGGTGCCCGCTCAGCGCGCGACGCTCTGAAGCGAGAGATCGAGCGCGTTCGAACCGCCCTGGCAGCGGTCGTCGCGAAACGCGACGACCGCTAGCCCGCGCCAGTCAGTCCAGATACTTGACGAAGACCACCTCGTTGTGGGCCTCGTTGTACAGGAGCTCGTCGACCATCGCCCGGGTCAGCACCAGGCCGAAGCCACCGGGCCTCAGACCCATCTCTTCCCGCACGGCGGCGTGCTCCATGGGACGGTCCGAGGGGTTGGAAACAGCGGCATGGCTCAGGCTTTCGAAATTGAAGCCGTGTCCGGGGTCGGCTATTCGATAGAGCAGCATACGGCGGGCTCGCAGATAGGAGATTCGAACGCTCTGGGTGGGGTCGAGCTCGCCGCCCCACTCGATGGCGTTCATCAGCAGCTCCCGAAACGCCTGGCCCACGCTGTTCCGAACGTCCTCGGGAAGGTCGGCCTCGAGCCGTCCCAGGACGGCCTGGCTGCGGGCCGCGGCCCCGCGGTCGCACGGCACGACGAGCTCGACCCAGTCGGGCTTGGCCAAGATCACCTCGATGGGTCTGTCAGGGCCGGATTCCAGGACCTCCTGGATGGGGCCGATGAGCTCTTTTGGCTCGACGGGTTTCGTGACGTAGCGGCACGCCGCTCTCGAAGCGCCTTCAGGACGGTCTCCGGCGCGTCGTCCGCCGTCATGACCACGACTCTGGGCGGAGACGAGGTGTCCCGCAAGCGGGCCATCACCTCGAGACCATCCATGCCCGGCATCCAGATATCGAGCAGCACGAGGTCGAAGGGCTTTCGGCCCAGCCGGGCGAGGGCGGAGGCACCGTCGATTGCGGTCTCGACCTGGTAGCCGGCAGACTTGAGCTGCAGGCGGATCAGATGCCGGGTCGATCGATCATCGTCGACGACGAGGATCTTCTGCACCGCTGCCTCGACAGGTTGCGACCGCGCCGCCGATCGGCTGGAAGCGGACCGATTGCACGCTCTTGCGTGGCTCCGAAGGTGACGCCGCCATCGTAGGTCGGGGGATCTCACGGCGTCAAGGCTCCATCCGTCAGAGCGGAGGAGAAGGCCCGTGAGTAGACGGAACCGTCGGGGACCGGCACAATGGAGGATCAGACTTGCGGCTGTTTCAACCCATTCGGCAAGATATGGAGGACCGTGAGACTTCTCAAGGACGCGACCCTACTGGCCGTCGCCCTGGCCGCTGCCGGCTCGATCGGCTGCGGCTCGACGACCCACGACCTCTCCCCTGAAGCGCCTGCCGCACCCGAGAACGCCAGCGCTTCGATCGCAGTGGCACCAGCCGAGACCGAACCGCCGAGCGTGAGCTCCGCCGAGACCGATCCTTCGCAACCGGTGGTTGAAACAGATGCCTTCACGGGGCGGGAGTCTCTGGACGGAATGGACCTCCTCGAAGAGCTGGCGAGCGAGCCGGATTTGATGCAGAAGGAGGCTCTCGAGCTGTGTCAGTCCGCCGAGCGGCTTCTGGACCAGGGAGAGGTGGAAGAGGCGGTCGACGCGGTGGATCGAGCCTACGAGCTGATGCTGGCCCTGCCAGGCAACGGCGATGGGGACTACCTCCAAGCCAAGGAAGACATCCGCCTTCTCGTGGCCGACCTCATCAGCCGTTCCTACAACTCCGGGCGCAGCGCGGCCGCTCGACCCACGGCCTCGTGGGACCTCGAGCTGCCCATGGTCGACAACGAGCACGTCCGGAGAGAAATCAAGAGCTTCACGACAAAGGAGCGCGAGCAGTTCGTCGCGGGCTACCGGCGGGCGGGTCTTTACCGCCCCATGATCCTGGCCAAGCTGGAAGAAGCGGGACTGCCCAGCCAGCTGAGCTGGCTGCCGATGGTCGAGAGCTGGTTCAAGGTCCGGGCGTACTCCCGGGCGAGCGCCGTCGGCATGTGGCAGTTCATCTCGTCGACCGGCCAGCGCTACGGCCTGAGCCGGGACTCCTGGGTCGACGAGCGGTTCAACCCGGAGAAATCCACCGACGCCGCCATCGGCTACCTCACCGATCTACACGGGCTGTTCGGGGACTGGCCGAAGGCCCTGGCCGGCTACAACTGCGGAGAGGCTCGGGTTCAGCGGCTCCAGAGGCGCTCGGCCACCGAGTACCTGGATTTCTGGGACCTCTACGGGCTCCTTCCGCGGGAGACGCGGCGCTATGTCCCCCGCCTTTTCGCCGCCATCCAGATCATCGAAAACCCGGAGAAGTACGGGATGACGCTCCCCGACCCCGATGATCCCGCGGGAGATCTCGCCACGGTGAGGATCCAGCGAGCGGTGAAGCTGGAGACTCTCGACGCGCTCCTCTCTCTCGAGAAGGGGACCCTCGGGAATCTGAACCCCGAGCTGCGCTACCGGGGCACGCCCAAGCGCACCTACGAGCTCGTCGTCCCGGCGAGCCAGGAGCAGACGCTCGTCGCGAAGATCGATTCGATTCCCGAGTGGCGCCCCCCCCAGACCCAGTACGTGATCCATCGGGTCAGGCGCGGCCAGACGCTCTCGGTGATCGCCCGCCGCTACCGGACGAACGTCCGCGCCATCATGCGCACGAACAACCTGCGCAGCGCGAACCGGATTCGAGAGGGGCAGCGCCTCCGCATCCCCGTCCGGGGCTCGGGAAGCGTCGTTCGAACCTCCCGGACAGCCGTGAACGGAGTCCACACGGTGAGACGGGGAGAGTCCCTCGGTGGGATCGCTCGGGCCTACGGAACGACGGTGAGCCTCCTCAAGAAGGACAATGGCCTCTCCTCCGACGTCATCCACCCCGGGCAGAGCCTTCGGGTGGCGCAGGCCTCGAGCAGTGCGTCCGCCTCCGGCGGGAAGAGCTACCGGGTGGCCCGGGGCGACACCCTCGGCAAGATCGCCGACAGGCACGGCGTGGGGCTCTCGAAGCTGCTTCGGGCGAACGGCCTGAGCAGCCGGAGCACCATCTATCCCGGCCAGGATCTGGTGATCCCCCGCTGAGAGACGGCCACCCCGCTCTCTACTCTGGATCGTCGTCCCGTTGGAAGAACATGGAGACTGCGAGCGGCTTGAGGAGGGTCTTGTGCTCCAGGCGGTAGGCGACGAGCAGGGTGTCGCCCGGAGGCAGCAGGGTGTAAAGAGCCGTGATGTGTCCGTCCTTCGCCTTCTCCTCGAGCCTGAGCTGGGTCCCCTGCCATTTGACCGACACCTTCAGCGTGCCACCCAGGGGTCCCCGACTCGCAGCCTCGCGGCCGAAATAGTAGATCGAGACTTCGTCTCCCAGGCCGGTCTTGAAATCTTTGTCGCTCTGCTCCACGGTCAGGAAACGCGAGTCGGGATCGTCGATCACGCCGAGCAGCCATCTTCGGATCCACACGCGGACCAGGTCCTTCTTGACGTCGCCGTGGTGGCATCCGGCCCTACGGCCTCCTCGATCTTCGAGCGGAGATCACTGCTGCGCTGCTGGTTGAACTCCCAGGCGCCGCTGAAGTCCGGCTGCTGCTGGGCTTCGAGAGCGGCACTCGGGACGACGAGCCCGAGGAGCACAGAGAGGGCGAGGAGGCGGGCCACCGGCGTGAGAAATCGCATGGTTTCGGGGATAACCCGAGCCCGCTCTATTCACCAGGCTTCGTCCCGAGAGGCGTGAGACGCTAGCCGAGCCGGGCGAGCGCACCTCCCGCGGAGCTGGGCAAGCGTGGGCTTGATCGCAGGCGCCACTCGTGCCCGCCCTCGAAGGCGCAGACCTCGACGGACACTCCCTTGCTCCGCAGCAGATCCACGTCGGCCCCGAGCTTCTCCTGGCTGTACCAGGGATCGGCGGTGCCGCGGCCGATCAACACTCGGGGGAAGCCCGTCAGGTCGCGTCCCCCCAGATCGGGCGGGACGTCGCCTCCCAGCGCCAGGAGGGCCTGGCAGGCCGGCCCGTCGGCGGCCGCAGCCCGATAGGCCATCGCGACGCCCTGGGAGAAGCCGACGTAGACGAGAGGCTCGCGGGTCGGGTAGTCCTCCCTCACCCGCCCCACGACACCCGTCACGTAGCGGACATTGTCCTCGATCGCCAGCTCACGGTTGAAGCGGGTCATCCAGCTCGCCACCACATCGCCCGTCTTCGCCCGGGCTTTCCACGAGGTAGTGCCCGTGAACGGTCGTGCCGAGCTGAAACGCTCGGGCTGACGTCGAGGGATGTCGAGAGGACATGGCACGCTCCGCTCCGGTCCGCGGGATGATAGCAGCCGGGCGCCGTGGCCAGCCGCTCTGTGGCCAGCCGTTCTTGCTCGTGAGGCCACGCGCCAGTACCCTCTCGGGATGCGCTGGTACCGTAGGCTCCACTGGCAGATCCTCCTGGGACTGCTCCTGGGCACCATCTACGGGGTCGTGGCCGCCTCCCAGGGGTGGATCCAGTTCACCCGGGACTGGATCGCACCGTTCGGGATCATCTTCCTCAACGGACTCAAGCTCATCGCGGTCCCCCTCATCCTGGCCTCCCTCGTCACCGGTGTGGCCTCCCTCAGCGACCTGAAGAAGCTGTCCCGAATCGGCGGGAAGACCATCGGCATCTACATCGCGACCACGGCCATCGCGGTGACCATCGGTCTCCTCGTGGTCAACGTGCTGCAGCCCGGAGACTACGTGCCGGAATCGATGCGGCTCGAGCTGCAGGAAACCTACGCCGCCGACGCCAGCGCCCGGCAGGCCATGGCGGACGACGCCAAGGAGCGCGGGCCGCTCCAGATCCTCGTCGATCTGGTGCCCAACAACTTCTTCGGGGCGGCCTCGAACAACAGCAACATGCTGCAGGTGGTGTTCGTCGCCCTCCTCATCGGCGTGGGCCTCGTGCAGCTCCCGGAAAAACAGGCCCGGCCGCTGCTCGAGTTCTTCGAGAGCGCCAGCGCCCTGGTGATCCGCCTCGTCGACCTCATCATGCTGATCGCGCCGGTGGGTGTCTTCTCACTGATCGCGAGCACCATCACCTCGGTCGCCGGCGACGAGCCGCGGCGCATCGCCCAGCTGATGGGGGCCCTGGGCTTCTATTGCGTGGCGGTGATTGCAGGACTCGCCATCCAGACTCTGGTCACCTACCCGCTGCTCCTGAGACTCTTCACCCCCATGAAGATCCGTACTTTCTTCGCCGGGATCGCTCCGGCGCAGCTCGTGGCGTTCTCCACGAGCTCGAGCGGGGCGACCTTGCCGGTGACGATGGAGCGCTGCGAAGAGAAGCTGGGCGTGTCCGAGGAGATCTCGTCGTTCGCCCTGCCCCTCGGGGCCACGGTCAACATGGACGGCACCGGCCTCTACCAGGCGGTGGCCGCCGTCTTCATCGCCCAAACCCTGGGAATGGGCCTGGGCATGACGGCGCAGCTCACGATCGTCCTCACCGCCGTCATCGCCTCCATCGGAACGGCCGCGGTGCCCGGGGTCGGGATCATCATGCTGGTCATCATCCTCGAGGCGATCGGCGTCCCGAGCGCCGGGGTTGCCCTCATCCTCGGCGTCGACCGCATCCTCGACATGCTGCGCACGGTCACCAACATCACCGGTGACGCCTGTATAGCGACCATCGTCGCTTCGTCGGAGGGACAGCTCCGCCCACCGGACCTCAGCGAGGAGAGGGACCGCATCCGCGTGCGGGCCTGAGGACGACCGGCGTCTCGGGCCCCAGGCTCGGAGGCGAACGGTGCCGTCGAAACGCACGCGCGCTAGCGACGACGCGCGGCCCATTCGCCAGTGACGCTCAGCAGGCTGGCCGCGAGGACGTCCTGGTCATCCGGAGACATCACCAGCGCGGGCGTGAGGTAGATCGCGTCTCGGAACGGACGGATCCAGAGGCCCTGCTCGACGAAGCGGGCCTTGAGCCACTCGATGTCACGCAGCTCGTCCACCTGGACCACGGCGACAGCGCCCTTCGTGCGGACGTCGACGACCTGCGGCAGGTCGCGACACGGTGCCAGCGCCGCCGCCAATCGGGTCTCCATGGCCCGGGCCTGCTCGAGCCGCGGCTCGCCCTCGAACAGGTCCAGGCTCGCGTTCGCCGCCGCGCAAGCCAGCGGATTCGCCATGTAGGTCGGCCCGTGCATCAGCGCATGGGCGGGATCGTCCGACCAGAACGCCTCGAAGACGGTGTCGGTCGCCACCGTCGCCGCAAGGCCGAGGACGCCACCCGTCAGTCCTTTGCCCAGGGTGATGATGTCCGGGATCACGCCCGCCTGCTCACAGGCGAACATGGTGCCGGTGCGACCGAATCCCGTGGCGATCTCGTCGAAGATCAGCAGCACGCCGTGGACATCGCACAGCCGCCTGATCTGCGCGACCGCCGCCGCGGAGTGGAACCGATAGCCCCCCGCCCCTTGCACCAGCGGTTCCAGGATCACGCCAGCCAGTCGCTCCCGGTGGCGTCCGATGAAGGCGTCGAGCTCCGCGACCTTTTGCTCGTCCTCCGGGATGGCGGCCGGGTACTGCTCAAGCAGATAGCCCTTGAAGTGCGCGTGCATCCCGCCTTCGGGATCGGTCACCGACATCGCGCCGAGCGTGTCGCCGTGGTAGCCGTGTCGGAAACAGACGAAGCGGTTGCGGCCCCGCTCACCGCGATTCAGCCAGTACTGAACCGCCATTTTCAGCGCGACCTCGACGGCCACCGAGCCGGAGTCCGAGAAGAAGACGCGGTTCAGCTCGCCAGGAAGCAGCGCCGCCAGTCGCCGGGCCAGCTTCAGCGCCGGCTCGTGGTTCAGGCCTCCGAACATCACGTGGGGCATGGTGCGGAGCTGCCTTTCGACGGCCGACACCAGGTGCGGGTGGTTGAAGCCATGGCATGCCGACCACCAGGACGCGATTCCGTCGATCAGCTCGCGTCCGTCGGCGAGGCGGATCCGCACGCCGCTCGTCGAGACCACGGGAAGTGGCAACGGCGCGGTCTTCATCTGTGTGTACGGCATCCAGATGTGGCGGTAGCCGGCGCTCTGCCAATCGGGCGGCGGCGCGCTGCCGAGGCTCACGTCTGGAGCGGCTCGCGTCTGAGGCCCAGCCGCGAGAAGAGGCTTTCATCGCGATCGGCATCCGGGTTGGGCGCGGTCAGCAGCTTCGGCCCAGCGAAGATCGAGTTGGCCCCGGCCAGAAAAGCGAGCGCCTGGAGCTCGTCGCTCATCGACTCGCGCCCGGCGGACAGCCGCACGTAGGAAGCCGGCATCAGGAGTCGCGCCACCGCGATCGTACGCACGAGCTCCAGCGGATCGATCTCCGTCTCGTCCGCGAGGGGCGTCCCCGCAATTGGCACCAGGCGGTTGATCGGAACACTCTGGGGGTGCTCGGGGAGCGTCGCCAGCGAGTGGAGCAGGCCGACTCGATCCTCGCGGGACTCCCCCATGCCGACGATGCCGCCGCAGCAGACGCGCATCCCCGCGCTGCGCACATGGGTCAGTGTCTCGATCCGGTCCTGGAAGCGTCGCGTCGTGATGATCTCTCCGTAATGCTCCGGCGAAGTGTCGAGGTTGTGGTTGTAATAGGCGAGCCCCGCCGCGGCGAGCCGGTCCGCCTGCTCTGCGGTGAGCATGCCCAGCGTGGCGCACGTCTCCATCCCCAGCGCCCTGATGCGCTCCACCATCTCGCAGATCGCGTCCAGAGCATCGTCCGGGGCGCTGCGCCACGCAGCTCCGAGACAGTAGCGCGTGGCCCCCGCAGCGCGGGCGCGCTCGGCGCACGCCACCACGTCGTCGGGTGCCATCAAGGGCGCTGCCTCGACGCCCGCGCGATAGCGAGCCGACTGCGGGCAATAGGCACAGTCCTCCGGACACCCTCCTGTCTTCACGCTGAGGAGCGCGGAAATCTGGACCTCGTTCGGGCGGAAGGTGCGACGATGAACGGTCTGGGCTTCGAGCAGCAGGTCGAGCAGCGGCCGCTGGAAGAGCGCGGCGATCTCGTTCCGGCTCCAGTCGCGGCGCAAGACCGGGACGCCGGTGGTAGGGGTTCTCATGCCGGGGGTCGTTGCGGTCACAGCGTTCTTCTCCACGCCCCGGGGCCATGTCCAGGTTGACAGGACGGCGGGGCGGCTCGATTCTCTCATGCTATGCCGTCGCTGGAGCAGTTCGCGCAGGCCAAGCTGGCCGAGCTGGAGTCGGAGCGGTTGCGCCGGGCGACCGTGCCCACAACTCGAGGTCCGGGGGCCGTCGTCTGGCGCGGCGGCCGGAAGCTCCTGTCCTTCTCCTGCAACGACTACCTCGGGCTCAGCCAGCATCCCGCGGTCAAGCAGGCAGCGGCGGCGGCACTGCTGGAGCACGGCACCGGCGCGGGTGCGTCGCGGCTGATCAGCGGCAATCACCCGCTCTACGCCGACCTGGAGGAGCGCCTGGCTCGCTTCGAGGGCATGGAGGCGGCCCTCGTGTTCGGCAGCGGTTACCTGGCCAACCTTGGGACGATCCCGGCCTTGATCGGACCGCAGGACCTGTTCCTAGCCGACGAGCTGAGCCACGCCTGCGTCCACGGCGGCGGCCGCCAGAGCCGTGCGGTCCAGCGGCGCTTCCGCCACAACGATCTCGCCGACTGTGAGCGGCTGCTCCAGGAGGCGCGCCCGCGGCAGCGCCGCTGCCTGATCGGTACGGACGCGGTCTTCAGCATGGACGGGGACCGCGCGCCGCTTGCCGAGCTTGCGGAGCTGGCTCGGAGCCACGACGCCTGGCTACTCGCCGACGACGCCCACGGGCTCGGACTTCTCGGCGGCGGCGGGGGGTCGCCTCCGCACGTCGCGGGCGTCGATCTCCTCATCGGGACGCTCTCCAAGGCGCTCGGAGGCTACGGCGGGTTCGTGTGTGCCTCGAAGCCGGTCGTCGAGCTGCTCGTCAATCGGGCGCGCACCTTCGTCTATTCCACCGGTCTGCCCCCGGCGACGCTCGCCGCAGCCGCGGCCGCACTCGATGTCATCACGTCGGAGCCCGAGCTTCGCCGGCGGCCGGTGGCGAGGGCGCGGCTGTTCGCCGAGGCAGTGGGGCTGCCTCCGCCACCCAGCGCCATCGTCCCGCTGATCCTGGGCGACGCCGGCTCCGCGCTCGAAGCCTCGGAGGGGCTGGCCGAGGCCGGGTTCCTCGTCGTCGCGATCCGACCGCCTACGGTGCCGTCCGGTACGGCGCGGCTGCGCTTCTCATTCTCGGCCCACCACACCGAGGACGACGTGCGGGCCCTGGCGCGGGCTGTGGAGCATCTGCGCCTGGCGCCGCCATGAGGACGCTCTTCGTCACGTCGTCGGGCACGGGGATCGGCAAGACGTTCGTGATGCGGTCGCTGATCGGGCATCTCGCCAACGAGGGCCGGCGGGTCGAGGCCTTCAAGCCCGTGGTCAGCGGCTTCGATCCGGCCGCACCTTCCGTCGGAGACACAGGAGCGCTGCTCGAGGCGCTGGACGCGCCTCTCTGCCCTGAAAGCGTCGAACGCGTCTCGCCGTGGCGCTTCGGCGCTCCGCTCTCACCCGACATGGCCGCGAGCCGCGAGGGAAGGAGGATCGACTTCGATGGCCTCGTGGGCTACTGCCGCGACCGCCTTGCGGAGGACACCGACGTTGCCCTGATCGAGGGGATCGGCGGCGTCATGGTCCCCCTCGACGAGCGGCACACCGTGCTCGACTGGATCGTTGCGCTGGAGATGCCCACGCTGCTGGTCGTCGGCAGCTACCTTGGGACGCTGAGCCACACGCTGAGTGCAGCAACCGCCCTGCGGGAACGGGGGGTGGCGCTCCGCGTGGTTGTCAGCGAGTCGGAGGAGAGCCCGGTCCCGCTGAGCGAGACTCTGTCGACTCTCGTCCGCCACCTGCCTCGAATCGACATCTGCGCCCTTCCGCGCTCGAGAGGAGGCCGCCAGCCGGCCCGAGCGGAGCTCGACCGTCTCGTTCAGGTCTGCTGGCCGACTTCTGGGGCCGCAGCGGGCCCCGGAATTAGAAGCTGAAGACGCAGTCGAACTGCCAGCGGTGCATCGTGGAGTCCTCACCGATGGTCCAGTCGGTGCGGTAGAACGTCACGTTGATGTAAGCCTTCTTCGGCATCCCGACGCGGAGGTCCGCGCGATACCCGTCCAGGTTGGACGCGCGTCGGGTGTCCGACTGCGCGTAGGCGAAAAAGATCGCGTCCGGCTGGGAGTCGTATCGCGAGACCCGGAGCGCGACCTGGCCGGGCTTCTTGTAGTCGCCCACCTGGATTCGGCCGAACCAGGCGGTGTCGTTGTCGATGCCCCGGCCGAGCGCCAGCGGCGCGGTGTCGTCCACCGGCAGGATCGCGCCCAGCCCGTCGCCCGCGCCGAAGTTCTTGTAGAAATACAGCGACACCTTGATCGGCCACGCCTCGATGGACTTGTTCTGCCATTCGAGGAACAGGCTTCCGACTCGGAAGTCGCTGACCATCTCGCCGGTGTTGGGGTTGACGAGGTTCGTCACGTAGCCGGAGTCGATGACCAGGGCGTCCTCGAAGTAGAGCGTGGCCACCTTCTCGGGGCTCGAGATCGCTTCGAAGCCCGCGCCGAGGGCCAGGTCGTTCTTCTCGCCGAGATCGAAGACGGGCACGATCTGCCCGCCGAGCATGTAGGAGTCGATGGAGTCCCCGGACTCGTTCAGGACGAACTGGTAGAGGTTCAGGTCGAGCTCTTTCAGAAGACCGCCGGCCTTCCACGCGAACAGCTCCATGGCGCCCTCGATCGTCACATCGTCGTCCCACTGGATGTCCGCGGCGCGCCACAGTTTCGTCGGGGAGAACTGTCCCGCGATGATCTCCAGCGTGTTCGCCGCCTGCCAGTCGACGTACGCCTCGGCAATGGAGATCGGCGTCTTGCTGAAGCTGTCGTCGAAGGACTGGTTGTCGGAGATCGGGTTCTTCGGGTTTCCGCTTCGGAGCTGGAAGCCGAGGGCCAGGTTGTCGAGGACCTGGCCCCGGAAGCCGAATCGCAGGCGGTAGCGGAGTCGGTCACGCCGGCCGTTGTCGAAGTGACCTTTCCAGTTGAACCCCTCGTAGCGGAGGCGGAAGTCACCGCTGAAGCTCAGCTTGTCGTACCACTTCTTCGGCTCGGCCTTCTTCTCGGGCGGCGCCTCGGCTTCGTCCTCGGCGACCGCCACGGCGACCCCCGCCGGGCCGCCGGCCTCAACCGATCCTCCGACCAGTACGGCACACCAGATGATCCAGATGAGCTTGGGCATTCCCCCCCTTTTGCGTATTGCCGCCTGAAACGCCCTGAGCGAACGTCCCGAGCTTGTCACACGCATGCAGCATCACTGTAAACTCTTGGTCGCATCCGGGAAACATCGCTCTCGTCCAAGCGTCATAATTCCTTGCAGTGCAGCGACGGGGCTCCGGACTCTCCGTCGTCCGAATGGACCCAACGATGAACGCCTCGAGTCTCAGCCTGATCGTCGCGCTCCTTCCGGTGGCGGTGACGTTTGCCGACGCACGGCGCCCCAACATCCTCGTGGCCATCAGCGACGATCAGTCCTGGGTGAACGCGTCGGCGTACGGCGACCCGGCGGTCTCGACGCCGGCGTTCGATCGCGTCGCCCGCTCGGGGGCCCTCTTCACCCAGGCGTTCTCCCCCACCCCCGGCTGCTCGCCCACCCGGGCGGCTTTTCTCACGGGGCGCCACAGCTGGATGATCGAGCACGCGGGGACCCACGCCTCGTCTTTCCCTCGCAGCTACGCCACCTGGCCCGACCTGCTGGAGGCCTCGGGCTATTCGGTGGGGGCAACCGGAAAGCTCTGGGGCCCGGGAAATTGGGAGGCCAGCGGATGGGAGAGAAACCCCGCAGGGCCGGCGTGGGCCGGCCGGGAGCTGACGCCCCCAGCCGAGGGAATCAGCCGGGCCGACTATTCGGCCAACTTCGCCGATTTCCTGGAGGGACGACCGAAGGACCAGCCGTTCGCGTTCTGGTACGGCGCCAGCGAGCCCCACCGCTCCTTCGACCCCGGCGTCGGGCTCCGCTCGGGCAAGCGCCTCCAGGACGTCGTCGTGCCGCCGTTTCTCCCGGACACTCCCGAGGTCCGCAGCGACCTCCTCGACTACCTCTTCGAGATCGAGTGGTTCGACCAGCATCTCGGCAAGATGCTCGAGGCGCTCCATGAGGCCGGCGAGTTCGAGAACACCCTCGTCATCGTCACCAGCGACAACGGGATGGCGTTCCCGCGGGCCAAAGCCAACTGCTACGAGTACGGCGTCCACATGCCTCTCGCCATGATGTGGCCGTCTCGCATGCCGGGCGACAGGGTCATCGACGACCTCATCGGATTCGTGGACATCACCGCCACGATCCTGGATGTTGCGGGTGTGGCCCATCGTTCGGAGCGATATCCCCTGGCCGGCCGGAGCTTCAAGGACGTTCTTCTGTCCAACGACCAGGGCATCGTCGATCCGAGCCGCGACGCCGTGTATGTCGCGCGGGAACGTCACTCGTCTTCGCGCTTCAACTCGCTGGGCTACCCGCAGCGCGCCATCCGGACCCACGAGCACCTCTACATCCGAAACCTCGCCCCCGAGAGATGGCCAGCCGGCGCCCCTCGCAAGTACGGAACGGGCATCTATGCGACCAGCGATGACGTCCTGTCCCGCTCCCTCGGCCCGATGCACGGTGGGTACCACGACATCGACGACTGCCCAACCCTCCGCTACCTGATCGCCCACCACGACGACCCGTCGGTGGCGCGCTACCTGCACCTGGCGGTGGACAAGCGGCCGGCAGAGGAGCTCTACGACATCCGCCGTGATCCGGGATGTCTCGAAAATCTCGCGGCAGACCCGGACTTCGCCGCCGTGCTGGTGCAGCTCCGGGGGAGGCTCGTGCGGTACCTGGAGCAGACTGGCGACCTTCGGATCGCCGGCAACGGGGACATCTGGGAGACCTACCCGCGCTACAGCCCGCTCCGCTGGTTCCCCACGCCGGAGTGGGCGCTGGAGAGCCCCGAAAGCGTCCCCCGCCAGGACTGGCTGGAGGACCGCCGGCCCCGCTGATGGGTCCCCGCCCCGCCGGCCGCCTGGGGTAATCTGTCCCATGTTTCAAGGGCAGCAGGCTAGCGACGGGCGGCTCTGCGCAGCGGATCCGCCTCGCCGCGACAGGGGGATGAAGATGGCCCTGGAAGACGGCTCGCGGCTCGGCCCGTACGAGATCCTCGGGGTCCTCGGTGCGGGCGGCATGGGCGAGGTGTACAAGGCGCGGGACACACGGCTGGACCGCACGGTTGCCATCAAGGTGCTGCCCGAGTACCTTTCGTCCTCGCCCGAGATCAAGCAACGCTTCGAGCGCGAGGCCAAGATGGTCTCGTCGCTCTCCCACCCCCACATCTGCACATAGCACGACGTCGGGCACCACGAGGGAGTGGACGTCCTCGTCCTGGAGCACATCGAGGGAGAGACGCTGGCCGAGCGCCTCAAGCAGGGGCCCCTCCCGATGGAGAAGGTGCTCGAGCTGGGGATGCAGATTGCGGATGCGCTCGGCAACGCGCATAAGTGCGGGGTCATCCACCGGGACCTGAAGCCCGGCAACATCATGCTCACCACCAGCGGCGTGAAGCTCCTCGACTTCGGTCTGGCCAAGAGCCAGCTACCCGAGACCCAGATGCGCACCGAGAGCTTCTCCAAGGCGCTGACCGACACCCCCTCGAGCGCACCACTCACGGTGGAGGGCACGATCCTGGGGACGTTCCAGTACATGCCCCCCGAACAGATCGAGGGCCAGGAAGCCGACGCTCGCTCCGACATCTTTGCCCTGGGCGCGGTGCTCTACGAGATGGCGACGGGTCGCAAGGCCTTCGAGGGCCGGACCCAGGCAAGCCTCATCGGCTCCGTCATGCACTCGACGCCGGAGCCGGTCTCGAAGATCGTGCCGCTCGGCCCCCCCGCCTTCGACCGGGTGGTCGAGACCTGCCTGGCGAAGGACCCGGAGGATCGCTTCGGCGCCGCCCACGATGTGGGATTGCAGCTCAAGTGGATCGCCGAGGGCGGCTCGCAGGTGGGGCTGCCTGCGCTCGTGTCGGCCCGGCGAAAGGTCCGGGAGCGGTTGGCGTGGGGCGTGGCGACGCTGGCCGCGATCACGGCGGTCGCCTTCGCCGTCCTCTGGGCCCGGCGGGCGCCGGAGCCGCCACAGGTGGTCCGCTTCCAGATTGCCGCCCCCGACGGCCTGCCGGTCGTGGGCTCGCCCCGGCTTTCCCCGGACGGACGCCACATCGCGTTCACCGCGCGCGACGCGCAGGGCCAAGCCAGTGTCTGGATTAGGCCATTGAACGGCCTCGACGCCCAGCCGGTTGCGGGCACCGAGGGCGCGCTCCCGGCCGTTCTGGTCCCCGGACAGCCGCCACCTGGGGTTCTTCGCCGGCAACAAGCTGAAGAGGGTCCCGGTGAGCGGCGGGCCGAGCCAGGTCATCTGCGACGCCCGGACCGGGGCCGACGGCTCCTGGAGCGAAAAAGGGGTGATCCTCTACGACGGCCAGAGCACCGATCCCCTCAATCGCGTTCCTGCCGCCGGCGACATCCCGACGCCACAGGTCGAGGAGGGCGGGTGGCCCCAGTTCCTGCCGGGAGGAGACCGGTTCCTGTACGTCACCGTGGGCGGGAAACCGGAGCTCAGGATTGGCTCCCTCGACGGAGGAGAGGCCCCGGTCGTTCTCACGGGCCAGTCTCGCGTCGAGTTTGCACCGCCGAGTCACCTCCTTTACGTCCGGGACAGCACCCTGGTGGCCCAGCCCTTCGACACCGACACCGGGGAGATCTCGGGCGATCCGGTGCCGCTCGCTCCGGACCTCGGCGTCGATAGTGTGGGGCTCGCGCACTTCACCGCCTCCCGCAACGGGGTCCTGGCCTTCCGCAGCGGCGAGGCCGGCGGCGGTCGGCTCGTCTGGGTCGACCGCAAGGGTGAGGGCGGAGAGCCCGTGGGCGAGCCCGCGAACATCGAGTCCACCGCCCTGTTGCCCGACGGGCGCTGGCTGGCTCTTTCTCAGAGCGCGGGCTCCGCTGCGACGAGAAACATCTGGATCCGCGACCTGGTGCGGGGCGTCACCTCACGGTTCACGTTCAACGAGGGGGACGACCTCAACCCCGTGTGGTCGCCGGACGGCAGCCGGATCGCGTATGCGTCGGAACAGGACGGACAGTTCGACATCGCGGTCAAGGCAGTCGGCGGCACGGGCGAGCCGGAGATTTTGCTCCAGGCGGACGGGTTGCAGTCTCCCAGCTCGTGGTCGCCCGACGGGAAGCACCTGCTCTACTTCAACCTCGACCCTGAGACGTCATTTGACGTCAACGTCTTGCCCTTGGAGGACGATCAAACGGCCCGACCCTTCATCAAGACCCCCTTCGTCGAGCTGCGATCGCGGTTCTCTCCGGACGGGCGCTGGGTGGCCTACCAGTCGAACGAGTCCGGCCGTTTCGAGATCTATGTCCAGGCATTCCCGGGACCGGGCGGCAAATGGCAGATCTCGACGGCGGGTGGCCAGGAGCCACAGTGGGGACCCGACGGCTGCGAGCTGCTCTACCTCTCCCCAGAGCGACAGCTGGTGCGCGTCGAGGTGCAGACGGGCCAGACCTTCGTGGCCGGCATACCCGAAGCGATGTTCCCGGTGAGTCTGCGTAGCGTCACGACAAACAACCGCTATCTCATCGCCCCGGACGGCCAGCGTTTTCTGCTCCTGAGCTCGCTGATCGAGGACAGCACTCCCCCCACCACCGTCGTCGTCAACTGGACCGCGGAGCTCGAGAACCGCTAGCAGGCTCGTTCGCCCTCGTGGCAAGCGTATGATGAGGGTGCCCCTCAGAGGCCCCCCCAATGACTCGTGTTGCCAGGCCTTTCATCGCCCTGCTTTCCCTCGCCCTGGGGCTGGCCTGTGCGGTGGACAAGCCTCCCGAGGTGGTGGCCGCCGAGGATCGGATCCCCGAAGTCATCGATTTTGCTCTCCATGTCCGGCCGATTCTTTCGGACCGCTGCTACAAGTGTCACGGGCCGGACGCGAACCAACGCAAGGCCGGTCTCCGGTTCGACACCGAAGATGGGCCCTACGCCGAGCTGCCGGAGTCGCCCGGCGACTTCCCGATCGTCCCGGGAAGCCTGAGGCGGAGCCAGCTCTACCTCCGCGTCTCGTCCACGGATCCCGCAGTCCGAATGCCGCCGCCCGAATCCAAGCTCAGCCTCGAGCCGGAAGAGATCACCGTCCTGACGCGGTGGATCGAGCAGGGAGCTGAGTGGAAGCCCCACTGGGCGTTCAGTCCCGCGGAGCGCCCTGAGACGCCACGTGTCACGAGGCCGGGCTGGGACGACAACCCCATCGATCGCTTCGTGCTGGCCCGGCTGGAGAGAGAGGGCCTCGAGCCGTCACCCGAGGCCGACCGTGAGACGCTGCTCCGGCGGCTCAGCTTCGATCTCACCGGTCTGCCCCCGACGATCGAAGAGATCGATGCTTTCCTGGACGGCCGATCAGACGGCGCCTACGACACGGTCGTGGATCGGCTGCTGGCATCGGAGCACTACGGCGAGCGAATGGCCGTCGAGTGGCTAGACCTGGCTCGCTATGCGGACACCGACGGCTACCAGGCGGACTTCGACCGCGACATGTCCCCCTGGCGCGACTGGGTCATCGGCGCCTTCAACGACAACATGGGGTTCGATCAATTCGTGACGTGGCAACTGGCGGGGGATCTCCTGCCCGACGCCAGCCGGAAGCAGGTCCTCGCCTCCGGGTTCAACAGGCTCCATCCCCACAACGCTGAGGGCGGGATCGTAGAGGAGGAGTTCCGGGTCGAATACGCCGCCGACCGGACCCAGACCTTCGCCACCGCCTTCATGGGACTGACGGTGGAGTGCGCCCGCTGCCACGATCACAAGTTCGACCCGATCTCACAGAAGGAGTACTACCAGCTCTACAGCTTCTTCAACAACGTGGACGAGGCCGGGCAGACCTCCTTCAACTCCTTCAGCCACGCAAAGCAGCCGATGGTCGTGGATCACTACCGCATGTCCCCTCCGACGATGCTCCTGCCCGACGCGTCAACCGAAGAGCAGCTCGACCGTCTTTCTCAGGAGATCGAGCGGACCGCCGCGGAGCTCGACAGGATTGCGACGCACCGCACGGGCGCGTTCCAGGTGTGGTTCGAGGCCCGAGTCGACACGCTCTCGGAGGTGCTGCGTCCGAGCGGCCTTCTGGCTCACTACCCGTTCGAAAAGATCCGCATCGACGATATCCCAAACCGGGTGCCGGGAGGCACGCCGGGTGAGGTCTTCGATCCTGTCCAGGCAACCCTCGCCCGGCGTCTCCCCGAGAGCGTAGACGGGCCAGTGGGGCGGGGACTCCGCATGAACGGGGACGATGCCCTCTTCTTCCCCGACGTCGGCCGGTTTCGCCGCGGCGAGCCCTTCTCCCTTGCGATCTGGGCGCTGGTGCCCTCCGATCTACAGAAGGGCGTCATCGTCCACAGGAACATCGGGGGTGCTCTCTACAACTTCCGCGGCTATCACCTCGGAGTGGACGGCGCGAGGCTCGACGCCGTCCTCGCTCACAAGTTCCCCTACAACTCGATTCACGTGGTCTCCAGGCTTTCGGTTCCCACGGGGGAGTGGGTCCACCTCGCGATGACGTACGACGGCTCGAGTCGAGCCTCCGGGCTGCGGCTCTACCTCGACGGTCGCGAGCTCGAGGTCGAGGTGCGGCGAGATCGCCTGTACCGGGAGATTCTCCACAACGCCAGGGCACGGTCGGGACCGGGCATCAAGGTGGGCGGGCGAATGCGGTCCAAGGGCTTCACCGACGGCCTCGTGGACGAGCTCATGGTGTGGGAGCGGCGCCTGACGACCCCGGAGGTTGCCTTCCTCGCCGGGGATGAGGGTCTGCAAGCCCTGGTGAAGAAGCCGGTCGCCGACTGGACGACGGAGGAGAAGCGTCCGTTCCTGGGGCTCTACCTGGATCGATTTGACGCCGACTGGCAGCGCGTGCGCGGCAAGCTGACGGCGCTCCGTCTCGAGCGGAACGAGCTCATGGAGCAAATCCCCGAGGTGATGGTGATGGACGAGTCGCCGCCGCGTCAGGCCCACGTCCTGACCCGCGGCGCCTACGACGCACCCACCGAGCCGGTCGAGCCGGGGACACCCGCTCGGATCATGCCCTACCGCGCCGAGTGGCCGCCCGACCGCAGCGGTCTGGCGCGGTGGCTCACCCACCCCGATCACCCGCTGTTTGCCCGGGTCGCGGTCAATCGTCTCTGGCAGCAGCTCTTCGGATCGGGACTCGTGAGAACCGCAGAGGACTTCGGTCAGCAGGGGGAGCTCCCCTCTCACCCCGGGCTTCTCGACTGGCTGGCCAGGGAGTTCATGGAGTCGGGCTGGGACGTGAAGGCGATGCAGAAACTCATCGTGACCTCGGCCACCTACCGCCAGTCGTCCGACACCGATTCGGAGACGCGCGAGCGCGATCCGGAGAACCGTCTGCTCTCTCGCGGAGCGTCCAGCCGCTTGACCGCGGAGATGCTACGCGATCAGGCGCTCCTGGCCAGCGGCCTGCTCGTCGAGAGGATCGGCGGGCCGAGCGTGAAGCCCTATCAGCCCGACGGCCTCTGGGTGATCAACCCGTTCAGCAGCGAATACGTGCAGGACGAGGGTGAGAAGCTCTATCGGCGCAGTCTCTACACGTTCTGGAAGCGCAGCGTTCCGCCACCCACGATGGCTATGTTCGACGCCCCGGGCCGCAGTCGCTGCCAGGTGAGGAGGCAAAAGACCAGCACGCCCGTCCAGGCGCTGGCACTGATGAACGATCCGCAGTTCGTCGAGGCCTCCCGGGTGGCCGCCGAACGCGTGCTCCGTCAGGCAAGTCAAGACCCGGGCGATCGGATCATCCATGCCATGCGTCTCCTCACTGGTCGTCGGCCGCGACCGGAGGAGCTCGACGTGCTCCTCGAGCTGTACGAGGGCCGGCGGCGGGGGTTCCAGGGGGAGCCGAGCCGGGCGCGCCAGCTTCTGGGGAGCGGCGACTTCCCCCGTGACGACGCCCTCGATCCGGTCGAGGTGGCCAGCCTCGACGTCGTCGTGGGCACGATCATGAACTACGACGCCTCGGTGATGAAGCGGTAGGGGGAGACGTGAGAGACGCCCAGCAACTCCGGCGCCACATAGAGCGCCGCCAGTTCCTGACCCGCACCAGCCTGGGACTGGGGAGCGCGGCTCTGGCCCAGCTGCTCGACCCGGTCCTCGGCCTGGCGAGCTCACCTCCCCGCGAGAGCGACTCGAGCGGTATTCTGGGCTCCCCCCACCTGCCGCCTCGTGCGAAGCGGGTGATCTACCTCTTCCAGAGTGGGGCGCCGTCGCAGCTGGAGCTCTTCGACCACAAGCCCATGCTAGAAAAACTCCATGGCGAGCAGCTGCCCGACAGCGTGCGACGTGGGCAGAGGCTCACGGGCATGTCGGCGGAGCAGTCGTCGTTGCCCCTGACGGCATCGCAGTTTCGCTTCGAAAGACACGGCAAGTCGGGGTTCTGGGCCAGCGAGCTCGTCCCGCACATGGCGGGCATCATGGACGAGCTCTGCTTCATCAGGAGCCTGCACACCGAGGCGATCAACCACGATCCGGCGATCACGTTCTTCCAGACCGGCTCGCAGCTCCCCGGTCGTCCCAGCATGGGAGCCTGGGCCAGCTACGGCTTGGGCAGCGAGAATCGGAGCCTGCCCGCGTTTCTCGTCTTGATTTCCAAGGAGTCGAGGGGACAGCCGCTCTACGCCCGGCTCTGGGGGAGCGGTTTTCTCCCCACCGTGCATCAAGGAGTCCAGCTGCGCGCGGGCCCGGATCCCGTGCTGTTTCTCAATGATCCCGCCGGGTTCGATCGGGCCGATCGCGTGGCGATGCTGGAGGCACTGGACCGGCTGCACCGAATCCAGGCCGACGAGACACAGGACCCCGAAATCCAGACGCGCATCGCCCAGTACGAGATGGCCTTCCGCATGCAGACCTCCGTTCCGGAGGTCATGGACCTGGCCGGGGAGCCCGACGAGATCTACGACCTCTACGGCCCCGACGCGAGAGAGCCCGGAACGTACGCCGCCAACTGCCTGCTGGCTCGACGCCTGGCCGAGCGCGGCGTCCGTTTCATCCAGCTCTACCATCAGGGCTGGGACCAGCACGGGAACCTGCCCCGAGACATCCGGAGGCAGTGCGAGGCCACCGACCAGGCGTCGGCGGCTCTCGTCATCGACCTCAAGCGCCGGGGCCTTCTGGAGGACACGTTGGTGATCTGGGGTGGCGAGTTCGGGCGCACGAGCTACTGCCAGGGACCGCTCACCCAGGGCGACTACGGCCGCGATCATCACCCGCGCTGCTTCACGATCTGGCTGGCGGGGGCGGGCGTGAAGTCGGGCTTCAGCTTCGGGGAGAGCGATGAGCTCGGCTACAACATCGTCCGCGATCCCGTCCACGTCCACGACCTGCAGGCGACGATCCTGTACCTGCTGGGAGTCGATCACGAGCGGCTGGTGTTCCGCCACCAGGGCCGGCGCTTCCGGCTCACAGACGTGCACGGCCAGGTCGTCAAGGACATTCTGGCCTGAGCACTCGGCCTCGTCGGTGCGGTCGTCGGGGGAGTGCTGGAGCCTATTCGGGTCGCGGTCCTGCGGGCAGATGATCCTGAAGATACCGGGCGAGGAGGGAGTAGAGGTGGTGCTGCGTGCCGTCGCCTTCCGAGATGCTGTGCGAGCGGTTGGGATACACCATGGAGTCGAAGGGCTTGCCCAGCTCGATGAGCCGGTTGACCAGCCGTTCCGTACCCTGCATGTGGACGTTGTCGTCGCCCGAACCGTGGACGAAGAGCAGATCTCCGACCAGGCCCTCGGCGTGAGTGATGGGTGAGCCGGCGCGATACCCCTCCGGGTTCTCGCTGGGCAGACCCATGTAGCGTTCCTGGTAGATGGTGTCGTAGAGCGTCTGGTCCGGCACCGGGGCCACGGACATGCCCACCTTGTAGAGCTCGGGCGAGCGGAAGAGGAGGTTGAGCGTCATCGAGCCTCCGCCGCTCCAGCCCCAGGAAGCGACGCGCTCCGCGTCGAGGTAGGGCCTCTCGGCCAGGAGCGCTCGGACAGCGGCCGCCTGCTCTTCGGAGGCCAGGACACCCACCGAGCCGTGGATCATCTTGCGCCACTCGCGTCCCTTCGGCGCGGGAGTGCCCCGGTTGTCGACGCTGGCCACCACGTAGCCGGCGTCGGCCAGCGCCCGGTGGAAGAGATGCCGCCCGGACCGGCTGGGCCACCCATCCTTGACCGTGACGTTTGCGGGCTCGCCGTAGACGAACATCAGGAGCGGATAAGACTTCGACGCGTCGAGTCCATTCGGCTTCATCATCCATCCGTCCAGTCGGACGCCTTTGCCGATATCGATCTGAAAGAACTCCGTCGGTGGCACGAAGAGGGGCGCCAGCTCTGCGGCGAGGGAGGCGTTGTCCTCGAGCACTCGAACGACCTCGTGACTCGGGAGGCGGACGAGATCCACGACCGGAGGCCGTTCCATCGTCGAGAACGTGTGGAAGGCGAAGCGGCCGTCCGGAGAGATGTCGTACGCGTGGGTGCCCGACTGGCCTGCGGGAGTGATTCGCTCGGGTGCCCGGCTGCCGTCGAGCTGGGCGGCGTAGAGGTAGCGTCGCACCGCGTCGTCGGGGGAGGCGATGAAGAAGACGGTCTTGTCGTCCATGCCTTCGACGCTCAGGATGTCGAAGGCCCCGGGTGTGAGGAGGCGCATCTCGCCACCCTCCCGCGACGCCCTCCAAAGGTGGCGCCACCCGTCCTTCTCGGAGATCCAGAGGAGCTCGCGGCCTCCCGGGAGCCATCGCCATTCGTCCACGATGTCCAGCCAGGCGTCGTCCTCGTCCCGCAGCAGGCTGCGCGTCTCCCCTGTTCGGGCGTCGGCGAGCCAGAGGTCGGTCGACTGCTGCCGCCGGTCCATCTGCTGGATCAGGAGCTCCCCGGCGGCCACCCACTCCATGCGTGGAAGGTAGTACGCGCGCGGGTCCTCGCCCGGCACCTGCACCCAGCGGGGATCCCCGCCCGAGGCGCTCACGATACCGATCTTGACCGCAGAGTTCGTGGTCCCGACCTTGGGATACGAAATCCAGGTGACGACGGGGTACGTCGTGTCGGTGTTGTTGATGAGGGGGAACTGGCCGATACCCGTGGCGTCGAAGTGCCAGAAGGCAATTCGGGTGCCGTCGGGACTCCAGCGAAAGCCGTCGCACAGCTTGAACTCCTCCTCGTAGACCCAGTCCGAGGTGCCGTTGATGCTGGTGGAGGAGCCGTCGGACGTCAGGCGCGTGACGGCCCCGTCCTCGAGACTCTCCACGTACAGATCGCTCTCCTGGACAAAGGCCACCCGGGTGCCATCCGGCGACAGCTTCGCGAACATCAGGGTCGCCTCGGGAAACCCGGAGCCCACCTGGCGCAGGGCGCCGCTCGAGCGTTCGAGGACCCAGTAGTCGCCTCGGGTGTTCTTGCGCCACACCTTGCGGGTGTTGGTGAAGACGAGCAGGCGAGTCCCGTCGTCCGACCACGCGTAGTCGTCGATCGAGAGCGGGGGGCCCGCCTCTGCAGGGACGAGACTCGCCGCCGCCGCCGCCACCCGCCGATCGCCGCTCGCCGTATCGTAGCGGACGATGTCCTTGCCACGGCCGTCCGCGGCATCTTCGAGGGTCGTGTATCCCGATCCCCCGTCCAGCCAGCGCGTGGGACCAAAGGTTCGGGCCTTGAATGCCTCCTCCTTGAAAATGCGCTGGAGCTGCGCTTCCAAACCGGCTGCGGACGACGGGGCGGCAAGCTGGGGTCCGACCAGGGTCGCGACCAGCACGAGCGCGGAAACAGCGGCAGGCAGACGGCTCATCGCGACGCCTCGGCCTGAGCCAGGTCGAGTGCGGCGAGGGCCGCTCCGCGGGCGCCCGCCATGTCCAGATCTTGCACGAGGGCGAAGATCGCCGTCTCCTCCTGCTCCTCTTCGAGAGACGTGTTCTTGCGCACTGTCTCCAGGAACCAGTCCCGAAACTCCGGAACCGTCTCTGCGACCCCGCCGCCAACGAAGTAGGCGTCCGGGTCGGTGAACCGCGACGCGATGGTGAACAGTCGCCCGATGGCCATCGCCTGCTGCTCGAAGATCTTCCGCGCCATGGGATCGCCCTTTTCCCCATAGTTGCGGACGAGCTTCGCCGCCTTCTTGATGTCGTCGATCTTCCCGAGTTCGTGGTCCTTGAACTGCGTGAGCCAGTAGGGCAGCAGGTTGGTCTCGATGCCGGTCAGGGACGCCACCGCCTCGACGTCACCCGAGAAGCCACAGTTGCAGGGGGGCAACGGCTGCCCTTCGCCGAGGAGGCCGTCCATGGGGATGTGGACGTGGCCCAGCTCCCCTGCGAAGCCGTTCCCGCCCTTGACGATCCGCCCCGCGTCGATGACCCCTCCGCCGAGACCGGTGCCCACGATGGCCGAGATCGAGCACCGCTTTGCCCCGGAGGCGCCGAAGCAGACATGGTGCGCATAGAGGGCGGCAGCGTTGCCGTCGTTGTTGTAGACCACCGGGAGCCGCAGCTTCGCCTCGACGGCGCCTCGAAAATCGAACTTGCGCCATGTCGGATGGGCGAAGTTCGTCGAGCCCCGGGAGGAGATGACACCGTCGGCGCTGGCAGGTCCGGGCGAGTCGAGCCCGACGGCCCGGACGCGGTCGCGGGAGACCTCGGTTCGCTCCAGGATGTCGGCGAACGCTGCGACCAGCGACTCGACCGCCAGGTCGGAGCCTTCGAGGACCCGACTGGGCGTCTCCACCATGGAGTCGACGAGGAACCCGTCGGACGGATCGAGAACCGTCGCGTTGTTCGAGTTGCCCCCATTGTCCAGTCCGACCACGACCCACTGATCCTGCATGGATGCTCCCTTCGGCCGCCCCTCCGACGGGCCGGCCAGGGGAGGAATTCTACCCGCCCTTTCGGTTGTTCGTCCCAGGCGGCCGACTCGACACCGGCCGTGCCCCATCCCTCCGCTACAATGACGGAATGATCCAGCGAATCGTCGCCTCCTGTTCGCATCCCCGCGTCGTCCTCGGGCTGGTCGTGGGAGTGATGACCCTGTCGGCGGCGCCCGCGCCGGCAGGCGAGCTCGAGCTGGCTGTCTCGGTCGGGCGGGCGCTGCCGTTCTACAAGCAGTCCTTCGCGTTCGATCCGGGCGACCTCGTGCCTCCCGACCTTCCCGTCGCGACCTCGGGCGAGTTCGATCTCGAGCTGAACGGCGGGCTGGCCTTCTCGGGAGCGCTGACGTGGCGCTTCTCCGACGTCGTGGGTCTGGAAGCCCGAGTCGACAGCGCCCGGGTGAACCTGGAGGTGACGGGGGGTCGTGTCAGCGCAGACCTCGGGGACCTGATCCCCGGCCTGCCGTCCATCCCCGTGACCGGAGATCTCTCTGGCGAATCGGAGGTCGACCAGCTCACCCCCTTCTCGTTGAACCTCCAGCTCGGCTTCGGAGAGCGCTCCCGGTTCGTGATCTCGGGGGGGAGCAAGCTACATCCCGGCCACCACCGTGGCGGCGACCGCCAGGTGCGGCTGGGCCTGGAGAACATCCCGGGCATCAGCCTGCCCCCGATCGGGGTGTCGGCGGCCGCCACCCTTGACGGGGGATTCGGAGGCAACCTGGGCGCGGGCCTGCGGGTGCCTCTGGGCGACAGCGTGTCTCTCGTCTTCGACGCCCGGGCCTTCGGGTTTCCCAAGCGGGAGCTGGCGTGGGGCTCGGGAAGCGGCACCTCGCCGATCGAGGAAGCCCTGGCCGCGGCCCTCGACCCGATCGAGTTCCAGTATGGATTCTTCCAGGCAACCGGGGGCGTCGCCTTCACGTTCTAGCCTCGATGACATGAGTGACACACAGCCGACCGGCGAACCGGCCAGCGCTCAGCCGCCGCTCCAGGCAGAGGAGCCGGCCAGCGCCGAGGTGCGGGAGCGGGCGCGCCTCGACCGCAACGCCGAAGTGCTGCTCACTGCGAGCAGCATCCTGGCCGGCTTCGCCATGACGGGGCTTCTCGGGCTGCCCGACACCGGGAGGGAGGGGATCCAGCGGCTCGCCGCTTCGCTCTTCTTCGTGCCATTCGATCTCACGTTCCCCATCGTTTTCTACGCCATGCTCGTGGCGACGGTCTGCTTCCTCGGGGTGATGGTGGCGGTCGTCAGCGGGCGTCTGCAGGGCCGGCGACGCCGCATGCGGGCACTTCGCTCGACCTACCGAGCCAGCGTCCTGGTGTTCGGCATTGGGCTGTCGGCGCTGTTTTGCGCAACGGTGACCATCGGCATCCCAACGTATTCCGGCTTCCTGGTCGGCCTCGGGGGTGGGGTCGCCATCACTCTGGTCCTGTTCGTGCGCGCGCTGCGCCTGCAGTGACGCGCGGCGCTCCAATGCCGGACCATCCGCCCGCGCCGGCTTCTGATCTCTCACGGGAGGACGTCGAGCAGCGGATGCGGGAAGACGGGTTTCCCGAGATGGAGATTCTGTGGCGACGGTACACGCGCCTTCGAGTGCGGACCGAGCCCGAAGAAGACACCCTGGTCGTCGCACGGCGCCGCCACATGGGAGCTCTGGCCGCCACCCGGCAGCGATGCTCGTCGTGTCGGCGCTTGTGGCGGTCCTGGCCTTTCGGCACTTCTACGGGTTCATTCCCGTCCTTGCACCGGCGGCCGGCCCTGCGACACTCCGGGTGATGTCGTTCTGTTCTCCTTCAACGTGGTCTTTCTGTTCTGGTACGTCCTCCTGATCGTGCAGCGGTATCTCGTTCACCCGATGAGCACGATCATGGCTCTCGACCTTGCGCACATGCTGCGGAAGAGGAGCTGCCGCGCGCGCGCGAAGTCATCACACGCCTGCACGCTCTCGGAGTGAACCATCTTTGGGACAATCCCAAGTATCGGTCGCGCTACCGGTTTCACGAAGGCCACATCGAGCGTTTGCCCGACCAGGAGCCTCAGGCCTTCGTTCAGGCCGCCCTCCGCGAGATCCTTGGATACAAGGACGAGATCACGCGACGCTTTCAGCCCGGCCATTACTACGACAGCCTGCTGCGAAAAAAGAGGTCGGTCACCGCATTCGTCGCGAAGAATCAGGAGCGCATTCGGCAGAACAAGATCGGCGAGCTCTCGGTCGAGGGAGGGATTGCACTCCTGCAAGAGCTGCGCAACGACCACGTCATAGCCGGGAGCCCAGGTGAGAAGAAGCTCACCGAGTCCATCGAAGCGATCGAAGCCGGCCACTACCTGACGAGTGGTGCGGTACAAGCGGAGATCTGGCAGCGTGACCCCTGGGTAGACCTCACTCACCAGGAGGAGTTCTTCAGCTCGGCCTCGCTCCGAGGAGTCAAATGGTTCGGACGCGGGCCGAAGGGAAGACTGGGAACGTTCGGCTACCTCCGCAACGCGAGCATCTCCTCGCTGGACTTCCGCACGCGAAAGGGGCGAACGGTGCGGGCCCGCCTGGGAGCCGCCCTCGGGCGCGGGGCGGACGGAATGGAGGTGCCCATCCTGTTCGTGGACGGCGTCGAGGAATCAAACGCCATCCCCCCGCGTCTCATCGCGCGGTCACTTCAGGACTACTCCGAAGCGGCGGGCTTCGAGCTCGTGGTCTGCAATCACTTCTCCCACAACGCTGTGCCGAGACGTTTCGCCCTTCACCTCGGTCGCAAGGGCGCTCCGCTGCGGGAGATGACCCTCCGCTATGCCGACGCCCACGAGCGGGAGTACCTGGACGCCTTCACCTTGCCCGTCGAACCGTTCGAGTACGCCCATCCGCGGGGCACCGTCGTCGGTCGAGTCCTGGCCGTCGGCAGCGGCCAGGGCATCGGCACCGAGCCGCGCTTCCTGACCCGAGCCGCCGCCTGGCTGAGGCTGGAGACCCTGTGGATCGTCACGGGCTCGGCTCTCGGATGCACGCTGTGGATGATGTGGCACGTGAGTGCCGTGGCCTTCGGTGGCTTCGTCCTGCTTGCCGCGCTCGGAACCGGCGCCCACCTGCTCATCCAGCGCCGGTCGCTTCGTGAGCTCGTGCCGGATTAGCTGGGAGGCAGGCCGTGCCGACGTCGCCACCCCCAGCTCGACCTCTCCGAGTGCCGCCCGCTCCCCGGGGTCGGAGGAGTGGTAGAGCCGATGCATGATCTCCAGGGTGGTGATCCGCCACCGGTGCGAGTCGACGGCGACGTGAAGGTCCTTCGCCTTTCCGTCCTGCCCGAAGAGCGCCTCTAGATCACAGGGGCGGATCACCATCACCCGCAGCTTGCGGGTCTTGATTTCGCCGTAGCGCTCCCACGTCAGGCCGTACAGGAAAGTCTCCGTGCGGACGTCCACGCCGATGGCCCGGGCGAGAAACACCTGCGCGAAGCGCTCCGAGAGAACGTTCAGGACCGCGTGCCTGACGAGCTCCATGTCCCGCCGTGGCTGGATGAGCAGGAACGGCATCTCGGGCGTGGTCTGCTCCGCCGCTTTCCGGACCTTGCGGACGCCGTACTCGTTCAGCCAGACGTTCGCCGCGCTCAGCTCGAGCAGGGTGCGCAGGGCGAGGTGCGAGTGCCCCTCCCCGTCGGTCTCGAGGTAGCTGAGAGAGAAGTTGACCTGCTCAGTGAACTGATTGCGTCTCCAGTCTCGACGACGGCGGAACCAGACGACGGCGATACCGTCCCAAGTGAGGGCCAGGAGTGTGAGCTCCCAATACTCCATGAGGCTCAGGCGTTCCAGCACTCCCATCATGCGTCCCTCGCAGCCAGGAGCCTGTGGCGAAAGTCAGACCGCGGTCTCCTAGATGCTCATGCAGCCGTCGATCGAGATCGCTGTCCCCGAGACGAAGGCCGACTCGTCCGAGGCCAGGTAGACGGCCAGCGCGGCGATCTCCTCCGGTTGCCCCAGCCGGCCCATCGGCTGGCGGGCAATGAAGGCCTTGCGAGCGGCCTCGACGTCTTCGGCGGTTCCGATTCGCTCCTCGAGGGATGGGGTCGCCACCGTCCCTGGGCAGATGGCATTGCAGCGGATACCCCGTCTGACGAAGTCGGCGGCCACCGCCTTGCTCAGCCCGAGCACCGCCGCCTTGCTGGTCGTGTAGACGAATCGGTTGGGAACACCCCGCAGAGAGGACGCGATCGAGGACATGTTGATGATCGACCCGCCGCCCGCCTCGAGCATGGCCGGCAGAAAGGCCCGGACGACCCGGTACATGGACTTGACGTTCAAGTCGATCGAGAAGTCCCAGTCGCTCTCCTCGCACTCCAGAATCGAGCCCTGGTGGACGAAGCCGGCACAATTGAAGAGGACCTGAATCGCGCCGATGTCCTTTGCGGCGCGGCGAATGTCGTCCGCGCGGGTGACGTCCAGGGGGCGCGTGAGGAGACCCGGGGTTCCATCGAGGCGCTTCAGCCGCTCCTCGTTGAGGTCGGTCGCGATGACCTCGGCGCCTTCAGCCGCAAAGGCTCGGGCCGTGGCCTCTCCAATCCCCTGCGCCGCGGCAGTCACGAGTGCTTTCTTCCCGTCGAGTCTGCCTGCCATGCAGCTTCTCCCTCCCTACGCCTGCAGGCGTCAGTAGGTCGCGCGGCCTCCCGACAGATCGAAGACGGCGCCGGTGTTGAAGCTGGCCTCGGCGCTGACGATCCAGCACGCCAGGGAGGCCACCTCGTCCAGGGTGCCGCACCGGCGCATGGGGATCTTGTCGGTCATGTACTTCACCTGCGCCTCGGGCATGGCGTCGACCATGGACGTCCGGATCACGGCGGGCGCCAGCCCATTGACCGTGACTCCCGTCCCGGCCACTTCCTTGCCGCTGGCCTTGACGAGCCCGATCACCCCCGCCTTAGCCGAGGAGTAGGCACACATGCCGGCGTTGCCTTCCTTCCCGGCGATGGAGGCGATGAGCAGGATTCGTCCGTACCCGGCAGCCAGCATGGGGGGCAGGGAGAATCGAGTGACCAGGAAGGATCCGGTGAGGTTCACGTCGAGCACTTCCCTGTAGCCCTCGACGGGCGTGTCCTGGGTCGGGACGTTGGTGGGCCCGACGATCCCGGCGCTGTTCACCAGGACGTCCAGCCGCCCGGCGGCGGCCAGCACCGAAGCGACGGCGGCCTCGACCGACGCTTCGTCCGCGACGTCGACAGACCGCGCCGTGACCTCCCCGCCTTCTTTCCGGAGCGCTTCCGCGGTCGTCTCCGCCAGATCGCTGTTTCGATCCCAGAGGTGAACCCGGGCGCCTTCGCTCAGGAGTCGCCTGGCAATGGCGCGGCCCAGGCCCTCGGCACCGCCCGTGACGACTGCAACCCGATCTGCAAACCGCGCCGTGCTCATTGATGCCGCCGAGGATATCAGAACTGGCCCGGCTCGGCAGGAGGGCCCGAGGAACGGCCCGCCGCGATATCCTTGGTCGCCGGGCGCCGAGTGCCCGCTCCAGGGAGCATCACGTGAGACGCATCGTCCAATTCGCCAGGCGCCTCGGCCTGTACCTTTCCGTCGCCGTCCTCGGCTTCGTCGTGGGTGTCGTTGCGCTCTACGTGTCCCGGGCGCGCAGCGGCCCCTCCCTGCAGCCCTGGCACACCGAAGAGCTGACGGCAGAGTTCACAGCGGCCAGGGCGGACGAGATCCGAACGTTCGATGACTACAGACGACTGGAAGACACGTTGTTTGAGCAGTTGGACGCGCGGATCTACGCCCTGACAGAGACCGGGCCCTCCCGCGCCCTCGCCCGCTACAGCACCGGCAGCGCCGTGGACCCGCGAGTCTGGGCGCCCGATTGGAACCGCAGCTTCGAGCTCCCTGCCGACGGGGCAGCCGGCGGCGTGCTGTTACTGCACGGCATGTCCGACTCGCCCTACAGCCTGCGGGCTCTGGGTGAGGGCCTCAACGACCGCGGCTTCCGGGGTCGTGGGCTTGCGGCTGCCCGGCCATGGCACGGCGCCCTCAGGCCTCCTGTCCGTCACCTGGGAGGAGATGGCCGCCACGCTCCGGCTGGCCATGCAGCACCTCGAGTCAAAGGTGGGACAGGGCCCAATCCACATCGTCGGCTACTCCACGGGAGCCCCGCTCGCCCTGGACTTCGCCCTGAACGCGCTGGAGGGCGCGGCCATGCCGGTGCCGGCCAGCCTCGTCTTGATCTCTCCAGCCATCGGCGTGACCCCGGCGGCGGCGCTGGCGAAGTGGAACCGGCGGGCCGCCCTGCTCCCCGGCCTGGAGAAGCTCGCCTGGACCTCGATCCTGCCGGAGTTCGATCCGCACAAGTACAACTCCTTCACGAGCAACGCCGGAGAGCAGGTCTATCGCCTGACGCGGCACGTGGCCCGGCGCATCGAAGCTCGAGCCGGATCGGGTCTCATCGAGGATTCCCCGCCGACTCTCGTTTTTCTGTCGACCGTCGACGCGACCGTCTCCACCGATGCGGTGATCGACAACCTGCTCGAGCACCTTGCTCCGCCGCGCCACGAGCTCGTCCTGTTCGACATCAACCGCCGCAGCGCCCAGTCGACGGTCCTCGTCTCCGATCCGGGTCCTCTCACCGCCCGGCTGATGGCCGACGACGCTCTCCCCTTCGGCCTCACCCTCATCACCAACGAGAGCACCGAGACCAGCGCGGTGGTCCGCCGACGCAAGGCACCGCTGTCCGCCCAGGTGTCGACCGAGGCATTGAACGTGGCCTGGCCCCCGGGAGTCCTCTCGCTGTCCCACGTCGCGCTGCCGTTCCCGCCTGACGATCCCCTGTACGGCCAGAGCCGGCCACCGGACGCGGAGACGGTCTTCCTCGGCCAGATCGCCATTCAGGGCGAGCGCGGCCTACTGCGGTTCTCCTCCGACTGGTTGCTGCGCTTGAGGCACAACCCCTTCTACGATTTTCTCGAGGCCTCGACGTTCCGGTGGCTGGATGCGAGAGGTTCCCCCCCGCCGCCATAGCGGAGGTCAGGACCCCGGAGCCTGGCAGCTGAAGTGTGAATGCGCATCCAGACCGACGTACTTGTCCATGCCAGTCCTCCTCTCCGGAGGACCGTAGAACCGACGCGATCACGAATGGGACCACAACGCTCCACATGGCGGGGCGGCTCGTGACGACGACGCCGTTTCCATGATGCCTGCGAGGCGCGATAGGTTGCCTGCGCTGAGCGTAGGGCTACCTGGCACACACCGGCATTCTCTTGCCGATTCGTCGTAGCATTCTGGCGGTGGCTACCTACGCGATCGGCGACATCCAGGGGTGCTTCCGCACGCTCCACCGACTGCTGGAGAGAATCCACTACGACCCCGGACAGGATCGCCTCTGGCTGGTGGGTGACCTCGTCAACCGCGGGCCCCAGTCGCTGGAGGTCCTCCGGTGGGTCCGAGCACAGGGGGATCGAGTCACCACTGTGCTCGGGAACCACGATCTGCACCTTCTCGGGCAGGCGTTCGGCGCTCGGGAAGCGAAGCAGGGCGATACTCTCGACGCGGTGCTGAAGGCCCCTGATCGCAGGGACCTCATCGAGTGGCTGCGAGGACGACCCCTTCTCCATCGGGAGGGCCCCTTCGTCCTCGTGCACGCGGGGCTGCTGCCGGCCTGGACGCTCGAGGAGGCTCAGCAGCTGGCCCGCGAGGCCGAGGCGGCTCTCCGCGGGCCAAAGCCCAGGCGTTTCCTCGAGGCGATGGCCGGCGCGGCTCCTTGCTGGACCGACGACCTGGACCCGGAGGATCGATCCCGCGTGGCCATCCAGGCCCTCACGCGCCTTCGGACGACCCGCCAGGACGGCCGAAGTATCGAGGAGTTCAGCGGGCCCCCGGAGCGGGCCCCGGAAGACTGCCGCCCGTGGTTCGAGCTCTGGGACAGCCAGGCGGCCGAGGTGACGGTCGTCTTCGGCCACTGGGCCGCCCTGGGTCTCCGGATTCAGCCCGGCTTCATGGCGCTGGACACGGGCTGCGTGTGGGGCGGGATGTTGACCGCCGCGCGGCTGGAGGATGGAGAGGTCTTCCAGGAGCCCCTGGCGAATCGCGTGTGAGGACAGCCCTTCCGGGGCGCGTGGTAGCATCGCCAACCTGTCTGGCCGGGCTGCCAGCATACCGCTCGAGGAGCCACCCGATGAGAAGCCGCCCCACCCTTCTGACACTGACGCTGGTCCTGCTCGGGGCCGCGAGCCTGGTGGCCCAGACCCAGGAGCGCCAACGCGGGCGGGGCGGCTGGGTGCCCTCGCTGCAGATCGAGCCGGGCCAGGAGTGTCCGCCGGGCACCACCGAGACGCGACCGGGCCGTTGCCAGTGGCCCGAGATCCCCGCACCCACGATCCTGGACTACCGGCCCCGCTCGACCCTGGTGACGAAGGAGACACTGGTCTCGAAGGCGAAGCACCCCTTCGTGGACATCCACAGCCACACCGGGCCCACGCCTGAGACCATCGACCGGCTGATCTCCGAGATGGACGCCATGAACCTCCGAGTCCTGGTCAACCTGAGCGGGGGAAGCGACCCCGCCGCGGTGAAGGAGAAGGTCGACTTCATCCGCGGGAGCGACCACCCCGATCGCTTCCGGGTCTTCGCCAACGTCGACTGGGATGGGGCCGGGGGACCGGGCTGGCCTGAGAGGGCAGTAGCCGACCTCGAGCAGGCCATCGCGAACGGCGCCATCGGCCTGAAGGTCTTCAAGAACCTCGGGATCTCGGTGAAGCGCTACGACGGGACCCGGCTCGAGGTGGACGACCCGGCCCTGAAACCCATCTGGGAGGTGTGCGCGAAAGCGGACATCCCCGTGATCATCCACACGGCCGAGCCGTCCGAGTTCTTCGTGCCCCTCGACTTCGAGAACGAGCGCTGGCTGGAGCTGGCGCTGTTCCCGAACCGTCGCAACCACGGTCCGGGCAAGGCCACCTTCGAGGAGCTGCAGGGCGAGCGCGACAGGATGTTCGCCGCCAACCCGCAGACACGCTTCATCGGAGCCCACTTCGCGTACTACGGCCACAACCTCCCGGGCGCCCGAGAGCTTCTGGACGCCTTGCCCAACGTGGTGCTCGAGCTGGCCGCCGTGCTCTATGACTTCGGGCGCCAGCCGCGGGCGGCTCGTCAATTCTTCATGGACTACCAGGACCGGATCCTGTTCGGGAAGGACTCCTACCAGCCTCGTGAGTTCCCCTACTATTTCCGCGTGATGGAGACGGCCGACGAGTACTTCGACTACTACCGCGACTACCACGCCTTCTGGAAGCTCTACGGGATGGACCTCCCCGACGACGTCCTGAGGAAGGTCTACTTCGAGAACGCGCTCAGGGTCACGCCTGGGCTGCCCCAGACCGGCTGGCCTGAGTAGGGGAGCCGCCATGAACAGGGGCACCCTCAGGAGTCCTCCTCCGGCGGCGTGAAGTAGACATATCCCGCTGTCGCCTCCGGTGTCGTGACCCGAAGACCCCGGGGCTCCTCGACCCCGGCGGCATCGGCCGGATGGGCCGACGACGGACCCTCAGTCGACTCCCCCGGCCCAGGGGGCGTCGCCTGACATCCCAGAGCAACCACCGTGGCGACGCAAAGCAAGACACTGGAAGCCGAGGCCCCCTTTTGTGATGCCACGTTTCTCCTCCTCCGAGGTCCTCGGACGCCCTGCAGAGAGCCTCGAAAAATGCCTACTTCAGGACGGCCTCGATGCGTTCGAGCTCTTCGGCGGTGAGGTCGGGGGCCGCGAGCGAGTCGAGGTTGTCGTCGAGCTGGCGCACGCTGCTCGCGCCGATGAGGGCCGACGTCACCACGGGTTTCCGCAGAATCCAGCGGAGAGCCATCTGGGCCAGGCTCTGTCCTCGCTGCTGGGCAATCTGGTTGAGCTTCCGGACCTTCTCGATCTTCTCCTTGGTCACGTGCTCCGGCCGCAGGAACCCGTGCGGCTTGGAGGCCCGGGAGCCGTCCGGGATGCCATCGAGGTACTTGTCCGTCAGCAGACCCTGCTCCAGCGGCGAGAACGCGATGCAGCCGATGCCCTCGCGCTCGAGCACTTCGGTGAGGCCGTCCTCGATCCAGCGATCGAACATGGAGTATCGAGGCTGGTGGATGAGGCAGGGCGTGCCGAGGCGCCGGAGGATGGACGCGGCTTCCGCGGTGCCCTCCGCCGTGTAGCTGGAGATCCCGGCATAGAGGGCCTTGCCCTGGCGGACCACCTGGTCGAGGGCGCCCATCGTCTCCTCGAGGGGAGTGTCGGGATCGGGGCGGTGCGAGTAGAAGATGTCCACGTAGTCGAGACCCATGCGGAGCAGGCTCTGGTCGAGGCTCGCCAACAGGTACTTCCGCGAGCCAAAGTCGCCGTAGGGGCCCGGCCACATGTCCCACCCCGCCTTGGTGGAGATCACCAGCTCGTCCCGCCAGGGGCGCAGGTCGAGATCCAGGATGCGGCCGAACGCCCGCTCGGCCGAGCCGGGAGGGGGACCGTAGTTGTTCGCGAGATCGATGTGGGTCACGCCGCGATCGAAGGCGCGCCGAATGATCGCGCGGCCGGTCTCGAAGACGTCGACGTCTCCGAAGTTGTGCCACAACCCCAGCGAGATGGGAGGCAGCCGGAGGCCGCTCCGTCCCGAGCGGCGATAGGACGTCTCTTCGTAGCGATCATCGGCGGGCGTGTAGGCCATGGGCTTCCTCTGTTCGGACGATTCTTCCTCCTCGGTTCTGCAAGGTCACGAGGCGACGGCGTGCCGGAGGATACAACATCCGGGCAGGGTCGACGACCAACGATACACGCGGTGTCGACATCGATCCGGCGATGAGCGCCCGGCTGGGCGCATGCTAGTCTCGACAATGTGAGCCGGCACTCCCTCATGATGGCGCTCGTCACGCTGGCGCTCGCCACGCCGCTCGCCGCCCAGACAACCGATCCGATGTTCCGCTCGTGGGAATGGGAGCAAGAGCCTCAGTCCGCCCGCGCTGCGGCCCTCGGCGGCGCCGTGGTCGCCGCCGCCACGGACGCGGGCTCCGCCGCACTGCATCCGGCATCGCTCAGCCTGTTCAGCGAAACCGACGTCCGGCTCTCTCTCGGGTACGCCGCCTCGACCTCGATCGCACTGGACCGCACAAGGGCTCGCTGGACGGTGGCTCAGGGAGCCGTCGTTCGCCCCATCGGTCTCCGCTCGGGTCTCCGCGTCTACTATCGAGCCCCCGCTCCGTCGGGCTGGACATCGAGGCCGCGGCCCTCCCCGACGGCTCCTCGGACCAGGGTCGTCTCACGGTTGACGTGCGAGAGACCGGTGTGGCTTTCGGAACGGCGATCACGCCTACGCTGCGGGTCGGGATCCGCCTCGGAGCCGCGCGCCTCGACCTCGGCGGGCTCGTCACGAGCCGATCGGAGGGTGGAGCCGAGGTCCACATTTCGTCGAACGGAGACGCCTGGGAGCCGAGCGCGGGACTGAGCGTTCTGTTCACGCCCGATCACCGCTTTCAGGCAGGCCTCACCTACGACACGGAGCTGCGCTGGGAGGCCGAGCGCGCGGGGCCTTCGGGAACCCTGGCCTACGACCTGGTGGCCCCCCCGCGGCTCGCGGCCGGTGTTCTGTTCCGGCCCAGCACCGTCGTGGGGATCACCGGTCAGGTCGACTGGCTGGCCTGGTCGAGGGTGCGGGAGGCTCTCGCTTCCGCCAACCCTCGCCCCGACGCGTCGCAGTTCGCCCTCGACGATGCTGTCGACGGGCGTTTCGGCCTCGAGCTGCGCGGCGAGTACGGCGAATGGCCGTTGTGGCATCGAGCGGTGGTGCGCTTCGGGCTGCACTTCCGATCCCGCGGGCTCCTGGAGTACGTTGGAGAGGATCCGGTCGAGCAGGCGCGGTTCCCGGGTGGGAGGCGCCGCATCGAGTGGAGTCTCGGTTTCGCTTTCGGCCCTGTCGAGGTGTCCCGGGTCCGTCGGAAGCACTCCGCGGATTGGGTGATCGGCATTCGCCATGCCTTCTAGAGTGATGAAGGGGCTGGTCCTGCTGGTCCTCCTCTTGATGGCCGGGGCATCTCCCATGGCCGTCGGACAGGACGCAGGAGGCATCGGTCCCGATGCCGTCCGCATCGCGTTCTTCGGAGATTCAGGATCGGGCACCGCCGAGCAGAAGGCGGTGGCCCGCCAGCTGCGACGGGTCGAGGACGACCTGAGGTACGTCTTCCTGCTGGGCGACAACGTCTACTTCACGGGCCAGGCCAAGCGGTTCGAGCCGGCCTTCAAGTCGCCCTACCGGCGTTTTCTCCAGCGAAGAACCGAGGCGGGTCAGAGGCAGACCGCGTTCCACTGCGCCCTGGGGAACCACGACGCACGGAAGTGCGCGCTCCAGCCCCGCGAGGACGGCACCTTCGCACGAGATCGCGACGCGTATGCGTGGCAGGAGAAGGGGTGTGACGTCGAGGAGCAGCTGGCCGACCCGGACTTCGGGTATGTCGGCCAGAACCGCTACTACTCGGTGGAGGTCCGCGGGCCGGGCGGCGAGCTCGTGGCGGAGGTCTACGCCCTCGACTCGAACACGCTCGCGTCCGAGAAGCATCCGAATCGCGAAGACTCGGCGCAGCTAGGCTGGCTGGTGAACGCCATCCGCGCCTCGCGAGAGCGGGCCGCCCGGGCCGGCGTCGATCCCTGGCGCATCGTCACCCTGCATCACCCGATCCGCACTCCTGCCGCCAGGGGTTATCTCTTCGGCCTCGGCGGGCACTCCGAGGACCCCACCTTCGTCGATGCGCTCGCCCACGCCTTCAGGCTGGAGGAGAGCGAGGAGGACCGGACCCTCTCGAGTCCGATCCGATCGCTGATCGCAGGCGGGCTGGTCGACGTGGTCTTCGCCGGTCACAATCATTTCTACGCTCGGCTCGAACCCGACGAGGACGGCATCCGCCATTTCGTGAGCGGAGGCGGCGGTATCGCCGTGTACGAGCCGAACAAGAACTCCGCCCCCGTCGTGGCAGGGGGCGGCTTCAACCACTTCGTCACCGCCGTGTTGTCCCCGGATCGCTTCGAGTACTGCGTGATCGATTCCGCTGGACGAGTCCGCGATCACGGCTCTTGGCGACGCGCCGCGCCTCGGAACGCCGACCTGCCTCTCGACGACGACCGCTACGAGGTCGTCTGCCGGCCCTGAGCGGGTGAGCCGAGAAACGGCAGCGTGAGAGACACCGTGACCAGGCAGAGCACTGTGTAGAACGCGCTCGGGACGGCACCCGCCTCACCGAGGTGGGCCAGCGCGAGGACCGAGCCCAGCCCGGCGTTCTGCATCCCCACCTCGACGACCAGGGTCCGACGCTGCGGGGCCGGCCACCGGAAGGCGGTGGCCGCGGCGTAGGCCAGAGCGTAGGCTGCGAGGTTCAAGCCCAGCATGGCCAATGCGAGCCTCGGTCCCAACCCCGCCAGCCGGTCCCGGTTGGCGGCCACCACGACCAGCAGGATCAACACGATAGCGGCGGAGGCGACGAGCGTCGCCGAGCGGTCCCATCGGTGGGACAGTTCCGTCCTCCACGCTCGCAGCGCGATGCCGGCCACCACCGGCAGGACGACCATCCAGGTGGCATTCCACGCCATGGCGCCCACGGGCACGTCGATCCGCGTGTCGGCCAGGAGCGGCAGCCAGAACGCGATCACCAGCGGCGAGAGCAGCGTGGCGAGAGTGGTCATCGTGACCGAGAGGATCAGGTCGCCGCGAAGCAGCACCGTCATGAGGTTCGAGGCCATGGCGCCCGGCATGCAGCCCACGAGAACGATTCCCGTTCGTACCACGGGATCCTCGAACAAGAGCGAGACGCCCCCCGCGGCGAGGGGCATGATGGCGTACTGGCCGGCGAGCCCCGTCAGCGGCCGGAGGGGAGCCTTCGCAAAGGCACGAACCTGCTCGGGCCGGACGAGCGTGCCCACCGCGAGCATGGTGAGGGCAAAGGCCGGCTGCAACGCCGGGCGCATCCAGAGCACGGCCTGCGGGGCGAGAAACCCCACCGCTGCCCCGACGAGAATCGCGATCAGGACCGGCACGGGTCCCCGCTCATGCCCCTCACCCGCATGGTTCACCAGCCTTCTGCTTCGACACGCGACAGCGCGCCTGCGAATTCTATCCGCCAGTGGTCGCCGTCGCGGCACCGGCGGCGATATCGATTGCGGCCACCTCCAATCGTTTGACGGTGGCACACGATCGGGACATGCTTCGCGCCACGCGAGCGTACGAGGACGTACGCTCCATCCGAAACCACGAAGGAGGCCATGAACGTCGCAATCGTCGGGGGCTCCATCGCCGGTTGCGCGGCCGCGATCGAACTCATCCGTGCGGGGCAAGTCGGCGCGCGCGGCTCGCCACGCGGGCGAGACCTTCTACTTCTCCAGCCAGGAGAACCTCGCCGCCTTCGAGAAGGAGCCCGATCGGTATGCACCCCAGTTCGGAGGTTTCTGCGCGTTCGGCGTGGCCGTAAAAAAGGCTCGGGTTCCAGTGGACCCCAAGACCTTCAAGATCCAGAATGGGATGCTGCTGCTCTTCTTCAACGACATGCATGAAGGAAAGAGGGTCAATACGAAGCCCATGTGGGAGCAGAACCCCGACCAGCTGTACGACGACGCGATCGCAACCTGGCCCACGTTGAAGTGACGCCGTCCCGAGACCCATGAGCAGCGACGTCCTGGCTGAAACACTGGAGGCCCTGAGGCTGCGAGGAACGGCCTACTTCAAAGCTGATTTCCGCGCTCCCTGGGGGATGGCTGTGCCAGCCAAGGACGTCGCCACCTTTCACGTGGTGGTCCAGGGCCAGTGCTGGCTCCGGGTGCCCGGAGAGACGCCCAGAGAGCTGCGGCAGGGCGACGTGGTCCTTTTCCCCGAGGGCACCGCTCACGAGCTCGTGCACGCCGCCGACGCTGATGCGTCTCCCGCGGAGAACCTGTTCGGTCGGCCCGGCGAGGCACCGAAGCTGGGCTACGGTGGGACTGGTTCGGCACCACGCTCGTCTGTGGTCATTTCTCGTATGACCGCCGTGTGCTCCACCCGTTCTTTGCCGCCCGGCCCGAGCTCGTCCACATCTCGGGCGAGGACGAGCCACACGCGTCCTGGGTGGCGACCGCGTCCCAGATGGCCGCCGCGGAGTCCACCGCGGGTCAACGGGGAGCCTCGGTCGTCGTCGACCGCCTGGCCGAGGCTCTGCTCATCCAGACGCTCCGGCAATTCCTGGCGCGCAACGCCAAGCCCGAGGGCTTCCTGGCGGCAGTCGAGGATCCTCCGGTCGGTCGTGCCCTCGCCTGCATTCATGGACGCCCGGAGCGCAAGTGGAACGTGGGAGACCTGGCTCACGAAGCGGGGATCTCGAGGTCGGGCCTGGCGCAGCGCTTTCGTGACCTGGTCGGCGAGAGTCCGATGCGGTACCTCGCTCGTTGGCGGATGCTCGCAGCCCGACGACTGCTGACGGCCGGGGATCTCGGTACCGCCGAGGTGGCCCAGAGAGTCGGCTACGACTCCGAGTTCGCGTTCGCGAAGGCTCTCAAACGCTTCTTTGGGGATGGCCCAGGAGCCGCCCGCCGAGCCGTCGCGCGAACGCCGGCCGTCAGGGAACGGGGCTGATCGTTTCCAACTTGAACTCCTTCGTATACGCCCTACGCTTCCGTCGCTCCATGACACCCATACTCGCCTCTTCCTGGGTGTCCACGAAATCAAGTCCAGTCCAGGCGATGCACCAGGGCATCCTGCTCGAAGACCTCCGCTCCCAGGAGCGATTCCGTGAGATCCGACGGCGGATGGCGCTCGATCCTCGACCCGGCGTCGTCACTAAAGACTAAAGCAGCGTGCTCGCCAGCTCCGCGAGGGGGCTGCGCTCGCCTTTCACCAGGTTGACGTGGGCGAAGAGGTCCTGGTCCTTCATCCGATCGATCAGCACCGTGAGGCCGTTCGACTGGCTGTCGAGGTACGGGGTGTCGATCTGGTGGATGTCCCCGGTGAAGACGACCTTCGAGCCCTCGCCCGCTCTCGTGCTGATCGTCTTCACCTCGTGGGGGGTCAGGTTCTGGGCCTCGTCCACGATGAAGAACACGTGGTCCAGCGAGCGGCCCCGGATGTAGGCGAGGGGGGCAATGCAGATCTTCTCGTGCTCGATCATCTCCGCGAGCGCCTTGTGCTCCCGGCTCTCCCGGGAGAAGCGGTGGCGGATGACGGAGAAGTTGTCCCACAGGGGCTGCATGTAGGGGTCGAGCTTGCTCTTGATGTCTCCGGGCAGGAAGCCGATGTCCCGGTTGCCCATGGGGACGACGGGCCGGGCAAGGTAGATCTGGTGGTAGCTCTTCCGTTGCTCGAGGGCCGCGGCGAGGGCCAGGAGAGTCTTGCCCGTGCCCGCGCGCCCGGTCAGCGTGACAAGCTCGACCTCGGGCCTCATCAGCGCGTCGAGGGCGAAGATCTGCTCGGCGTTGCGCGGCTCGACACCGTAGGCGGGACGCTTGGCGACGCGCTCGAAGGCGCTCTGGCCGCGGTTGTGATGGGCGAGGGCGCTGAGGCTGCCGTTTCGCATCACGAAGTACTGGTTCGGGTGCAGCCCGGGCAGCGGCTCTCCGAAGGGGACCTCGTTCACGGGAACCGTGTGGGGCTTCGTGTGAAAGCGAGCGATCGTGTCTTTCGGCAGCCCTTCGAGACACGTCGTCCCGGTGTAGAGCCGGTCCACGTGCTGAACCTTGCCCGTGGTGTAGTCCTGTGCGATCAGACCCAGCGACTTGGCCTTCATGCGCAGGTTGACGTCCTTGCTCACCAGGATGATCGGGCGCTCCGGCTGCCGTGTCTGCAGCTCCTCGGCCAGCGCCAGGATGCGATGGTCGGGCTTGCTGCCGGCGAAAACACGCTCGGCCCGCGAAGCCCTGGGCTCCCCCACTTCGACGAACAGACGCCCGCGCTCGGGACCGAGCGGTAGCCCGTCGGTCAGCGGGCCGTCGCCCGCGAGCTGGTCCAGCTCACGGATGAACTCCCGTGCCTCGAAGTTGATGAGATCGTTGCCGCGCTTGAAGCGGTCGAGCTCCTCCAGCACGACGATGGACAATGCCACGTCGTGCTCTTCGAAGTTGTAGATACAAGTATGATCGAAGAGGACCGCGTTGGTGTCGATCACGAAGAGCTTCTTCATTCTTCCTCGCAGGCTCCCGCCGAACACGGGCTTCGGCAGCGCAGAGCCCAGGCGTTGCACGCCCGGGAGACACGACCAGAGAGGGAAAGGGAAGGGAGTGGCGCGAATGGACAGATCCTGGCGCGGGTGACTCGCTCAAGACAAGCTTAGTGTAGGTTCTCAGTGCTCGGCCGCAAGTGCCCTCTCCTGCTAATTTTCTCGTCTGTGGGAACTCGGGCCTAGGCCCGGTGTTTGACGCGGGTCCATCGCGGGGAGAGAGTCGTGAGGTGCGCATCGTTTGCCTGGCCGACACCCACGGACATCACGACGCTCTGGACGTCCCTGATGGTGACGTGCTCATTCACGCCGGAGACGCAACGCTCGGCGGCACGGCGGCAGAGGTGGTGAGCTTCGCCACATGGCTCCGCGCGCTGCCCCATCCCCAGAAGCTCTTCATTGCCGGCAACCACGATCGCCTCTTCGAGGACGCTCCGGACGACGCGCGCAGCCTCCTCGGGGACGACATCGTGTACCTGCAGGACTCGGCGACCACGATCGATGGTCTGCGTGTCTGGGGCAGTCCGTGGCAACCCTGGTTCCTCGACTATGCGTTCAACCTGCCCCGCGGGGAGGCGCTGCGGGCGAAGTGGGACCGGATCCCGGAGGAGATCGACGTGCTCGTCACGCACGGACCACCCCGGGGGATCCTCGACCGCGTCGAAGGCGAGGCCCTGGCACTGGGGCGCAAGTTCGGACAGGGGCCTCACGCGGGCTGCGACGACCTGCGGGCAGCGCTCGCCCGCCGGCGCCCGCGGCTTCACGTCTTCGGGCACATCCACGAGGGCTACGGCCGCGAGACAATCGACGGTACGGAGTTCGTCAACGCGGCCTGCGTGGACACGCGCTATCGACCGGTCAACGCGCCGATCGTCGTCGACCTCTGAGAAGGGCGCCGGGGGCGACTCGACTGCCTCGTCGAGGCGGCCCGCCGACACGACCCGTCGTTCTCGGCCGGGGTTGAGAGGGCGTGGCGCGAGACGCTCGCCGTGGGCATCGCGCTCATGCGGTCGCGGTACTAATCGGGGCCTGCCCCCTCCCCCTCCCCGTCCCCTCCTCCCCAGGGTGGTTTGTCCAGACGAAGATTGACGGACGAGGCACGCAGGTCCGCCGCAACCTGCGCCGCCGGACGAGGCACGGCCTTCACTGGAGTCTCCCCGCCGCATCGCCTGTGAAGCGCCTCGAATATCTCGCCGGGCAAGACGGTGTCGAGATATTCGAGAGCCGTGCCGCGCAGCGCCCGGTCCCGGCCGCGCAGCGCCGCCCAGGCGATCCGGAGAGGCTCGGACTCGAGGCCGAGCGAGAGCAGGGTGAAGACGTGTGCGAGGTGCCGCTCCCCTGCGCTGGACCGCCCGAGTTCCTCCCGGCGGGGGGCATCGCTCTTGGAGGCGGCGGCGTCACTCCCTCGACCATCCTCTTCGTCCCCGGAGACCACTACGTCTACGCCGGGGGCAGCGACGGACAGCTCTGGGAGATCGATGTGCTGCCCGCGACTCCCACTCTGAAGTCGGTGCCGCTTGGAGACGGCCTGGCGCTGGTCGGCGCCCCTGCGCTCGACTGGTTCTACGCCCTCATACACGTCGGCACAGAGGCCGGCATCTTCTACGCCATCCAGGTGCCTCTGCCGTAGGGCAGGTCCCGAGGAGCGAGCAAAGAGCCGATCGCTCATCGACAGGGATTCCCACAAACCCTCGAGATCTGAGGGAAACACCGCCGCACCGTCGGCGCGGACCACGTCCCAGCTGCCTCGCAGGAGCTCACCATCCAGCTGGCCTGCCCCCCACCCGGAGTGTCCGATGAAAAGACGCAACTCGTCACTCTGCTGCTCCCCAGCGAGGAGCCCCTCCAGCACATCCTGATCGCCGCTGTAGTGGATGTCGTCCATGACCGTCTCGACACCGTCGGGTGGCGCCTTGCTCCGGAAGAGCACCAGGAGCCCTTCGAGCCCCACGGGTCCGCCGAAGTAGAGCTTGCGTGGCGGGTCGCCCGCCTCGAGATCGGGCACCACCTCCGAAAGGGGCATCCGGGTCGTGCGATTGAGGATGAGCCCGAGGGTCCCTTCGTCGCCGTGATCCAGCAGGAGCACGACGCTCTCGTGGAACGGCCCGCCCCGGATCTCGTCCCTGGCGACGAGAAGGGCTCCCCTGGTGGGTCTCACCCGTTCTTGCGCGCTCGCTCCCGCAGCCAGGGCGGCCAGAGCGAGGGCGACCAGCGGCCGCATTCCTGGAGACTACGCGCGCCGGTGCGGGCTGTCCAGCACACTGGCCCGTCACCAGCCAGGCTACCGCGGCTCTTCGACCTCGAAGATGAAGAGGAGCGGCGTCCCCAAACGCTCCACCACGTGGACGACCCGTCCCGGCGTCCTCCGATGGTCTCCAGCGGCTGTCGTCGCCAGGATGAGGTGCGGGTCGTCGTGGATCGTGACGGGCCGGAACTGTCGTCGTCGCTCTTCGGTCCGCCGCAGGTCGTAGGACACCTGGGTGAGCGTCGCGTGCCCGGCGACCCGAACTCTCTCCGCCCGCTCCGGTCGTGAGTAGTGGTCGACGACCCAGTCGAGGCCCTCGCGGTACGTGCTGCACCAGTAGTCGGTCTCATACTTCTCCGCCGCCTGCTTCAGCCCCCCGGCGACCACTCGGTTGAAGTACAGCGACTGATAGGGATGGAGCCTCACCATGTCGACGAACGTGACCGACAGACAGATGCCGAGGATCGCCCCACCGCCGGCCCGGAGCGGTGTGCGCAGACCGCGGCCGTCCTTCAACCAGGCAGCGGCGGCGGTGCCGGCGAGGACGGCGAGGCCCGGAACGATGAACAGAAAGTGGCGATGGCCGTTGTAGAACGGCGTGTGGTTCACGACCACCCACAGGACCGGAGCAGCAGTGGTGGCAGCCAGCCAGGCGATCGCGAGGAGCCGCGTGGCAGCGGCCGGGCCCCTGAGGTGCTCACTCCGAAGGGTCACGAGGCGTCCGACACCCATGGCGGCCGCGACGAGATAGAAGGCTGGCAGCGTGAGCGCGAACCAGGTCGGTATGTACGTGCGTGGGAGCGCCCCGGACGGGACGAGCTGCCCGTCGAAGAGGACCGGCATTCCGGTCCAGAAGCGCGAGAAGACGGCAAGAGCGCGGAACGGATTTCGAAAGGGATCGAGCTGGGCCCAGGGCCAGAGCGCGACCATGACGCCCCAGGCCAGGACGAGCACGCCCAGCAGCACCAGGCCCAGCCGAGCGAGGTCGTGGGTCGAGGGACGGCGCCCGGATTTCGACCAGAGGACGCCGAGCCAGAGGGCCGCGGCACAGGGCACGAGAACGAGACCCGCCACCCGGACGCCGGCAGCCAGTCCGACCAGAAGGCCGACGCCCAGGACGTGCCGCGGCTGGAGCCGTGGCAGGTGGGCGCTCACCCTCAGGATCGCGGCAGCACCAAGGGAGAACAGGGCGGCAAAGGGGATGTCCTTGGGATTGTTGAACGCATGACCGTAGTACGCGGGCGTCAGGGCGAGAAAGAGCAGGGAGAGCAGACCGGCCAGCGGGCCTCCCAGCTGGGTGCCCAGAAGAAGCGCCGCCATCAGGCCGACGAACCCGAACAGCACGTTGACCACGTGACGGGTCTCGTAGACCCCCAGGGGAGACACCCATCGGGCGGCCTGGGCAGCGAGCTCGAAGAGCCCTCCGTAGTAGAACGTGTCGTGTTGCTCCACCGCCGCGCGGTCCGCTCCGAGGGTCGCATACCAGCGCACCAGGCGGCGGCCATACCGATTCTGCACGGGCTCGTCGGCGGTCATCCCGTAGTCGAGAACGGTGACGAGCATGACGCCGAGGAGCGCCACGAGCAGCAGGCCCGACGCGAGGCGGAGCCGGCGGTCCCTCGTCACGGCTGATCGGGCAGGGACACCTGGGTCGGAGCGCCCACCGTCCGGCGGACCAGCGCTCCGAGGGTGAGGCCCTGGACGAGGATCGAGAAGAGCACGATGACGTAGGTCATCGGCAGGAAGACCTGGCGCGCCGGACCCGGAGGGATCGACAGGGCCAGCGCCACGGAGATGCCCCCGCGCAGTCCTGCCCAGGTCAGGATCGTCACGGCGTAGGGCGTGTACTGGCGCCAACGCCCCAGCACCTTGATCGGCACGCCCACCGCGACGAAGCGCGCGCAGAGGACCACGGGGATCATCAGGAGAGAGGCCGTCAACCGCTCCGGGCGGAAGGTGAGCGCGAGCACCTCGAAACCCATGAGGACGAAGAGCACCCCGTTCAGGATCTCGTCCACCAGCTCCCAGAAGGTGTCCACGTGGCGCTCGGTGGTCTCCGACATGGCAAACAGGCGGCCCTGGTTTCCAATGAACAGCCCGGCCACGACCATGGCGAGAGGACCGGAGACGTGGAGCTTCGTCGCGAGCGCGTTGCCACCCAACACGAGGGCCAGGGTCAGAAGGATCTCGACCTGGTAGCGATCGATGCTGCGAAGAAGACGGTAGGTCACATATCCCAGGACGAGCCCGAGGAGCAGGCCGCCAGCCGCCTCGTCGATGAAGAGCAGCGCCATCCCTCCCGGGCTCATGGGCCGGGTCCCCTGGGCGAGGCCGAGCAGAACCGCGAAGAGAACGACGCCGACACCGTCGTTGAAGAGCGACTCGCCCGTGATCTTGATCTCCAGGCCCTTCGGCGCCCGCGCCGACTTCAGGATGCCCATGACCGCGATCGGATCCGTGGGGGAGATGAGGGCGCCAAAGACGAAGCAGTCGATGAGCCTCATGGGCAAACCCACGAGGTCCAGCACGAGCCACGCGGCCACTCCTACGATCGTCGTGGAGATCACCACGCCCACCGTCGCCAGGACCCAGATGGCGTGGCGCCGGCTCACGAGGTCGGAGAGGTCGACGTGCAGCGCGCCGGCAAACAGGAGGAGCGAGAGCATCCCCTGCATGAGCACCGTGGTGAAGTCCACGCTGGCCACCAGGCGCTCCGCCTGCTGCGCGAGCGAGGCGAAGCCCAGCCGGCCCAGGCCCACCAGGCCCAGCGACAGGACCAGAGCCATTCCCATGACCCCGATCGCACTCGGGAGCCCGATGAACTTGTGGTTCACCCAGGCAAAGAGCGCGGTCAACGTGACGAGGAGTGCCGCCAGGTCGAGCATGCGTGGGTCAGGCTAGCAGACCCCTCGACTGATGATCAACGAATCAGGTGCCGAGCGTGACGATCACGACGAGAAGGAAGAGCGGGGTAGAGCCACCGCGAGTGGAAGTCGATGCGGCGGGCGAGCTCGGGGTTGCCTCCCACGTCCAGCTTCCCGGAGAAGATCGTCTCGGCCAGGGCGAGGTAGACGAGCACCGACGCCCCCAGCGCGAACTGATCGGCTCGGGTGAGGTAGGAGATCGGCGGAAGAACTCGCCCGAGGCTGAACTGGAAGGCGATGAGCGTGAAGATGGATGCGGTGGAGATGCCGATTCGGGGTCCCATCTGGTCGTGGCCGATCACGAACACCGTCCAGGCCATGAATACGATGAGTCCGAGAGGGACGAACAGCTTCCAAACGTAGTACCCGACGTCGCGCGACGCTCTTCGTATTTTGCAGGGAAGCAACGTGAATGAAGAGCGTCTGCCGGTCGAAGGGAAACGACCTGAGGTCGAGGGGAGAGGCCAGCGTTCCGCGATAGCGCTGGCGCTGCAGGACGGTTCCGTCGGAAGAGACCCGCACCTGCTCGGGCAAGGAGGTGCTCAGGCTCCGCCCGTTCAACACGATCACCTCGGGGTGCCACACCTCCGAGAGGGGAAACACCCGCACGGCCTCGGAGCTCTCCGCCGCATCGAACGCCAGGCGAGAATCCCTCCAGCGGCGAATAAGGAAGAAGTCGGCCTCGAACGTCTGGGAAGCATCGTCGATGTTCGCGATGTCCATCACGAAGATCCCCAGGCGGACCGCGGTGGCGGTTCCGTCCGGATCGGGCCGGCCGATCGGTGCCGGCTCGGCAGCGGCAGCGAGGAGGAGCACTGCTGCGATCGTCGTTCCGAGCGAGCACGTCAGTCTGTGCTTCGGCATATGGTTCTCGGATCGACCCTGCACCCTTTTCCGGGAGAAAGAAGGGCCTGGTCTGGTGGCGTCACGCCCGGCATCTGGTAGGCCGCCGGGCGGCGCCCTACCAGATGCTGCGCTTGCGGGCGCGCGCGTTGCGTCGGCTGCCCTTCGGTCGGGGCGGGCGCTTGCCGGGTCGAGGCGGGCTTGCGAAATCTCTTCCACCGCCGCCACCGCCGGGTCCACGACGCTCGTCCGTCGCCTCGTTGACGCGCAGGCGGCGCCCGGCCAGCTCGAAGCCGTCGAATTTCGAGATCGCTTCCGCTGCCTGCTCGTCGCTCGTGAACTCGACGAACGCAAAGCCCCGCGGACGACCGCTCATCCGGTCGGTCGGGACGACGACCTGCACTCCTTCGTCGCCCGGCGCGAACAGATCCTGAAGCTCGTCGGACGTCGTGTCGAAGCTCAGATTGCCTACGAATATCTTGGAGCTGATCCGCTCCCCCTTCCCTGCTTCCTGGCTGTCGCCGTGGCCAGGCCACCCCATGTCGTGGGGCCGGTTGCCCATTCGTCACCCGACATCGGCTGGCCCCCGGCCCCTGCGAGCACCGAATCGACGGCCAGACGATACAGCGACCCGCTCACTTGGAGCGGAACTATCTACTTTACCCCATCCAATGGCAAAGCAACAGCGCACTCGCGGCCCCGGGCGGCCCGGCTGAACCTCGCTCGACATGAGCCGAATTCACCAGCGTCCCGTGCACCCGCTCCGCGGTTTGACTCCGCCTGGGGCTCGGGCTAGCGTCCCGTCGTGCCGTTTCACGGCCAGTCGTGCTCGTCTTGTGGTGGGCGTGAGGTGGTGCGCCGGCAAGCGGCGTTCTCATGCGCGTTCTGCGGCGGGCGGCTCGTGCCGCGGCTCGAGCCGGGCATGCTGTGCGCGGACGCGGAGAGTGCCTTCTGCTCGCATCCGGCGGAGAGCCTGTGCCGCGCGTGCGGTCGGCCCCTGTGCGATCGACACAACGACCCCCGGCGCCTGTACTGGCACGCGGCGCTCGACTGGAGCGTGTTGTGCCCGGACTGGAAGACGGCCGACCGCACCGAATGGGCGCGGGTCAACGCGGCCCTGCCCCGCTTTCCGGCCCCGGGCGTCGAGCCGGACTTCGAGTGGCGGCACTTCGAACGCGAATCCCGTCAGGCCGTGGGGTTTCTGGAGTACGAGGTCCTGGAGGCCGTGCGCCCGCTCACCCGGCGCTGGAGCGGGGATACGACGGAGATGGGCTGCGTGTTCGACGGCGTGTGCGCCGAGTGCGTGCGTGAGGCGGAGGTCGCCGTGTCCGAGGTGGTGGGGACGTTCATCGTGCGCTACCGCCAGGTGGCCGTGCGAGACCGCCTGGCGGCGCTCCGGGCGGCGTGCGAGCATGAAGTACATCGAGTCCTTCCTCGGCCGTGCGCCGGCCAGCACGATCCCCGACGAGGACTCGCTCCCGCCCCTGGACTCGCTGGACGCCGAGAGCCCCCGGCGGGACTGGGACCGCTGGGGAATCCTGCTTCGGAACCGGCTGGAGGCTATCGATCGTTTCGCTCCCCGCCTGGCCGCTTGCGGCTCGAAGGACGACGCGCTATGAAGAGACATCTCGTGACAGCCGTCGGGCTCGCCTTGATCTTGATCGCAGGGCTGGCCCAGGCCCACCCGGCGGAAGACTCGACAAGGCCCGACTCCGAGGCGCCGTGGAGAGTCGAAGACGCCCACGGGCCTGCGAAGGCCATCACGTTCGCAACCGACGAGGGCACGTGGCTGAGCCTCGACGTCCATCCCGACGGGCGGCGCCTGGTGTTCTCCCTGCTCGGCGACCTCTACCTCCTGCCGATGGAGGGTGGCGACGCCCGCCGGATCACCAGCGGCACGGGCTACGACGTCCAGCCGCGTTTCAGCCCCGACGGCAAGTGGATCGCTTTCGCCAGCGACCGGGGCGGCACGGAGAATCTCTGGGTCTGCGACCCCGAGGGCCAGAACGCCCGCGCCATCAGCTCCGAAGAGGATGCCTTCGTCAACTCCCCCGCCTGGACCCCGGACGGCCTGTACGTGGTCGGGCGCAAGCGCCTCACCGACACGTCGTCCCTGGGCACGGTGGAGCTCTGGATGTGGCACGTCCGAGGCGGCAAGGGCATCCAGCTGACGAAGAAGGACACCCAGCCCGACGCCGCCGATCCCGCCTTCTCGCCCGACGGCCGGTTCCTCTATTTCTCCGCGCGGGACAGCCGCTTCCGCTACGGCCGAAACCCGAACCCGGGCATCTGGCAGATCAAGCGCCTCGATCGCCGGACCGGCCAGGTGGTGCCGATCACGGGTGAGCTCGGCGGTGCCGGTGCCCCGACTCTGTCGCCGGACGGTCAGACCATCGCGTTCGTCCGCCGCGTGCGGGCCCGGACACGGGTCGAGCTCATGGATGTGGCCACCGGTCGGCTGAGAATGCTGGCTTCGAACGTCCAACGCGACAACCAGCAGGGATTCGCCTTTCACGGCGTCTTCCCGGGCTTTGCCTGGACGCCCGACGGGCGCTCCGTGGTCGCCACGGCTGAAGGACGAATTTGGCGATGGGATGTCGAGACGGGGGTCCGATCGCCGGTCCCATTCGAAGCAGCGGTGGAGCAGCGTGTGGCCGAGGCGCTGCGCTTTCCCCGGCGGCTCGACTCCGAGACCGTCCGTGCACGCATCCTGCGCTGGCCGGTGGAGAGCCCCGATGGACGGCACCTGGTGTTTCAGGCCATGGGCCATCTCTACGTCATGGACCTGCCCAGCGGAACCCCGCGTCGCCTGACCGCATCGAGCGAGCTCGAGTACGCTCCCGCTTTCTCCAGCGACGGGTTCCGGCTCGCGTTCGTGACGTGGAACGACGACACGGGCGGTCATGTCTGGACGCTCCCCTTCGGCTCGGCCAGGGCCGGTGAGGCCCGGCGGCTGACCGAGGTGCCCGGCCAGTACGCCAACCCGGCGTTCTCGCCAGAAGGAGACAGGGTCGTCTTCGTGCGTGGATCGGGCGCCACGTTCCGCGACCACGATCCCGCGGAGGAGCTCTGGCACGAGATCCACTGGGTCGATTCCGCCGGTGGTCCGAGCCACTACGTCATCGGGACACCGAACCGGGGGACGAACCGGCGCACGACCCAGCCCCGGTTCTCGAGAGACGGTGAGCGCATCTTCTATGTGGAGAACGACCCGGAAGGAAAGCCCCTCGAGGTCCCGGACACCCACCTCGTCTCCGTGAAGCTGGACGGGACGGATCACCAGACGCATCTCACTCTCGGGTCCGCGGAGGAGGCCAGCGTCTCACCGGACGGAAACTGGGTGGCTTTCACCCAGGCTCACAACGCCTACGTGACAGCCATGCCGAGCCTCGGGGGCCAGGCTGTGGAGGTGGCCGTCGACGACGGAGCGCTGCCGGTGGGCCAGCTCTCGGACGAGGGGGGCGAGTGGGTGGGCTGGGCCGATGGCGGGAGGACGGTCACGTGGATCTTCGGTCCCACCTACAGCCGGGTCGGACTCGACGAGGCCCTGCCGGTGCCCGAGCCGGAGGTGGAGGCTCCCAGGGAGAAAGAGAGCGAGGACGCCGAGGACGAGCTGCCCGAGGCCGAGACGATCGAGATCGTCCTGGAGCTGCCGCGGGCCCGACCCGAGGGTGTCGTGGCCTACACCGGGGCGCGCCTCGTGACGATGAATGGCGACGAGGTCATCGAGGACGGCGCCCTGGTGGTCGAGAACGATCGCATCCGAGCCGTGGGATCCGCCTCGTCCGTGGCGCTGCCGAAGGGTGCCAGGACCGTGGACGTCTCGGGCCGCACCATCATCCCCGGGCTCTTCGACGAGCACGCCCATCTTCACTACTCGACGCTGGACATCTTTCCCGAGCGGCCGTGGAAGTACCTCGCCAACCTCGCCTACGGAGTCACCGCCACCCACGACCCCTCGGCCAGCACCCACGAGGTCTTCGGCCAGGCCGAGATGGTCGAGGCCGGCCTCATGACCGGCCCACGCATCTTCTCCACCGGGTTCATTCTCTACGGCGCGGCCAACCCGGCCGGAGCGGTGGTCAAGAGCCTCGACGATGCGCGCCGCCACGTCCGGCGCCTCAAGTCCCTGGGCGCCTTCACGGTGAAGTCCTACATGCAGCCCCGCCGCGAGCAGCGGCAGTGGATCGTTCAGGCGGCGCGAGAGGAGGGCGTGATGGTCGTGCCCGAGGGCGGAGGGGACCTCGAGGCGGACATGACCATGATCCTCGACGGTCACACCACGATCGAACACTCCCTGCCCATCGCACCGCTCGGCAAGGACGTGGTGACGCTGTTCGGTCGGAGCGGAACGGGATACACCCCCACGCTCCTCGTCGCCTACGGCGGGATCAAGGGAGAGGAGTGGTTCTACCACCACTACGACATCTGGCGGGACGAGCGGCTGCAGCGCTACGTGCCCCAGGGCGTCGTGGACCGCCTGGGCCGGATCCGCGACGTTCTCGTCACCGACGACGAGGACTGGCACCACATCGACGTGGCGGCGGCGGCGAAGAGGATCGCCGACGCCGGCGGCCGAGTGTGCCTGGGGGGCCACGGTCAGCTCCAGGGCCTCGGGGTTCACTGGGAGATGTGGGCATTCGTCCAGGGCGGCTTCACGCCCCACGAGGCGCTTCGGGCCGCGACGCTCTGGCCCGCCGAGGTCCTGGGCCTCGACGGCGACCTCGGCTCGCTCGAGGCCGGAAAGCTCGCCGACTTCGTGGTGCTCGAGAAGGACCCTCTCGAGAAAATCGAGAACAGCGTGAGCGTCGAGCTGGTGGTCAAGAACGGCCGCGCCTACACCCCGGGGGAGCTGGCGCGACGGCGTTGAGTCGCTATTTTTTCTTCGTGTAGATCCCCACGAAGATGTCGCTCCCGGTCTTGCCGCCATCGGTGGAGGAGCGCCAGTGCTGCTTCACCTAGCCGGTCGGGAGCTTCTCCCACGAGATCTCATGGCGGGCCGGCTTCCGTCAGGGCCTTTTCGGTCCTGGACCATCACCATCCGGCCGTCTTGCAGACCCCCAACCAGTTCCAGAAGCAGGCCGCTGTTGTCGACCCACGTCTGGTGCCATTTCCCATCGCGGCCATGGAGGTTGAAGCTGTGCCTTGGCTCTTGCCGTTCGCCGACGCCCAGTTCTCGAGGAGGACACAGCCGTCGAGGATGATCTCGATGCGATTGGTCCCGGCAAGCGTGCCGTCCGCAGGGTCACGTCCCACTCCCCCGCCCAGAAGTCGAACTGACGGTGCTCTGATTGGGCGCACGGCGGCGGAGCGGGGGTCTGCGGCTGCCGGGCCCGGGCGGGCGCCGCAGCCAGAAAAACAACGCCGGCGAGCGCGCCGGCCACAGCGAAGCGTATCCCTTTCGTCATGCGCCCTCCTGCAGGACTGACTCTACCTCGGAAGTGGCCTGATCGATCTTGACGACTCGTGGCTGCGGGGCCAGAGTGAGGCGCCATGATGAAGGCCAGCAGGCTCGTTTCGCTGTGGGCGGTGCTGCTCGCCGCTCCGCTCGGCGCCGACGATCGTCCGAACGTCGTCTTCTTCCTCGTGGACGATCTCGGGTACATGGACATCGGGGCCAACAACCCCGACTCGTTCTACGAGACACCGAACGTCGACCGCCTGGCCGCCTCCGGGATGCGCTTCACGAACGGCTATGCGGCCAACCCCGTCTGCTCGCCCACGCGCTACAGCATCATGACCGGTCGATACCCCACTCGGGTCGGCGTCACCAATTGGTTCTCGGGCACGCGCGAGGCCCGGTATCGGCCGGCCCCGCTTCACGACCGCATGCCCCTCGAGGAGCTGACACTCGCAGAAGCCCTCCGTGAAGCCGGCTACCGCACCTTCTTTGCCGGCAAGTGGCACCTGGGACCGACTGAGGAGTACTGGCCCGAGGCGCAGGGCTTCGAGGTGAACCGAGGCGGGTGGGCACGGGGCGGACCCTACGGGCCGGGCAAATACTTCCCGCCCTACGGAAACCCGCGGCTCGACGACGGCCCGGAGGGGGAGCATCTTCCCGATCGCCTTGCCAGGGAGGCCGTCGGGTTCATGGAAGAGCACAAGGGGGACCCTTTCTTGATCTACGTCTCCTTCTATTCGGTCCACACGCCGCTCCTCAGCCGGCCCGACCTCGTTCTGAAGTACGAGGAGAAGATCCGAAGGCTGGGGCTGGAGGGGCAGACGGAGCTGGCCGACGAAGAGCAGGTCTGGCCGGTCGACGAGCCCCGGCAGGTGCGCATCGTTCAGAAGCATGCTGTTTACGCGGCAATGGTCGAGGCGATGGACGAGGCGGTCGGCACGGTGCTCGACGGCCTCGAGCGCCTCGGTCTCGACGAGAAGACCGTGGTCTTCTTCATGTCCGACAACGGCGGACTGGCCACCTCGGAAGGACGACCCACGAGCAACCTCCCGCTGCGCGGCGGGAAGGGCTGGATCTACGAGGGAGGGATCCGCGAGCCCTTCCTGGTGCGGGCCCCCGGGGTGACTCGGCCAGGGAGCAACTGCAGCGTGCCGGTGATCAGCACCGATTTCTACCCGACGATCCTGGATCTCGCCGGGCTGCCCCCGCGACCCGAGCAGCACCAGGACGGAGTGTCCCTGGTGCCCCTTCTCGAGAGCAAGGCGAGGCTCGGTCGCGAGGCTCTCTTCTGGCACTACCCGCACTATGGGAATCAAGGGGGCTTCCCGAGCGGCGCCGTGCGGATGGGTCCGTGGAAGCTGATCGAGCGCTATGAAGACGGCCGGGTACACCTCTACAACCTCGACGCCGACATCGGAGAACGGAACGACCTCGCGAGGACCGATTCCGACCGCGTGGCGGCGATGAGAGCACGTCTACATGCGTGGTACGGCGACGTGGACGCGAAGTTCCTGCGGCCCATCGAGGGAGGGCCCGAGCCCTGGCGGCCGTGAGCCCGATCGACGTCATCGAAGCTGCGGCGATCGATTCGGCGCTAGACTGGCATCCTGGGAGGACAGCGTGGCCGACGACGACGCCCCGAAGACCGCATATGAGATCGCCCTGGAGCGACTCCGGAAGAAAGACCGCGAGGAGGGAGTCGAGGAACGCCCGCTGAGCGACCAGCAACGGAACGAGATCGCGGATATCCGGAAGTTCTACGAAGCCCGGTTCGCGGAGTGCGAGATCCTCCACCGATCGTCTCTCCGCAAGGTCGCGGATCCTGCCGAGCAGGAGACACTCGAGGAGCACTACCGCCGGGACAGGGAGCGCCTGGGATCCGAGCGGGATCGGAAGATCGAGACGATCCGAGAGCAGGACTCCTGAGAAACCCGAGCGCCTGCGCTCGTGAGGATGGCGCTTTGAGGGTCTGGGGCGTGCGAGACAAAGGAAAGGGGACGCGGGAGCGGGCGAGATCCTTCGTCGCCTGCCCAACGCTGACGCTCCTCAGGATGACGCGCGCGTCCAAGCTGGAGCGCGTCAGATCACCGTGCCGTCGGGGACGACGCCCTCTTTGGGAATGAACACGATCCCGTCCCGGACGTAGTATCCGTCGCCATCGGCTTCCTGGTGGCCGGCCTCGTTGACGATGCGAACGCCCCGGCCCACTCGGGCGTTCTTGTCCACGATGGCCCGCTCGATGACGCAGTCGCGGCCGATCCCCACCGGCGGCACACCCCGGCCCTCCGCCCGCTCGATCTCGTCGATCGACTCGTAGAAGTCGGCGCCGAGAATCAGGCTCTCGCGGATGTGCGTCCCGTGACCGATGCGGCTGCGGATTCCGATGACGGACCGCTCGATCTCGGCCCCCATCAGGATGCAGCCGTCCGAGACGAGGGCGCTGCGCAAGGTGCAGTCCTCGATCTTGGTCGACGGCAGGAACCGGGGATGGGTGTACACCGGTCGCGTCGCATCGTGGAAGTCGAAAGGAGGCACGGATTCGCAGAGGTCGAGGTTGGCCTGGTAGTAGGCCGCTATGGTTCCCACGTCCTCCCAGTAGCCCTGGAAGAAGTGGGCCTGCACCCGCATCTCGCCGATGGCCCGGGGGATCACGTGGCGGCCAAAGTCCACGAGCTTGGGGTCCTCGATGGCGGTCTGAAGAGTGTCCCGCCCGAACATGTAGATGCCCATCGAGGCCAGGTAGGCCTTTCCGTGCCCGGGGATCTCGGACTCCAGGTCACCCAGGCGGTCGGGGCCGGGCTTCTCCTCGAAATGCACGATCCGGCCGTCCCGGTCGACCTTCAGGATGCCGAACTCAGATGTCTGCTCGGCGGGCACCGGAATCACTCCGACCGTCGCGTCCGCTTTGCTCTGCCGATGCTCGTCCCGCATCTTACGGAAGTCCATCTGGTAGAGCTGGTCGCCGGACAGGATGAGGACCTCCCGCGAAGGGTGCGCCCGGGCGTGCCGCCTGATCTGCCGCACGGCGTCTGCCGTGCCCTGGAACCAGTCGGCCCGCTCTTCGGTCTGCTCGGCGGCGAGGATGGTGACAAAGCCCGGGCTGAAGTTGTCGAAGTTGTAGGTGAGGGCGACGTGCTTGTTGAGGCTCTCCGAGTTGTACTGCGTCACGACGAAGATCCTCCGCAGGTTCGAGTTGATGCAGTTGCTGATGGGGATGTCGATGAGGCGGTACTTGCCAGCGATGGGCACCGCGGGCTTGGCCCGTTCGTGGGTCAGGGGAAACAGCCGTGTTCCTCGGCCGCCTCCGAGGATGATGGCAAGGGCGTCATTCATCGCGCGCGCATTCTCCCACGCCGCGCCCTCACGGTGTCAAGGATCCACAGGTTTCTGGTAGGCTTGGCGCCCCATGTCGGAGCCGAACACGGAGTCGGAACGCCGCCCCGGCCTCGTGCGGCGCGTGGCCGCAGGCGCCTGGCATGTGCCTGCAGGCTTCGCGATCCTCCTGCGCCACCCCCGGATGTGGCCACTGGCGGCCCTTCCGGTGGTGCTGGCCACGGGATTCATGTTTCTCGGAGCGGTGCTCGGCATATTCCTCATTCCCCGGGTCGAGGGAGCGTTCGGCACCACGCCGGGGACGCATCCGGTGTGGATCGAGCTCCCCGCGAGCCTCCTGCTGTGGGCGGCCATGATCGGGACGGGAGTGTTCCTTGGACTGGGTGTCGCGGTGCTGCTGGCAACGCCGGCCCTGGAGCAGCTCTCGAAGCAGGTCGAGGCCCGTGTGCGAGGGGCCTCGATCGAATCGAGTCGCGGTCTCGTCTGGGAGCTCGCCCAGTCGCTCCGTGGCGGCTTCTACTTCCTGCTGGCAGCCCCCGGGGTCTTCCTGCTCGGGCTCATTCCGATCCTCGGTCCCGTTCTCGCGGTCATGTGGGGCGGCCGGGCGGTGGCGCTGCAGATGACCGATCCGGCGCTGACGCGACGGGGGATGTCCCTCAAGGAGCGCTGGCGCTGGCACCGCCAGTGGCGGGCCGAGAGCCAGGGCTTTGGCCTCGCCGGGATGGTGGGCCTGCTGGTGCCCTTCGCCAACCTGCTGCTCGCCCCGGCCCTGGTGGCCGGGGGAACCCTGCTGGTGCTGTCGCTCGAGCCATTCACCTCGGCTGCCATCGAGGCCCCGACGAGCACGAACAAGACGGGCGACTCCCGCCCACGGGACATCGTGGACGAGAACGAGGATGCTAGAGGCTGACGCCAGCCGTGTGGGGCCGCCTGCTCTCCTCGGGCTCCGGCAGCGTGACCTCGACGTCCATCGGTCCGCCGTCCCGCTGCAGCTTGATGGCGACCGTGCCCCCGGCCTGGGCCTTGCGGACCTTCTGCTGGAGATCCCGGCCGTGGCGGATCGGCGTCCCGTCGAACTCGAGGAGAACGTCACCCGCCTTGATCCCGGCCGCGGCCGCGGGGCTCGCCTCTTCGACCGACGTCACGAGAACGCCATCGTCGGATGCCACCTTGAAGAAGTCGGCGAGCTGGTCCCCGACCCGAGCTCGATGAAGCGGATCCCAAGCCGTGGGCGGGGGGCGAACAGGGCGCCCGTGAAGTCGTGGCCTTCCTCGGCGTGCCAACGAAGCACGTGGGGGCCTTCGCCGCGGCGCATGTGCAGTAGCTCGGGGACGTCGATGTCGAAGTTCTCCCCGCCGGGCACAAACACGCTTCCCTCGCCCAGGTGAACCTGTGCGCGCCTGCCGTGGACCCGGTGGGGGCCCTCGGAGAGCGTCGCGCTGAGCGTCCGCGTGACATCGCCGCGCTGGACCTCGATCGCGACCTCCCGGCCCGGAGGAGTCTCGCCCACGAGGCGGCCGAGCTGACGCGCGCTGCGCACTTTCTCGCCGTCGAAGCGCGTGATCACGTCCCCTTCCTCGATGCCCGCGCCGGCCGCCGCACTCTCGGGCCGGACGCTCTCGACCCTCGCGCCCTCCGAAGCGCCCTCCACATCTTCGAGGCCGACCCCGAGGAAGCTGTGGCCCCCGAAGATCACGATCTTGACGTGCTTCTCGACCCTCTTGTCGATCTCGACACGCTGCTCATCACCGTCGGTCTCCCCGGCCCGGACGGCTCCGGAGCCCCTCGCGAGGCCGACGAGAGCGACGAAGACACCGAGCACCAGAGCGATGGAACGCTGCATCCAGACCTCCTTGACGTTGCCGTTGACACCCATTGGACGCACCCGGGCCCGGAAAGGTCGGTCGGTGGACTAGTGAATCGAGGTGCTTCCGCCCGCCGCTCCTTCGAGGATGTGAAAGTCGAGGATCTCGATGAGGCGGCCGTAGCGGGCCTCGAGGGTGTGACAGTCGAGAAGAGACTGCCTCTCGACCGGGCGCAGGCCGAGGCTCTGGCTGAGAGCGTTGACGAGCAGGTCGTGGGGCAGCTCGCCCTGGAGGACCAGGTTCCTGGGACCATCCGCAGCGCGGGCGATCGTCGTCAGGACACGTGTGCGCAGACCGTCCAGGGCGTCCTCATCTCCGGTGCCGTCGCGTAGCGTCTCGACGGTGGCGAGCCGGTAGGGCTCTCCTTCGTGCTCCTCGAGAACCCGAAAGCGCGACTGAGCCCGCAGGACGATGTTGTAGCGTCCGTCATCGAGGCGCTCGTGCTGGGCGATGGATCCGAAACACCCGATCGGGTAGATCGCAGGGCTTCCCTCGTAGCCCTCCTCCCAGCCTGGCCGGAGGAGCGTCATCCCGATCGTGCGATGAGTGGCCAGGGAGTCGTTTACCATCTTGCGATAGCGCGGCTCGAAGATGTGCAGGGGCAGGGGCATTCCCGGAAAGAGGACGGTGTCCGGGAGGGGAAAAAGAGGAAGGAGCAGAGGCGGGCTCTCGGACATCCTGACCTCCCCTGCTCCTTCTCGGACGGCGTCGGGCGAACGGCCTTCGGTCAGTGCTGCGCCCCGCCCCCTTCGCCCGGGGTGAACGACTGACCGCAGCCGCAAGACGACTGGGCGTTGGGGTTCTTGATGGCGAACCCGCCTCCCATCAGGTCGTCTTTGTAGTCCACCTCGGCGCCGTCGAGATGCTTCAGGCTCATGGGATCGACGAGCACCTTGATGCCCTGGGCCTCGATGACTTGATCGCCCTCGTTGATCTCGTCGAGGACCATCCCGTACTGGAAGCCGGAGCAGCCGCCTCCTTCCACGTAGATCCGCAGCCCGCCCTCGGGAAGATTCTCCTTCTCCTGCTCCAGAATCCCCTTCACCTTGTCGGCAGCTTTCGTCGTGATCATGATCATGCCCGCGTCTCTCCTGAAAATCCTGTAGCATCGCGGCTCGACCCAGCGTCGTGCCCCACAATGGTCCTTCTATCGTAGACCATCTGGACTAATTTGTGAAGATTCGATCGCAGCCCCACACGGAGATCTTGGCACCAGCTAAGTCCATTACAATGAGTGGCATTTTAGAGCCTCGATTTTCATCGACCACACGCACCGGGGCCCTCCGGTCCCCCGATGAGATCGTGCAACGTCTCCAGGCCTCCGGCCTTCGCGGCCGAGGCGGGGGGTGGTTCCCGGCGGCGCGAAAATGGAAGGCGGTCCGCGTTGAGGGCGGCACTCCCGTCGTGATCGCCAATGGCGCCGAAGGCGAACCCGGCTCGTTCAAGGACCGCTACACGATGGTGAAGCGCGCGGACGACATCGTCCGCGGCGTGCGCCTCGCCGCTCACGCTATCGGGGCACGTGAGGCCATTTTTTTCCTCAAGGCCTCGTTCGATCGGCCGGCTGCCGCCCTCGAGACGGCCCTCGCGTCAGCCGAGCTCGACGGCGTTGCCACGAGCCTGCGCCGGGGGGACGACAGCTACATCGCCGGGGAAGAGACGGCACTTCTGGAAGTGCTGGAGGGCCGGCGGGCGTGGCCGCGGCCCAAGCCGCCTCTGCCCGCGGCGGTCGGCCTCGAGGGCCGGCCGACGCTCGTGCAGAACGTGGAGACGTTGGCGAGAGTGTCCGACGCGATCGAGGACCCGGAGGGCTTCCGATCTGCGGAGACGACACTCGTCACGCTCTGGGGAGACGTCCGAAAGCCAGGTGTCCACGAGGTGCCCCTCGGGACGCCGATTCGGGCGCTGATCGAGGAGCAGGGCGGCGGTGCCCCGGCAGGAATAGGGCTCGTCTTCCCGGGAGGCCCGGCGGGACCGCCGCTGCGTCCCGATGAGATCGACACGCTCCTCGATCCAGACGCGCTCAGGGACGCCGGCACCGCTCTCGGCACCGCTGCGGTGCTGGTCGTCGGCGCCGATGCCTGCCCCCTGGCCGTGGCTGCGTCCGTCACGGGCTTCTTCGAGCGAGAGAACTGCGGTCAGTGCCCGCCGTGCGCGGTCGGCACCCAAAGCCTCGACCGGATCCTTCGAGGCATGGAGACAGGCGCTGCCCGGGCGCAAGACCTCCGTGATCTCTCCGACGTGGCAGGGTTCATGTCGGCCCACGGGTACTGCGCCCATTGCCGGACGGCGGCGGCTGTGGCCACCGGCTTCGCGCGACGCTTCGCCGAGGACATCGAGGCCCACCTCGGAGCCGGGCGGTGCCCTCGTCCCGACAGTCGCCACCCCGATCCCTTCGCCGTCGGCTCGCCCGAGCGGAACGCGGTGGCAGCGGCGGTCGACGAGCAGCTCTCATGAGAAACGACATCATCGCCCTCATCCTGGGAACCCTGGTCTCGTTTCCCCTCGGCCTCGCCATCGGCGTCCCGTGGTTCCTCCCCGTCCTCAACGCCGTGCCCGCCTACGTCCTGCTCGTGCACCGGCTCCACAAGGGCGAGCGCGGGGGTGCCGTGCGGACCGCGATCTGGTGGGCCGCGGCGCTGGCCATTTCGGGCACCGCGTGCCTGGTCCTCTGGCCGGCGCCGACCGACACCCTCGTCCTCAACGGCCCGGAATACCAGAAGGAGATGCTCGACTGGATCGCAACCGGCAAGGGGACGGAGGGTAGCCTGAGCCTCTCCTTCACCCACCAGCTCCTGCAGATCGGCATCTTCGTCGCGCTGAGCCTGGCGACCGCGGGCAGTCTTTCCGTCGTCATGGGGGCGGTGCTCCTGAACGACGTGTCGTTCTACGTTGCCGGGCTCGCGAATGGTGGCACCCCGGCGTGGGCGGTGGTGCTCCTCGGCTGGACGCCGTGGACGATCGCGCGCATGGCGGCACTGTGCATCCTCGGCGTCGTCCTTGCGGAGCCTCTGATGTGCCGTCTCTTCCCGACCGCTCGCAGGAGGCTCAAGGTCATCGGCCGAATGCCCTACTACATGGCCGGCATCTCGGGCATCGTCATGGCCTGGATTCTGCAGGCCTCCCTCGGCCCTCTCTGGAGAGCCTGGCTCCGCGTGCTCCAACCCTGAGCCGGCGCCGATCCATCGATTCCTTCCCGATTTTCGCCCCGGGGCGGCTCGTCCGGTCCTGTCCTGTCGCGGTCCGTCCCTAGAATGGCCCCCATGAGCTCCGGGGCCCCCTTGCCATCGCGCGCCGATCCCACGGCGGAGGATCTCGACCGCGCCCTCGTCCGGCTGGGCTACACCGAGTTCCGGGCGGGCCAGCGGGAGTCCATCGAGACGCTCCTCGCGACTCGTCGACTCCTGCTGGTCGCACCGACGGGTGGCGGGAAGAGCCTCACCTACCAGCTGCCCGCCACGCTGCTCCCCGGCACCACGCTGGTCATCTCGCCGCTCATCGCGCTGATGAACGACCAGGTCCGGGCCCTCGAGGCCCGGGGCGTGCCCGCCACCTTCCTCTCCGCCACCCTCGCCGGCGACGAGGTGCGGCGACGGATGGCCCGGATCTCCGCCGGTGAGTACAAGATCGTCTATGTGGCGCCGGAGCGGCTCGCTTTCCCGGGCTTCCGGAGCCTCCTGCGAAAGATCGAGATCCCGCTCATCGCCGTGGACGAAGCTCATTGCATCAGCGAGTGGGGCCACGACTTTCGTCCGGACTACATGCAGATCGGCGAGCTGACGTCCGAGCTGAGCTACGCGCGTGTTCTGGCCTGCACCGCCACCGCCACGCCCGTCGTGCGGGACGAGATCCTGGCACGACTCGGCCTGGGAGCCGACACGGCCCAGATCCTCCAGGGCTTCGCGCGCCCCAACCTGGCTCTGCGGGTGATCGAGGTGGGGCGAAGCGCGGACCGACCGGCACACGTCGATGCCCTGCTGGCGGAAGCGCTGGGAGCGCCGGGCTCGGGTGGAGGTGTGGCCATCGTCTACTCTCCCACACGCCGGGGAGCCGAGCAGGAGGCCGCGCGCCTCGAGGGCCGCGGCTGGAAGACCGCGCCCTACCACGCCGGCCTCGACCCGGGCGAGCGGGCCCGGGCCAGCCGTGCCTTTGCCGAGGGGACCGTCGAGGTGATCGCAGCGACCGTCGCCTTTGGAATGGGCATCGACCGTCCCGACGTCCGCGCGGTCATCCACCTGGCGCCGCCGGGCTCGATCGAGTCCTACTACCAGGAGGTCGGGAGGGCCGGACGAGACGGGGCGCCGGCGTTCGGGTTGCTCCTCGTCTCCCCGGGGGACATGGCGCTGCGCCGCCGCCTGCTGGAACGAGGCGGAGGCGTGGCGCCCGAGGTCCTGGAGCACAAGTGGAACCTGTTCCTCGAGCTCATGCGCTGGGCGGAAGGGGGTAGCTGCCGGCACGACGCCATCCTTCGCTACTTCGGAGACGAGGCCGAGACCCTGGCCGGCTGCGGCCGTTGCGATTCGTGCGGTCGTCTCTCGCACGGCTCACCGAGCCAGGACCCCGAAACGGTGAGCCTCGTGGTGAGAAAGGCCCTGAGCGCGGTCGCGCGGGTGCACGAGCGTTTCGGGCTCACCGCCGCCGTTCACCTGCTGCGCGGGAGCGCCGACCCCCGGCTCTCCCGGGCCGGCCTCGACCGCACACCCACGTGGGGAGTCCTGAAGGAGCACTCCGAGGAGTGGCTTCTCCGGCTGCTCCGCCGCTGCGTGACGGCCGGTTGGGTGGACTTCACGTCCGGAGACCGCCCCATGGTCCGGCTGACGGGCCAGGGGCGCGCCGTGATGAAGGCCGAGGCGCCGGCCCGGCTGCTGCTCCCAGCGAACGTCCAGCGGGCCCGGGCGCCATCGCGAGGACGGGCGACACCATCGCCCGTCCTCGAGGGCGATGTCGACGAGGCGCTGTTCGAGGCACTGCGCCGCTACCGGCTGCACACGGCCCGGGACGAGGGCGTGCCGCCATACGTCGTCGCCGGCGACCGAACGCTGCGGGAGATTGCCGTCGTCCGGCCGACCAGCCTCGACGAGCTGGGCACCATCTACGGAATCGGCCCTGCCAAGGCTGTGAAGTACGGCCAGGCGCTCCTCGATGTCGTGGCCCGCGAGGCGGCCGCATCGTCGGCACCGTGACCTGGAGCGGTGCTGAATTCGCGAGGATTGGTGCACGTGTGCTACGACACGGTCACTTTCTCGAAAAGGACACCAGAATCATGAAGACTCACCTCACCCGCACTCTCGTCGTTGCATGTGCCGCCGCCGTCCTTCTCGCCCCGCTGGCCCAGGCCGGCGACGCGAGCAAGATCGTCGGAGCCTGGGAGCTCGTCGCCTCGACACCGGACGGCGACCTGCCTTCGGTCCTCACGATCACCGAGGCCGGCGGAGCTCTCGAGGCCGAGCTCAAGATCGACGGCATGGCGCGGCGCGTCACCGACCCGAAGATGGAAGGCAACGTCTTTCAGATGACGGTTCACGTCGACGGCATCCCTTACGACGTCGAGGCGACCGTTGAAGGCGACTCCTTCGAGGGAACCTGGTCTGGAACCGAAGCCAGCGGCACGCTGAAGGGCACGCGACACCCTAGCTAGTGTCCTGTTACCGAAATTCGCCTGATAAATAGAGTGACGTGTGGCCCAATAACGGGCATGAGATCAGGACGCCCGAAGGCTGAACTGGTGCTGAGTCGGGAGGAGCGTGAAACCCTCGAAAG
>CAUZDW010000007.1:0-143636 GCA_963578825.1 Vicinamibacteria bacterium
GTCGGGCATCTGAAAGCTCCTGTGTTTGTGGGGTCCGGCCTTTATCCAAAGCCATTCTCCACCCAGGGGCTTTCTTTTTGGGTCCTACCGACGAATTATTCGGGCTGGGACGCTTGCAGCAACATATTGGCTGCGCTGAAGACGGCGAAGGCGACAAACAGCACAGCCAGGCCGCCGACCATGACGGCTCGGGTCTTCGGCGACGTGCCGCGCCACTCGCCGCCCAGCGCTCCGGCCAGGTTGGCGAACAGGATGGCCACCAACAGCATCATGGGAAAGCCGACGTAGGCCCCGTATTCACCCATCTTGCCAGCGCCAATACCGAACAGCACTATGCCCAGCGGCCAGGCTGTGCCCATGAAGAACGCCCAGAACCAATTCGTGGGCGTCCCTTCGGACAAGATCAATCCGAACGTCCGGTTCCTGTACATCAGGAAGAAGGCGTAGCCGGCGTTGACCAGGTAGTTGCCCGTGAAGACCAGCGCCCAGATGGCGTTGGCGGCAAATGGATTGGGGGCTTCCGGCGGACTGGCCGCCTGCCTGATCGGGTCACCGAAGACCAGTCCGAAGTTGAGCATGGCCGAGAGGACGCCGGAGAGCAGGCAGAACAGCAGACCCACGGCAAACGGTGTGGGCGGACCCTGGGTGGGCTCTGAGCCGGCGTCCACGCTGAGCTCCCTGTCCCTCCGCGCGCCGGCCATTGCGCACAACACGACGCCGACCACCATCACACCCAGTGCGGCCAGGAGTGTCAGTCCACCCGGTTCGATCAGCTTGGCCGGTTCGTTGATGGCCAGCGGCACGGGGGAGCCGACGATGGTGATCATGCCCATCAGCAGCGACACTCCCAGGGCCATGCCCACTGCGGCGATCGCCTTGCCCCAGAAGATCCCTCCCAGGCCCCAGCCCAGGCCGAACAGAAACGTGATCACCAGCAGCCCCGGCGAGACGGAGGCGAATACGCCGAACAGGTCGGGCACGCTCAGCAGCGCCACTGGCCAGGGGACCAGCACCAGCGCGATCAATGAGCCCAGTCCCCAGATGTTCTCCCATCTCCACTTGCGAACCCGCGTCACACCCAGCGAAAACAGTCCCTCCAGTGCGCCGCCGACGATGACCAGCACGATTCCGGTCGTCAGGTCCATAGCTGTCTCCCGGGCCGCCACGGTGGCCTCGTCAGGCGGCCCTCCTCGTGATCGGTCGTTCCGTCCCGCTCAATCCGATCCGGCAAACGTGGACGCCTCGCCGAGCCCTTCCGAGCCCATGCCATGGTATCCGCCGTCGACCATCAGCTCGGCGGCGGTGATGAAGCTGGCCTCGTCGCTCAAGAGGAACGCCACCGGGCCGGCGCACTCCTCGACTTCACCAAGACGCCGCAGCATGTGGAACTTGCCCCAGACGGGTCCCCACTTCCCTCGGTCCCCGCCGGCGGCCTTGTCGACCTCGCGGGTCCAGATCCAGCCCGGGCTGACGGTGTTCACGCGGACGCCCATCGGCGACAGGTCCAGCGCCATGCAGCGTGTCAGCTGGTTCACTGCTCCCTTGGCCGCGTTGTAGGTCCAACGGCCTGGCTGGGCAATGTGAGCGGAGATGCTCGAGATATTCACGATCGCCCCGCCTCCTTGCTCCTCCATGGGCTGTGCCACCACTTGCCCCATGGTGGCGTAGGCGATCGGGCCCACGTCCATCATCCGCAGCCAGTCCTCGCGGGTCGCCTCGAGCGACTTGGCGATGAACGAGAACGCATTGTTGACCAGGAAATCGATCTTGCCCCACTGCTGCACCGCCTCGTCGGCCAGCCTTCGGCAAAACGCCTCCTCCGCCATGTCACCCCGAACGAACTGAACCTGGTAGCCCTTCTGGCGACACTCCTCTTCCGTTGCGGTGCCGCTCTCGCTCATGTCACCGTACGTGACCGAGACACCCTCCGCACACAGCCTTTCCATGATGGCGCGGCCGATGCCTGCCGAACCGCCCGTAACGATCGCGGCCTTTCCCTTCAGCCCTTTCATCATCTGGCTCCCTCGAGGTGGTAAAACGCGATTGCGTTGTCGTGGAACAGCTGGTGGAGCTCCTCCCCGGACAAGCCCGACAACGCCCACTCGAGCGTCCGGACCCAGCGAGGATACTCGGTGGCCAGGGAAGCGACCGGCCAGTCCCCGCCGTACACCATCCGCTCGACGCCAAAGCATCCGATCGCGTGGTCGACATAGGGCTTGAGGTCTTCCCGGGTCCAGCTGGCCTGATCCGCCTCGGACACCAGGCCCGACATCTTGCACCACACGTTGGGCATGGCCGCCAGAGTCTCGAGCTCGGTCTTCCACGGCGTGAACAGCTGGTTCTTGATGTCCGGCTTGCCGATGTGATCGAGGATGAATCGGACGTCGGGGCACTGGCGCACGAATTGGATGGTGTTCTCCAGCTGGTGATGCTTAATGCAGATGTCGAAGCTGAAGTCGAAGTCGGTCAGCGCCTGGACTCCACGCACAAAGCCAGGCTGGAGGCAGAACTCCGGATCCGCCTCGAACTGGATGATCCGTCGGATACCCTTGATCAGTCGATTCTCGGCCAGCGTCTCCAGCTCGTCTCGCACCGACTCGCCTTTCTCCAGTGGTGCCCACGCCACGATGCCCTGGAGTCGGGGGTCGTGTTCGGCCAGCGACGCCACCCAGTCGGCCTCCTGCTTGTACTGGGCAAAGTCGCACTCGGCTTGAGCGAAGATCATCCTTTCGACCCGGACGGGCCCGCAGGCCTCGTCGTAGTCTTCCAACAGATAGGGCTTGTTCAACAGTGGAACGTCGGACAGCCAGGGGTAGGACAGCAGCTTGGAGTCCCACACGTGCAGATGCGCGTCGACGATGGGAAAATCGATCATCGATCATCTCCCTGTCGTGAGCGACGGGTCTAGTCGGGCACGGCGTCCCGAACGCGCGGCACGGAGAGTCCCCCGACACGGACGCCGCGGTTTCCCACCCGTCCCCGCCCGCCTTCGCACGAGCGCGTGTCGATGAACTTCCACGGCTCTTCGGGGAGAGTGTCGGCGTCGACCCAGTGCTCGAGGTCGCGCAGCGCGACGACCTGATACTGATTGTCGTGGAGGTAGCGCATGTACTCCTCGAAGCGCTCCTGGGGAGTGTGCACCCACGGGTGCTCGCCCTCGGGGACACCGTGAAACTGCACCACGGCGATGCGGCCGCCTGTGGCTTGCCGTACCGCACGGGCGAAGTTCTCGAGGGTCCAGTCCGGGCGGGCGTCGCCGGCCGAGGGGACGAGAAGCGGGTGGTCGCGCCCCGGCTCGTAGGCGCACCCCCTGCCGCCTTCGTAGGAGTACTCGGGCGCTCCGCCGCGTCGCGCAAAGCGGATTCCGTGGCGTCGGAGCACGGCGAGGGCCTCGGGAGCGAGGGCGTTTCCCGGCCACGCGAAGGATGTGGGCTTTGGGATGCCGTTCTCCGAGCAGCGCTCGTCGATGCCCTGGAGCTGCTCCTCGAGCTCGGCGACGTTGTCCGAGGTGACGCCCATGTGATCGCGGGTGTGGTTGCCGATCTCGAAGCCCTTCCGGTGGAGCTCGCGGATCTCCTCCCACGTCATGTAGTCCTTCTTGTTCGTCCGAAAGGCGAAGCCCTCGGTGATGAAGAACGTCGCCCCGAAGCCGTAGCGCCCGAGGATCGGCGCGGCGACGGTCGCGTGGGACTTCACGGAGTCGTCGAACGTGAGGACCACGAGCCGATCGGGTATCGGCTCGCGCCCGAAGCAGGTCCCGGCAGCCAGGCTAGCGGCCAGGAAAACGGCCAGTCTCGGGATGGGCGATGCGGGAAGGTCCATCGTCGAGTACATTCTAGGGAATGTGGATGAGGATGGCCACCGGAGGTCCTGGTCGAGGTCAGCGACGTGCTCGAGAAGGAGTCGCACGGTTCGCCGTCAATGGGGCTCGGACCGGTCCGGCGGGTACTTCGAAGCGAAGGCGTAGTCGCCCGAAGACACGTTCAGCACGACCCAGCCTGGCTCCGTACCCAGCAGGTCGACGCCTTCGGATCCCACGGCTGACCGTCCACTCTCGGTGACCTCGTCCGGGCCCTGCGCCGGGAGATGCACGGTGGCGGTCGTGTTGGTGGTATGGACACGTCCAGTGTGAATAGCGCGTCGTGGACGGCCCAGCTGCTCGAGATCTTTCCTCGTATCGAATCGTATTCCCCCCTCGCCCAGGTCAAGCCGCCCCCGGGCCGCGGATGAATGACGAAGTGCTTGAAGGCCGGCGACTCCTCGTCGACATTGAGCCCCACGACGTGCCGCCATATCCATTCACCTACGGACCCAAGAGCGTAGTGGTTGAAGGAGTTCATCCATCCCATGAAGTCGGGATGCGTGTCACGACCCTCGACCCACCCGTCCCAGCGCTCCCAGATGGTCGTGGCGCCTTGATCGATCATGTACCCCCACGACGGCGGTGTACGCAGGTTGAGCAACTGACAGGCGAAATCATGATGACCATTCCGCGTCAACTCGAGCATCAGTCGGTGCGTGGCCTGGATGCCTGTGGACAGATGGCCGTCATAGGGCTCGAACGCGTCGAGCATGTACAGAACCGCCTGTGGGCGGAGATCGTCGGGCAGCACATTGAAGCGGAGAGCCAGCGCGTAGGTGCCCTGGGTGTTGCTCGCAATGTGACCATCCGGGCTCACGAACTCCCTGTTGAACGCGCCCTTGATGTCCTTGGAGAGCCGCCTGTACCGTTCTGCATCTTCGTCGCGTCCAATCACGGAAGCCATCTTCGAGAGAATCTCGGTGGAGTGGGCAAAGAACATCGTGCCGAACTCGGGGCCCGGCGTATTGGCCCCCCTCTGCGGATAGCCCTCGAAGAACACGCGATCGCCATTCAGCCAGTCCCCGGGGAATCCGCCGGCGCGCCAGATGAGATTCGGGCTTGATCGATGAATCCAATCCACCCATCGCCTGGCGGCGTCGTAATGCTCGGCGAGCATTCGTGTGTCTCCGTAGTACTCGTAGATTCGCCATGGAGAGATGATGGCGGCGTCGGCCCATGCCGCATCGGCGTAGAACCCATCGGGCCCGTACATCTGCGGGCTCATGCTGGGAAAACGTCCGTCGTCGACCTGCGAATCGCGCGTATCCCTGACCCATTTCGTGAAGAACGCGGCCGCATCCACCTGAAATGGCGTCGTTCCGGCGAAGGCCTGCACATCCCCCATCCAGCCGAGGCGCTCATCGCGCTGGGGGCAGTCCGTGGGCACCCCCATCAGGTTCCCGCGCTGTGTCCACAGGATGTTGCTGACCAGTTGATTGACAAGAGGGCTCGAGGACTCGAATTGCCCCACCTCAGGCGAGGCGCTGTGAAACACGCGGCCGGTAATGGCATCTGCAGAAGGTGGTGACGGCAGGCCGTTCACCTGCACGTACCGGAAGCCCATGTAGGTGAAATGCGGCTCGTAGGTCTCCCCGTCCGGGTCACCGCGCAGCGTGTACCGTATCTCGCTCAAGCCGCCCTTCAGATTGAAGAACAGGGAGTTGTCCGGGTTGAGACGTTCGCCATGACGCAACGTCACGGTGGTGCCTTCCGGACCCTTCACCTTGAGCCGCACCGAGCCCACCATGTTCTGGCCCATGTCGAACACATACACACCGGGTCGAGGCTCGATGATTCTTTCGGGCTTCAATGCCGTGAAGGGACGAATCGGCTCATTGGGTTGCCACACGAGCTCACGTGAGTCGAGGGGCATCGTCGCAACGGGGCCCCACGTGCCGTCGTCATAGCCTGGTCGGTCCCACCCGGCCGTCTCCTTGCGCGCGTCGTAGATCTCCCCGTCATAGATCCCCGAGAATCGAATGGGCCCGTCGTCCGTGCCTCGCCACGACTCATCCGTGACGAGAGTCACGGTCTCCCCATCCGTCAGCTCGATTTCCAGTCGGAGGAGCAGTCTGGGTTCTTCATCCGGAATACCGGGCCTGGTGAGCACGCGGCCTGCATACCAACCCTCTCCGAGCACCGCGCCTATGGCGTTGTCCCCCTCCTTCACCAGATCCGTCACATCGTACGTGGCGTACTGCACCTTCTTTTCGTAGGAGGTCCACTCCGGCGCCAGCATCCGATCTCCCACTCGAGTGCCGTTGATGTGCAACTCGTACAACCCCAGGGCTGTCACGTACACAGAAGCGCGTTCGATCGGGGCTTCTGCCCGGAACGAATTGCGCGCCAGGACAGCCGGGCGCCGCGGGATGGGGTCGTCAGATTTCAGACGGCCGTCCACGAGGTACTTCACCGAATATTCAGGAGCCTCCATCGAGTCCAACGCCGTGACCCGGGCCCCCTCAGCGACATTTCTACCCCCGGAGAAGACTCGCATTTCCGCGAGTGTCACTCCGTTGATACGGGCCGCGTAGGTGCGCAAGGTGCTTGTCCTCAGACGCACGTATCGACCTTCTGTGGGCTCGAAGCTATACAGGGGCGCCTCTGTCCCCGGATTCGGCGTGTCGAGTCCCGTCCGGTCGACGACCGTCCTGGCGTCCAAGAAATCGGGACGAGTCGCCACCTCGACGACGAAGCGTTTCGGAAACAGATAACCGACGTCGTAAGTGATGAATGACAGAGAACCGAACTTGCGCAGAAAGCGCCGTGCGGGATGAAGCTGAATCGCATCGATCGGGTAGGTCACACCCAGGTCCATGGCGACCCACTTCTCCTGATCGGGGGAGTCGGCCTTCTCGCTTGTATAGCCGATGCGGAGCGGGCCTTGTTCGTCATCCTGGGCGTTGTCCTGCTCGGAGCTTCTATCTAGAAAGATCCAACGCGCGCCCCAATCGGAACGGTCCAGCAAGCCCATGGACCACATGGCGGGTTCGCTCCAGGCCGATGGAGTGCCGTCTTTGTCCCAGACGCGCACCGTCCAATGGCAGCGCGTCCGGCTGGTCAAGGGCTTGCCGTCGTAGGTCACGTGTATCGTCTGATCGGAGTCGACTCGGCCGCTGTCCCACAGGTCCGTGTCCGCAGGGGAGAGCTTGTCCACACTGCTGGCCACGCGGATTTGGTAGCCGGTTTGCACCTGGTCCCGCTTGGCCGATTCGAGTACCCAACTCAGCCGAGGATGGACGACGTCTATCCCCAGCGGGTCCACGCGGTATTCGCACCGGAGGTACGAGGGGTGAATTCCAGATGCGACCGCTTCGCTTTGTTCAACCCAAGCCTGGGGCGCCACACCCAGAGTCAGCAGAATCGCCCCCAGAACCGAGGTCCGTGAGATAAGGAGACTGTAATTCAGGAGTCGTTCCCTCTCTTGTCGTCTACAGGCAGGGTGGAGCGGCCCTCAAGCCGGGCCGACCGCAGGCTCCAGGCGAGAGGGTTGTGCGCCCCTCCGCGGAAGGGTTGGCGCATCCTGTCGAAGGAGTCCTTCGGCTTTGAGTTCTGCCCACAGTGCTGAGGGAATCTCCTCTCGAAAACAGTCTAGATTCTCCTCCACTTGACGCGGATGCAGCGCTCCGGGAATGACACTGGCCACACAGGGATGAGCCAGGGGAAACTGAATTGCTGCAGCCGCCAAGGAAACGTTGTGGCGACGGCAAACTTGCTCGATCCGCGAGACCTTTTCAAGAACCCCGGCAGGTGCATCCTCATACACATATTTCGCGCCTTCGACCGGGCCTGTGACCAGAATTCCTGAGTTGAATACAGAGGCCAGGATGATCCCTACATTGCGCGCCTGGCACATCGGCAGTGCTTCGTCTAGGGCTTCCTGCTCCAGTAGCGTGTACTGCCGCGCCAGGATGAAAAAATCGAGGTCAAACCGTTCTAAAAAATAGGGAATCACTGCCAGTTCATTGGCTCCGGCCCCAATAGCCCGGACCTCTCCCGTCGAGCGCAGCTTCTCGACGGCCCGCCAGCCGCTGCCCGAAAACTGATCCCGGTACGTCTGCAATTTCGCGCCGTGGTGACCGAACTCCAAGTCGTGAATCACCAACAGGTCGATGCTGTTTAGTCGTAGCCTTTGCAGACTGTCTTCAATGGAGCGCATGATCCCATCGTACGTGTAGTCGAAGACATGATCGAAGGGAAGTCCTCCCAGGAAGAAAGGAGCCTTGAAACCGGCTTTGACTTTGGGGGCTCTGAGAACGCGTCCCACCTTAGTGGAGAGAACAAACTCCTGCCGTGGTTGTTGATACAGAAAGCTGCCCACCCTGTGCTCGCTGAGGCCAAGTCCGTAAAAAGGCGCTGTATCGATGTAGCGGACACCATGCTTCCAGATTGCTTGCAGAGCGGCCAGCGCGTCCTCCTCGCTCACCAGAGCAAAGATCTCCCCTAGCGAGGCCGACCCGAACCCGAACTGTGTCAACTCGACATCCGTTCGGCCGAGTTTTCTCTTCTCACTGTAATTCATAGATCCTCCACACAGTAGCGCTTCATTGAGATGCTAAGTGCTAAGACCTAGATAGCGTCGGCGAACAGGGCCTCAAGTGCTCTCGCGTGCTTGTTGATAGGGAGTGCGCCCTTCCGGCGTAGGTGCGATGAAGGAAGCGCCCCCGTCGGAGGGCGTTGAGATTCCGAAGTCGCCGTGCGCTACCGCTCGCTCTGAGGCAGCAGCCTCCGCGGCAGCCTTGGCTGTTATCGCGGCCTCACCGCCAAGAGGCCCCGCACGCAGAGGTGCGATGGATGCAGGGGGCGTGGCACTGATGAGGGCGGCAATGGCCCCAAGCAGTTGATCCGCCCCGCCGTCTTGCAGGAAATGTCCAACGCCGTTGATCGTAATATGCTCCACGCCAGGGTGCTTTGTACCTGGGCAGTGCTTCAGCCAGATTGCGTCGCCGCCGGCCATGACCGTGTCCTCGTCGCTGAACGCGAGCAGCACCGGCTTGGTGAACTTCTGGAATACGCTCCAAGCCGCCGCGTTGTTCTCAGACTCCACCATCATCGGACGGCCGGTGGGATCGGTGGGCGGCGTTGGGACGAGCTCTGGGAGCATCCTCGCGCCTGCTTTGTAGGTGTCGTCGGGGTACGGCGCGTCGTACGCTGCCCGCTCCGCCAGGTCCATCTTGGGATTGCTCGGTCCGACCGCTTTCTGTGCCATGATTTGACCGGGCCATCGTCCGCCGCGCTCCTCCATCCAGATGTCGTCTTTCAGCCCCGTGCGGAACGCGAATGTCTTCCAGCTGTAGAACCCGGGCGAGACCTTGAAGAAGCTGTCGTCGCAGGTCGGCAGCATGGTGTTCGCGATGACGAGGCGGCGGAAGGCACCGGGATGCGCCGCGACGACGCGAGCACCGATCAGACCGCCCCAGTCCTGCAGCACCACGGTGACGCCTTTGAGGCGCAGGTGGTTGATGAGCAGGTCGATGTTCCAGCCGATGTGCCGCTCATACGTGTAGTCCTCCTCGCGGCTCGGCTTGTCGCTGCGGCCGCAGCCCACCTGGTCAAAGAGGATGACGCGATGCCCCTCGCTGACGAACGGCGGGATCATCCTGCGGTAGAGGTACGACCAGGCCGACATGCCGTGAGTGAGCAGGATCGTCTCCTCGGCTCCCTTCTCGCCGAGGTCATAGTACGCAATGCGCACTTCCAGACCGTAGAGCGTACTCGTGAAGTACTGTGGCTCGTAGTCCCATAGCGGCAGGTTGTCGAAGCAGGCGTCCGGTGTATGCAGCACCGACATCTTCGATGATTTCATATCAATCACTCATTCCTCTTAATGGCTCCTGATGGTACGCAGACGTCTGCGTTTCGCCGACAGATTCGATACCCAAAACTTAGAGGCAGTATTTATAAATTGGCGCTGCCTGACGACGCACGTTGGCGCTGCGGGTCATCCCCTTTCAGCCTTCGGGATGAGTGCCGACAGGCCCAGGCCTGCTAGCCGCTCGGCTTCCACTCGGAGGTCGTCGCCCTCCAGCGGACCCGCGTGGGGAGCGCGGACGCTTACCGAAGCCGATCTTGAAGAGGGCTGCCACTGTTCCACAAGTCTGCGTCCGCGGGGGAGAGTTTGTCCACGCTGGTTGCCACGAGTATCTGGTAGCCGGTCTGCGCCTGGTCCCGCTCGTCCGATTCGAGTACCCAGCTCAGACGAGGATGGACAACGTCTATCCCCAGCGGGTCCACGCGGTATTCGCACCTGAGGTACGAGGGGTGGATTCCACATGCAACCGCTTCGCCCTGTTCAACCCCTGCGTGAGGCGCCATACCCAGGGTCAGCAGAATCGCCCAGAGAATCGAGCTCCGCAGGATATGGGCTGCGTCGTTCATGAATCGCCTTCAGCGACCCGGCGCGGCGAACTCGTAGGTCCCCGAGCCCACCGAGTACACCGCGTTTCCGTCCTCCTCGCGCAAGAAGCGCACCCCCTTGGCCTGCCTTACCGGCTTGCCGCCTTCCTGGACCGCCGCCGTGTCAGCGGTGGGCACGTAGACCGTCGCGCTGGTGTTGACGGGAACCGTCGCGGCGAGGGAGAACGTCCCTTCTTCAATTTCCAATCGCTCTCGATCGGTCCCCTGATCGACTCGTAGGCGCCCCGGGCCCACGTCAGCCCGCCGCCGGGACGTGGCCAAACGACGAAGTGCTTGAACCGGGCTGGGCCTCATCAGGATTGATGCCGACGATGTGCCGCCACATCCACTCGCCCACCGCGCCAATCGCCCAGTGGTTGAAGGAGTTCATGCCCGGATTCTGGAAGCCGCGGCCCTTGACGTATCCGTCCCAGCGTTCCCAGATGGTCGTCGCGCCGTTCTCGATCATAAAGCCCCAGGACGGGAACGTCCGCAGGCTCAGCAGGCGATAGGCCTCCTCGTCGTACCCGTTGCGGGTCAGCTCCAGCATCAGACGGTTCGTGGTCTGGATGCCGGTCGAGAGGTGTCCGTCGTAGCGGTCGAGAGCATCGACCATGTGCCGAGCAGCGCGGCTGCCCAGCTCCTCGGGCAACGGATCGAATCGCAGCGCCAGGGCGTAACCCGCCTGGGTGTTTCCCTCGATCCGCACGTCGGCCTTCACATACGCCGCGTTGAAGGCGGCCTTGATTCCCGCGAACAGCTCACGGTAGCGCTCCGCTTCCGTCTCGCGACCGAGCACCGCCGCCATCTTCGCGACCAGCTCGGTGGAGTGAGCGAAGAACGCGGTGGCGAACACCGGCTTGGGCACCATGCCCCCCGTCGTGGGCCAGCCTTCGTGGATCAGGGTGTCGCCGTTGAGCCAGTCGTTGTAGTCGTTGCCGCGGGCGTTCTCCCAGAGCAGGGTGGCGTTCTTTTCGTGGATGAAGTCGACCCAGCGCCGGGCGGACTCGAAGTGCTGCTCGATCAAACGAGTGTCGGCGTAGTTCTGGTACACGCGCCAGGGGACGATGGTCCCGGCGTCGCCCCAGGCCGGCACGCCGAAGAACCGATCCTGGCCGAGGACGACGCTGGGGTTCGGAGCGAAATCGGGGTAGCGGCCGTCCGCGGCCTGATCGTCGCGTACGTCCTGCAGCCATTTGGTCAGGAACGCGGCCATGTCCATGTTGAAGATTGCTGTCTGCGAGAACGACTGGATGTCTCCCATCCAACCCAGGCGCTCGTCTCGTTGCGGGCAGTCTTCCGGAATGCCGTGCATGTTGGCGCGCTGGGTCCAGACGATGTTGCTCATGAGCTGGTTCATGAAGGAGCTGGATGTCTCGAATGCCCCGGTGTCGGGCGATGCGGAGTGCATCACGCGGCCCGTGATCGCATCCGCTGCCGGCCGCGCCGGCAGGCCCGTCAGCTCGACGTAGCGGAAGCCGTGATAGGTGAAGACCGGCTCGAACACTTCTTCTCCGCCGCCCCGCAAGGTGTAGCGATCGACCTGGGGGGCCGTGCGGAGGGTCACCGTGTAGAGCGTGTCGTCGTTGTTCAACATCTCTCCGTGGCGCAGCGTGACGGTGGCGCCCGCGGGCCCTCGGACCTTCAGCCGACAGAAGCCGACCATGTTCTGCCCCATGTCGAACACGTAGACACCCGGCTCTGGCTCGCTGATCGAGACCGGCTCGAGCTCCTTGACGACCCGGATCGGTTCGTTCCGCTGCCGGACGAGCTTCGCTTCTCCCAGATCGCCGTCGGCCTGGACGGCCTTCCAGGTGCTGTCCTCGAAACCGGGCGCATCCCAGCCGGGCATCTCTTTGCGGGCGTCGTAGACCTCGCCGTCGAGAATGTCCGAAGAACGGATCGGCCCATCGGAGGTGAACCTCCACGTGCCGTCGCTCACGATCGTCTGGGTGGATCCGTCGGCCAGCTCGACGTCCATGCGCAGCAGCAATTGCGGCTGCGTTCCATAGACGTGCCGGTCGGGGAACAGTCCAATTCGGCCGATGTACCAGCCGGTGCCGAGCAGGGCGCCCACGACGTTCTCGCCGGCTCGCAGAAGCTCGGTGACGTCGTGCGTCTGGTACTGAATGCGCTCGTGATAGCTGGTCCACTCGGGAGCCAGCAGATGATCGCCGACGCGGTGGCCGTTGACGCGCAGATCGTAGAGCCCTTGCGCCGTGACGTGGACCATGGCTCGCCGGATCGCCCCATTCACATTGAACGACTTGCGCAAGAGCGTCGCCGGCAGCCCGATCGGGTCTCCGTGTTCGGCTCGTGTGCGCCCGTCCACCAGGTAGTCCTTGGACCAGCCGGGGCCCGCCAACGCCTCGGGAGCGGTGACGGCAGCCCCTCGTGCGACGTTTCTCTCCCCCGAGAGCACCTCCATCTCCGCCAAGGCCACGCGCGAGAGGATCTCGGTCACCGGCCGCAAACGTGTCATGGTCAGGCGGACGTACCGCGCCCCAGCCGGATCGAAGCGATAGAGGGGCGGCTCGGTGATGGCCGGTGCCGGCTGGTCCTCACCGGCGCGATCGACGAGGGTCCTGGCATCAGAGAAGTCCGCCTCGTTGGCGGCCTCGAGCTTGAACCGCACGGGAAAGAAATAGGCCGGAGTGTCCGGCGGCCAGTCGTAGGGCTGTGCGGGATGCAGGCGCAGGCCGTCGATCTCCTGCCGTGTCCCGAGATCGAGGACGACCCACCGGTGGTCATCGACAGATCCGGCCTGGCTTTTATAGCCGCTGTGAACTTTGCGGCGCGCGTCGGCCTCCCGCTCAGCGTCGAGGATTGCCTCGGGATCCCCGATCCACTGCGCGCCCCAGTCGGACCTCTCGAGGAGGCCCATGGACCAGTGCGCCGGCTCACTCCAAGGTGACTCCTTGCCGTCGCGATCCCAGACGCGCACCGTCCAGTAGCAGTGTTGCCGGCTAACCAACGCCGGGCCGGCGTAGACAACGTGGATGGTCTGATCGGAGGCGACCTTGCCGCTGTCCCAGAGGTCGCCGTGCCCGCCCTCCAACTCTTCGGGGCTGCCGGCGACGAGCACCTGATAGGCCGTCTGCGCCTGGCCGCGTTTGGCCGGTGCAGCGGACCGCAGGACCCAACTCAGCCGGGGCCTGGTGACGTCGATGCCCAACGGGTTCACGCGGTACTCCACGCGCAAACGGGTCGGGACCAAGCTGTCCGCGGCCGCCGCTCTCGAGCAGACGGGGGCCAGAGACGTGAGTGTCAACGCGGTGGCGAGGCAGAGCGTTCGCATGATTGCTCTCCTGCAGGACCCCGTGCCACGTTCCCCGGAGACACGGGGACCCTACGCTGATCTGTGCGACCCCCCTCTCAAGGCGCTTCCGTGAAGTCGGCCTTCCAGCTCACATCGATGCAGCCCTTGACCGACTGGTAGGCCGGACAGCTGTCCGCGTAGACCTCGAGGACCCGGTCGACCGCGTCGCGGGCTCCCTTTGGAATCGTGGCCTGGTAGCGGAGCCGAATCCGGGTGATGCGAAGGACTCCCTCGACGGCCTCGATGTCACCTTCCACGGCCGCCTTCAGGTTCTCTTCTGACGTCACGCCGCGCGCATCCAGCGCGCCCCCGAGGGTTCCGGTCAGTCAGCCGGCTACGGCGGCGATCATGTAGTCGAGCGTGGCGGGATGCTCCACCGCGGGCATCTTGGTCCCGTACTTCTTCTGGTAGAAATCCTTGATCCCGCCGTGAATGCCGAAATCGAAGGGCTCGTTGAAGCCCTCGACGCGGGCGGTCCGATGCGCTCCGACGTGCTTTCGGATCTCGATGCGGCTGGTATGAACGACGTTCCTCATGAAAGGGCCTCCTTGCATCTCAGTCGGACAGATAGTTGCGTAAACGAGGGCGAGTGGCAACCAATGATGGCTTGCAGGTGGCGATTCCGATACTCTCTGGACGCCATGACATTGACAACCTCTCGCCGCGCCTTCCTTGCCTCCGCAGGGACCGCCCTCGCTGCCGCCGCCAGTGCCCAGCAGCGCGACTGGTCGGGGAAGACTCCCGTTCGCTACCCCGATCCGGACATCGTTTCGCTGGACGAGCGATTCGACAAATACAAGCTGGGGAACACCCCGATTCAACGCCTGCACCTGGGGACGCTGTGGGCGGAAGGCCCGGCCTGGAATAGCGTCGGCCGCTACCTCGTTTGGAGCGACATTCCCAACAACGTTCAGATGCGCTGGATCGAGGACGACGGTCACGTCAGCGTCTTTCGTCACCCCTCCGGCAACTCCAACGGGAATACGTTCGACTACCAGGGCCGTCAGCTTTCCTGCGAGCACGGCAATCGTCGGGTCGTGCGCTACGAGCACGACGGCTCGGTGAGCGTGCTCGCCGGCGAATTCGAAGGCAAGCCGCTGAACGCGCCGAACGACGCGGTGGTGCATCCCGACGGCGACATCTGGTTTACCGACCCTGGCTACGGCAGCCTGATGAACTATGAGGGCCACAAGGGCCCGCTGCACCTGAAGGAGGCGGTCTACCGCATCGACGGCAAGACCGGCCGCATTGAGAAAGCCACGGACGAGATCTCAAAGCCCAACGGCCTCTGCTTCTCCCCGGACTACGGAAAGCTCTACGTCGCCGACACCGGCGCGACGCATTACCCCGAGGCCGAGCGCATCATCAAGGTCTGGGACGTCGCCGGGACGACGTTGACCAACGGGCGCACGTTCACCTCGATGGAGCTCGACGGCTTCGACCAGGCCGGTTTGGCCGACGGCATCCGCTGCGACACCGACGGCAACATCTGGTCCTCGGCCGGCTGGGTCGGGGAAGGGTACGACGGCGTCCACGTCTTCGCGCCGGACGGCGACCGCATCGGCCAGATCAGGCTTCCGGAGATCTGTTCGAACCTCTGCTTCGGCGGCCAGAAGCGGAACCGGCTGTTCATGACCGGCAGCCAGTCGCTCTACGCCGTCTACACCGAGGCGCAGGGCGCGCACATCACGTAGGACGAGCGGCTCTCAGTCCAACACGGTGCTCAGGAAGGCGAGGCTCTCGGCCAGCCGGCCGCGGACGAACTCGTAGCCGTGGTCGCCCGGAGGGAGCTCGAGGGTGTGGGCCACGCCGTGCCCGTTGAGCGTTCGGTCGATGGCCCGATGGCCCCGAGCGAGCCCGTAGCGGTCCTCGGCGCCGCAGTCGAGGTAGAGCGCAGGGGTCGCGCTCGGATCGGCGCGCTGGGCCAAGACGAGGGGGTCGGCGCGGGTCCAGAGCTCCTCGTCGATCGGGTTGCCGAAGACCGAGTGGAAGGCCCTCATGTGCCCGCGCCGGGCGCCTTGATCTGCCGAAGGGATGCGTTCGAGGAGCATGGCGCTGTGGGTCGCCACCGCGGCGAACAGCTCGGGCCGGGCGAAGGCGATCCGGAGAGCGGCGTAGCCGCCCATGGACACCCCGAGCAACGCCCGCCCGCCCCGGCCCGGGATCACGCGGTACGTGGACTCGACGTGAGCGATCAGGTCCTGCGTGACCAGGTCTTCGTAACGGCCGACCGCGCTGTTCAAAAAGAAAGAGTTCCCACCGTCGACGGCCACGACGACGAGATCACCGAAGGCCCCCGATTCCCGAAGGCGAGCCAGCTCCCGTGCGAGGCCCCGCCGCTCCCAGAAGCCGACGCCCTCGAAGAGACCGTGGAGCACGTAGACGACCGGGTAGCGTCGATCGGACTCCTGGTAGGAGGTCGGGAGGTCGACGACGTAGCTCACCTCGGTCCCGAGGGCCGCCGAGTGGAAGCTGGACTGGCTCACCTCCGCCATGACCGGGGCGGCCGCGAGGACCGCGAATGCCATCGTCGCCAGGGGTGGGATGCGAGCAGCGGTGAGACGAGATGTGAGTTTCACGAAGAGCGACCTCCTGGGGTGATGACGGGCCGGGCCAGGTGCGCTCGAACCTTGCGCATCACCTGGTCGAAGCTGCTGGGCGTCAGGCGGCCGGTGAACGTGTTCTGCTGAGAGGGGTGGTAGGAGCAGAAGAGTCGCAGCCCCGGGCCGATCTCGTGAGTGACCCCGTGGCCGAAGGCGAGGCGTCCCCGGGTCGGCAGCCGACCCGTCTCGCGGAGCATCGCCAGGAGGCCGTCCATGCCCACCCGGCCCAGGACGAGGACCGCCCGAAGGCGCTTGCCGAGGAGCGTCCACTCGCGATCCAGGTAGTCCCTGCAGTTGAGGATTTCTTCACGGGTCGGCTTGTTCGCGGGCGGCGCGCACCGCACGATCGGCGTGATGAAGGCGTCGTCCAGGCGCAGGCCGTCTTTGGCATGTGTCGACTCCGCCTGGTTGGCGAAACCAGCACGCTTCAGCGCCGCGAACAGGAAGTCTCCCGAACGGTCGCCGGTGAAGACACGCCCGGTCCGGTTCGCGCCGTGAGCGGCCGGGGCGAGACCCACGATGAGCAACCGAGCCATCGGGTCGCCGAAGCCGGGAACGGGCCGGCCCCAGTAGTCGTCCTCGCGGAAACGCTTCACCTTCTCGCGGGCGACCTTCCGGCACCAGCCTCGCAAGCGAGGGCAGCGCTCGCAGGCCACGACGTCGCGGCCGAGGCGGGCCAGGCTGTCGCGCATGGAGGGACTATCGTAGCAGGGCGTCCGCAGCCCTACTCGCGGAGCTGTCGGAGCTCCTCGTCGAGCGCCTGCAGTGACTCCTCCGAGAGGCCGGCAGACGCAGCGGCCAGCCGGAGAGACATCGGCTTCCTTTGCTCGATCATCGGATCGTCCGCGAATCCAGGCAAGTGCTTCTCGATGACGACCATGGCGGCGTGGCTCTCGAGGAGCACACGGACGGTCTGGTCGAGGTAGAACGGAGCCGGGCGCAGACGTTCCACCAGGTCGCCTGCGGGGTAGGCGAAACGGTACTGGCCCGATCCCACCTCGACCACAACCCCGTCGTCCGCCTGGGCGGCCTTGCGGACGCCGGGCACCGACGCGACGGGGCGGCCACCCTCCGTCACCTCGGCCAGGACCGCATTCGGCAGGCGGACGGTGCCCCACGCGTTGGGCGGTACGGTCGCCGTCACCTGGAAACCGTCCTCCTCCACCAGAGCCCAGGCCGAGGCCGCCTCGCCGAACATCGTGTCCAGCCGGGCCTCCACCGAGGTGAGGCCGCCGCCGGGCTGCGGCTGGACCAGCACGTGCCGGTAGCCGGGCTCGGCCGGATCGATCTCGAGGCCGGCCACCACGCGGTACATCCACTCGCCGATGGCTCCGTAGGCGTAGTGGTTGAAGGAGTTCATTCCCACGTCCTGGAACGTGCCGTCGGGCTTCTGCCCGTCCCAGCGCTCCCAGATCGTGGTCGCGCCCTGCATCACCGGGTAGAGCCACGACGGGTACTCCTTGCGGTTGAGCAGTTGGTAGGCGACGTCCAGATAGCCGTACCGACTGAGAACGTGGCAGAGGTAGGGCGTGCCCACGAACCCGGTGGTCAGGTGGCCGCGGTTGCGCACCTCTTCCGCCAGCCGGCGCGCGGCCTCCGCGCGCAGGTCCTCGGGGAGCAGGTCGAACTGGAGGGCGAGGGCGTACGCCGTCTGGGTGTTCTCCCCAACCCGCCCCGCGGTGGTCACGAACTCCCTCTGAAACGCCTTCTTGATCCCGGAGAGCAGGGACGCGTACTCCGCCGCGTCCTCCGCGCGACCCAGCACCGCCGCCGTCCGCTGCAGCAGATCGGTGGAGTGGGCGAAGAACGCGGTGGCGATGAGATCCTTGCCGGTCGTGGCGCCGGGGTAGTCGGAGGCCGTCGAGGCGAAGGCGAGCCAGTCCCCGAAGTGGGTCCCGGTGTTCCAGAGATCGGCCTCGCCGGCCTGGCGGCGCATGTACTCGACCCAGGCCTTCATGCTGTCGTACTGGCGCTCCAGGATCCGGGTGTCGCCGTAGCTCAGGTACATTGCCCAGGGGATGATCACCGCCGCGTCGGCCCAGGCTGTGGACCCGCCGGCAAACCGGCCGGGCCGGCTCAGCACGTCGGGCACGACGAACGGGACGCTCCCCTCGTCGTTCTGGTCGGCGGCCACATCGGCGAGCCACTTCGTGAAGAAGCCGGCCACATCCATGTTGTAGGCCGCGGTACGGGCGAAGACCTGCGCGTCACCGGTCCAGCCCAGACGCTCGTCGCGCTGGGGGCAGTCGGTGGGGACGTCGAGAAAGTTGCCCTTCTGTCCCCACACGATGTTGCGCTGGAGCTGGTTGAGCACGGGATTGGAGGTCTCGAGCCGGCCCGTCGTCGCCATGTCGGAGTGGATCACGATCCCCGTCAGGCTCTCTCGGGTGAGCGGCCCCGGGTAGCCGTCCACGGCCACGTAGCGGAAGCCCTGGAAGCTGAAATGCGGCTCGTACACCTCCTCGCCGTCCCCTTTCAGGACGTACGTGACCTCCTGCTTCGCCGCCCGAAGGTTGGCGACGTAGAAGTTGCCGTCCTTGTCGAGCACCTCGGCGTGGCGGAGCGTGACACGGGTCCCCTCGGGTCCTCGCACCTCGAGGCGCACCCACCCCACCATGTTCTGGCCCAGGTCGACGACCGTCTCCCCGGCCGCGGTCTCGAGAATCGCGATCGGGCGGATCTCCTCGATACGACGAACGGGCGGCCCGGCCGGGGCGATGAGGATGCTCTTGCTCTGATCGACGACGCGGACGCCCCCCCAGTCGCTGTCGTCGGAGCCCGGCGCACTCCAGCCGAGCCGCTCGAGCCGGGCGTCGTAGGTCTCGCCCATGTAGATGTCCGAGTGGAGAATCGGGCCGGTCGTGGACCGCCAGGTCTCGTCCGTGCCCACGACCTGCACCCGGCCGTCCTCGTGCGTGATGCGCAGCTCGAAGAGGAGCGCCAGCCCGTCTCCGTAGATGTTCCGGGCGTCTCCCCACCCCATGTAGCCGCGGTACCATCCGTCACCGAGCATGGCGCCGACCACGTTCTCACCGCGGCGGAGCTGATCGGTGACGTCGTAGGTCTGGTACTGGAGACGGTTACGGTAGCTCGTCCACCCGGGTGTGAACAGCTGGTCTCCCACCGAGCGGCCGTTGATCTGCAGCTCGTAGAGGCCGAGGCTGGTCACGTAGGCCCGGGCGGACTGCACGGTACCGTCGATCGTGAAGGTCGTGCGCAGCATCGGAGCCGGCTGGGGCTTCGAGATGTCCTCCTCGGTGTCGGCAGAGATCCAGCGGGCCTGCCAGTCCTCGGGTCGCAGCAGGCCCATCTCCCAGTACGCCTGGGCGCTCCACTCCGAGGCTCGCCCGTCGTCGTCCCACACCCGGACGCGCCACGAGTACCTGCGCCCCGACTCGAGGGCACGGCCTTCGTAGGGGACGTGGATCGAGCGGTCGGAGACGACCTTGCCGGTGTCCCAGAGGATGGCCTCTTCTCTCCAGCTCGATCCGCCCTCTGCGACCTGGACCTGGTACGCCGTTTGAGCCACACCGCGCTCGTCCGAGCGGAGCTCCCAGCTCAGACGAGGCTGGGTCGCGTCGATCCCGATCGGGTCGACCTTGTACTCGCACCGCAGGTGCGCCAGCGAAGGGGCCGCCGCGGCCGCGAATGTCGAACCCACGACGGCCAGGAGGGCGACGGGGATCAGCCGGGCCAGGGTGCGAACGAACGGTGATCGGCTCGATGGAAAGAGGATGAAGCAGCAGTGGCGTCGCGTTTCGGTGGGCACAGGAATCTCCTTCGGCAGGGTTGTTGTCCCTCGGTTGACGAGGGCCACTCTCGCGCGTGAGTCTTTCACGGGCCCAGGGTGTCGGCAACGCTCTCTCGACCGGTAGGACTGGTTTGCTCACCTGAAACGCTCCCGCGCTCGGATGCCCGGGGCGAAGGCCCTCGATCCTCACGAGTTCCCTTCCCGGAGCGTGCGGTGGGGGAGCCCCTGTCGACCTCGCGCCTCGGCTCTGTCGTTTCGTATCGCGCAACGACACCGACCGGGAGAGCGAGGGGGCGGACGCGCGCTTTTCGCGCGTCGCAGCAGAAGGCCTGGTGAATAGCTCGACGCGGTCCGACATTCGCCACGGGCTAGGGCTCGAGCCTCCACCAGTCGGCGATCCTCCCTGAAAGGCGAGCCACGATCTTCGGATGCTCTTCGGCCAGGTTCCTGGTTTCAAAAGGGTCGGCCTCGAGGTCGTAGAGCTCGACCTTCTGGCGGGTCTGTGGGTGCACCACCTTGTATCGGCCCACCTGGCCGTCGTAGCTCAGGAGCAGCTTGAACCGCCCTTCGATGCACGAGCGGTAGAGGAGGCTCTTCCGGGGGTCGTCGATGTCGGCGATGTCGTGGGCGAACCCTTCACCGAAGATCGCCGTGCGATCGACGGAAACACCGTGAATGACATCGAGCAGGTTCACCCCCGACATCTCGGGAGGCGTGTCTGCCCCCGCCGCCGCCAGGATCGTCGGCGCGATGTCGATGCTGCTCACGAGCGTCTCGTACCGCGCGGGCTCGATGACGCCCGGCCAGCGAAGGATGATGGGCGTGCGCGTGCCGCCGTCGTAGGGAGACTGTTTCGACCGGGGCGCGAAGGCGAGCTCCCAGCCGGATGGGACCTTCGTCTCCGGCGTGCGCTGGATCCAGCCGTTGTCCGTGACCAGGACCACCAGGGTGTCCCCGCTGTGTCCCTTGTCGTCGAGGTGGCTCAGCAGCTCCCCCACGGTCTCGTCGAACCACTCGCACATGGCGTAGTAGCGTGAGAGCTCGATGGGCCGCTCGGCCGCGACGTACTTCTCGAGGAGACGGGCCGGAGGATCGTGTGGCCAGTGAGGAAGAAAAGGAGCGTACCAGACGAAGAAGGGGTCGTCGCCGGCCTCGTCGATGAAATCGAAGATGGGCTGTAGCCCGGTACGGCCGATCGTCAAGCCGTCGTCGCCGTGACGTCCGCCGCGATCGGGGTCACCGTGGGTCATCCCGGAGGTGAACCCCCCGCGCCGGTAGCTTCCTTCCCACCATTTGCCGCTCTGAAAGCTCTCGTAGCCGTGCTCGCCCAGGAGCCGTGGCAGCGTCGGGACTTGCTCGATCCTGGCCCGCAGCCGCTCGTTCAACTCGCGGTATCGGGGATCATCCCGGTACGTCGGGCCTTGAAGGTCGAGTGGGATCGCCGGATCGTTACCGACTATCCCGTGCTGGTGTGCGTGGAGTCCGGTCACGATCGTGGCGAGCGAAGGGCGGCAAAGAGCCGTGGGCACGTATCCTCGCGTGAAGACCGCTCCTTGCTGCGCAAGCGCGTCGATGTGCGGGGTCTCGATGGCGGGATGCCCCATGAAGCCAAAGTCCGTCCAAGTCTGATCGTCGGAGATGATCAGCAGGACATTCGGCTTTGCCTTCGCCGCCGCCCGAGCGGCCCCGTCGCTGCGCGATCCACCGTTCGACTCGGACAGGAGCGGCGGCACATGGATGAGGAGGAGGAGAGCCCCAAGGGCGAGGGCGCTCGTCTTTCTTCTGCAATTGTGAAGATACATGTTCTACCCTTCGACAAGAGACCGGCGTGGCGACGGATCGACATGGTCGTGGGGCGCCTACTTGCTGGACCGATCGTTCATCCAGAACGGCGTGGCCGCGAACCAAAGGATCGTGGCCAGGAGCATCACCGTCTTCATGCCATCCTGGGGCAGATCTCCCCTGAAGTAGAGCACCGGAGGAATGACGATCCCGACCAGAGCCAGTGAGGACGCGACCTGAAGCGCTCTTCTCATCGCATGCTTCCCTTCACGAAGCGACCGGCGTCGGGTCGCTCGGCTTCTGCAGTAGGCGACTCCCAACGATGTAGATCACGGCGGCGATGAACCAGCCCGGGAGGCTCACGAAGAAGATCTCGACGCCCCCGTAGAGCATCAGACCGGTGCAGGCCGCGAGCGTCACGAGCCAGGCGGCGCCCGCTGCCCAGTTGAAGCCCAGGCCCCGGTGCGCCGCGTATCCGCTACGGAGTCCGAGCCGGTCCATGAGCCAGAAATCGACGAAGATCACCGCTCCCATCGGCATGAGGATGAGGCCGTAGAGGGCCACGAAATCGAGAAGCTTCATCGCGATGGCGGGGAAGAGCCCTGCAATGGTCGCGATCCCGCCGGTGACGAGGGTGACCTTGAAGCGGGAGACCCGGGGAACGATCGCCTGGAATGCGAGCCCGGCGCGGTAGATCGTGGGGTTCGCGGTCGTCCAGCCCGCGATGATCACGCAGAAGATGCCGGCCAGCCCGAGCGCGCTCGCCGCCAGGGGTCCCGGAAGCACGTCGGTGTTGGACGGGTCGCGGTGCAGCTGAAGCGAGTACAGGAGCGCCGCCGAGATCCAGGCCATGAAATGCCCGACGTACATGCCGGCAGCGGAGGCGATCCCGTACCAGGACTTGCGAGCGAAGCGCAAGATCGACAAGTCCGACATCCCGATGTGCATCGCCATGTTGCAGAACCAGGCGAAGAAGGTCACATGCCAGAAGGTGAACTTGGTCTGGCCGGGCAGGGGGTCGCCCCCGACCCAGATTCTCTCCTTCGCCACCGACCAGAACTCGCCCACCGAGGTCACGCCAAGATCACGGGCCGCCACTATTCCGAAGCCCAGGAAGACCAGGACCATCCACGGCGCCGCGATGTTGGCGAAGCGGGCCACGCTCTGGTAGCCGTAGGCCGCGACCACCGAGATGAGACTGCCCACGGCGAGGACCGCCACGATCCACCCGAAGCCCCGGGGGTACAAGTCGTTGAGGCCCGGCATGTCGATGTTGAACCAGACCCCCACCGCCGTGGCCGAGACCGTGACCATGGCCCCGGCCAGGAAGCAGAACATGACCCCGTTGGCCAGGTTGTAGAGCGTGACGAGCTGCCGGCCGCAGATCCGCTCGAGCTGATAGTAGAGGGTCAGGCGCGCCCGGGTCGCGATGGGAGCCGTCAGGAAGGTCCAGCTCAGGACCGCCAGGAGGTTGCCGAGCAGCAGCCCGAAGACCAGGTCGGCGGCGCTCGCCCCGCGGGCGACGAAGAGGAAGCCGATCATCAGCTCGGTGCCCGCGGTGTGCTCGCCGGCGTACATCCCGATGAAGCTGCGGAATCCCAGGAGAGCTCGCTTCGGGACCGGCTCGCGCTCGAACTCCTCGCTGGCTCCGGAAGCGACCTCTTCGGTGTCGGTCATGCGTCCTCCAGGCTGCGGGACGATATAGCACCGTGCCGCTGGCGGCAAGGCGACTTCGCACGATGTCGCCCGGCCCCCGGGATGTGGACCTCTCGAGGCGGGCTCCGGTTCGTCGACACCGAGGAGTCGCGGTTCGAGGAGCTTTCGGGTCGAGACCATAGGTGAAGGGCTGGATCTCGACACGCCCGAAGCCGTGCTCGGTGAACATCCGGATCTCCCGGCGAAGCTTTTCCGGCTCCACGTCGTTGGGCGCTGCGATAGACTGGGCCTCGAAGGTCTCTGGAGGATCCCGAATGTCTGATTCTGTTCCTGTCACCGCTGTCTCCGACGTGCCACCGAGCCAGGCCACGGCATGACCCGAGCGTCTCTCGCTCCCGCCCTCCTGGTCCTGGCTGGCGCCGCCGGGCTCCTGGCGCAGGAGGCGACCGTCGTCCCCGAGCCGCCCGCCGATCAGGAGGCGCCGCCCACGTTCGCGGGCCGGATCGAGCAGGTCATCGTGGACCTGGTCGTCACCGACAAGAAGGGCAACCCCGTCTCCGGGATCACGATGGACGACCTGGTCGTCACCGAGGACGACGTCCCCCAGGCGATCGTCAGCTTCGAGGCGACCGGTCCGGCCGAGGCGGCCGAAGAGCCCCCCCCTCTTCCGCGGATCTCCTCGAACACCGAGGCAAAGATCGGACGAGGCCGCGTGTTTGTCGTCATCTTCGACGACATGAACCTGACGCCGTTCCGGGCCCGGGACGCCAAGGCCGCGGTGGCCAGCTTTCTCCAGAGCGGCGTCAGCGAGGGCGACTACGTCAACCTGATCGCGACCTCGGGCAGCACCTGGTGGACGGCGCGTATGATGGCGGGGCGCGACCAGCTCATCGACACCCTCAAGCGGCTCGACGGCCGGCGTATCCCCGACCTCACGATAGAGCGGCTGACCGACTGGGAGGCGATGCGCATCCACGTCTACAACGATCCCCAGGTCGCGGCCCAGGTCCTGAGGCGCTACGAGAGGTTCGGCGCGCTGTCGCTGGCCCTGAGGGCCCCGAACGACCCACTCAGCGGGACCGTGGCGGACCCGATCGTGAGCGTCCGCGCCTCCGAGGTCTATTTCGAGTCCCGCCTCCGCACCAGCGCCGTTTTGGGGACGCTCGAGCGCGCGCTCAATGGACTCGCCAGCGCCAGTGGGCGCAAGTCGGTGATCCTGGTTTCGGAAGGTTTCATCTACGACCCCAACCTCCAGGGCTTCAAGCGGGTGAGCGCCGCCGCCCGCCGGGCGAACGCCGCCGTCTATTTCCTCAACGCCCGCGGTCTCGAGGGGCTGCAGGGGGAGTTTTCGGCGGCGTTCGGCCCCCCCATTGCCTCGCAGGACATCGGTTACGCCTTCGCCTCAGCGGACTTCGTCGACGACGGGTCCGAGGTCATCGCCAACGACAGCGGCGGATTCACCGTGAAGAACACCAACGATCTCTCCCGGGGCATCCAGCGGATCGCGAAGGAGACGCAGCAGTACTACCTGCTCGGATACATCGCCTCGAACCTCGCCCGCGACGGGACGTTCCGGGAGATCGAGGTCAAGTTCAAGAAGGGGCGGGCCAAAGGCCTGAAGATCAGGGCCCGCCGGGGCTACTACGCACCCTCCGAGGACGGGAGCGCCCTGGTCGGGGGAAAGGAGGGCGTCGACCCCCAGATGCAGGCCGCTCTCGATTCGCCGTGGCCGGTGGATGGGATCCCCATCCGCATGACCGACTTCGTCGGGGCCGAGCAGATGCTGGGCAAGGCGAAGGTCCTCGTCGTGGCGGAGGTGGGTATCCGCGGCCTCGAGTTCACGGAGCGGGAGGGGCGTCACCTGGCCGAGATCGAGCTCCTCCTCGTGGTCGCCCACCGCGAGAGCGGGGAATTCTTCCGATACGAGCAGAGCATCGCGATGAAGCTGCGGCCCTCCACCCGCCAGCGGCTGAACCGCGTCGGGTTCCCCATCATGCGCGACTTCGCGCTCCGGCCCGGCGACTACCAGGCCAAGATCATCGTGCGCGAGGCCGGCACGGGTGTGATCGGCACCGTTATCCACGAGTTTGACGTGCCCCCGCTCCAGGAGTTCCGGGTGGGGACGCCCAATCTCACCGACACCTTCGGCGAGAGCGACCAGGGTCTCCCGGCAAACCCTCAACCGCTTGCCCGTCGCGAGTTCCAGCAGGGGGAGCTGCTGATGTGTCAGGTCAACGTCTTCGGGGCCGGGAAGGGCGAGACCGGGATGCCGAAAGTGGCCCACGGGTACCGCGTGCTCGCACCCGACGGCTCGGAGCTCACGAGCCAGCCGGAAAGCGTGATCCGGCCCACCTCCCTCGGAGCGCTCTCGCGCACCTTCGGCTTTTCTCTCGAGGCCGCGGAACCCGGGGACTACGTGATGGTCATGACCTTCCGTGACGAGCTCGCGGGGAAGAGGCTGGAGCTCCACGAGCCCTTCAAGGTCCTCCCCCCGGTGCCATCCACGCCCGCGGACCCGGCCGGAATCGCGCCCCGGCTGACGCCCTCCTCCTAGCGAGAAGCTCGTGGTGCAAGTGCTCCGCGAGGAGCGGCGGCTCGACGCGAGACGGGTTGGCGCTCATGCGTCCTCGCCTTCCGGCCGTGCCGTGGCCGTGCCCTGGCCGTGCCGACGCTCGAGGTGAAACACTTCCCGCAGCTCGCGGGAGACCGAGCTGCCGTCAGGGTTCGACGGCATGAGCTCGCGCATGTGCCGCCACCATCGCCGGCAGACGTCCGTCGCGGCGATTGCCCGCCAGCGCTCCTCGCTCTCGATCTCGGCGAAGGCAAACAGGTCGCCCGTCTCCGGGTCGAGGTGGATGGAGTAGCTCCGCACGCCGTGGGCGATGAGAGCGTCCTCCAGCTCGGGCCAGATGGGGTTGTGCCGGCGCTGGTAATCCTCGTCCCGGCCTTCGTGCACCGACATCCGGAACACCTTGCGGATCATCGCGGTCTCCCTCGGGCAGCCGGGCCGCGTTCGCACGCAGACCGTCGCAGGGCGTGCGCGACGAGCTGGTCCACAGCCCTAGACGATCCCGGAGCTCACGCGGGCGGTCGCCGGCCGTGCCTCGGCCGCGCGCTGCCGGTAGCCGCTCGCCCGATAGAGGCCCACGGGGTCGATGGCGCCACCCGCGCGGTGGCGGGCCGTGGCGAGAATCGGCTCCACGTCCGTCTGAAAGGCGCTCTTCAGTGTCTGCAGCGCCAGCATGGCGTCGTTGCGTTCCTGGTGCTCGTCGAGCGCAGCGCGGTCCACGAGGTGGGCCTGCACGTACGCCCGTACGACCTCGGCGGCGCTCGTCATGAGCGACTCGAGAGGGTCGGTCACGTTGTGCGATTGGTCGAGCATGTACGCGGGGTCGAAGCTCGGCAGCTCGGCGAGCTCGGCGTCGACCAGCTCGTTGAAGATGAGGAAGAGCTGGAACGGCTTGATGGAGCCGGCGTCGAGATCGTCGTCTCCGTACTTGCTGTCGTTGAAGTGGAAGCCGGCGAGCTTCCCGAACTGGATGAGGCGGGCCACGATCATCTCGATGTTGACGTTGGGCGCGTGGTGCCCGAGGTCGACCAGCGAGAACGCCCGCTCCCCGAGCTCCCGAACGCAGTAGTAGCTCGTGCCCCAGTCGTTGATCACCGTCGAGTAGAAGGCCGGCTCGTAGAACTTGTGTTCGACGAAGAGACGCCAGCCCTCGGGCAGGGCGCGGTAGACCTCGCGCATGCTGTCCAGGTAGCGCGCGAGCGCCTTCCGCGTGTCGACCTGCCCCGGGAAGTTGCCGCCGTCGCCGATCCACACCGTGTGGGAGCGGGCCCCGAGCTTCGCTCCGATCTCGAGGCACTCGAGGTTGTGCTCCACCGCCTGCCGACGGACCTGCGGGTCGGTGTGGCTGAGGCTGCCGAATCTGTACGAGTGGGCCTGGCCGGGCTGGTCCTGGAAAGTGTTGGAGTTCATCGAGTCGATGAACAACCCGCGTGCCTTTGCGAAGCTCCTGAGCTCGGCGGGGCTCTCCGGCTTGTCCCAGGGGATGTGCAGCGAGATGCCGGGCGTCGACCTGACGAGCTTGAAGACCGCCCCGCAGTCATCCATCTTTTCGAAGACGTTCCGGGGCTCGCCGGTGCCGGGGAAGCGGGCGAACCGCGTTCCCCCCGTGCCCACGCCCCAGGAGGGCACCGAGACACGAAAGGCCATCGCCCGCTCGGTCAGCGTCTCGATGTCGACGTTGCGCCGGGCGAGCTGCGCTCCCAGGTGGTCGTAATCGGCCTCGAGCCACTCCAGGTGCTTCCGGTTCTCCTCGGCGATGCGGTCGTCGTTCAGATCGAAGGCCATGGCTCCCTCCCCGGGCTGGCAGTCTGCGCGGTGCCCGGTCCCGGGGCAAGCCACTTCAGCGCCTCGGCCCTGCGTTCCCCCCGGCGAAACGGCAGCCCGCCTGTCCCGGCCGAGTCCAACGCAATACGTCACAGGACTTATGGCCCGATGAGCGGGAGTCCCGGGTCGACGGTGGCGTGGTCCCCAGGCAGCCCTCCGTGTTATGGTCTGCGAAACGCTGTCGGAGCAGAGTGATACCCCGCTTTGAGGGGGGGGCAGGGCCCATTGCCCAAGTCGACCCAGGATCGATACATCGTTCAATCGGTGGTGCACGCCTCGCAGGTACTGGAGGTGTTCGAGAGCCCCGGCGAGGTCCTGCGGCTCCGCGACGTCGTCCAACGGACCGGGCTCGGCAAGGGAACGTGCTTCCGCCTGCTGCACACGCTGCACCACTGCGGGATGCTGGAGAAGGTGGACGCGAGCCGGTACCGTCTCGTCTCCGAGGTCCGTCGGCGGCGGCGACACCGGATCGGATACGCTGCCCAGGGACAGGACTGCTCGTTCTCACGGGAGGTCCACTCCAGCCTGCAACGGGCGGCCGAGAGCGCGAACGTCGAGCTCATCACCGTCAACAACCGCTATCAGCCGAAGGTGGCGCTCCGAAACGCCGAGCACCTCATTCGAGAGAACGTCGAGCTCATCATCGAGTTCCAGACCGACGAGGCGGTGGCCCCGGCCATCGCGTCCCGGTACCTCGAGGCGGACATCCCCTTCATCGCCGTCGATATCCCCCACCCGGGCGCGACCTACTACGGAGCGAACAACTACCAGGCGGGTCTCCTGGCCGGACGTCATCTCGGGCAATGGGCCCGAAGACGCTGGCACGGTCAGGTCGACGAGGTGCTGCTGCTCGAGCTCGCCAGGGCCGGATCGCTCGTGCATGCCCGGATGAGCGGCGCGCTCACCGGGCTCAAGGAGACCCTGCGCGAGGCGATCGACTCCTGCCAGGTCGTCTCGCTGGACGCCGACGGTCAGTTCAAGACCGCTCTCGAGAAGGTGCGCCGGCACCTCCGCGAGTCCAGGGCCGAGCACGTTCTGGTCAGCGCCGCGAACGATTCGAGCGCCCTCGGCGCGGCCCGGGCCTTCCAGGAGGCCGGCAGGGCGGGGACGTGCGCGATCGTCGGCCTCAACGCCGAGCCCGACGCGCGGGCAGAGCTCCGAGAGCCCCGGACACCCCTCATCGCATCGGTGACCTTCTTCCCGGAGCGATACGGCGACGGCCTGATCCAGCTGGCGTCCGACATCCTCGGGCACCGTCAGACCGCGCCCGCCCTCTTTGTCCGTCACCAGGTGATCACGTCCGAGAACGTGGACCACTACTACCCGAACGACATCCTGCTCGGGCAATTGTCGGCGGCCGACACCGCCTGACCGCTGCCCGGGACCGGTTCGTCGCCGCTCTCCGAGGTCGGTGCGAGGGGCCGCCGGCCTGCGCGACCAGACTCCGAAGTTGTCCCGAGCCGCCGTCGGGCGTTGCGCAGAGCAGAACGCCACGGCGCCGCTCAGAAGAAGGCGCCGCTCCTCCAGGGGCGGAAAGGGCCTCCTAAGCTTCACACCCCATAGGGCTACGCGAGGCTGCCGCCGTCCCGATGTCGTTTCGTCACAGAGAACTTCGAGCAGAGAGCGGAAGGCACTTGACCCTCGCCCGAAGCTGATCAAGAGTGCCCGGCAAACGCCCGGCGAGGGAGGTCACTGAGGTTCTCCACACCGGGAATTTGGATGACAATCCAGAAGAATGGTGTGAGGGGATGGCTTGAAGCGTCCGATAAGGATCAGGACGCTGAGTTCATCCCAAAAGGCATTGCATTCATACGGCCCGGTGAGAGACGGTAACCAAGAGCAAGCGCTGGCTTTACCCGGTCATGCTGTCATGCGCCTGCACGCCGTGCCATCCACAGGGGTGAAGATTGGTTGAACGGCCCCTATGGCACGATTTATGCATAATTTTGTCAACGCTATAAGCAAAACGAAGACGCGGAAGGCTCGACCTCGAGCGCACCGCTCGCCGCCTCTCTCTTCTCCCTTCTCGATCACCCGGACCGCTTCGTCCGCTACGCCGCCCGCCTGGCGTTGGTGAGGATGGAGCCCACGACGTGGGTCGGAAGCGTGTCGGACGACGATGTCCGGGCGCATCCGCGTCGAGCATTGGCGGGTCTGCTGGCCCTGATCCACTCCCAGAGCACACCCGAGGAGACCGAGATCGTCTTCGAGAAGCTCGACGAATACAGCCAGGCGGCCATGGACGACGAGACATTGCTCGGCTACCTCCGGGTCCTCCAGCTGGCCCTGATTCGCGATCCCGCGCCGGACGCGCGCCAGGCCTTCGTCGCCCGGGTCGGCCCGCGTCTTTTTTCGAAGTTCCCGGTCGCGGACAAGCGGATCAACCGCGAGCTTCAAGTCGTGCTGGCCCACGCCCAGACTCCTGGCGTCATCGATGCCCTCCTCGACTACCTGGATCCCGAGGGGTCGCAGGAGGAGCAGATCCACACCGTGTACGCCCTGCGAGCTGTCAGCGAGGGATGGACGGCGGATCAGCGCCGTCGGGCGATGGTGTGGTTCGAGCACGCCTGGTCGCTCCGGGGCGCTGCCAGCATGGAGGGGTACGTCACGTTCCTGTGGGAGTCGATGCTGGAACGGCTCACGGACGAGGAGCGTCGCAGCGCCCGGGCACGGCGGGGAAAGGCACTCTTCGAGGCGGCCGAGCGTGCCATGGCGCTGGCCGCTCCGGTCGCGGGCGACGGCGAGGATGAGGGAGAGGATGAGGGCCGCCGCGACAGCCTCGCCCAGATGAGCTTCGACGAGTTGAGCGAGTACCTCGAGTACGATCCCATGGCCTATTCGAGAGGCGACGCCGCGAACGGACGAAGAGTCTTCCATCGCGCGCGGTGCGTCGCGTGCCACGTCTTTGGCACCGAAGGGCGTGGGGGAGGCCCCGACCTCTCCACGGTCGTGACCCGGTTCCGCCGGCGCGAGATCCTCGAATCCGTCATGTATCCCTCGAAGGTGATCTCGGACCAGTACTCGGCCGTGTGGGTCGACGTCCGCGACGAGGATGTCGTCATCGGGATGCTCGCCGACGAGACCGACTCGATGCTCACGCTCATCGACGCCACCGGCCAGCGCATCGACATACCGAAGCGGGACATCGTCGAGCGACGTCCGTCGAGTGTCTCGATCATGCCGGAAGGCCTGCTGGACGTGATGTCACTCTCGGATCTCGTCGATCTCATCACCTTCCTGGAGCGGGGCGCGGACGGAATCTCGGAAGACGCCGTCGCTGGTGCGGAAGCCGGCGGTCGATGACGCATTTCGAAGTGCAAGCGAGGACAGTGCGATGAGCGAAGCCAAATCCCATGAGTTTCCGAAGCTCCACAATGCCATTTGGTCCGGCGTGGTCGGGAAGGGGCCCGACTCCGAACCTCCCATAGAGCTCGACAAGATGCTCGATCTGACTGCGGCCGCCGAGGTGGACGGGGTCCACTTCGACGGCGTGGACCTGATGCAGGTCGCACCCCACGTCGACATCGACGCCTCCGACGACGATCTGAAGCGTGTGGTCGAGAAGGTCCAGTCCCGAAACCTGGTCATCGGCACGCTGGCAGCGCCGGTGTGGCCGCCCGCTGGAGGCGGGTCGGCGATGGGAAGCGCGGACGACCGCAAGCGCTTCCTGGAGCAGGTGCGAAAAGGCTGCCAGATGGCCAAGCGGTTCACCGAGCTCGGCGTGCGGCCCGACGGCGTTGTGCGGATCGACTCAGCGGTCGATCCGGACACCTGGTCGCAGGACCCTGGGGGAAACACGAAGAAGATCGCCGCCACGTTCCGGGAAGCCTGCACGATCGCGGCGGATCACGGCGAGCGGCTGGCCGCCGAGGGTGAGATCTGCTGGGGCGGCATGCACGGCTGGAAGAAGATGGTCGAGCTGCTGGAGCAGGTGGATCGAAAGGACGTCCTCGGCTTCCACGCCGACATGGCTCACACGCTTCTCTACACCCTGGGTTACAACGCGCCGGAGGACCGCATCCTCCCGGAGGACTGGAGCTGGGACGATCCCGAAGAGCTCGATCGGGCCCTGGCGACGCTGACGAAGTCCCTGCGTCCGTGGACCAACGCTCTCGATGTGGCTCAGAACGACGCCACGGTCAAGGGCTCCGGCTCACACGACAAGACCGGTCGCCACTGTCAGCCCAACGATCCCAACGGCAAGCTCGACATCCCGAAACACTCCGGCCACTGGCTGCGCAACGAGGACGGGGAGCTGACCAAGGCGTTTCGCCACATCCGCTGGGACGGCTGCATGTTCTCGAACGACGTGTTGACGAACGGCGAGACCTGGAACGAGATCCTGGCGGCCATGATCTCCGTGCGCGACTTCCACGGATGGAGCGACGCATGACCAAGCCACTTCGCATCGGCATGATCGGCTACGGCTTCATGGGCCGGGCGCACTCCAACGCCTACCGCAGGGTCAACAACTTCTTCGATCTCGAGTACCGGCCGGTGCTGACGGCCGCCTGCGGCCGCACCGAAGACAGGGCGAAGGCGTTCGCCGAGACGTGGGGCTACGAATCGGTCGAGACCGATTGGCGCAAGCTCCTCGAGCGCGACGACATCGACGCCGTCGACATCTGCGTGCCGAACAACCTGCACAAGGAGATCGCCATCGCCGCGGCCGGCAAGGGGAAGATGGTGCTCTGCGAGAAGCCCCTGGCGATGAACTCGGCGGAGGGGGCCGAGATGGTCCAGGCTGTCGAGAAGGCAGGTGTCGCCAACATGGTCTGGTACAACTACCGCCGGGTTCCAGCGGTCACCCTGGCCAAGAAGCTCATCGACGACGGGAAGCTCGGAAAGATCTTCCACTACCGTGCCGTGTTCCTGCAGGACTGGACGATCTCCCCGGACCTGCCCCAGGGGGGCGAGGGGCTCTGGCGGCTCGACGTCGCGGCGGCGGGCAGCGGGGTGACCGGCGATCTCCTGGCCCACTGCATCGACACGGCGCTCTGGCAGAACGGCCCGATCGCCAAGGTCACCGCCACCACCGAGACCTTCATTAAGGAGCGGAAGCACAACGTGACGGGGGGCGTCGAGCCCGTGGGCATCGACGACGCCTGCGCGTTCCTGGCCCGCTTCGAGAACGGCTCGATGGCCACTTTTGAGTCCACCCGGTACGCCCGGGGGCACAAGGCCCTCTACACCTTCGAGATCAACGGCGAGAAGGCCTCGATCCGCTGGGACCTGGAGGATCTGCACCGGCTGGAGTACTTCGACCACGGCGACGAGTCGATCGTGCGCGGCTGGCGCTCGATTCACGTCTCCGACGGCGACATGCCCTACATGGACCGCTGGTGGGTGCCGGGCCTCCAGATCGGCTACGAGCACTCGTTCGTCCACGCCGTGGCGGACTTCCTCCAGGGCCTGGCCGACGGAAAGCCCGCGCACCCCACGTTCGCCGACGCTCTGGAGACGCAGAAGGTCTGCGACGCGGTGCTCGAGAGCGCGAAGGAGGGCCGGTGGGTGGACGTCGCCGCCGCGGGCTGACGCTCACCAGACGCTGACGTCGGGCGCCTGGGGGCCGCCAGAATCGGGGCTCGTCAGTATATGGTAGCGTCTGCGCCACCGGCGTCATCCCCAGAGTGAGGAGTTGTCATGAGCGAGACGAGTCTCATCCACCGTGCCCTCGAGCAGGGGAAAGGCATCCTGCGCCTCGCCCCGAACTGGGTTCCGCGGTCTTTCTGCATTCCCGGACGGCGAATCAAGCTCCACCCGGACGACTACTACGCCCTGGGCGGAGAGCGGGGTGGCATCGACGAGCGCTGGTTCTCATCGACCACCCCGGCGGACAACGGGCCGCTCACCGGTGAGATCGAGGGGCTGAGCGAGGTCGTTTTCCAGGACAACGGTCAGCCCCAGCGTTTCCTCCTCCGAGATGCGGTGTCCGAGCTCAAGGGGGAGCTCCTCGGGGATCGAATCTGGGACGCCCACGAGAGCTGGCCGATGTACTCGAAGTTCTTCGACAACCTTGGGGCCCTGCCTTACCACATCCACCACCGCGACGGGCACGCGGCCCTCACCGGGCAGAAGGGCAAACCCGAGGCCTACTACTTCCCACCCCAGGTCAACAACCACGGTGGAGACTACCCGTACACCTTCTTTGGTCTCACGCCCGGCACCGCCCAGGACGAGGTGCACGCCAGCCTCGAGAACTTCACGAAGGGCGACAACAAGATCACCAACCTCTCCCAGGCCCACCGCCTCGAGCCGGGCACCGGGTGGGACGTGCCTCCCGGGGTGCTCCACGCTCCGGGGAGCCTCTGCACCTACGAACCGCAGAAGGCCTCGGATGTCTTTGCCATGTTCCAGTCCCTGGTGGGCAACCAGGTCGTGCCGGAGGAGCTGCTCTGGAAGAACTGCCCCGAGGACCGCAAGGGTCACATCGACTGGCTGATGGAGCTCATCGACTGGGACAAGAACGTCGATCCCGACTTCAGCGTGAAGTCGTTCATGCGCCCGCAGCCGGTGCGCCCGCTTGCCGAGATGGAGGCCGAGGGCTACGTCGAGAAGTGGATCTGCTACCGCTCGGAGGCCTTCAGCGCCAAGGAGCTCACGGTCCAGCCGGGGCGCGAGGTGACCGTGAAGGACGCTGGCGCCTACGGCATGATCATGATGCAGGGCCACGGCACGATGGGAGCCTGGGACATCGAGACCCCCTCACTCATCCGCTTCGGCCAGCTCACCCACGACGAGTACTTCGTCAGCGAGGCCGCGGCCCAGGAGGGAGTCAAGATCACCAACCCGTCGGAGACCGACCCGATCGTGATGCTCAAGCACTTCGGTCCCGAGAACCCCGATCTGGCCCTCGGCACCCTTTGAGGGATGGGGTCGGCTCATTCTGGCGATTCGGCGGCTTCGACTTGTCGGCTGAGCCTCCGGAATCTCCAGCTGAGCTCCTGCTCGTCGGCCAGCGCTGAGGCGTCCGGCAGGACCTTCTTGACCGCCGCGTGCTCTCCGGCCCTGACCAGGGGCGAACCCATGGACAGGAGGGCGTAGCGGGCCTCGGTCTCCACCTCCGCGTCCTTCAAGTAGGGCTCGAGCAGGTGAAGGCTGCCGAGGGTGTGAACTCGCGCGAGGCCGGAGATGAGCTGGCGTTTCTCCTGGACCGTGTCGACCGCGGCGTTTGCGCCTCCGAACCACGCCACCAGGACGTCGTCCGGACGCTGCTTGTGATCGGCGGCGGTCGTCGTCAGCTGGATCACCGCCGACACCGCGCGGTGCTGGACCTGTGAGCCCGCGCCGCTTTCGACGATGGGGAGGAGTGCTTCGATGGGTGCGGGATCCGGCCATCGGCTCAGATGCGTGATGGTGGCGGCCACCACCTCCTGGTCCTCGGCCTCGAGGCCCTCGAGGATGACGGGGAGGGCCTTGGGGTAGCCGGTGGCGGTGAGTACGCGGGTCCAGGTGTCCTTCTCGGAGGCGTCGGAAGCCTGTTTCAGCTCGGCCAGGACCAGCGCCCCCGATGGGGCATCCTCACCGCAGGCACTGACCAGCGCATTGACGACGGCCATCTTCTCCGAACCGTCCTGCTTCGTCCTGGCCAGGGCGATGAGCGGTGCCACTTCTTCCGGACCGACCAGGCGCCTCATGGAGCGCAGGGCCGCAACCCGGACCCTGGGGTCTTCGTCCCGGGCCTGCTCGAGCAGATCAGCGGTGGCACTCGGGGCCCGTCGGTTCCCCAAGACACGGATCACGTCGATTCGCCCTTCCGCCGTCTCCGTGGTCCGAAGGCGTTCCAGAACCACGCGGTCCACGTCCTGCCCGCCTTCCATTCGCGTGAGCAGCTCCATGGCCGTTCTCTTCTCTTCAGGCGACCGGCTCTCCTGCACCACGTCGAGCACCGTCGCGGCCAGCTCGGAGCCACTGCCCACCGTGCTCACCACATCCAGGGCCGCCATGCGGATTGCCTGGGTGTCGCCGGCGAGCTGCGAACGGACGACCCCGAACGAGTCGTCGTTGTGGCAATCACCGAGCGCGGTGATCAGCTGAACCCGGAGGTCCGGCCCCGCCGACGCCAGTTGGCGGTGCAGGGCATCGGCCAGCTCGGCGGAAGGCATCGCGCGAATGGTCGTCAGCGCCACGGCACGAATGGCGGCGTCGTCCGAACCAAGCTGCTCCATGAGAAACGACGCCGAGTTGCGCGTGACGATGGCGCCATGCGTCGCTCCCAGGCGAGCGGCCCGGGGAACGTCTGCGGCCCTCACCGCGTCGTAGAGAGCGATGGCAACGTCCGTGTGGCCTCGGGCTCGTTGTCGCTCGGCCGCGAGCAGGCAGGCCGAGGCCGCATCCTCGCCTCCTGAAGCCAGCGACGCCTTCACGACCCTGACGGCCTCCGCGTTCGCCACACGGCCCAACGCCCGCAGAGCGGCTCCGCTCACGGTGGCGTCGTCATGCCGGGCGAGCTTCTCCAGCGCCCCGACCGCCTCTTCGTCGCGAAGCGCGCCCAGCGAGTTGATCACACCGACCAGGGGCTCTCCATCGGTCGTCTCGAGAGCCGATCGCAGGGCGGCGGAGGCGCTCGGATCCGTGATGCGCTCGAGCCCCGCTCGAGCGTAGGCGCTGAGAACCTCGTGCTCGAGCAGGCTCGCCAAGGCGGGCACCGCTTCACTTGTGCCGAACTCGCCCAGCTTTCGACAAGCGATCGCTTTCTCCTCCACGGAGGCATCGGAGTCGAGAACTCGGACGAGCTCCTGAGTGGTTTCCCGGGCCCCGAACGTCGCCGCCGGGAGGATCAGCCCAAGGCCGACGCTCAGGCTCAGGGTCAGGAGGATTTCTTTCTTCATGGCGATTGCTCGGGAAGAGCTCCTTGGGTCTGTGGGTTTCGGGTTCAGGTCGCTAGACATCGAAGGACCAGGGTGGACGCGTGGCACGGCGGATGCGGCGATTGGCGTCCTTGTCATTGACGAACGTCTCGCTGACCGGGTCGAAGGTCACCTTCCGCTCCAGCTCCCAGGCGAGTTCGGCCGCGAAACAGGAGATGTGGGACCGGCGCATGACATCCTCGTTGCAGGCCGTTCGGGCCCGGGACTTGACGCAATCGAAGAAGTTCCGCCCGTGTCCCTTGGCGCTGGTGCCGGGCTTGACGAACTGTCTTCCCAGTGACTTGACCAGGTTTGGTGAGAGGAGGACCTCGCCGCTGTCACCTGTTTCGACCCAACCTTCGTCGCCTTCGTAGCGAACGGGGCAGGTTCCGGTGGACGTTGTGTAGTGCGGAGAGCGATCGCCGAACGGCGTGGGGAGGAAGTCGCAGATCACCTTGACGCCGTTGGCGTAGAGTCCCGTGATCGCCTTCTCGTCGGCGACCCACTCGATGGGCGTGGTGTCGTCCGACTGGTTGGCCCACTGACAGAGATCCACGGTGTGCGCGCCCCAATCCGTGAAGTTGGCAGCGGCCTCGAAGTCGTAGTGGCCGCGCCAGCCCGTGACGTACTCGTGGTTGTAGGGGCGCCGGGGGCACGGTCCCAGCCAGCGGTCCCAGTCGAGCTCCTCGATCGGAGGCTCCGGCTCCGCCGGGAGCCACTTATAGCTCCGACTCGGTGTGTAGACCGCGGCGTGGAGGGCGTGGAGGTTGCCGAGCTTCCCGCTGTGGGCCAGGTATGCGGCGTATTGGAAGTTGGCCAGGCTGCGCCGCTGGGTCCCGACCTGGAACACCCGCCCGTAGCGATGAGCGGCGTCGGCCAGGGCCTGGGCCTCGGCGATCGTCATCGCGCAGGGTTTCTCGCTATAGACGTCCTTGCCCGCCTTCATCGACAGGATCGAGGCCAGGGCGTGCCAGCGATCTCCGGTCGCGATCAGAACGGCGTCGATGTCCGGGCGATCGAGCATCTCGAAGAAGTCCCGATACATGACGCAGTCGTCGTTCCCGTAGTGCTCGTCGGCCATCTTCTTGATGGCCTCCCGCTGGGTGCGCCGCACATCGCAGATGGCGACGAACTGCACGTCCTTCTCCGGGAGCATCACGGTGAGGTCGTAGGTACCTCGCGAGCCGAGACCGATGGCGCCCAGGACGATTCGTTCACTGGGTGCGACCGCACCGTCGCGGCCCAGGGCCGAGGCGGGGATGATCTGCGGGAAGACCAGGCCGCCGGCGGCGACGAGGGACTGGCCCAGGAAGGCCCGCCGGGTCGGCCGGGAGCTCGAATCCGAATGGGGGTTGAGGGGGCCGTCGGTCACCTTGGATTTCGTTGACATCTTCGCTTTATCTCCCTGATTGACCGATCTCGGTGGGGCGCGTCACGGGTCGACGCTCCTCAACTCTCGCCGCGTTCGGCCGCCGGGCTCGCTCCCAGGCGAACAGCGGCACATTACGCCCTCCGTGAGGGATACGTCAATGGTTCTCTCAGCGGCTGCGGCGCGCATGGCTCCTCGGCCACCAGGCCCTCGAGCCTCGCCCCTCAGTTCCCTCCGCCCACGAGCCGAGACCGCCGGAGCTTCTCGTCGGGGCGGTCCACCAGCGAACGGACCTCTTCGGGGCTCAGCGTCTCGATCCCGCCGGCGCCGAGGGCTACGAGGCGCACGCCCGCGGCCTTGACGGCCATGGTCGTGACCGCCAGCACCTCGGCCGACGTCGACCCCAGGGCGATCAGGCCGTGGTTCTCCAGAAGGACCGTTCGAGGGGTCTCCCCGTGGCGCTCCACGTGCTCGGCCAGGACGTCGTCCACAGCGCGGGCGAGAGGCAGCCCCGGCGAGGCATAGGGGACGTACGCAAAGACGGGCCCGCAGACCACCGCCTCGTCGGGGAAGAGCGGCCTCTCGAAGAGCCGCGCCGCCCCCGGCGTGCAGAGGAGCCCGAGGAGCGAGATCGGGTGCGTGTGCCCGATGAAGGTGACCCCGGTGCGGTCCAGGACCACGGCGTGCATGAGGGTCTCGATGGAGGGGCGCGCGGGGCCGGGTCGTTTGCAAGCGCGGACGAGGAGCTCGCGCACCTCCCTCATGCCCGCGTCGCGGGGGGCCGAGCGCACGAAATCGAGAAGCGGGGGGATGGCCGCCTCGACGATCTCGCGGTCCTCCGTCGTGGGAAGCGCCGAGCCGCTGGCGGTGACGAGCAGGGTCTCGTCCCCGTGGCGGACCGCCGCGTTGCCCTCGGACAGCACCACGAGTTCGCGGGCCGGGTCGCCCAGCGCGCGGGCGAGCGCGACCAGGTCAGCCCGGCTGGCCGTCCTCGTGCTCGCCCTCGAGCCGTCTACGGCATTCGGTCCTAAATCGCTCATAGGCGTCGCTCCATTCTGTGCGGTGCTCGCTCCGCGGGTCGGCCCCGGTCCCCCACTTCACCATGGCGTCGGCCGCTTCCAGGATACTGGCATGGCGGTTCGCTCCCGCGGCGATGGCCGCTCCGAAGGCCGAGCCGGGCTCGGCGGGCACGGCGAGCGGGACCTGCATGACGTCGGCGCGCAGCTGCAGCCAGGCGCGGCTGCGCACGGCGCCCCCGGTCGTCGCCACCGAGGCGGGGCGGCGGCAGCCGAGACCGCGGAACACGTCGTAGCCCCAGCGCTCGACGAAGGCGACACCGGCCAGGCAGCCGGCGTAGCGCTCGTCCTCGCTCAGCCCCTCCGGGGTCGCGAAGGGGACGAACGTGGTGCTGCGGAAGGGGAAGCGCTCCCCGACGATCAGGCTCGGGTACACCACCGCCCTCGGGGGCCGGTCCGGGAGCCGGGCGTCGAGCGCGGGAAGTCGGGCTTCGTCGAACCACTCCGATACGATCCGGCCGCCGGCATTCGACGCCGCCCCGGGGAACCAGACCCCACCGGGCCCGCGATGGCTGTAGACGCCCGCGGCCGCGTCGTCGACGGGCTGTGCGGCCGCACCCTTCCACACGAGGGTCGAGCCGACGACCGTCACCCAGCGCTCGGAGCCGGTGTTGCAGGCGCCGCAGGCGAGCTGGGCGGCGACGCCGTCGGTGAGGCCGGCGAAGACCGAGACGCTCTGGCCCAGGCCTAGCTCGCGGGCGACCTCCGGGCGGACCGGGCCCAGTCGGGACCCCGGAGCGACCACGGGAGGCAGCCGGTCAGGCTCCACGGCGAGGTCGGAGGGCCAGGCGTCGCGCTTCAGGTCGTAGCCGAACTTCAAGGCCTGGGAGTAGTCGATCGCCGCGAGCTCGCCGGTGAGGCGGCTGGCGAGATAGCCGCCCGGGCTCGTGAACAGAGCGGCGGTCCGAGCGACGTCGGGGTGCTCGGCGTTGAGCCAGTCGAGCTTCGCCGCCGCCCAGCTCGCGTCGAAACGTGAGCATCCCGCCGCACGGGTGTCGGAGTAGAGCCAGGCGTCCGTGACGGGCTGGAAGCGCTCGTCGAGGGCGCAGAGGGTCCCCGAGGTGCACGCCACCGCCAGCCCGGCGACGTTCGCCCGGCTGTCGGCGAGCTGGCGGATGCAGCTCGCCACCGCCTCCCACCAGTCGCGGGGATCCTGCTCCTGGGCGGGGCCGGGCGCCGGGGCGACGAGGGGCGCCGCGGTTCGCGCCACCACGTCTCCGGCGGGCGTGGTGCAGACGGCGCGGGCCCCCTGGGTGCCGACGTCGATCCCCAGCAGGAGCTCAGCCACGGACGACCTCGGCGTTGTAGGCGACCAGCCGCCAGCCCGCCGGCGTCTCCTCGAGCTCGGTCCACGAACAGGGCGCGGGGCGGGCCAGGGCCTGTCGGTAGACGGCCAGTTCGAGACCCAGGAGCGCCGCCACCGTGACCCGCACCACCGTCGCGTGCGACACGAAGAGCACTCGCCCGGCGTCGCGACCGGTCACGGTCGGGACCATCCGCCCGGCCACGTCCTGCACCGACTCTCCCCCCGGGAAGCCGTCGATCCGTCCCGACTCGAAGGCGGCGAAGCGAGCGGAATCCCTCTCTCTCGCCTCTTCGAAGGTGAGCCCCTCCCAGGCCCCGAAGTCCACCTCACGCAAGCGCGCGTCCACCTCGACGCCGCCGGCAGGCCTGGACGTGGCGGCGCCGAGCTCCGCCGTCTGATGGGCTCGGCGGAGGGGGCTCGCGACAACCACCTCGGGGGCGAAGCGCACGACCTCCGCCGCAAGGTCTCGCGCCTGGCGCTCGCCCCGGGCGTTCAGCGGCGGATCCGATCGGCCCACGAAGCGGCCGGCGGCGTTCAGGTCGCTCTCGCCGTGGCGAACCAGGACGATGGACCGGCGGCGAGGCGTCCCCGGCGGGCTCATGCGCCGCCCCTCGGGACGGCTCTCCTCCGCCTCATGCATCCGGAGAGGATACTGGAGATCGACGCTCACAAGAGGGTGCGGGCCCGCATTGCTATACTGCCGCGCGTGGAGACGATCCGGTCACGCTGGAGAGCGGTCTTCATCCTCGCGATCCTTCTGGCCGCGGTCCTGCGTCTTCCCGGTCTCGCCTCACGCCCGATGCACGCCGACGAGGCCGTTCACGCGGACAAGTTCGGGGCCCTCTTGGACGGCGGGCGCTACGCCTACGATCCCTCCGAGTACCACGGGCCCACCCTCTACTACCTGACCCTGCTTTCAGCCTGGCTCCAGGGCGCTCGGCGGTACGTCGAGATCGACGAGGTCACCCTCCGCTCCGTCCCGGCAGTGCTCGGGTTGGCTCTCGTCGCCGCTCACCTCGGAGCGAGGGCCTTTCTGGGGACACCGGCCGCCGCGGTCGGCGCGCTGCTGGCCGCGATCTCCCCGGCCATGGTTTTCTACAGCCGCTACTACATCCACGAAGTCCCGCTCGTCCTCTTCACCTTTGGCGCGCTGCTCGGGGGGTTCCGGTACCTGCGGAAGCCGGGCGCCTTCCCGGCGCTGGTGACGGGCACATGCGTGGGCCTGATGCACGCCACGAAGGAGACTGCCCCTCTCGCGCTGGGGTCGATGCTCCTGGCGGTTGCGCTGACCCTGCTCGTCGAACGCCGGCGCAGGCAGGCTCGCGCGCCGATCAGGAGCGTCGTCCGCGGCCGGGACGTGCTGCTGGCGCTCCTCGCGGCAGTCGTGGTGTCGGGCGTGCTCTATTCCTCGCTCCTGGACAACCCCGGGGGCATCGTGGACTCGGCGCGGGCCTACGGGATCTACGTGGATCGAGCCGGTGCCGCCTCCAGGCATTTCCACCCCTGGGACTACTACCTGAGCCTGCTGATCCACTTTCCCTCGCGCGGCACCCCGGCGTGGACCGAGGGTCTCATCCTCGTGCTGGCGGCCGCCGGGTGCGCGGCCGGGTGGAGCGCGAAGGGCGTCCCGGGCGCGGACTCGAGGATCCTCCGCTTCCTGGCTCTCTACACCCTCGCGATGGTCGTCCTCTACGCGGTGATACCGTACAAGACTCCCTGGTGCCTCCTGGGGTTCCTCCACGGGATGATCCTCCTGGCCGGCGCCGGCGCCGTCTGGCTGGTGCGGGCCGTCCGGGGCACCCCGCTCAGGGCCGTGCTCTGCGCAGTGCTGATCGCGGCCGCGGCGCACCTCGCGTGGCAGGCTTTCTCCGGGAGCTTCCGCTTCCCCGCCGATCCCCGCAACCCGTACGTCTATGCCCACACCGGAACCGGCGTGTTCCGGATCGTCGGGCGCTTGAAGGACCTGGCCCGGGCCCACCCGGACGGCCTGTCCATGCCGCTGCAGATCATCAGCCGGGAGAACCTCTGGCCCTTGCCCTGGTATCTGCGCGAGCTCTCCCGAGTCGGCTGGTGGAACGGGGTCTCGGACGAGGCAGAGAACGCCCCGGTCATCGTCGTGACTCCGGAGATGGAGGCGGACTTGGTGAGGAAGCTCTACGACCTGCCGCCCCCCGGGGAGCGGGAGCTCTACATGAGCATCTTCGAGGCGCCCGCCGAGCTGCGTCCGCAGGTCGAGCTGCGCGGCTACGCGGCGAAGATCCTGTGGGACGATTTCCGTCGGCTCGAAGTCGATCCGCCTCCACCTCCACCTCCTGACTCCGGCCTCCGGCCATGAAGCCGGAGGAACCCACCCGAGCCGGACTCGCCCTTGGCGATGCCACGGCCGGGCTCGATGCGCATCGGTTCGCTCACGAGGCGATGGCCGCGGTGTTCGAGGTCATCTGTGCCCACGACGACTCGGGCTACGCTCGTCAGGCGGCACAGGCCGCCTTCGACCGGGTCGACCGGCTGGAGCTCGAGCAGAGCCGGTTCATCGCCAACAGCGACGTCTCGCGCATCAACAACCTGGCCCGAGGCGAAGGCACTCGAGTGAGCCCGTCGACGATGGAGTGCCTGGAGATCGCCCGGCGCATGCACACCCTGACCGGCCGAGCCTTCGACATCTCGATTGGCTCGGGTCTGCAGAGTCTCGACCTCGTCCCGGACGAGCTCGTCGTTCGGGCTCAGGCCGATGGGATCCGGCTGGACCTGGGCGGCATCGGCAAGGGCTACGAGGTCGACCGCATGGCGGACCTGCTCGACGAGTGGGACGTCCCGAGGGCCCTCATACACGGCGGGTTCAGCTCGGTTCTCGCCCGGGACGCTCCCCCGGTTCGCGAGGGGTGGCCTCTCACCCTGACCGCGCCCGGCCCCGGGGACGACGGGGCCCGGATCCGGATCTTCGGCGCGGCAAGAGGCCTTCAGCGCGTCGGGCACGCGGAAGGAGGACCACATCCGGGATCCGCTGGCAAGCCGACCGGTCCACGAGCGAGCCGCCTGGGCGGCCCTGTCCTGCCGCGCCGGGACGGAAGCGGACGCGAGCGGAGAATGGCTCGACGCCGTGCGGTCGCCGGCGGCCGTTGCGGAGGCCCTCTCGACCGCGTTCCTGATCCTGCCCGCAGAGGAGATCGCGGAGCTGTGTCGAAGAGGCCCGCGACTCGAGGCCTGGATCATCCGGGAGACGCCGGCAGGCGGAAGGGCGGGGCTGGCCCCGTCCATCTGACTGGGTCACCGGCCCGGTGCGGGCGTCACGAAAAAGGGCTCTTCTAGATCAGATGACTCTCGTCGCAGGGACTCAAAGAAAGACAAAGAAAGATAATGGTGCCCATGACAGGACACACCGGACCCACTCGGATCGCCGTCTGGCCTTCCCCCCGCCGCGTCGCGGGCATCGGGATCACGGCGCTGTGCTCCCTTTGCGTCCTCCCCGGCACGCTCGGGGCTCAGACACTGGCACCGATCCCCATCGAGCTGCCGAAGCCGATGTTCGAGGGCACGCCGCAGAATCTCTCGGTCTCCAACCTGCAGAAGCCCCTCGGCCGGCCGCGCGACCCGTTCCTCGCCCCCGCCGGCGTCACGAACGTCGCCCGGGACAAGCCGGTCATGAGCAGCGACATGGAGCCGATCATCGGCGAGATCGAGCAGACCACCGATGGCGACAAGATGGGGGTCGAGGGCAGCTTTGTCGAGCTGGGCCCCGAGGTGCAGCACGTCACGATCGACCTGGGCGCACCGCACGAGGTCTTCGCCATCCTCTTCTGGCACTATCACAAGACGGCCCGCGCCTACCTCGACGTCGTCGTCCAGATGGCCGACGACGCCGATTTCACGACCAACGTCCGCACCCTCTTCAACAACGACCACGACAACACGTCGGGGCTGGGCGCGGGCAAGGACATGAACTACGTCGAGACGTCCGAGGGCAAGCTCGTGGACGCCCGGGGTTCCCGGGCGCGCTACGTCCGGTTGTACAGCAACGGCAGCAACGCCAATGAGCTCAACCACTACGTCGAGGTCGAGGTCTTCGGCCGCCCGGCGAAGTAGGAGAAAGCCATGGCCAAAGACGACGAGAAGGACCAGGACGGCGGTCCCGGCAAGGGTCTCGGGAAGAAGCTCGATCGCCGCGACGTGCTCCTGGGCCTGTCCACGGTCCCGGCGCTGGGCCTCTTCGGCCAGGCCTGGCGCAAGCAACGCCAGTACGAGCAGGTCCAGAAGGAGGCCGCCAGCGTCGACGAGGCTGCCGCGCCCACCGACGTCTCCGAGATCAACGTGGCCATTCTCGGCTCGGGAGCCCAGGGGCAGGTCCTCCTCGACTCCATGCTGAAGATCCCCGGGCTCCGATTCCGTGCGGTGTGCGACATCTGGAAGGAGTACAACCAGAAGAGGGCGGTCAGGATCCTCAAGAAGTACAAGTTCGACGTCAACGGGTACGAAGACTACCGGGAGATGCTCGACAAGGAGAAGGATCTCGACGCGGTCATCATTGCCACTCCCGACTTCTGGCACGCCCCGCACACCGTGGACTGTCTCGAGGCGGGCCTGCACGTGTACTGCGAGAAGGAGATGTCGAACACCCTGGAGGGCGCCCGGAGCATGGTGCTCGCCGCCCGGAAGAGCGGGAAGCTGCTCCAGATCGGGCACCAGCGGCGCAGCCACCCGCGCTACCTGCACGCCCACGACAAGCTGCTCCAGGAAGCCCAGATTCTCGGGCGGATCGTGACCGTCAACGGCCAATGGAATCGCTCCGTGTCGCCGGACCTGGGCTGGCCGGCGCGCTACGCCATCCCGGACGCCCGCTTGCGGCAGTACGGGTTCAAGTCCATGGCCCAGTACCGCAACTGGCGCTGGTACAAGGGGCTCGGGGGAGGGCCGATCGTCGATCTGGGCTCGCACCAGATCGACATCTTCAACTGGTTCCTCGGCGCCAACCCGTCCCACGTGATGGCGAGCGGCGGCCTGGACTATCACGACCCCGCAACCCACGAGTGGTACGACACCGTGATGACCGTCTACGAGTTCGAGACCGCCAGGGGGAAGGCCCGGGCCTACTACCAGACCCAGACCACCAACGGCAGCCTGGGCTACTTCGAGAACTTCATGGGCGACCAAGGCACCCTGGTCATCTCCGAGTCGGAGGCGGCCAACTCCGGATACGTGTATCGCGATCCCAACGCCCCCGCCTGGGACGAGTGGGTCCAGCGGGGCTACATCACGGCACCGGAGCTCCAGGAGACGGTACGAACGGACGAGGATGCGGTGCTGGACGTCCGCGAGTCGGTGTCGCCGGACCAGCACACCATCCCGGTGGTGCTTCGGGATCCCTACCACCAGCCGCACCTGCAGAACTTCTTCGACGCCATCCGCGGCACGGCGACGCTGAACTGTCCCGCCGAGATCGGCTACGAAACGGCGGTCACCGTTCTCAAGGTGAACGAGGCGATCGAGGCGAACGAGCGGCTGTCGTTCCGGCCGGAGGAATTCGAGGTCTGAAGCGGCCCGCGCCGCAGAGGTGGACATGAAGCAAGGGACGCTCTCCAGTGTGCAGATGGCCACCGTGGTCGCCCTGCGGGTCCTGATTGGGTGGCATTTCCTCTACGAGGGCCTGTCCAAGCTGACGGCGCCGAGCTGGTCGGCGAAGGGCTTTCTCCTGCAGTCGCGTGGCCCCCTCGCGGAGGTCTTCCGGTGGATGGCCGCCGACCCGGAGGTGCTGGAGATCGTGAACCAGCTCAACATGTGGGGGATCACCCTCATCGGGCTCGGGCTGATTCTCGGCTGCTTCACCCGCCTCGCCAGCGCTGCCGGCATCCTCGTCATACTGCTGTTCTACCTGTGCAATCCCCCCTTCGTCGGCTACTTCTACTCGATCCCCACGGAGGGGAGCTACCTGATCGTGAACAAGAACCTCGTGGAGCTAGCGGCGCTCGCCGTCATCCTCGTGACCGGCAGCGGCCGCGCCGCGGGCCTGGATCGGATCGTCCACCGCCTCCTCGGCAAGCGCGATCGGCCATCGAGGGGCGCCACCTCCTCCGGCCGAGCCTGAGCTGAGGTTCCCCAAGGCCATCGTGGACCTGTCCCCGACCATCGGAGAGGACATGCCCACCAGGTCTCTCGGCGTCGCGGCTCTCGAAGCCTTCGGTATCCCCCCGACGACGACCTTCGAGCCCAAGGTCACCGAGGAGCCTTTCTATGCCGCGGATGCCCCCATCACCCTGTTCAATCATGCCGGGCCCCATCACGATCCCCCCAATCACCTCATAAAAGGGGGCAAGTCCTCCGATCAGATCCCCCTCGATCGCTTCTATGGTCGTGCCAGGTTCTTCGATTTCCGCTCCACGCCGAACGACGAGCCCCTCCTGCCCTCCGATTTCGAGAAGCGCGGTATCGAACCCGAAGACATCGTGATCGTCTTCGTCGATTACGAGGCGCCGACCGTCCCCGGGGAGCTTCCCTCCTATGCCTACCTGTCAGGAGAGGCGGCCGAGTACCTTGCCGCTCTCCCCATCAAGGCCTTCGCCTCGAACATGCCGAGCCTGGGAAACGTGAAGCGTTACTTCAAGCTGATCGAGGAGGAACACACCGGCTCGGAGGACCTGTTCCCGGAGCACCATGCTTTCTTGTCTCGAGACATCCCCAACATCGAAGGCCTGGCCAATCTGGAAGACCTGGTGGGCGCCGAAGACATCGTCTTCGTCGGCTTCCCCCTGAAGATCAAAGACGGGAACGGCGCGCCCCTGCGACCGGCAGCACTCGTGTATTGACGTCTGCTACTTCGCGTTCTCCGTCAAAGCGGAGATAGATGGCCGGAGCTGAGGCGCTACTTCAAGCAACTCGGGGCGCCCCGAGTTGCGTCTCTGTCACTCAACCCAGACCAGCGCAATGAGCAGAAGCGGATGGTCGTAGAAGACTCCAGGGAAGTCGGCAGGGGGGCTCGCATGTTGGTGGCCAGGGACGGAATTGAACCGCCGACACGCGGATGTTCAGAGCGACGAGAACCCACTGACCAACGACAACCAACGAGAGCCAACGTCGTCTAATCAGCAGCTTCCCGGCCATCCCCGACACGCCCAAGCCCCCTTGGGTGGCCTTGGCTCGCGTTGGTTAGGGGCAAGTGGAGTTTGCCGTGCAGGCACCGCGCAGTCGAAAGCCGGCTCCAACTTCGCAATCCGTGCACGGCCGCCCCCTGGGCGTCAGGACGCCAGCCAGTGGCCCCACCGGCTGGCGTCCTGCGACCAAACGATCAGACGTTGGCCGTCTCTTCCTGGTGAACGTCCTCACCCGGATGGGTGGGGTCGCCGGGCCGACGGTCGTTGTAGACAAGCGCATGCAGCATTTCGTAGAGGTCCTTCTGTCCGGCGAAGCCAGCCTGGCTACGCATCCAGGCGTTGTTGTCACGCTTCTCCCAGTCGACTTCGACGAGCTTGGCAGCCAGCTCCTCCAGCTTGCCCGGCTCCTTCAACTCCAGGCCCGAGGTGACGATGTCGTTTCCGAGATTCGCCAACGAGGCTACACCGACCAGGTCCTTGATTCGGTACTGAATCTTGATCGTGCGTCGTTCACCCGTCACCGGGTCCGTCTCGTCTCGCGTGGCGGGGGTGCGTTCCATGGCTCCAGACATGCTTCCTTCACAGCCTTCCAGTACCGCTTCGCGTACTTGAGCGGCAGCCCTTCATCGATGTTGTTCAGGCGGGAATGGCGAGTCACCGGGAACATGTTGCCGGTCGAACTCCTGAGGCCTTCGTAGGTGACCAGCCGGTTGCGGATCGCGAACGCCCGTCATGTTGATCTGCTCCTCATCATCCACCGGACCCCACACCGAGTCAGCTTCACGGCAGAGGGAGAAAGCGATGCGCCTGATCTGCTGCGCGTACGCCTCGGAGTCCGCCTCGGTGATGTCACCACGCGTCGTTTCGATCAGGGCCTTCGGGAGCTTCCTTTGCGTCACGTTGATGGTGTTGAACAACTCCGCCTCTTCGATGAAGGTCAGCCCGAAGTAGAACATCACCGGGATTTCCGGCAGGAAATCCGGTTCGCGCTCCCACTCGGCGATGCACCCGCCCATTCGATGTTGCCCGTCGACGATGGACGCTACCTTGGCGCCAAACCGTCCTTTGATCGCGCCGACGCTTACGCCTGGCTGCCGCTGCTGATGGACGAAAAGCAGCGCCAGATCGCCGCCTACGAGTCCGCCCTGCCCCACGCCTCCACCGCCAACGCCGGCGTGCGCGACGAACTGCAAACCCTCCTGGCCGAGAACCGCCAACACCTCCAGCAGCTGCAGGCCATATAGCCCCGGGCATGCCCGGGGCCAATCCGGGGGCCCTAGCCGCGACGAATGGGTCGGGGCGCTCTAACGCAGGAACCGGCCGCCGTTGATGTCCAGCAGTGCGCCGTTCACGAAGCGGGCGGCGTCACTGACCAGAAACAGCACCGCGGCCGCGACTTCTTCCGCTGTGCCGTTGCGGCCGAGCGGGGTTTCCTTGCGGTACTCTTCCATGCGCTGCGGGCTGGTGTAGATTTCGTGGTGCCGTGTCTCGATCACGCCGGGCATGATTGCGTTGGTGCGGATTTCGGGCGCCAGCTCCCGCGCTAACGTGCGCGTCATCACCTGCAGCCCGCCTTTGGCGATCGCGTACGGGCCGGCGCCGTTGGCGCCGCCGGTCTGAATCGAAAGGGTCAGGTTGTTGACGATGGCCCCGTTGCCCGAGCGACGCAAATGGGCAATGGCGTGCTGCGTGAGGACAAATGTGCCCGTCAGGTTCGTGTCGATGACGGTCTGCCACAAATCCAGCGAACAATCTTCTATGCGAGCACGCTCGACGGGTGATCCGGCATTGTTCACCAGGATGTCCAGCCGTCCGGCCCGTTCGACAAACTCGGTGATGATGCCGGGGGCCCGTTCAAAATCGGTCAGGTCGCCTTGAACCAGGACAGCTTGCCCGCCCTGTTCCGCAACGCCCTTCTGCACCGCTTCAGCGTCTTGCCGACTGCGGTTGTAATGAATGCCGACGAACGCCCCGGCCTCCGCCAGCCGCTGGGCCACCGCGCGACCGATGCCCACCGCTCCGCCGGTGACCAGCGCGGCCCGGCCGGTCAGGTTGGTGGTTGCTTGGGTCATTTGGCTTGGACCGAATTCCGATGACGTAGGAATCACCATAATAGTCTTAAGCTGCCCACATCAACCGAATCCGTACGGAGCCGCCGGTGCCGCTCGGACCGTCAGGACCGATCGGGACGGACCCGCTGCCGCTCCCACCGTCGTCGAGCGACACCTACGTCTACCTGTCTGGTCCGGAGAACACGCTCGGTCGGGGGCAGATCCGGCCCAATGGACGGTAGATAGCCAGCCCACCGCGCCCCTCTAACGGGCTGAGCTGACAAGGCTTCTAGGGGCTGGTCCGTGTCTGGTCCGCCTTCGTTACAGGGCTCTGCTGCGGTCCTGGGACGCCACACCCCCGTGAGACGAATTGTGCCGGCGGCTAGGGTCATTCCCGAACACCGGTATCCGCGCCGGCTGCCGCCTTCCTCGTCGCGGGCGCTCGTGCGGAGGGCGCATGCACATTCGTACCTTCCGTCGCGCCTGGGCTGCCGCGTGTGTGAACGCCGGCCTCGGGCACGAGGTCCGGGAGCCCGATGTCATCGAGCCGGACGGCATCGTCCACAAGGGTCGGCTCGTCCGGCGTGTCACTCCGACCCCGCACGACTTCCGCCGCACAGCAGCTATGCGGCTGGAAGACGCGCTCGGTGTTCGACCGCTACCGCATCGTGCCCGAGCAGGACCTCGCAGACGGGCTTGCCAAGCTCGCTGGCCACACGGAGACGGCTAAGGCGCGCAAGATCGTCTCGCTGCGGGGTCGCCGATGAAGGATGGGCACAGAACGGGCACAATCGGGCGAGATCAGCGCCTCAAGGCCCCGGGCGGTCCGCGTAAGTTGCTGAGTGGTTGGTGGCCAGGGACGGAATTGAACCGCCGACACGCGGATTTTCAGTCCGCTGCTCTACCAACTGAGCTACCTGGCCAAGTAGGCGAACGATCATTCAAGCACAGTCATTCTGGGAGGTCAAAGCTGGGCCGCACCCCCGACCGATCTACGCCAGTAGGCCGTTCGCGACGTGGGCGGGCTTCTCGACGCCGACGAGCTTCTGGTCGAGGCCCTGGTGTCGGAACGTGAAGGCGTTGTGGTCCAGGCCGAAGAGGTTCAGGATCGTCGCGTGGAGGTCTCGCTGGTGCACCGGGTCCTTCGTGATGTTGTAGCTGAAGTCGTCGGTCTCGCCGTAGACCGTGCCTGCCCTGACGCCCGCGCCGGCGAGCCAGATCGAGTAGCAGCGCGGATGGTGGTCCCGCCCGTAGGTGTCCTCCTCGAGCTTGCCCTGGGAGTAGACGGTGCGGCCGAACTCCCCGCCCCAGATGACGAGCGTGTCCTCGAGGAGGCCGCGTTGCATCAGGTCCGTGATCAGGCCGTAGCATCCCTGATCCGTGTCTTCGGCTTGCATGCGATGTTGGCGCGGGAGGTCGCTGTGTGAGTCCCAGCGTCGATGGTAGATCTGCACGAAGCGGACGCCGCGCTCGATCATGCGGCGCGCCAGCAGGCAGTTTGCAGCGAACGTTCCGGGCTTGCGCGCATCGTCGCCGTAGAGCTTCAGGACGGATTCCGGCTCCTGGGAGACGTCGGTCAGCTCCGGGACCGAGGCCTGCATCCGGAACGCCATCTCGTATTGCGCGATGCGTGTCTCTGTTTCCGGGTCGCGGAGTGCCCGGGCCTGCTGCTCGTTGAGGGCCTGGACCCCGTCGAGCATGCGCCTTCGGGGTCGCTCAAGTAGAGGACCGGATCGCCCGCGCCGCGCACGGAGATGCCAGCGAGCCACCGGAAGGTGCAGCAGGGTCGGATGGAACCGCCCCAGGAAGAGGAAGAACTCAGGCAGGGTGGTGCCGTCCTCGACCTGCAGGAAGGGGAGGAGTGTCAGGATCAGGATGACGGGGCGCCCACCGCAAGTGCCGGAGCGGGGGAGTGGTGCTCCCGTGAAGGCGGTTCGGAGGGCTGCACGTCAGGCGTTCTATCACTAAACGCGGGGAGGGGGGCGACCCGGAGACACGAAAGGCGGCCACTCTGGCCGCCTTTCGTCTCCAGCGAAGATCAGGCCTTTTTCTTCTCCGGCATCTGGACCACCGTGCCCTTCTCCTGCCTCCCGGCTGCTTCGGGGAGGGCGTCGAGAGCGGGAAGGCCGAGGCCCTGGCGGAGCCGGGTCTCGATCTCCTGGCGGATGTCCTCGTGTTCCTTCAGGAACACGCGGACGTTTTCGCGGCCCTGTCCCATCCGCTCGCCGTCGAAGGAGTACCAGGCGCCCGATTTCTCGACGATCCGTTGGGCGACGCCCAGGTCGAGGAGGTCGCTCTCCTTGCTGATGCCGATGCCGTAGAGGATGTCGAACTCCGCCTCTCGGAAGGGCGACGCGACCTTGTTCTTGACCACCTTCACCCGGGTCCGGTTGCCCACGACTGCGTCGGAGTCCTTGATCGCGGCGATGCGGCGGATGTCGAGGCGCATCGAGGCGTAGAACTTGAGGGCCCGGCCGCCCGTCGTGGTCTCGGGGTTTCCGAACATGACGCCGATCTTCTCGCGTAGCTGGTTGATGAAGACCAGGCAGGTCTTGCTCTTCGACACGACCGAGGTGAGCTTGCGCAGCGCCTGACTCATGAGGCGGGCCTGGAGGCCCATCTGGGCGTCGCCCATCTCGCCCTCGAGCTCGGCACGGGGGACGAGCGCCGCCACCGAGTCGATGACGAGGACGTCCACGGCGCCGGAGCGGATGAGGACCTCCGTGATCTCCAGGGCCTGCTCGCCGCTGTCGGGCTGGGACACCAGGAGGTTGTCGATGTCCACGCCGAGCTTCTTGGAGTACCCTGCATCCAGCGCGTGCTCGGCGTCCACGAACGCAGCCATGCCGCCGCGCTTCTGGGCCTCGGCGATCACGTGGAGCGCCAGGGTCGTCTTGCCCGAGGACTCCGGGCCGAAGATCTCGACCACGCGTCCGCGGGGGAACCCACCCACACCCAGCGCGGCGTCGAGGGAGAGCGAGCCGGTGGGAATCGCGGGGATGTCCAGCTTGTCCTGGCTCCCCAGCCGCATGACCGAGCCCCTGCCGAATTGCTTGTCGATCTGCGCGAGGGCGGCCTCGATCGCCTTGCCCCGCTCGTTCTTCTCATCTGCCATCGGTCGTCTCCTCTTCAGTGTCTTCAGTTGCGGAGAGGCACACCCTCGACGTTAGGCGGCGATCGTAGTCCGAGTGACGGTCAACCCGGGTCCAAAAAGGGAGGCAATTTTCGATCGCATCGAGGCCTCAAGTAGGGTCCGCTGCCTGGGAAGGGGCTGAGGGCCCCCACTACAGGATGTGGGGTCGACCGCAACGCGCTCTCGCAGAGCTTTGCCCTGGCGAAAGACCTGCGCTTGCGGTCCAGGCTTGCGGCCCTGGTTAAGGCTGTGTGTTGGATCCATTTAGGCCGACTCGAAGGCGTAATCCAGAAATATGGATCGGTTTCGAAAAAAAGTTGGATCCCCGTAACCCCCTCTGCTAGAATCTCTTGTTAGAGAAGCGGATCCGGGATGCTTCTGAGCGTCCTGCTCGAGGTCCGGGGCCACAATCCAAACAAGGGGAAGCAGTTGAAGGCTGCCGGTTCACGCAAGAAGACAAAGGGTTCAGTCCGTTCCACATCTCGGAAAGCCGCTGGGAAGCCGAAGCGGAGCAGCGCGTCCAAGAGGACGGCGAACAGCAAGAAGCGCACTGCCGCGAGCAAGAAGCGGCACTCGACGGGCAAGAAGCGCACCGCAAGCACCAAGCGGCCTGCGGCCAGGAAGAAGACGGCTCCTTCCACGGCCAGGACCAAGCGGACCCGCACGCCCGTACGCCGGGCGAGGACGTCGACCCCGGCCCGCGCTGCGCATCCCAAGGCCGCGCCCAAGAAGCGCCAGCGCATCCCCTCTCCGCTGCCCACGAAGCACGTGGCGCCCCCTCGGGGCACGGTGGCGCTGCGCGCCCGATCCATGCCTCCGCGGGCAGGGCAGCGTCGTCCCTTCGGCGCACCGGGGCTGCGGCCCTCGGTCGCCCTCCCGGAGTTCTCGGAGGCGGGCGTCCTTCTGGTCATCACCTACTCCATTCGCTACGGGCGCCGGGGCGAGTTTTTCGATCTCATACGGGAGCTGAAGCCGCTCCTGACCTCGATCGGCGGCACGGACGTCGCCGTGTACGAGGACCGCAGCCGCCCGAACTACCTGATGGAGGTCTTCCGCTTCAAGGACGAGGCGGAGTTCACGGCCTTCGACGACAAGTTTCACAAGGACCGGAAGATCGCGGCCATCTACACCCTCCTCGACGACATCGTCGAGGCGGAAAAGAGCGACTTCAAGATCTTCGAGCGGCGCCTGTAGCCCGCCGCTCGGTCCCCGGCCCCGTGCGAGCGTAAGATGCCGTCGCCCATCGCCCACGGTCTCGTCGGCCTCACGGTCCACGTCCTCGCCTCGAAAGACCGCGAGGAGCTTCGCGACCCCTGGCGCATCGGCGTCACCGTTGGTGCGGCGCTGGTGCCGGACGTCGATCTGCTCTTCAAGTTCGTCGACGGAGCCAACCACCACAACAACGAGTCCCACTCCCTCGGGTTCGCGTTGCTGGCGGCTGTGGCCGTGGCCCTGGCCTTTCGCCTGTCGGGCTGGCGCCGGCCCCTGATCCTGGCGCTGGCCGTGGGCCTGGCCTGGTCCAGCCACGTGCTGCTCGACGTTCTCAACCTGGACACCCACCCGCCGATCGGCGTGCTGGCCCTGTGGCCCTTCTCCGACGCCTATTACAAGTCGCCTTTTCTCCTATTCCTCGACATCGGGCGTACACTGGACTGGACTGCGGTCAAGCACAACACGGTTTCGGCGGCCTGGGAGTGCGTCGTTCTGGTCCCTGCTCTGCTGGCCGCCTGGCGCTACCGCACGCGACACTTGGAGAAGCCCCCATGGCGCGAGGGTACGAAAGTAAATCCGTAGCCGCCCAGCAGGAGCTGGCGGACGAACCTCGGGCGCGGACTCCCGAGGATGAGGAGGAGCCGGGCGTTCGCGCCCGGCGCCGGCGCCTGGAGCTCTCCCGGGCGGACATCCAGCAGCGTCTGGAGTCGGCACAGGCCAAGCCTCATCGGGAGATGCTGAGCCGGGCCCTCGCCGCCCTCGACAAGGAGATCTCCTCGATTCGTTGACGCTCGCCCACTGTGATCACCCGGAACTACCCCCTCCCGCCTGTCCTTGCCGTCGTCGCACTGGCCTTCGCGGGTGGGACCGCCGCCGCCGCCGATTCCCTTCCTCGCAACGCCGAAGCGGTGGCGAGCTACGACATCCGGGTCAGGCTCGACCACGAGCACAAGAGGCTCATTGGCGAGGAGCGCCTCGTCTGGCGCAATCCCTCCTCCGACACGGTCGACGAGCTGTGGTTTCACCTCTATCTCAACGCCTTCCGAAACTCAGAGAGCACGTTCTACCGCGAGTCGGGGGGACGGCCGAGTCGGGGCCGGATCGGGGACGACGCCTGGGGGGGCATCGACATCACCTCGATCCGGCTGGCCGATGGAACAGACCTGGCCGGGGCGATGTCGTTCGAGCATCCCGACGACGACAATGCCGACGACCGGACCGTCCTCCGGGTCCGCCTGCCCCAGCCCGTGGCGCCCGGGATGAGCGTCACCCTCGACGTGGATTTCGAGGCGCGGATACCGGGGGCGCTGGTCCGCACCGGGTACGTCCGGGACTACTTCCTCGTGGGTCAGTGGTTTCCCAAGCTGGGCGTGTACGAGCCGGCGGGGAGGCGCGGGCGGGTGGAGGGGGGATGAAACTGCCACCAGTTTCACCCGCACTCCGAGTTCTACGCGGACTTCGGCGACTACCGGGTCGCGATCACCCTTCCGGAGCACTTCGTGGTCGGGGCGACCGGCCGGCGCGTCGAGCGCCGCGACAACGGCGACGGAACGCTCAAGCACGTGTTCGAGCAGGCCGAGGTCCACGACTTCGCGTGGACCGCCTCTCCCAAGTTCCTCCAGGTCCGGCGCACCTTCGTGGCCGACGAGGAGGTGACGCCGGAGGAGTACGCGGAGGCCGGTCGCCTTCTCGGACGGCCACCCGAGGAGATCCGCCTTCGTGACGTCGAGATCCTCCTGCTCCTCCAGCCGGCGCATCTCCCGCAGCAGGAGCGTCACATCAAGGCGGCGAAGACGGCTCTCAAGTGGTACGGCCTCTGGTACGGACGCTATCCCTACGACACCCTGACGATCGTCGATCCCGCTCCCGGCGGCGGCGGGTCCCTGGGCATGGAGTATCCGACCTTCTTCACGTCCGGAACGGTGTTCCTCTTCAACCACTGGCCCCTCGACCGGATCCTGGTGCCCGAAGACGTGATCGTCCACGAGCTCGGGCACCAGTACTGGCAGGGGATGGTGGCCACCAACGAGGCCGAGGAGGCCTGGCTGGACGAGGGCTTCACGACGTACTCGAGCGCAAAGGTGATGGTGAAGACATACGGGTCCGCCAGGATCCGGGTGCTGGGCCTCGAGCTCGGGCTGTTCGAGGGCCTGCGGGTCGTGAACCGGGCCGACCGGGTGTTCGCCCCCATCCGCGTGCCGGCCTGGGACGTCTCCAGGGACTATCGCTTCGACATCTACACGAGGGCGACGCTCACCCTCCAGACCCTGGAGCGTCTCCTCGGCGAAGAGACGATGGCCCGGGTCATGCGCACCTACCACGAGCGCTGGCGCTTCGCTCACCCCACGAGCGAGGACTTCTACGCGGTGGCCTCGGAGGTGTCCGGCCAGGATCTCTCCGGGTTCTTCCAGCGGACGATCGAGCAGCCAGGGTATTTGGACTATGCCGTTGCGTCGGTGACGACCACCCGGGACCTCGGGCCTCGGGGGATCCTGGAAGACGGGGCGGAAGCGACGCGGTCGTTCGTGGCGAGCCAGGACCCGGAGGACGAGGCGGACGAAGACGCCGAGGGCCCGTGGCGATCGATCGTGCGCGTCCGCCGCCTCGGCGAGGTGGTGCTGCCGGTGGAGGTGGAGCTGCAGTTCGAAGGCGGTCCCCCGGAGCACCGCGACTGGGATGGCCGCGACCGCTGGGTGAGCTACGAGGTCACCCGACCCTATCGGCTCGTGGCCGCAGTGGTCGATCCCGAGGATCGCCTCGTCCTCGACGTGAACCGGCTCAACAACGCCCGTCGTGTCCGCCCCGACGGGCAGGCGGCCGCGTACTGGGGCGCCCGCGTGACGTTCTGGCTTAAGAGCGTGCTCGCCCTGGTGGGGCTGTGATGCGGGTGGTCCTGGCACTCACGCGGCTGGGGCTGGGCCGACCCTGGTCGGCCCGCACGCTCGTCGCGGGAGTGTGGTTCATCCCTCTCGCCCTGGCAGCGGCCGCCGCGTTCCCCCTCTGGCGGGCGCTGGACTCGGTGCTCGGGCCGCTCCCGGAGGCGGACGTTCTGGGCACCGGCCTTCGCCTCGGAGCCCTGGCCGACCTCGCCGAGCTGCGGCCGGGGCTGGTGAGCGGCGTGGGCCTCACGATCGTGGCGATCGCCGCCCTGGGGCTGCTCGTGGGGGCCGCGGTCTCCGGAGGAGTGCTCGAGGTCCTGCGGAGCACCGACGACCGATCCCTCGGGCACCGCTTCGGTCGGGGAGCCGGACGCTTCTTCGGCCGGTTCGTGGGCGTGAGCCTCCTCGTGGGGCTCCTGGGCGGAGTGGTGGGGGCGGCCGCGGTGTATCCCTTCGTGACCCTCACCGGGAGCTACTTCCGTGCGGGCTGGGGGCCGGGGCGCTTTGCTCCCTACGGCGCCGCCCTCGTGGCCAGCCTCACCGTCCTGGCGGTCCTTCTCGTGCTCGACGCTGCCCGCATTCACATCGTGCGATCGGACGGGAGTGCGTGGGCCGGGCTCCGCGCGGGGCTCGGCCTGGTGTTTCGCCATCCTCTGGTTTTTATCGGCATGTGGTTCGCGAACGGCGTCCTCGTGACGGCGAGCGTCGGGCTGTTCTTGCTGTTCCGGGAGGTCGTGCCGTCCGGGAGCGGGCCGCTCATCCTCCCGATGGTGCTCGCTCAGCAGGCGTTCGCACTGGCCCGTACGGGCCTCCGAGTGGCGCTGCTCGCCAGCGAGTCCGCTCTGGTGGATGACCTGCTGCTGGCTCAGGCGGACTCTTCGTCCTTGGCCTGAGCCGGCCGCTGGGCAAAGCGGCCGAAGTACCGGCCGACCACCACGCGGAACTGCGCGCGCATCTCCCCGTCCTCGATCTGCTCCGCCGCTTCGGCCACGACGGGTGGAAGCGGAGCCACGACACTCGGCGGAGACGGCGGCGTCTCCGGCTGCAGGGGCGCGGTGACCTGCCCTTCCGAGAACCCGAGGGATCGCGGGGCCGCCGACCCCACGATCCTTCTCAGGCGCGCCAGCAGGTCGGACCGCATCCTCCAGAGGCTCCGGCGCCAGGTCGCATCCGGAACACGGATGCGGAGCAGGTCCCCGTCCATGGCCACGACCTCCGAGCGTCGCGCCAGATCGGCGCCCACCGCCGCCGGCCACGCCGCCTTCAGCAAGGTGAGGCGGTGGGCCGGGGAGGCGCCGAAGAGATGGGCGGCCCGGTCAGAAGGGGTCGTGCGCTTCATCTTCATGGGTCTTCTCAGGCTCTACGTTATACTCGCCGTCGTTCGAACGCCATGAAATGCCCCAAGTGCAAGACGTCGATCACCCAGTCCTTCGACCCTGACAGCATCGTCACGTGTCCCGGCTGCGGGTCGCGCCTCATGACTCGTGCGACGGCGCTGCGCTCGCAGGGAGGCCGGTCCCGGCGTTCCGCCCCGGCTCCGGTCCCCGATTCGGAGGGCACCGTGCCGACCATCCGCCCGGCGAAGGCGGGCGAGCAGGACGAGAAGGCGGACGCACCCGAGTCGGACGCGGCGGCCGCCCCGGCGCCCGGGCCCTCCCCCGACGCGCCGGCGGAAGGCGAGTCCATCGGGACGGCGGCCACGCTGGACGAGGTGCTGCGCGAGCTCCAGATGCTCCGTGCCACCCAGCTTCAGATCCTGGACCTCGTGGGCCGCGGCAAGTCGATTCCGCCGTCGTCGGCGGCCACCCCGGACGACACCCAGATCCTGAGTCCGATCCGCGCACGACGGCAGAAGACCGTGCTCCTCGTGGACGACGACCCCAAGACCCGCGAAGCCGCCGAGAAAGAGCTGAAGCAGGCCGACGTCCCCGTTCGAAGCGTGGACGAGGGCAAGGCCGCCCTGGCGGCCATCGCCGCGGAGAAGCCGGACGTGATCATCCTCGAGCTGGGCCTCGGCGGTGAGATGGGGGGCAAGGACCTGATCAAGCATGATCAAGGCGACCATGGAGTGGGTTGACGTCCCGATCATCCTCTGGACGCGCGAGGCGGTGTCCACCCAGAAGGAGGCGCGCCAGGAGCACGGCGCGGACGAGCTCGTCACCAAGGTGAGCGGGGCGGGAGCGCTCGTGACCCGCGTCATCACCGTCTTCCGTGATGGCTGAGCCCGCTCCGGGGACGCCGCTCCTCGTTCTGGCCTCGGCCTCGCCCCGCCGCGCCCGCATCCTTCAGGAGTTGGGCGTCCCGTTCACCATGAGGGCGGCGAACATCGACGAGTCGCTGCTGCCCGGAGAGGACGGCTCGACCGCAGCCGGGCGGCTCGCTCGCGCCAAGGCGCTTGCTGTCTCCGCGGATGAGGGCCTGCCCGTCCTGGCCGCCGACACGATCGTGCTCTGTGACGACGACGTCCTGGGCAAGCCGGTCGACGAGGAGGAGGCCCGTGCCATGCTGCGGCGGCTGAGCGGTCGCACGCACGAGGTGGTGACCGGAGTCTGTCTCGTGAGCCGGGACCAGACGCGTTCGGGTGTCGAGCGAACCCTTGTGACCCTTGCGCCGCTCACCGACCACGAGGTGGCCTGGTACGTCGCCACCGGCGAGCCCCTCGACAAGGCTGGTGCCTATCACATTGGAGGGAAAGGGGCGCTCTTCATCGAAGTGATCCAGGGCTCGCCCTCGAATGTCGCAGGCCTTCCGGTGCGCCTGCTTCTCCAGCTCGTCCGAGCCTCCGGCCTGGACCTGACCTGGCCGCAGTCGTAGATCCGCTAGCGGCCGAGGGCGAGTCGATCGGCGAGGGGGCCCGGCAGCCCGGCGTCGAGGATCTTCTTCTGGGTCTTCTCCACCCGGTACGGGACCCGATAGATCGTCACCGTCTTCGCATCGGAGTCGTACATGGCGAAGGAGGCGAGGGGGTTCCCGTCGCGAGGCTGGCCGATCGAACCGGGGTTCACCAGGTACCGCATGCCCGGCTCCAGGCGGATCCGAAACGTCGGCGATGTGGTGAGCATCGTGTGGATCGCGTCGGGCGAGAGGCCGAACACAACCGGGAAGTGGGAGTGGCCGAAGAAGCACAGCGGGAACGAGGTCTGGCGGAAGACGTTGAGGGCCTCGATCTCGCCGAAGATGTAGGCGTCCTCGTCGATCGGCGTGCCGTGTGCGATCGCGAAGGCCCCGTCGACCACGGCCGGGCCCTCGGGCAGCGAGTAGAGCCACTTGATGTTGGAGCTCGTCAGGCGGAGCCGGGTCCACTGGGCGGCCAGCAGCGCCACCCGGTTGAACATCTCGCCGTCCTCGACGCCCGAGCAGACCTTGTCATGGTTGCCGCGGATGGCCTGAAGGGGCTTGAGAGCCCGGACCATGTCCACCGTCTGGTTGGGGTTGGCGCCGTAGCCCACGAGGTCGCCGAGGAAGACGACCTTGTCCCACCGCTTCCGGCGCACCCTGGCCAGCACCGCGGACAACGCCTCGCGGTTGGCGTGGATATCCGAGAGGACCAGGTACCTCATGGCTTCGCGGCGTTCTCCCGGGCGGCGCGCTTCTCGATCAAGTCCACAATGCGCTCAGCAACCCCAGCCGGGGTCGTCCCCCGGCCGGGGTCCACGACCAGATCAGCCAGGCAGTAGGAGGGCTCGCGCTCGGCCAGCAAGGCCCGCATTATCGCACGGCTCCCGGCCAGGGGGCGGGTCCCATCGGGGCGGATCCGCTCGACCAGCGTGTCGAGGTCGATGCGGATCCAGACCGTGACCGCCCCCTCCTGGAGCCGGGCTCGGGTCCCGGGTCGGGCGAACGCGCCCCCTCCCGTGGCGATCACGCGGCGGTCGAGCTGGGCCAGGGAAGCCGCCTCGCGCTCCTCCTCCTCGCGGAAGGCCTCTTCGCCTCGCTCCTCGAACAGCGCCGGGATCGAGCGACGGGTCCGCTTCTCGATGCGCCGGTCCATGTCCTCGAACTGGTAGCCGAGCCGCTGGGCCAGCCGGGCGCCGACGACACTCTTGCCTGCTCCCATGAACCCCACCAGGACGATCCGGGCGGGAAGCTCACCCACGCCCGGTCCCCTGCTCGAGCAGGCCGAAGAACTCGGGGAAGGAGACGTCGACGCACTCGGCGCCCTCGATCTCCGAGGCCCCCTCGGCGGCGAGAGCGGCGACAGCCAGGGCCATGGCGATCCGATGATCCCCGTGGGAGGCCACGGTGGCTCCTCGCAGCGGGGTGCCGCCCTCGATGATCAGACCGTCCGGCCGCTCCTGGATCCGTGCGCCAAGGCGGCCGAGGCCTTCGGCGATGGTCGCGATGCGGTCGCTCTCCTTCACACGCAGCTCGGCCGCGTCGGTGAGGGTGAACCGCCCCTGGGCGTGACACGCGGCCACGGCCAGGGCGGGCACCTCGTCGATGAGCGAGGCGACGACCGCCGGATCCACCGTCGTCCCGTGCAGCGTCGAAGACGATGCCACGATGGACCCCACCGGCTCGGGGTCGGTGGTCTCGAGACGGGCCTCCACCTGCCCTCCCATGGACCGCAGCACGTCCACGAAGCCGGTCCGGGTGGGGGAGAGAAGGACGTTGTCCAGCCTCACCTCCGAATCAGGAAGAACGAGGGCTGCCACCACGAGAAAGGCCGCGCTGGAGGCGTCGCCGGGAACGGCGATCTCGGTGCCTCGGAGCCGCGCTCCGCCCTGCACCGTGGCCGAAAGCCCCGACCGCTCGACTGCCACTCCGAAGAGCGGCAGCATCCGCTCCGTGTGGTCGCGGCTGGGCGCCGGCTCGCGCACGGTCGTCGTCCCCTCCGCCTGCAGACCGGCCAGAAGGACGGCAGTCTTGACCTGCGCGCTGGCGACCGGTGGCTCCCAGGTGATTCCCCGGAGGCCCCCGCCCTCGATGACGAGGGGTGGGCGCCCGTCCCGGGTGACCACTTTTGCGCCCATGGCCCTGAGCGGCAGGGCCACCCGCTCGGCCGGCCGGCGTCGCAGCGACTCGTCGCCGGTCAGGACGCTCCGAAAGGGCCGGCCGGCGAGCGGCCCCGTGAGCAGCCGGAGCGTGGTCCCCGAGTTGCCGGCGTCGAGATCCCCGTCCGGGGCCGTCCAGGCCTCGGGCCCCCGGCCATGAACGGTGACCGAGGCGCCGTCGCGCTCGACGCTCACCCCGAGTGCCCTCAAGCACTGCAGGGTGGACTCGCAGTCGACGGCGGAAGAGTAGTTGGAGACGCGGGTCATCCCCTCGGCGAGGGCACCGAAGAGCGCGGCACGGTGCGAGATCGACTTGTCGCCGGGCAGGCGGAAGTGTCCGCCGATGCTTCGGGAGGGCTCAATTCTCAAGGTGGCGACGGGATGGTAGCACGCCGCCCCTGCCTTGACGCCCCCGTTCACCTCATGCTAGTTTCCGGCCCATCCACATACCGTTCAATGAATTGAGAGCCCTTCCCCGCGATGACCCAGGCCTCAGACAGCCGAACGGTCAAGCTCGACATCGCCTCCCGGTTCGAGATGTTGGACATGGCGCAGAGCGTCCTGGCCCAGCTGTGCAAGATCGTCGGCTTCGAAGACGAGACCACGCACTACCTGGCGGTGGCGCTTCGTGAATCGGTCGCCAACGCCATCAAGCACGGCAACGGCCAGGACGAATCGAAGCGCGTGGAGCTCGTGTTCACCCTGACCGACCGCTCGATCGAGGTCCAGGTCAAGGATCAGGGAACGGGCTTCAAACCGAACGAGATTCCGGATCCGCTGGCCCCCGAGAATCTCTTGAAGGCCTACGGACGCGGGATCTTCTTTATGCGGCAGTTCATGGACGAGGTGAGCTACTCGTTCCCGTCCAGGGGCGGAACCGTCGTCCGCATGCTCAAGAACCTCCCGTCCTGAGCGGTCGCGTCCCGTCCCGGCTCAAGACCCCGACCCCCGCCGCTTGAGGCGCAGCAGGACGTTCTCCCGTGGCCCGTAGGCCAGGACCTCGGTCTCGATCGAGCCCATGGCCTCGAGCCGGCGCCTCTCCGCGGGTCCGACCACCACGAGCGCCGGTTCATGGTAGCCCGCCGCCAGCACCTCGCCGGCCCCCTGGACCTCGCGGACCTTGCCGTCGTTGTAGAAGTAGCCCGCCATCCACGCCGTGCGTCGCGCACCCCAGGCCAGCACCTCAGCTCCGTTCGTCCTCGAGAGGCCCGTCTCCTGGTCGATGAAGAGGTTGCGACCGGACTCGCGCCGCTCCAGGATCGGTGGCGCCGAAAGGGCGACGAGCACGAGCAGGCCTGCCGCACCCACACGAAGGAGCTTGAACGCGCCCGCTGGATCGGCCCCGATCCGCCGGGAGAACATGAATGTCACCACCAGCGCCCAGAGACCCGCCGGGAGAGCGGAACGCCAGAACGGCTCCTGGAGACGGAAGAGAAACGCCGGGGTCGTGGCGATCACCGCCCCGAGGATCAGGCCCACCAGCGCGGTCACCCGACCCCATATGTAGCGCTCGGGCGGCTCTGAGGAAATGAGCCTGTCGGCAGCCCGCCCCATGAGGATGGCGAGGGGCGGTACGCAGGGCAAGATGTACCCCGGCAGTTTCGAGCCGGCGATCGAGAAGAAAAGGAGTGGCAGCCCAAGCCACAGAGCCAGGAAGAGGTCGGTGCGCGAGCCCCGAGGCCGTATCCCGGCAACGCCCGGCACCGCCAGCCCGGACCAGGGAAACAGGCCCACCAGGGGGATGGGGAGGTAGTACCAGAAGGGGCCGGGGTGGTGGTGGATCGTCGACGAGAAGCGCTGGAGGTTGTGGTCGAGAATGAAGACGTCGATGAAGTGCCGACCCTGGTCGACCAGGATCGCGATGTACCAGGGCGCCGCCACCACGACGAACGCCCCCAGCGCCAGCGGTGACACCAACTCCCGGGCCAGGTGCCACTCTCGCGTCGCCAGCACGTAGCCGCCCAGGACCAGGAGCGGCAGCAGGAGGCCGAGGGGCCCCTTGGCCAGCGTCGCGAGCCCGGCGCAGGCCGCAGCCGCAGGGATCGCGTAGCGCCCGGCCATCCCCAGAAACCGCAGCCCGGCCAGGCCGATGGCCGCCGTCACCGTGGCCGCGAGCAGCATGTCCATGGACGCCGCCCTGCCGTACGCGAACATGAGGACCGACGTCCCTGCGACGAAGCCCGCATGCAGGCCTGCCGTCGTGCCACACAGGCGCCCCCCGACCAGCGCCGTGAGTCCCACCAGCGCCACGAGCGCTAGGACCGAAGGCATGCGGGCGGCGGCCTCCGTCTCCCCGAGCACCAAGAACGCCGCCCCGGCGAGCCAGTAGAAGAGAGGCGTCTTCTCGAGCCAGGGCTCTCCCTGGAGGGTCGGTGTCACCCACTCTCCGGCCCGGTGCATCTCGACCGCGACCCGGGTGTAGCGTGGCTCGTCGGGTCCCAGCAGAGGCACCGCTCCCAGGCGGAACACGGCGAGCGCCAGGACGAGTCCGAGCAGCATCGCGGCGCTGCGGGGTGGGAGAGCTTGGGTCATTGGAGGCGCCATCCTACAATCACCACCGCGGAGGGCAAAGCTCTTGAGCTGGCAGTACGTGGCGGTGGCGGCAGAGGCGGCGGTCCGGGCCGGAGCGATCCAGAAGGAGCGCTACGGCCAGGGCGTGAAGGTCGACTACAAGGGCGACATCGATCTCGTGACCGAGGTCGACCACGCGTGCGAGGCGGCGATCCTCGAAGTGATCCGCTCCCGGTGCCCGGACCACGACATCATTACTGAAGAGACCGACCTCGCCCTCACGGGCTCGCCCTTCGTCTGGATCGTCGACCCCCTCGACGGGACCACGAACTTCGCCCATTCGTATCCGATGTTCTGCGCCTCCGTGGCCCTGGCCCGGGATGGGGAAGTGGTGGCCGGCGCGGTGTTCGACGCACTTCGGGACGAGCTGTTCACCGCCGAGCGTGGCGCCGGAGCTCACCTGAACGGCCGCCCCCTGGCCGTCACCACCGCCGACGCCCTCATCCAGAGCCTGGTCATCACCGGCTTCCCCTACGACGTCCACGAGAAGCTGGCCGAGCGGCTCCGCCCCTTCATCCGGCTCCTTGGAAAGGCCCGGGGCGTGAGGCGCGGCGGATCCGCCGCCCTCGACCTTTCCTACATCGCCGCGGGCCGTGCCGACGGCTTCTGGGAGGGTCTCCTGCAGGCCTGGGACATGGGCGCCGGCCGCCTCTTGATCGAAGAAGCCGGAGGCCGAGTGACACGTCTCGACGGCACACCCCTGGGACTCGGCCCGGACGAGGTCCTGGCGACGAACGGTCTCATCCACGAGGAACTCATGGCCGTGTTGGCCGAGACCTCGAAAGCCGAAACGGCGCTGGTGTAGCCCAACTGGCAGCCGACAAAACGAGTCATTGGACCTGATCTGACCTGGTGATAGGCTAACGTTCTCCCATGGATCGCGAGACCGTCGAAGAGATCAAGCGCCACTTCGGAGTCGTAGCCGACGACCTTCGGGGCGACATCCGCGCCTTGGCTGAAGGTCAGTCGGAGATCCGCCGCGAGATGGATGTTTTCAGGGCAGAGGTGTCGCGGGAGTTCGAGGAGGCCCGCTCCCTTATCCGCCTCTCCTACGGCGGGTTGGATCGCCGTGTCACGGGCCTCGAAACGGAAGTCACGCACCCGCGAACACGCCTCGAGCGGGTCGAGGAGCAGTTAGCCAGCTAGGGAGGCTGTGCTGCACTCACCGAGCCCCGGGGCATGCGTCGTCTACGGATGCCGCAATGCAGATAGGCTTCGAAGTCGTGTGCGGCTGCGGCCGAGACCTCGGACGCCGAGGCGACGCTGGTGTAGCCCAACTGGCAGAGGCAGCCGACTTAAAATCGGTCAAGTGTGGGTTCGAGTCCCACCACCAGCACCAACTTACGAGAAATGCTCCGGGTCACGCACCGCGGCATGAACGGTGTGACCCTTCCCCAGGAGCTTCTCGACGAGCCGGCCGGCCACGTAGCCCGTCGCTCCGGTGAGCATCACCGGCGCCTGGGGATCAATGGTCGTCATCTTTCTCCTCCTCTTCGATCGGGCACGAATGGATCGCTATCATTCGACCGACGATCACGTCCAGAGTCGCGCGCCATCGATTCGGAGCACGGCGCCAGTCACGTAAGAAGCGTCGTCGCTGAGGAGGTAGTGGACGGCGCTGGCGACCTCATCGGGTGCGCCAATCCGGCCGAGCGGGACCAGTTTCTCCAGGGCTTGGCGAGCGTTTTGTGTCGGGACAGCTTCATTGATAAACTCGGTGTCGATGGGGCCCGGCGCGACCACGTTGACGCGGATTCCCATCGGCGCCCATTCCAAGGCCACGCATTGGGCGTAGGTATGCACCGCCGACGGGCTCGGGGACCGGTTGACGGGCTTGAGGTTTTGGGGACCCTTCATCCCCCTGAGCCGTGGGACGGGGGCCTGGGAAGAGGCTCACCTTGAACGCCACCTTGAATATCATCCCTGTTCAGGGGTGTTCGCGGCGGCTTCTCGCCGGCTCCTCCCGAGCTGTCGGCTGTGTTCATCAGTGTTTGTAGGAATTCGCGTGTAACAGCCCTAAAATCAAGAACTTAAAATCGGCACAGTCCGGGTTCGAGTCCCGGCACCAGCACCAATTCACAGCGACACCTTCGATACGAGCCTGAACAAGGCTCGGCCTCGTGCAGTGTGAGATAGTCTCCGCGAGCGGGGAAACGCCGGACTCCGGGAGGGCGTATGTCGCGTGTGGTCGCCGTCGCACTGACGCTTTTCTCGCTGGCGCCTGGCGCACCAGCCGCCGAGCCCGAGTCCACCGACGTGATCGTGGTGGGCTCGGGGATCTCCGGTCTCTCGGCCGCCCTCGAGGCGGCCCGGGGTGGAGCCAGCGTCCGGGTGGTGGAGATGTGGTCGGTCTTCGGCGGCCACGCGGTGATGGCCCACGGCGGGCTGTGCCTGGTCGACACGCCGATCCAGCACCGCCAGGGGGTGCTTGACTCGCCTGCGCTCGCCGAGCGGGACTTCCTCGAGTGGGGCGAGGATGCGGATCCGGCGCAGGTCTCCCGCTACGTGCACCGCTCGCGAGAGCTGGTCTACGACTGGCTGCTCGAGCTCGGCGTGCGCTTCTCGGATCGGCTGATCCAGATCCCCGGCAACAGTGTGCCGCGCTTTCACAGCCCGCTCGGGCGGGGGCTCGGCCTCGTGACGCCCATCTTGCGCGCGTGCCTTCGGCACCCGGGTGTGCGCTTCGAGTGGAACACGCGAGCCCTGGAGCTCGTCTCCGCGGACGGCCGCGTCACCGGCGTGCGTGCCGTTTCCACCCGCAGCGCCGAGAAGCAGGTCTTCGAGGCCGAACAGGTGATTCTCGCGACAGGGGGATTCCAGTCCAACCTGGAGATGGTGCAGGAGTTCTGGCCCGAGCGCCATCCGTTCCCAGAGCGGCTCCTGGTGGGCTCCGGCGTGAACTCGGTGGGCTCTGGGCACCGCATTGCCGAGGCTGCGGGCGCAACCCTCGTCGACATGGGGCGGCAGTGGAACTACGCGACGGGTCTGCCCGACCCCCGCCGTCCCGGGACGGACCGCGGGGTCAACGCCAGCAACGGCGCCTCGATCTGGGTCAACCTCGAAGGGCGGCGCTTCGTGAACGAGACCGCCAGCACGAAGGAGCGGCTTGCCGCAACGCTGCGCCAGCCCCGGGCGCGCTACTGGGCCGTCTTCGACGCTCCCGGTCGGCGCCGGCTCTTCGTCAGCGGCTCCGACTGGGCCGACCGCGACACAGTCGAGCGGCTCGTCCTCGAGAACCCGGCCCTCGCCAAGAAGGCCCAGGACCTCGCGAGGCTTGGCGAGGCGATGGAGCTGCCGAAGGGCGTGCTCGAGGAGACGGTGGCCCGCTACAACGCGGCCCTCGAAGAAGGCGTCGACGAAAACTTCCAGCGCTTCGGCCACGGCGGCGTGCCCTACGACCTGGCTCCGGGATCGGGACAGGGCGCGGTACCGATCGTGACGCCCCCCTTCTACGCCCTGCCTTTCTTCCCCCTCGCGCGGAAGAGCATGGGAGGGGTCGCGGTCGACCTCGAGGGGCGCGTGCTCGACACCGCAGGGCACCCGATCCCGGGGCTGCGGGCCGTGGGGGAGCTGACCGGTTTCGGGGGAGTCAACGGGTGGGCCGGCCTCGAGGGCACCTTCCTGGGTCCCTCGGTGGTCACCGGGCGCACCGCGGCAACGTCACTCCTCGCCGAGCTGAGCGGCCCGCCGCGACGCGCCACCCCCGAGGATCCCCCACGCCGGGACGAGGAGATTGGGCCAGCACCCGCAGACGCCGACTGCATGATGTGCCACGACCTGCCGAGCCTCGTCGAGCGAGCGCGGCCCGGCTACGCCCATTTCGAGGCGGTGCACCGGGTGGTGTCGCAGACAGCACGCCCCTGCCTCGAGTGTCACGCGTCGCTCTGGCCCTTCGACCCCGACGCCCACGTTGTCGACCGGCTGGCGCAGGCCGAGACCTGCGGGTCGTGCCACCTCGCCCGGGAGCACTGAGAACCTCCGCGAACAGACCTGGCAGCTGCTACCTACACGCGAAGGGCAAGAGGTACTGCACGATCTGCCGCGGCAGATCCGAGCCGAAGCAGGACGTAAGGCTGAGGGGACAGCTGGTCGATGGCTTGCTGCCAAGTCGGTTCGACCCTGTAGGTGAAAATGGAGCCACCAACAAGACGCCCCTGACCTCAGTCCAATAGCGAGGTGCGAATCGGCTGGGGTGGACGGACTCTTGTGAATGATCCTGTGAATATCCGCTGCGTTCGGCACCGTTCCTGACGGTTCTTGTAGCCCTGCGACTCAGTGACCGTCTCCGTTTTGGGGCGTTCGTGGTGGTTCCTCGTAGGTCGATGTCAGAGAAGGACTTAAAATCGGCACAGTCCGGGGTCGAGTCCCGGCACCAGCACCACTTAGACGAGTCACCTTGAACAAACTATGAATATCGCGCTATCCTGAACCGGACCGGCTGCGGCAGAACCGGCTGGTACAAGGGGAGCGGCCATGACGTGCCCCCCGAACGGCCGACCGGAGATCCGGGCCCTTTCCCCCTTTGTCGTGGGCGGCCGTCTGGCCGATCATGTCGCCTCAGACACCGCCGGTATCTTCGGCGACGCTCCGGGCGACGCGCGGTTCGACGCCTACGCCGCCTGCGTCAGGCGATGATGCCCAGTGGCTTCGTCGTCTTCCAGTTGCCCCGCGTGAAGTCCGGGAAATCCTGCGGCGCGCCGCCTTCGCTCACGGACTTCTCGCTCAGCGGGCCAACCGACGACCAGAGGCAACCCTCATAGACGTTCTGATCGAGAGGCAGCCCGTTCTGCAGGCACTCCACCATCCGGTAGAGTTCGATGAAGTCCATGCCGCCGTGGCCGCCCATCTTCTTGGCGAGCTCACCCACGCGCTTGATCAGCGGGTGCTCGTACTGCGCGACGAACTCCTCCCACGCCTCCCCTTCGGTCCACTCGTGGAAGTTGTTCACGCCCTCGATGGCGAAGCGGTTCGGAAACCCGGCGAGCGTGCCCTTGGTGCCCTGGATCAGGTTGTGGCGCGAGTAGGGACGCGGAGACTGAACGTCCCACTGGACCATGATTGTCCGGCCGAGGGCGGTCTTGATGATGCTCGTGCTGATGTCGCCGGCCTTGAACTCCTTCGTGTTCCACTCGTGGTCGGCCGGGAAATTGGCCTTCGCGTAGAGGGCCCTGGCCCTGGACGGTGACGAAAACGACACGACCCGGCCGAAGGTGTCCTCGGTGCGCCCGAGGCTCATGTACTGCGCCACCGGACCGAGGCCATGGCACGGGTAGAGGTTGCCGTTGCGGTTGATGTAGTGGTGAGTGCGCCACGAGCCCGTGCCGCGCTCCTCCTGCTTCATCTGGCGGCGCAGGTCGTGAATGTAGGCCGCCTCGCCGTGCAGCACCTCACCGATGACGCCTTGACGGACCATGTTGAGGTAGAGCAGTTCCTCCCGTCCGTAGCACACGTTCTCCATGTGCATGCAGTGACGGCCGGTCTCCTCGGACGTGTCCACGAGCTGCCACATCTCGTCGAGGGTCACGGTGATCGGCGTCTCGATGAACACGTGGGCGCCAGCCCGCATGGCGGCCACGCCCATGGGCGCGTGGTCCTCCCAGGGGGTGGCGACGACGACCATGTCGGGCTTCACCTCTGTAAGCATCGTCCGGTAGAGGTTCGGGTCGCCGAAGTAGAGCTCCGGCTTGTGTCCCTTGTCCACGACCCGCTGCTCGGACCGCTTGGCGAGGTCCTCGTAGAGGTCGCTGATCGCAACGATCTCGGTGCCCTCGATCGACGCGAGCCGCGACGTGTGGCCGCGGCCGCGGCCGCCCACGCCGATGATGGCGATGCGGACCTTCGCGATCTTCGGCGCGGCGAAGTCGCCCATGTACTTCGCGCCGGCCTTGCGGGGCGGCGCTGCAGCCTGGCCGCGTGCGAGAGCAGGCAGCGCGGCCATGGCGGCGGTGACGCCGCCGAGAGACTTGATGAACCCTCTGCGTTCGGTTTGGCTCGGCTTCTTCGTTTTCATGGTCAGTTCACCGTTAAGACAGTTCCCTCATCTACCGCAACGTCCGTGCAAAACTTGGGTCCAGTGTAGAACCAATCATCGTACATTGTGAGGAACGATCCCAGCATAGCGCGACAGGGGAACCGGGTCGGGTCGCCCCAACGGCCAACCTTGGGATTCCTGGCACTGCCCGGCCATGACGTACCGCAGTTACGCGTCAATGGTGAGTTCCCGGCCGAGGAAGCCCATAGGAACTTCAATTCTCGGGCCGCGCCTCCGCGCGCCCCTACGGAGGCTCTGGTCTTTGGACCGCGCGGGGGGGGGCTGGGACCGGCGCGTCCCTGTTCGCGGCTGTGCCTGGGCAGGAGTTGTCCACCGTTTGCCTGCAGATCACATCAGACAAGCCTGGTTCATAGGAACTGCTCGATTCCCAGATCCCGGGCAATCGTACCCAACTGCTCGATTACGACCGGGCTGATCGGGATGCCGTGAAGCTGGCGGTCGGCCTGGTGCGCCTTTTCCGGATCACCGGGAACCAGGACCGCTACGTCCGGGTCCTGCCGCGGTTGGTGGCGGATGCGATCGGCCAATTCCTGCATCCTTGTTTTGAAGCGACCGGGTTCTTCGAAAACGTCGATGCGTAACGCACCGTAGAACTGACCAAGCTGACGCTTCTTGGACATGGGGTCCCTGAACATATCGGAAACATCGTCACCCGTCGGCATGCCGGTCAGCAGGCCGCTCAGAATGTCGACCATCATGGCAATCCCGAAGCCTTTGTAATCGCCAATCGGGAGCAGCCGGGCGACTTGATCGGGGTCCCTTGTCTCGATGCCTTGCTCGTCCGCGCCGCAGCCCGGTGGCAGCTCGAGGCCCTGTTCGCCATAGACGCGGATCTTGTTCGCACTCATGAATGTGGTCGCGCCGTCGTAACAGAAAGGGCCCTCGTCAGCCATCGGTGCAGCCATGCAGACGGGATTTGTGCCAAAGAAGGTCCTGGTGGCATTGGCAGAACGCATCGTCGGCGTGGCATGAGTGTAAGCCGTGCCGATCATGTCGTCCGTGCACGCTTCGAGCGCGAAGTAGGCCATGGATCCGCAATGACTGGAATTGCGCACGGCAACGTGACCCGATCCGGCCTCCCGGGCCAGTGCCATGGCGTGCTGCATGGCGCTGATGCCCGCCGCGTGGCCGAATCCGTGATCGGCGTCAAGGCGTCCGGTCGATGCGCTGGTCTGCTCGAAGCGAAACTCCGCCTTCGGATTGATGCGCCCGCCTCTGACTGCCTCTAGATAATGCGGCAGGAGGCGAAGCCCATGGGAGTCCACGCCCCGCAATGATGCAAGCCAGAGGCCCTTTGCGGTTGCCTTCGCCGCGCTTTCTTCCACCCCGGATCTAAGGAGGGCTTGCTCGACAAAAGCATGGACGCGATCGGCTTGATAGCGTCGCTGGCCATCATCCGGGTTCCGGCTCTTCCCATTCATGCGTGATGTCACGCGCGAGTCACATCGAGGTACGTGATCCATGCGACTCGAGCAGCCATAAAGCCTATTGTGAGCACGCTGATCCAGAGAAGAAGGTCAAATCCTTTTGTGGGCGTCAGCGCCGGGTCAGTGCTTCGATATCTGAAGACCAGCGCTTGGTAGGCGACCACCAGCAGGAAGACGGCGTTGGTCACGCCGAGGACAACCACCAGTGCGATTGGCTTCCGCACCGCGATGTACGAAAGACACCAGACCAGCGGCATCACCCAGGCCAGAATGGCCAGTAGCCGCTTCCGGGTCGCGGTGTTCGACGAATCGCAGAGGCCGGAGATCCCGAAGAAATCGACCCACAACCTGGAATGGCCGGCGAGATTTGAGAAGGCGGTCGAGAACAAGACCAGGAAGGCGCCCGCCATGAACAGAGTGAGCGTTTGCCTGCCGATCACATCGGTGAAGATCTGCGACAACTGCCGTATCACGTTGCTCCCGTCAACCACATCACCCTGGGGTTGCAACACGGCTGCGCCGAGAAGATAGAAGGCAATTGTGGCCAGAGTGTAAACGGCCAACGAGACGAGAGCATCGTACTTCATGACACGCATCCAGCCACGAGCCCTTGCGGCCCACTCGGCAGATCCGTCTCGCGGTCCTGTCCAGGCGGCATAGCCCTTCTCAATGCACCAGGAGGGATAGACGAAGATCTCGCCCGCCGACAGTCCCGTGATGCCAAATGCCGTCAGCGCAAGAGTCAGAGACTCTGGCGGCATCTCCAGCGAAAGACCGTCCGCGATGCTTTTCCATCCAAACGCGAATTCGGTGCGCTGCACAGCGAAGATGCAATAGAGCACTAGCGACGTGAAGAGCACGTTGAACACGGTCGCGAGACGTTCGATGTGTCGGTAGGTCCCTCGAAAGACCAACAGCGCCAGCACGACGGCAATAGCCGCAGCGACAACGTCCGTGGGAGCGTTGGGAACCGCGTACTGAGCCGCCTGGGCCGCCCCGCCCAGCACACCGCCCTGGCCAACCAGCATGCCGAACAAAAACAGGACTCCGAAATAGACGGACCAATGGAGGCCGAAAATCCTGGCTCCCCGTCCCGCATTCCAGGCTTTGAAGGACGCCTGCCCACTCGCGATCGCCTGGCGGCCGTACTGCAGTTGCACTGCGACCTTGAGAAAACAGCCGAGGAGGATCACCCAGAGCACGGCAAAGCCCGCCTTCGCCCCGAGGGTGGTCGTGGCGATGAGTTCGCCGGAGCCTACGATAGCCGCTGAGAGGATCAACCCGGGGCCGAGGTATCTGAGCGACGCGAAGAATCCGCGGGGAGGATCGAGGAAAGGCGGGGTACGGTCGATATGCATGGACGGTCCTTGCTGGTAACAGAAGGCGTCAGCCTGCGACTGCCACGCCGTCCTTCAATACGGCTTTCCTAACACGGTCTGTCCGGCGCTGGCCTTGTCGAACCTTCACGACCCGTGCCCTCCGCCGCGGACATTCTGGTGTCCCGGCCGCGATCATTGAGGTAGAATGCCCCGACGGTGTCCCCGTCTCTCCGGGACCAGCGGGAACACCCCGAAATGAAAACACTGCCGCCACTCATCTTCGTCTTCGTGATCGCGCTATCGTCCGTCGAGGCTCAGACGATACGCCGCGACATCCCGTACGTCGAGTCAGGACACCCGCGCCAGGTGCTCGACCTCTATGCGCCGGCCGGTGCGAAGGGCCTGCCCGTGGTCTTCTGGATTCACGGCGGAGGATGGCAGGCGGGGGACAAGTCGAGCGTCGCACGGAAGCCGCAGGCGTTCATGGACAAGGGATTCGTCTTTGTCTCCACGAACTATCGACTCCTGCCGGGCGTCGATATGGGGACCATCGTGCGCGACATCGCCAGGTCGATCCGTTGGGTGAACCGCAACATCGCAGAGTACGGGGGCGATCCGGAGCGTCTCCTGATCATGGGTCATTCCGCCGGGGCGCAGCTCGCGGCGCTCATCTGTACGGATCACCGGTACCTGGAGGCCGAAGGGCTCTCGCCGTCGATTCTCAGGGGCTGTGTGCCGGTCGATGGAGACACCTACGACCTTCCAGCGATCATCATCACCGAAGAAATACGTCGCCACGCCCACGGTCTGCTCCCGGCGAGATTCGGTCACCGCGAGAAGTTCGGCAACGATCCCGAGAAACATCGTGAGTTCTCGGCGGTGACTCATGTCGCGAAGAGCAAGGGCATCCCGCCGTTTCTGCTCGTCTATGCCGAAGGGCATCTCTATACGGGCGCTCAGGCGCAGCGGCTCGGCTCCGCGCTGGGTGAAGCTGGCATTCCGGTGAAGCTCGTCGGCGCCAGGGACACGAATCACAACAAGCTCAACGACGACCTCGGCCGGCCGGACGATCCCACCACGACGGTGCTGTTCGAGTTTGTCGCGGAGGCGCTGAACGAGTGATCTCCTCCTGGCGTTCGGATCACTCCAGAAGATGTCCGATTCATAGGAATTTCAATTTTTGAGCCCTGTCCTGGCGGGCCCTGACGGAGTCGCGAGAGGCTCCACGGGTGGTCTTGCTGTGAGTCGGGCAACCCCGAGGGCAGAGGGTCACCTTGAATGCCACTTTGAATGTCATCCCTGTTCAGGGCTGTCCGCGACGCCTTCTCGCGGCCTCCTCCTGATGTGTCGCCTGTGTTCATCAGTGCTTGTGACTGTACGGGCGTAACGCACGCAAAATCAACAACTTAAAAATCGGCCAGTCCGGGTTCGAGTCCCGGCACCAGCACCAACCTTGGGATTCCCGGCACTGCCCGGCCATGACGTACAGTAGTTATGCGTCAATGGTGAGTTCCCGGTCGAGGGCGACGCCACGACGAACCTGGAGGCTGTAGTCGCCATCGACTGGGCGAAGTTCTCATATGACTTTCCGAAGACCGACATCGAGATCACGTGGTTGCTCTTCCTGGGCTTGACCGACTTGGGGCGGTACCGAGTGGATTTGGATGCACGGTTCGACCGCGAGCTCTGCAACGCATCATTGCGCGCACGGTCTCCTCGTCGTTCTGACCCCAGATTCCCGCGATGCCGCACACCGGTCATACTCCCCCTCCTCCAACAACCCCCGGCCTTCTAGGAACTCTCGGGCGACCTCAGAGGGGCGGCGCTTCTTCCCGTCCACGTCGAAGTTGAGTCGCTGCATGGTCGCATCGTCGAGGAGACCAGCCACGAGCTCGAGTACGGAGCGCAACTCCGGATGGGCCTGGAGGACCTCGGTCCGGATCACCGGCGCGGCCTGGTAGGGGGGGAAGAACCCACGGTCGTCTCGCAGCGGCTGAAGGTCGAAAGCCACGATGCGCCCATCGGTGGTGAAGGCGCAGATGACGTCGACCTCCCGGTTCGCGATCGCCTGATACATGAGCGCTGGATCGAGGTCCCGCACGTCCCGGAACCGAATCCCGTAGGCCCGGCGCAGTCCGGGGTAGCCATCCGGCCGCGCGGAGAACTCGGCCGTGAACCCGGCTCGAAGCGTTCCGGAGAAGGGGACCAGGTCGGAGATCGTCCTGAGATTGTGTGAAGTGGCGTCCGATTTTCGCACCGTGACCGCGTAGGTGTTGTCGAAGCCAAACGGGCGGAGCCACTCGGCCGAAAAGCGCTGCCGGTACTCGCGGGCGACCATGGCGTGCGCCCGATCCGGGTCCGCGATCACCGGCCGCTCGAGAATGGCGGTCAAGGCGGTGCCGGTGTACTCGGCGTAGAGATCGATGCCCCCGCTGGCAAGGGCCCCGTGGCAGATCATCGTCCCACCGAGGTTGAAGCGCCGCTCCACATCGAGATCGGTGCGCGCCTCGATGAGCTGTGCCATCAGCTCCCCGAGGACCAGCTGCTCGGTGAAGTTCTTCGTGCCGACCCTGACCGTTCGCCCCTCTGCGGCAGAAGGCCCCCAGGGCTCGTTCGAGGAGGAGGTGCTCGCCGAGAAGTACGCGAAGACGCCCCCGACGATCAGGGCCACGGGCATCCCGAGCGCCACCGGGCGCAGGGCGCGGTCGAGCGCCGCCTTCAGCCGGGAACCCCGCGACCGCCTCCGGCGGAGGCCCCACTGAAAGGCTGCTATGGAGCCATCGACGAGGAGCGCGAGCACCGCGGCGGGAATGGCCCCGAGCAGGATCAGGTGAGTGTTGGACAAGGCCAGACCACGGTTGATGAACTGGCCGAGGCCCCCGGCGCCGATGAAGGCCGACAGGGTCGCGATCCCGACGCCCACCACCGCGGCTGTGCGGATACCGGCCACGATTACCGGCGTCGCGAGCGGGACCTCGACGAGCCACAGCCGCTGGTGGGGGGTCATCCCGATCCCATGGGCCGCCTCCACCACCGCGGGGGACACCCCTTCCAGGCCCGTCAGCGTGTTGCGGACGATCGGAAGCAGGGCATAGAGCGTGAGGGCGATGATGGCGGGGATCGCGCCGATCTTCTGCAGCAACGTGAGGAGAATGGCCAGGATCGCCAGGCTGGGGATCGTTTGCAAGATGCCGACACCGCCGGTCAGCGGGCCGCGCAGCCAACCGATCCGGGCCGCGCCGATGCCCAGAGGGATCCCGACGAGGATTGCCAGCCCCGTGGAGACGCCGGTCCGCAGCCAGAGCTCCGGCAATCGCTCCGAGACGAAGCCGAGCCAGGAGACCCCGGCCGTCACAGCATCCCACCGTAGGCGGTGAGCTGCCGGGCCGGCCGAGCGAAGAGCTCGCGGACGAAGCTCGTGGCGGGCTTCTGTAGGATCTCCTCCTTCGTTCCGACCTGCTCGAGGCGGCCGGCGTGGAGGATGGCGATCCGGTCGCCCAGGGCGAGGGCCTCGAAGATGTCGTGGGTTACGAAAAGACGATCGTCTTCTTCAGCCTCTCCTTGAGGGCGAGCAGCTCCTGCTGGAGCGTGTCACGGGTCAGTGCATCCAGCGCGCCGAACGGCTCGTCCATTAACAGGTACGCCGGATCCGCGGCCAGGGCACGGCCCCCCCCCACGCGTTGCTGCTCCCCCCCCCCGAGAGCTCCTCCGGGAATCGAGAGGCAAAGGTCTTCGGGTCGAGACCGAGGATCCGGAGGAGCTCGTGGGCTCGCTCCCGTCGCTTCGGACGCGGCCAGCCGAGGAGGCGCGGCACCATGGCCACGTTCTCCTCGACCGTCAGGTGGGGAAACAGCCCGATTCCCTGGAAGACGTAGCCGATCCTTCGGCGGAGGGAGGCCGGGTCCTGCCCTGCGATGGGCTCGCCATCCACCTCGACCGTGCCGGACGTGGGTTCGAGGAGGCGGTTTGTCAGCCTGAGAAGGGTGGTCTTCCCGCTGCCGGAGGAACCGAGGAGAACGAGGGTTTCGCCCTCGCGGATCTCGAGCGAGACGTCTTCCACCGCGAAGCCCCGGCCGCCATCGAAGGACCTGGAGACGCGCTCGAGAGAGATCACGGTTCATCGAGCGGGCGAGACGGAACCCGCTTCACGACCAGAGGGCTGGGGGAAGACGCCGTCCTCGGTCCCCCGGCGCGCAACTCTTTCATCGGTTCAGCGGCGGATGTAGGCCGCGACCTCGGAATCGTCCTCGCGCTCCGACCGCGTCCTACTCATGTGCTCGAGCACGAGGGGGAACTGCCGTTCGGGAGCGGCGATGAACAGATCGGCATACTGCTTGCCCCGATCCTCCCACTCCCGCGTATCGATGCCCTTGTCGTGGAGGATGGAGAGCACCTTGCGACACTCCTCGAGGTCGGCGAACCGCCTCTGGGGGAGCCGCACGCCCGGAACCGGCCCGAAGGTCAGGCCGTGCGCCTCGAAGACGTCCTTGATCGGCGACAGGTCGAACATGCGCAGGATCGTGACCACCGCAATGGGACCGAAGTCGGCAGGATGGTCCTGGCCTAGATGCGGCAGGATGGCCTCGAAGGTCCGCTTCGTGACGTACCCGATCGCCCCCGTGCTGATCAGGAGGTTGCAGCTCCGAAACCACGCGCACTCCTCGTCGTTCGGAATGGCGTCCGGCTGCTCGAAGTCCCGCGCGAGGCCACCGTCGAGGAGCCCAGAATCCACCGCGAAGCGGATTGCCGGCTTGGAGCTGTCGAGTCCCACCGCGCGCACGTCGCACGCCGGCGGCGTGACGTTGAGCCACATCCGCATCGCCTCGCACGCCGCCTGGCGCTCTTTCGGAGCGCGGGCCGAGAAGAAGGCCACCATCTCGTCAAAAGAGCATCCGAACCGGACGAAAGCGGCTCCCATCCCGTACGAGCACCCCACGTCGAGCATCTGAACGGGCCAGGCATCTTTGATGTGCTGTCGGAGCAACTCCGCGGCCGCCGTGCAGTAGGGGCGGGCCTGCTCGCCGATCTCGTAGCCGTTTCCCGCCATCGAGGCGATGTAGGCGTGTGGCGTGGGTTGGGTGTAGACGTCGTCGAAGCGGGCCTTGGCCTGATTCTCGGTGTCGTACCCCATAGCATCACCTCAAAGAAGCCTCCGAGGACCGAAATGACAGGTTATGGCGCGCCCGTGACCTAGCGGTCCGGCTCCCCTCCACCCGGCGGCCCTCGGACCTTCGGTCGTGGCGTCGATCGATCCCGTCTCCAAGACCGGCTCAGCGTACGACCCTGCCAAACATCAGCGATGTGCGGGGGAGAAACTCTAAAAGACAGCCAAGCGTATCACAGAGGAGGACCTCTTTCAGGAGTGTGATCAGGGGTTCAGTGAGCGCGAAAATCTCCTTGGTTGCCAGTGACGACCGTTCCACAGATGGGGCCGCCGACCCATCGCACGCTGATACGCCGCCGGCGGGCGATGCTCGCCAGAACGAGCGTGAAGAGAGAACAAAAGGGCTCAGACAAAGTCCAGCACGAGGAGCCACAGCCCGCTGCCCATTAGCGCGGCCAGGGTCCAGAGCCGCTCCGTGCGGGCCTGCACGGCGAGGGTCACCAGGGCAAAGCGAGAGCAGGGTGCCGACCACCGCCAACGCGAGGAGCGTTCTGACCACCTCGCTTCCCCCGTCCCACGCTTGGGGGCGGAGGTCAGCGCTGGGGGGCAGGCGTCCGGCCGACGGCTCCTGCCGACAACTCCCCCTGTCTCCCGAGGAAGAACGTCATTTTGAATGCCACCTTGAATGTCATCCCTGTTCAGGGGTGTCCAGGGTGCCTTCTCGGCGGCTGGTTTCGACCCGTCGGCTGTGTTCATCGGTGTTTGCAGGCGTCCATCTGTAACGTACGTAGAACCAACAACTTAAAATCGGCACAGTCCGGGTTCGAGTCCCGGCACCAGCACCACCCTACACGGCGAACCTTTCCGTCTCCCACCGGTCCTGAGCTGTCCCGGAACAGCGTGAATTCGCGAGCTCGCCACCAAGTTCGTCGCATTGACCCGCCTTGAGGAGCGTGTGGCGGCGCTCGAACGACGTACGCCTGAGCAAGGCGCGCCGCCCACTCTCCAACGGCGTACCTCCGGGCCCGTGCCATTCCCCAGGAGTGGGGAATCCCGGCAGACGAGCTGCTTCGCTTGTGGAGAACCTGTGGAAACTCGGTCCGACCGAGTTTCCACAGCCCGGTCTGGCCCCGACAGGCTGCGCTGCGGCGTGGTCGGAGTAAGGTGCGCGTCTCGCCGGTCTCGGCGACGACCGAGGTGATAGAGTCCGCCGTGAACGCCGCACGTTCTCGCAGCGGAGCCGAGGATGTCGTCCAATAACTTGGACAATCAGGGGGGAAGACGTATGAGCAACAGGCACGCCCGATCGTTCCTGCCAGCGCTCGTCGTCGGTTTGGGGCTGGCTCTTTCCGCGACCGCTCAACAGCAGGAGCCCACGCGCTCCATCACCAAGATCACCGGAGATCTGTACAGGGCTACCCAGAACGCTCACCACACCGTGTTCCTCGTGACCTCCGAGGGAATCATCCTGGCGGATCCCATCGGCGTGGACTTTGCGAGCTGGTTGAAGGCCGAATTGGCCGAACGTTTCGACACGCCGGTCCGATACGTGCTCTACAGCCATTACCACGCCGATCACGCTTCTGGTGGAGCTGTCTTCCAGGACACAGCGGAGCTCATCGGTCACGAGAACATGGTTCGGAATCTGGACGCGGAAAAGGGGAGCGACACCTTCGCGAACGTGCGCGCACCGGATCGCACGTACTCGGACACCCTGACCGTCGAGCTGGGCGGCAAGACCGTGCGAATGATTCACGCGTTGCCGAGCCACAGTGATGACTCCTCAATCATCTCCTTTCCGGAGGAGCGGGCCGTGTTCGCCGTCGACTTCGTGAACGTTCGCCGTTTGCCGTACCGGAACATGGGCGGCGGCCCCATCCAACCGTGGATCGAGGCCAACAAGGACCTGCAGAAACGCGTGGACTACGACATCATGGCGCCGGGCCACGGACCCGCCGGAAAGAAGTCCGACATCGACGCCTCCACGCGCTACCTGGAGGAGCTACTGGCAGCGGTCTCCAAGGGCATGGCCGAAGGGCAGAGCCTGGAGCGGCTCAAGGAATCAGTCTTGATGAAGGGCTACTCGGATTGGGGCCAGTACGACGCCTGGCGCGCCGAGAACGTCGAGGCCGCGTACCAGAGCTTGGCGGGGGACCGGTGATGCTCGGAAAGTGATCAGAGAGCGAGGAACTTGATGGAAAGAAGAGATTTTGTGGGATCGACGGCGCTGGCGGCGGCGGGTGCCCTGGCGGGTGCGGCGTCTGCCCGGGGGCAGAGCGGGAAGGGTGCCCGGCAGTTTCTGGAGATGCGAGAGTACTCCACCATCTCCCGGGGTGCCGCCGGAGCGTTGAGGGGGCAGCTCGAGCAGGCGCTGCTCCCGGCCCTGAACCGCCTGGGACTCGAGCCCATCGGCGCCTTCAGTCCGATGTACGGGTCCGACAGCGCGACTGTCCACCTTCTCATCCCACACAATTCCATCGATTCGGTGCTGACTCTGTCCGCGAGACTTCTGGATGACGAAAGATTCACCCAGGCAGCCGGCCCTCTCCTCCAGCCTTCGGCCGAGCAGGCGGTGTACGTCCGCGTGAAGAGCTCCCTCATGCAGGCGTTCGAAGGCATCCCCCGGATCGAGGTGCCGCCCAGGGAGCCCCGCATCTTCGAGCTGCGCCGCTACGAGAGCCACAACTTGAAGGCGGGGAAGCTGAAGGTGGAGATGTTCAACGAAGGAGAGATCGACATCTTCCGAAAGACAGGGATGACACCGGTCTTCTTCGGCGAGACGCTGATCGGGGATCACATGCCCAACCTGCTCTACATGCTGACCTTCAAGGACATGGCGGAGCGGGACGCCGCGTGGGACAGGTTCCGAGTGCACCCGGACTGGAAGAAGATGTCGGCGATGGAGAGGTACAGGGGCACGGTGTCGAACATCAGCGACACCATCCTCCGACCGGAGAGCTTCTCACAGGTCTGAACCGCCGGGCGGGCCTCGAGCTGGCTCAAAACAAGATTGCCACCCCGGTGGCGCGCGCACGCACCGTTTGCGCGCGCGTCGCGTTGTCGTATAGCCGCGGTCCCCTATGCGCCGACTCGTCGTTCTCGTCACACTCATCCCACTCCTTCTTTTTCCAGACGCTCCTGCGCTCGCCGCAAGCGATCTGCCGCTGGCGACACCCGAGTCGGTCGGGATGTCGTCGGAGCGCCTGGAAAACGTCTGGAAATGGCTGGACCGCGTCATCGAGCGTGGGGAGGCTGCGGGTTTCGTGACGCTGGTAGCGCGACGCGGCAAGGTGGTCCATTTCGTGGCACACGGCAACATAGGCATGAAGGTCAAGAAGCCGATGCCGAAGGACGCGCTCTTCGACCTGGCATCGATGACCAAGCCGGTGACCGTGGTCGCAGCGTTGATGCTGCTGGAAGAGGGACGGTTCCTGCTGACCGACCCGATCTCGAAATACCTGCCGGAGTTCGAGGACCAGGTCGTTCGCCTCAGCGAGAGGCAGCTGGTTCCGCCGGACAGCGAGGTCACGGTGCACAACCTGTTCACTCACACGTCGGGCATCGGTGCGAACTGGTCGCGGGCGGAGGTCTATGAGTTCTCGACTCTCGAGGAGTACATCGAGGCGTTGGCCGAGATCCCTCTGAGCCACCAGCCCGGTTCGACCTGGTTCTACGGATACTCGCACGATGTCCTGGGCTATCTGGTCCAGACCGTGACCGGGCAGCCGCTGGCCGAGTTCATCCAGCAGCGCATCCTCGACCCCCTGGGGATGGAGGACACGCACTACTGGCCGCCGTCTTCGAAGGACGATCGGCGGGCGGTGCTGGTCGTGGAAGGCAGGGACGACCTGGACTCCACGTCGCGACGTCCGCTGAAGGCCGCGGAAGAGGCGACACTCACGAGAGGAGCGAGCGGGCTCTACTCGACGGCTGCGGACTACTGGCGTTTCTGCCAGATGCTGCTGAACGGCGGAGAGCTCGACGGCGAGCGGTTGCTGGGCCCGCGCACCGTCGCGCGGATCAGTCAGGAGCACATTCCTGCAGAGCTCTTCGACCGCCCCGGAACAACGTTCGGGCTCGGCCATGCTGTGACCGTCGACCCCGCGGAGCAGGGCTTCTACTGGTCCGAGGGCAGCTACTACTGGGGCGGATCGCAGGGGACCGTGTTCTGGGTGGATCCGAAGGAGCAACTGACCGGCGTTCTGATGGTCCAACGCAGCCGCATGGATCGCATCAACCAGCGCCAGGTGTTCGCAGAGATCGTCTACGCGGCGATCGTGGACTAGGGTAAGCGCGGTGTTGTCCATTTGATCGTGTAGCATGGGGAGGGGTCAGGAGGAGGAGCCAGTGAGAGCCACCAGGATGTGCTCGCTACTTGCCGTGGTCGCCATGGCGACCACGGCCTGCGCCGGCCCGCCGGAAGAGTCGGCGAATGACGCCGGCCCCGCCAACGCCCCGAGCCAGGCAGGTGCCACCGCGGAGGCCGCCGAGCCCGGGCAACGCGCCCAACCCGCTCAGCCCAAGCAGGCCGCACAGCCCGAGCGCCGCCCGGAGCCGAAAGCGCCCCGCGCCGAGGGCGACGAGCTGGCCGAGCTGCTCGCCAGCGAAGACTACCTCCTCCTGGACGTCCGCCGTCCCGAGGAGCTCGAGGAGAGAGGAACCGTCGAGGGTTACCTCAACATCCCGATCGAGGAGCTGGCCGATCGGCTGGATGAGGTGCCGCGAGACCGTCCCGTACTCACGGCTTGAAACGGCGGTGGCCGAGCCGCGCGTGCCGCGGCTTTACTCGAAGAGAACGGTTTCGAAGTGGTGGCCTTTTGCGGCTTGCGAGCCTACGAGGGCGACAAGATCCACCCGAAAGCGGACGGCGGAAAGCCGTAGCGTCCGACGAGTCAGCGTCGGCACTCGGTTCCGGCCAGGCGGCCGCCGATCAGGCCGCGAGTTCCTTGTACGCGACCGCGAGCATGGTGGCGGCGCCAGTCAATCTCCGCCGAGGGCGGACTGTTCGAGGCAATCAATGCGGATGCTCCTTATCGCCCTCTCCGTGATCGTTTCTCATATGGCCTGGCATTGGATGGGGGACCGTATTGCGGTGCTCAGGGAATACCCGGTTCGATGGACCGAGGCCTCGAAATGAGTTTCCTGCACACCTGGGTATTGGCAGCAGCCATCGCAGCGCCGCAACCGACGACCACTCCTGAAGCCCCGGCCCACGCGGTCACGGAAGAGATTCGCCTCGACGGCGTACTGGACGAGGCCGTCTGGGCCACCGTTCCGACCATCGGGCGTCTCCTCCAGCAGGAGCCCATCCCCGAGTCCGCGCCCACGATGGAGACAGAGGTTCGCGTTGTGTTCGATCGGGACCACCTCTATTTCGGCATCCTGTGTCGGGACGACGATCCCTCGTCCATCGTGGCGAATCAGCTCTCCCGGGACTCGCAGCTCAGGACCGACGACAACATCGCGATCGTCCTCGACCCGTTCCTCGATCGCCGCAACGGCTTCTTCTTCGAAACGAATGCGGTCGGCTCCCGAACCGACGGTCAGGTGGCGAACAACGCCGAACGACGAACTCGCGAATGGGACGGCATCTGGAATGCCGCGGCTCGCGTCACCGACGAAGGCTGGGTGGCCGAGATCGAGATTCCGTTCAAGACCCTCCGGTTCAAGCCTGGTGAGACGACCTGGGGCCTCAACGTGGAGCGCACGGTCGTTCGGTTGAACGAAGTGAATCGGTGGGCCTCGCCACGGCGGGATGTCTGGCTCACCAACTTCGCAATGGCGGGCCAGCTGACAGATCTCGAGGGCATCCAGCAGGGTCGGGGCCTGGACATTCGCCCCTATGCGTCGACGAGCCGGGCCGACGGCGACGGCGATTTCGACGTCGGCCTGGACGTCTTCAAGAACATCACCCCCAGCCTGAACGCGTCCGTCACCGTCAACACGGACTTCGCGGAGACGGAGGTGGACGCCCGCCGGGTGAACCTGACCCGATTCCCCCTCTTCTTTCCGGAGAAGAGGACCTTCTTCCTGGAGGGGGCGGGCATCTTCGAGATCGCCGGCCTGACCGCGAATCGGCGGGGGGGCACCCTTCTTCCCTTCTTCAGTCGCCGGATCGGTCTCCTGGAAGGACAGGAGGTTCCGATCATTGCCGGTGCCAAGATGGTGGGCCGGGAGAAGGGATTCAACATCGGCGTCCTCGACGTGGTCACCAACGACGCGGAGATCCCGAACTTTGGACACGTCGACAAGCAGAACCTGCTGGTGGCCCGGGTGAGCCGCAACCTGTTCACCCAGTCCTGGATCGGGGGGATCCTGACCCACGGGAACCCGGAGGGGACCGGCCAGAACACGTTGTTCGGCTTGGACGCGAAGTTCGCCACGTCGAAGTTCCGAGACGACAAGAACCTCAGCCTGTCCCTCTACTACCTTGGAACGAAAGACGAGACCCTCGGCGAAATGGACACGGCCTACGGGTTCAAGCTCGAGTATCCCAACGACCTGTGGGACGCGAACGTGAGCTTCACCACCATTGGAGAGGACTTCAACGCGGCCCTGGGCTTCGTACCGCGAAAGGGAATTCGCATCTTCCGACCCTTCGTCTCGTTTCGGCCTCGGGCGCGGCAGATCGGAATCCGCCAATTCAACTTCCAGTTCTTTCCCACGCTGGTCTACGCCCTCGACGGGCGGTTGCTCGACTACCGCGTCCAGACGGCACCCCTGAACCTGGAGACCGAGTCCCAGGAGCGGATCGAGTTCAACGTGATTCCAGAGCAACAGACCCTGGATGAGCCTTTCGAGATTCACGACGGGGCAGTGATACCCGCTGGCCGGTACCAATGGACCCGATATCGTGCCGAGGTGCAGACGGCGGAGTACCGTCCCTGGGCGGTTGAGCTCTCCTACCGGTGGGGCGGCTTCTTCACCGGGAGCCGGCGGGAGATCCAGCTGGCTGTCATCCTGAAGCTGAGCCGTCATCTCCACCTGGAGTTCCGCAGCGAACGCAACGACGTGGAGCTGCCCGAGGGGACGTTCGACACACAGGTCTTCGAGCTCGCAGCGAACACCAGCTTCACACCCAACCTCTCCTGGGCCAACCTGGTGCAGTTCGACAACGACTCCAACATCCTCGGGTTCCAGAGCCGCTTCCGCTGGATCCTGAGGCCGGGGAACGACTTCTTCGTCGTGGTCAACAGGGGTTGGGAGAGGCTGGGCGATCGGTTCCAGCCCGCGTCCGATAACTTCACCCTGAAGTTTCAGTACACGTTCCGTCTCTAAAGGCTCGACGAGATCGCCCGGCAACGCGAATGTCATCTTGAATTGAGATGTCCGAGATCCCACCGAAACCGAAGCTCCAGGTCCTGCCCACGGGGGCGAAGGGGTGGGGTCGGGCCGGTTTGCTCTGGCTCGGCCTTTTCGGTCTACTGGGTGGCGGCACTTGGTGGATGACGGCCATGCCCGGAGAGACACTCGTCGGTTCACTGCCTCCCCTCGACGAGCGGGAGCGCGATCTCGAGCCGCGCCTCGAGATCCACGTGCGGGCCCTGTCCGATGACATAGGAGAGAGGAACGTCTTTCGGCCGGACGATCTTGCAGCGGCTGCGTCGTATCTAGAGGCGAACCTCCGCGCCGCCGGACGCCCGGTGGCGTCCCAGACGTTCGAGGCCGCGGGCGTCACCGTGCGGAACCTCGAGATCGAGCACCGGGGTCAGTCTCGGCCCGACGAGGTCATCGTGGTGGGAGCGCACTACGACTCGGTCGTCGGATCCCCGGGGGCGAACGACAACGCAACAGGGGTCGCGGCGGTGGTCGAGCTCGCGCGCCTGCTGGCCGACGAGGAGCTGTCCCGGACCGTGCGCTTCGTGCTCTTCGTCAACGAGGAACCGCCCTTCTACATGACCAGGGACATGGGGAGCGTGCACTACGCACGCCGTGCGCGGCAGCAGGGCGACCGGATCGTCGCCATGTTCTCCCTGGAGACGATCGGCTACTACTCCGACGACGAGGGGAGCAGCAGTACCCCTTCCCGTTCCGTCTCTTCTACCCCTCCCAGGGAAAATTCGTCGGCTTCGTGGGGAACCTGGACTCGCGGCGCCTCGTTCGAGGCGCTCTGGCCTCATTCCGTCGTCACGCCTCGCTGCCCTCCGAAGGCCTGGCCGCTCCGGGATGGATCACCGGGGTGGGCTGGTCGGATCACTGGTCCTTCTGGAAGCAGGGGTATCCCGGTGTCATGGTGACCGACACCGCGCTCTTTCGCTACGAGCCGTACCACTCCCCGCGGGACACGCCCGACCGCATCCTCTATGGTCACCTCGCCCGCGTGGTCGCCGGGCTGGAGAATGTCATCATCGACCTCGCCGGCTAGCAGCTAGAGCTCAGCTCGCCGAGTCCTTCGCTTCAGGGTGTCCGAGGGCCGTTCGCCAAAGCACTCCTTGTAGGCTCGCGAGAAGTCGCCGAAGTGCCAGAAGCCCCAGTCGAGGGCGACGGCCGAGACACGGGTCGAGGGGGCACGAGCGGTCCGGAGCGCCTGGCGGACCCGATGCAGTCTCAATCCAGTCAGGTAGGCCATCGGTGAAAGACCGAGGATGTCCTGGAAGGCGTACTGCAGGGTCCTCTGGCTCACGCCGGCCACCTTGTACAAGTCGGTCACGGAGACGGGCTCCCCCGCGTGCGCCAGCGCCCAGTCCTGGGTGACCCGGGTGATTCGGCTGTATGTCTGCCGCGTACGCTCGCGACGAATCTCCTCGACAGGTCCATCCGATTCCAGAGCGGCAAGCAGCGTCTCGAGTAGCGCGGCGCTGGCCGTGCCGCGGCCGCCTCGACCAACCGTCTGCCGAGCTTGAAGAGAGCGCGCGCGGCGCCGGCAGCGGGCCGGCGCAGCTCGATCCCGCGTGGTCTCTGGAACTCATCCCCCCGTCCTCGGTCGCGAAGGTGCCGTTCCAGATCGGCGGGGCCGATCAATACGGCGATGCTCTCATAGCCGGGCTGCACCACGAGCTCGGCCTCGGTGCCTGGCTCCGCGACGAGCAGCCGGTCGGCCCTCATCTCTCTTCCGTCCACCGTGCCCCCTGCGGTCGGCCCGATCGCGCTGAAGGCCATGAAGGCGTCGCCGACCCGCGTGCGGGTCCGAACGCGACGATTCGTCGTCTGGTAGACGAGCCAGGTGCTGTCGAGCCGGGCGATCATGCGCCGCACGCGGAGCGGGTCCTGGTCCAGGTGGACGACGTCCTGGTCGAGGACCTCGATGCCCTCACGGGCAGCCGTCGGGTCGGTGATTTCGACCACCGTGACCGCCGGGGGCTTCGGCCGGGTCAGCTCGTCCGCGGGGAGAGGCCCATTTCTTTGCCGGATTCCGATAGACAGGAGCCTAGCACAGGCTCATCAGCTGTAGCGGCTGGGGTCCCATCTTCAGGCCAGGCGGGTCCTTTCGCGAAGGTGGGGGGTGAACTTAGTGGTATGTTCGGCGTCGAGTTTACGGTTGGAGCTGCCGTCTTGCGCAGCGCGGCGCCTGCGCGAGCATTCTCCAGTTAGGAGCAAGTATGGACCAGCACCATGAGGAAGGCATTGCCCGGAGAGAGCTGATGAAGGTCGGCGCCGCATCGGCGGCCGCCTGTGTTGCTGGCTCGCAGTCGCTCGCTGTTGCAAGTGTGCATGCTGCTGAGCCGGCTGCTCGCCGCAGGACACGCTTCCTGTTGGATTGCCATGTGCACTTTGGCGGGTTCCCCGCGCTTGCTGCTCTTATTGATCAGGTCCAGACACCGAAAGACTGGCTTGCGCTACGCGGCAAGCAGCCGGAGGCGTTTGCGAAGGCGGCGTCCCAATCGCAGGTCGACAATTCCGACGACCTGATTGCCGCAATGGACAAGAATGGGGCCACCCACGCGCTCTTTCAGGCCACGCCCGGAAAGGATGCCAGCAATCAGCTCGTGGCCGAGGCTGCGAAGCGGCACGAGGGTAGACTCTTTCCGATGTACCGACCCGAAGAGCTGCTGGGCAATCTCGGTACAGGAACGATGCAAAAACCTGATCAGAAACAATTGCGCCAGAACGCCCGACACACGCTGAAGTAATCGAAGGCGTGTTCCCTGAGCTGGGTATGGTTGGCATGGGGGAGTTTATCGCCGGCGGATTCGTGACTACGGCGCTCGATCCGATTGAAATCGCACGCGATATGGGTCCTGTCATGGAAGCATTACGTCCCAAAAAACTACCGATTCAGTTGCCGACAGGCTCGTCGGGCTGGAAGGGTCGCCTGTTCTACGTTTACGAACCGGTCTGGGTCGATGAACTGGCCGGCAACTTTCCAGATGTACCCATCGTACTGACAAAGATGGGACGGAGCATCCGAACATCCTTTGATGCCTGCACGGTGGTCGCCAAGCGTAACGCCAACGTCTACTTTGATCTCACTGACTCACGAGCGGAGCATCTTCGCGAGGCTGTAGACGAAATAGGCGCACATCGCAGCATGTTTGGTACCGATCTGCACGGCCTTTCGGTGAATTGCGCGTACGATGTCGGCTTCGAAATCGTGGATGGCGCCCATCCCAGCGCTGACGAAAGGGAATGGATCTCCTGGCGCACTGCGGATACCGTTTATCAGCTGGGACTTGCTGGTTGACCGATTGAATCCACTTCGTGGAGCGTCGGCACCCGTCCCGGCAATTGTTCTCCAAGCTCACTCAGGTGGTCGTTCCATGTATGGTCGTTACCAGTCTCGAATCAGCACTCCGCCCCTTCGAGCGTCGGGACGAGCGCGAACCCACGATGACCATCCGGTAGAGCCCTTGCCATTGCACGAAGACGGATCGTCGGTTGGCGGGCTGCGGCGTGTCATCTATCTGTTGCTCGCTGTCTTCCTGGCGGGTTGTGCCGCGGTGCAGTACAACGACCCGGATCCCCTGCTCTGGATCGCCGTCTACGGTGCCGGCGCCGTGCTGCTCGCTCTGGCCGCCGCCGGGTGGCGTCGCCGCTGGGCGGTGCTCGCCGTGCTTGCGGCGTACGCGGCGGTGGGGGCCACGATACTGCCCGGGTTCCTCGATTGGCTTCTGCACCACCCGGGGAGCGACCTGATCGCCCCCATGGCCGCCGAGCGTCCCCACATCGAGGAGAGCCGCGAGTTCGTCGGCCTCCTGATCGTGGCCGCCTGCGTGGCGCCTCTTTGGCCACGACGGCCTCCGTCGTAGGACCCCCGCCTCGCCGAGCCGTTGGGCCTGTTGGCGAGCGAGGGACTCGAGCCCGGAACCAGAAAACCAGAAGCCCGCCTCGAGGCGGGCTTCTGGTTCAAAGGGAATCAGGCTCGGAGACGTTGGACTCCTACGCTCTGCGTCTCTGAAGCGCGAGGCCCAGCAGGCCACCACTCAAGAACAGCAGAGTGGCTGGCTCCGGGGTCCCAACCACCGGCCCGGTGAGCGTCAGCGTGTTGTTCAAGCTGTCGTTGAAGGGCGTCCAGTCGGCGGCAGGGAAAGCGATGGGGATGTATGTGAACTGGTAGTCACCCGGGATCAGACCTGCGAAGGTCACACCCTGCCAACCCGTGACGGGGCCGCAGGCGGGGCAGGTGCTGAGAAAGTTCGCGATGCTTCCGGACAGCGGCTGCCCCGGCTGGCTGAGCGCCCCTGTCACATAGAAGTTTGTGCTCCCATCGACCAGGCCCGCCGGTTTCCCAGCCGTATTGATGTTCGTATCCATATCGAATGCCATGACCGTCGGCGCGAACAAGGTGCCGAGGATCCCCTCTAGCTGCATGCTCCGTTCCAGCGGCACGTTGCCCGGTACGTTGGCGTGCGTGTAGTTGCCGATCCAGAAGCTCACGGAGCTAGGCCCCGCGTTCTCGGACCCGATCGAGATCGTGTGCGCCTCTGCAACGGGGGCCGCAGCGAAGATGGTCAACATCGCGGTTACGGCAAGCAGTCGTTTCATCACGTCCTTCTCCTCAGTTTGTTGTCTGGTAGAAGAGATCTTGGCGACTCAGTCGTGCAACCCTCGCGCCAAGACTTCCAACTGATTGATGCAGAAGACTTTGTCGCATATGGGGCATTGCATTCGGTCGCCAGCTGTAACATCACCCGACGGTTGCGGTTGCTCTCGGAAACCTGAGTTTCGTGACAAGGCCAATGGAAACAACGTGTTGGAATCAAATACTGGCTGTCGAAGATCTGAACGTCTTGGAGGACTGGACGAGGAAACGCGCATGAGCCGACGCACCAGACACGCTGGCAACCGAGGGAGCGGAGATCCTTCAGCCGCGGCGGCAAAGGGCGTGATGCCGCCATACGACATGTTCGCCTATTGGCTGATGCCTCATGGGCTGCTGGGGCTCCTGACGACCGTCTTCCGGCCTCCCGCGACAGGGGCGACTCGCCCTCGAAGGAGGGGTACGCGCTCCGCCTACCCGGGCCCGCGCCTGCCGTTCCTGGCTCTTGCGCCCGGGAAGATGGGGCGGGCGGTGGGTGAGCACACGTTTTGGGGGGGGTCGCTCTGGGGCCGGACAGTCGCCCTGCAGGGCGACAGCAGCTTCACGAAGTTCGATCTCTTCGAGCTCACCGAGCCGCAGCTCCTGTACTGGGGGACGTTTCGAGGGAACGGTTTCTATGGCAGCGAGGAGAGCCACAGCTTCTCGTCGCCCTACGGCTGGATGGATCGGTGGATGCGCGTGGGCGACTTCACTCAGCAGCGGATCACCGACTCCGTGATGGATCCGCGGCTCAGGACGACGGCCAACTCCGGGGACCTGACCCTCAGGGTCGAGGTCGTGGCGCACTACGACACCTGGCAGGACCCGGACAGCCGGATCGAGTACGAGGACGTCCTCGAGGTGCACTACTGGGGTCGCTCTCCGGAGGAGACCTCGAAGGAGATCTATCACCTCGGCAAGTGGCTCGGGACGATCCGGTTCGAGACGCTCAATCTCCAGGAGCCGAGCCGGATCCTCTACCAGTACATCGAGTCATACGGTACTAGAGCAAGTTAGGCAATACTGACGGCAACTTAGCTCTCTGACCAGCTGCCATTTTGACCACTGACTGCCCTTCGCTGCCCTGTCTCAGGCGTTACGGCCTCTGAGGGTGAGCCCTGTTGCCATCCTCGCCTACGGCTCGTCTGGCCGCTGCGCCTGCCTGCGGCAGGCTTGAAGTTTGTTCCCCTTGGGCAGGAGACCTTTTTGGCTTGGAGGAGAGAAAGATGTCTTCGCGGGGGGCTCACGCCCCAGGGCTTTGCCCTCTTCTGCCTTCGGCAGAATTCACCCAGGGTTTTCTTCCCGGTCTAGAGCAAGGGCTTTTGGCTGGCGCTTCCTTGGGGTTCTGGAACTCTCCCCAGGGTCAGGTCGCACGACCAGATAGGGCGAGCAAGATCCAGTGGGGGATAGACCCACCGGTGTCGAGACCTGAATCCAGCATCTTGGCGGGCGGCAACAAACCGTGAACAGGCGCTCTGAGGCCTGACTCCAGGGCTGCCGATCTGTCGTTGCGTTTCCGTTCGCAGTGATCCGCAGAACCGTATAGACTCTCGGATCGGCATGACAAGGCGGCGCCAGTTCCTCGAGCAGGGTCTCGCCGCGCTCGCCTGGTCCGGTGCGTCCGGTGTGGGCCAGGCCGCCGAACCCGTCGACGCCGCCGCCCTTCGAGCCCTGGAGCGTGGGCTCCATGGACCGCTCATACGCCTCGATCACGATGCGTACGAGGCGGCCTACCGCTTCTTCTACTGGAATCCCACGCTAGATCTGCGTCCGGCGATCATCGCGCGGTGCCAGCATACCGACGACGTGGCACGCTGCATCGAGTTCGGTCGTGAGCAGAGCCTGCCTGTAGCGGTGCGCGGCGGCGGCCACAGCTACCTCGGGTGGGGCTCCTGCGACGGTGGGCTGGTCATCGACCTCTCTCCCATGAGAGATATTGCCGTCGATCCCCTCCTTCGCACGGCCCGAGTAGGCGCCGGAGTCCTCGCCCACGAACTGGTCGACTCCAGCAGTCCCTACGAGCTGGCCGCGGTGGGCGGCCAGTGCAGGAGCGTCGGCGTCGCCGGTCTCGCGCTGGGAGGGGGTCTGGGATGGCTCTCAGGCCGCTTCGGTGCCGCATGCGACAACCTGCTCTCGGCGACCGTGACGATGGCCGATGGCCGATCCCTCGAGGCCAGCCCCACTCAGAACACCGAGCTCTTCTGGGCCATCCGGGGCGGTGGAGGGAACTTCGAGGTGGTGACTTCTCTCGAGTTTCGGCTCCACCCCGTGGGGAACGTCCTGGCGGGAATCCTCGCGTACCCTCTTTCCGACGCGGCCGCCATGCTGGAGTTCTACCGGGATTTCATGGCGGATTCACCGGACGAGCTTCAGACCACGGCTTTCCTGAGGCGTGACGACGAGGAGCCTCGACTCCACATCGTGGTCTGCTATTCAGGCGATCCTGACCAGGGAGCCAGAGTTCTTCGGCCCCTTCGCGCCCGCCAGAAGCCGCTCAGCGATACGGTGCAGGTCACGCCCTACGCCAATACCCTCGTCGACACCCTCGGAGACCCTCGATCGATTCGGGGGGTCAAGGGTTGCTACCTGGAAGAGCTGAGCGACGGTGCCATCGAGGCGGTCCTCGCTTGTTTCGCTGAAGCGCCACACGAGGGGGCCATCGGGCTCGACCACTACGTCCACGGCGCAGTGTGTCGCGTGGACTACGACGCGACCGCTTTCGAGCTCCGGCACCCGGGGGCCTTCCATGTCTGGCTCAACATGCGATGGTACGAACCCTCGGAAACCGCAGCAAATCTCCACTGGGCCGACCGGACGTGGCGAGATCTACAGAGGTACTCCGGAGATCGGATATACACCAACTACGCTCACACCGAAGGGGCTGCCGCGGCAAGGAAGGCCTACGGAAGGAACCACGCGCGCCTCCTGGCCGCCAAGCGACTCTACGACCCGGACAACGTCTTCAAGCGAAACCAGAACCTGGAGCCAAACGCGGCGACGACGGCTCCTTGACGCCCCTTCACGCAGGGGCTTTCATAGGCCTCGCCCGCCCGAGCGTCACCTACTGGCTGAACGGGCGAGACACCAACGGCTGGGTGCTCATGTATACCAGTCTGGTCACGGCCTTGTGCGGGCAACCTGTGGGTAGGAGGGACTATGCCTGACAGAACCGAGCAAGAAGAGTTTATCCAGAAGCAGCGCAGGCCGGAGCTACCCCCCGGTGGCCAGCCGCCGCCGGACGAGGACGAGGACGTCCTCTTCTCCTTTTGAGACAGACCTCCCGCATTGAGTCGCGTGCTTTGTATGGGGTTGTTCGTGGTGGTTCGTCGGACGACTGATGCTGGCTTAGACCGGGGGAAGCGCCGGGAGGTTGAGGCACACCGATCGACATCGACCCCGGGGGGCCTCGCACGCGGCTATCGGAAGAGCGAGAAGCCCGCGAAGAAGACGAAGGCGTTCAGCCCCGGGTTGACGTCGCCGGTGTTGGCATTCGAGATGTGGTGGAAGCGCAGGCCGAGGGTGAACGAGCTGCGGCGCTCGGTCCAGATCTGGACACCTGCCTCGGCGTCGCCGGTCCACGCGAGCTTGTTCGCGCGGGGGAGCGGAACCTCCTCGTTGAACAGCAGGAAGCCGCCGCTGGCGCCGACGAAGGGCTTCACTCGGGAGCCGGGCCGGAAGACGATCCGCCCGCCCAGCGGGGCCATCCCCGCTCCGTAGGCGGTCCTCCGGACGAACGCGCCAGAGCCGTCGTCGGCCACGACGATCGTGTTGGTCTCGACGGCGAAGGGGATCAGGTCGGCGAAGTACTCCAGTGCGAACATCTCGCGCCGGAGCAGCACTCGGCCGTAGCGGAAGGAGAGAAGCCCGACACGGCGCCCCTCCGTCTCGGCCCTGTCGAGGCCGCCGATCGTGCTGACGGACGATGCCCCTCCGCCCCAAAGACCGATCTCGTTCGTGCCCTTCGCCAGCTCGAAGCTCGGCGCCTCGGGCGCCACACTTTCGCTCGCCTGAACCCCCGTAGGCCCTGCGAGAACGATCGCCAACAGCCCGACCGCTGCCTCATGCATGCTGCCACGCAGGCCCCTGTGACTCGCTTCCTCAGAACTCAAAGCGCAAGCCAAACTTCACGACGCGCGGTGGCTGGAAAGCCGTCGGCTCGCGGAAGCTCGGTCCCCAGACCGGGTTCTCCTCGACCTCGTTGCGAGTGCCGAGCAGGTTGAATGCCTCGGCGACGAAGGCGAGCCGGTGCGTGCCCCAGCGCAGACCCTTCTCGATCCGGGCGTCGACGGTGAGCGTGAAGGTGAACCGATGGCCGGAGGGCACGATGTAGCGGCCCTGCTCGTCCAGGGCCCAGCCGCGAGCAATCTGGCCGCGCGGGGTCGCCGGGACCGCTTCGGGACCCTGGGCGAGGTCCGGCACGACGACGACGCGGCCGAACGGTTGACCGTCCTGGTAACGGGCCACGACCCCGGCCCGCCAGTCACCCGGGGCGCGCCAGATCGCGCCGACCTTTATGGTAAAAGCGCGGTCGAAGAAGGCGCGCCCGCGGGCGTGCGTGTCGGCGTTGAAGTTGTCGAGCAACTCACCGACCAGGCCCTGATCGTTTTCCAGCACGCGGAAGCCCCGGCTCGCCCCGGCCATCTCTGTCAAATAGGCGGTCGCGCCGGCGAGAAGGAAGAAGCGCTTGCCGAAGGCCTTCTCGGCGCGCAGCTCCAGGCCCTGGTGCAGCATCGTGCCGCCGGGAGGATTCGTGAGCACGTACCGGTCGAGGCCGAACGTCTCCGGCTTGCGGTCGTAGACCGGTAGCAACTGGTCGTCCTGGGGCCCGTCGATGTCTCCTGCCGGATCGGGCAGGAAGAACACCGTATAGCTCGAGCGCGGTGCGCCGACGTTGACCGACTCGACAAGGTCTCGCGCGCGGCGATCGAAGCCCGTCAGGCCGACGATCCACCCTCCTCCCAGCCTGGCCTCGACTCCGATTACGAACTCCCGCGTCCGCGGCGGTCGCAGAGCGGGATCGATGGAGACGAGCTCCCCGTCGGTCGCTCCGGGGCCCACCCGCGCAACGAGGGGACCTCGCTCCACAGCGTCGAAAAGGCCGTCTTCGTTCGAATCGTTCCACCGGTATACGCGGGCCTGTGGCCCGCTCGGGTCGCCGTAGGCCAGGTGGTCGAGCAGGAGTCGGTGCCGGTACTCGCCCCAGCCCCCGAGGAGCGAGATTCGACCGAGGCGCAGCCGGGCCGACACGCGGGGCGAGAGGGTGGTCCACGAGACGCGCCCCGCGGCACCGTCGGCTCTGCCTCGGGTCGCGTCGAGCCGCAGCCCACCCTCGATGAGGAGACGGTCGCGGAGGACGAGCCGATCCGCCGCGTAGGCCACGAAGTCGAAGGCTTGTCGACGCGAGCCTTGACTCGCCCAGGCGTACTCCCACACACGGGCGGACAAGCCGTCCACGCTCTCGGGGATTGGACCGTCCGCGCCCGGCAGCTCGGTCGCGGCGGCCCCCTTCACCGCCAGGCCGAAGCGTGGTGCGTGCCACAGACCGCCGAGCCGCGTGCCCCGAAGCGCGAGACCGGTGGAGACCGTCCAACTTGATCGCCGACTCCGCGCGGGGAAGACCAGCTCCGGCACGGGACCGTCGAGAAGCCGCTCGATCGGTCGCCCGGGCTCGTGACCGTCCGTCTGCGGCTCGAAGAGCCCGGTCCAGAGGCCGGCCGAGGCCGACCATGTGGCGCCTTCCGCAACGTGCGTCCACGCGACCTGCCCGCCAACAGAATCGGCACGCTCGGTCACCGGATCGCCGAAGAAGCGGGCGCGGCCGGCAAACGGGCGACGCCGGGCTTGCACTGAAGCGAGCAGCCGCAGCGTGTGTCGATCGGACGGCTGATACACGAGATGACCGAACAGCGAAGAGAGGCGTGACTCGAGCTCGGCCGGATCGTTCCGCTCGAAGCGCCGTACGCGGGCGACCCGCCCCGACAGAAGGACCCGCAGCCGGTCGCCGGCGAGCGGTCCCGAGACGGTCCCGCTGGCGTCGGCGAGCGCCCCAAAACGGGCGATCGACGGCCCGCTATCCACGCGATCCTCGGCCTGGAGCCCCGAAGAGAGCGCGTCGACCTGCGCCGTCCCCCGCCAGGACCGGGCTGGCGCGCGCGGCACGAGGGCGAGAGTCACGCCCGGTGCAGAGTGCTCCACAGGCGCCAGTGCCGATGTCACGTCGATCGACTCGAAGGCGCCGAGGTCGGGCTCGATGAGTGGAGTGCCGCCGCGAGCGGGATCGGTGACGTCGACGCCGTCGAGCAGAATCGTGTTCTGCGTCCAGGAGGCACCGCGCATCGAGAACCAACCGGGCGTGCCGAGATAGAGTCCGGCGCCGTCGATACGATCGAGGATCGCCGCGGCCTCGACCGTCTCGAGGTGCGACCAGACGTTCCGGCTCGAGGGAAGGTCGCGCGCGAGCGCGGCCTGATCCTGGCGTGCGACGACGTGGTCCTCGAGACGCTCGACCGCGAGCCGGCAGGCCGCGGGTTGTTCACCCAGCGACCAGCCGGTCGCTCGGAGCAGGATCGTCTCGCCCTCCGACACGCGCCGATCGCGGTCCACGCAGCTCGCCCCCACGCCGTTCGTCGAACCCACTTCCGCGGTGAGCCGGCAGGCGGGGATGCCCGTGATCACCGCGAACCCATGCGGATCGGTCGTCGCCCGCCACTCAGGGCCGAATGGGCAGCGCGCGCTGACCGACGCCTCCGGAACCGCCTGGCCCCCGACGTCGACGACGTGCACGATGATCGTCGCGCCGCCGACCTCGGTGCGGCCGTGCGTCGGGACGAGCGCGACGACCAAACCGAAAATGAGAGCCACGCCCCGGCGACGGCCCCCGACGGGCCTCGACGCGGTCTGATTTTCGCCACGGGCTGCTAGATTCAAGTCCCGAACCTGTAGGTCATCCTGAAATATGAGCCTGTGTTCCCAGTCGTTGAGGACTTGTGGGTCTGAGGGATGATTGTTGCGCCTGCAGGAAGAACCGCATCTGCAGGCCAGCCTTTGACCACGAGGTTTGCGAACGACCTGTAGCCCCCGACGCCGAGAGAATCAAGGACACGATTCCGCTCATCCAGACTCATCCTTGACAAGTCGATACTTCCAGCCAAGGGGCCGGTCGGGAGGTCGACTCCGTGCGGAGGAGGGTTCAAGTGCTGCCTGACTCCTGCTGCAAAAGAGAACTTCTTGTAGCTTATCTGGATGCCTGCCAACACGTCGCTAGCACCGCTCTCATTCTGCATGGATGTGTGTCCTCCAAAGAAGTCTCCACCCGAAAACTCTCCGATGACAGACAGCCAATTGACGATCCTGTATTCAACCCCGACTCCTGCGTGCAGAAAGAAAGGCCTCCTGATGCTGTTGGGCTGCGACGTGTTCGAGTCAACCAACAGAATGACGTCTCCAGGGTTCAAGCTGCTAGGGACAGTCACGCCAAGATTGGCAGACACGCCAAAGCGCTCGTAGTTCCAGGTCGCTGCGGTGTGAAAACCAAAATCCAGCTCGTCAGCTCCAGAGCCCTTCACGAGCTCACGCTTCGAGTGGGTGGCTGGGATCGATAGCTGTAACTTGAATGTCGTCGCAGGCATCCAGCCATCCTGCTCCGACATCTTGGCCTTCACTCTGAAGATGTAATCTCCCGAGATGAAATCATCGAACCTGGCGCCCTCACCGAGGTTGGAGCGGTTCTCCAGGTAGGGCATGGTCCAAGACATGGAACGATAAGGCCCTTGCAGATACCCGCCGTCGAGGACGACGATGTCCAGCGGCGGAGGAGGCACCGGGTGCAAGCCAGGCGAGCTCACAGAGACGGAATACGCGTGCTCAAAACCCAGCATGACCTTGTCTGTAAGTCCAAACCAGAAGTCGACGGACGCCATCACCACGTCGATGCCATTCGGGTCACGATCAAAAGCGTCAAGCTCATGACCAAGAAGGATCTCCCCGGGCCTCAACACTGCTGCCTTCTCGACGGTGAAGAGCTGCATGGAAGAATCGCTCGCTCTTTTGTCAGGCTCCTGAGCAGAACTGGAGCGGCCAGCACCGAAAGCAGCGAGAGCAGCGGCGGCCACAACGCTCCAAGCCGAAGCCCTGCGGAGCCCAGACGAATCACAGAAAACTCTGAAGCAACTAAGAGAAGGCAGCCAGCCCATAGAGTCGTTCCCCCCAACCTTCATCACCCGAGCCGGTTGACGAGCGAAGTCTCTCCCAGCGTGCGGCCCTAGACTCGCTGCGCCAGGCTCGCGGCGACAGACTCGCGGCGACAGACTACGACCCCCATCTGGTGCTGGTCAACTGCTTTCCGACTCCGCCTATGGTGCGTGCGGCTCCCATGCGGCCTTTGGACGGGTGGCGAGCCTCAGATCATCGCGGTGCCTGTCAGTCGATGGGCCCCGGCGGGAGATCGCCGGAGGCGGCCAGTTGGTGGAGGGGTTCGCCGGTCAAGCGGTGGACGACCCAGTCGCTCATGGCCTCGGCTCCGAGGCGACGGTAGAAGCCGAGCGCCGGCTCGTTCCAGTCGAGGACGGCCCACTCGAGCCGGCCGCACCGCCGCTCCACCGCCAGGCGCGCGAGGTACTGGAGCAGTGCCTTGCCGCAACCGCGGGCCCGATGCTCGGGTCGCACGTACAGGTCTTCGAGGTAGATGCCACGCTGCCCGAGGAATGTCGAGTAGTTGTGGAAGAAGAGGGCGAAGCCGGCCGTCTCGTCTCCCACGCGGGCGAGGACGACCTCCGCGGCCCGGGGCTTTTCGAAGAGCGTCTTTCGCAGCCCCTCCTCGGTGGCCACGACCCGGTCTTCGAGCTTCTCGTATCGAGCGAGGTCCCGGATCAGCCCGAGGATCTCGGGGACATCCCGGGGCAGGGCGGAGTCGATTCTCAGCCGCGCGTTGGTCACTGGCGTCCTCCCGTCATCACGTGCCCTGCAAAAAGAGGATCCTCATGGTATTGGGAATTCCCTGTTCGAGCGGGCATTGTGGCATCATTCGATGTGATCGACCGCGTCCAGATGGCCCCCGTGGCCCCATCTGTGATCCGTCTCCACGCCTGGTACCGGTCGGCGGGCTCTCTGCTGCGCGAGCTCTCGCGGGCGATCAGCCAGGGGCAGACGCTGCTCCGCGCCGACAGCAGCCTCCCGGTGGGAACCTCGCTGGTCCTCGTCATGTCCACCGAGTGTCTTTCGGCTCCCATCGAGGTGCACGGCACGGTCACCGCGCTGCGCGTCCGTGGAAAGTCCCACGAGATGACGCTGCGCTATGACTTCGATGCAGGGGGTCAGAGGGGTCAGCTCGACGAGGCGCTGGCGGCGTTGCGGACGCAGACGCGACGGCCTCGCCGTACCACGCGGGTGCCACTCAAGCTTGCGACGGACGCGGCGCCCCTGGCGCGGCACCTCGAGGTGACCGTGATGGACGTCAGCCGAGCCGGGGCCCAGCTCCGCGTTGCCGGGGCCGAGTTGCCGCCCATCGAGGCCGGGAGTCGGCTCGTGATGCGGCATGCCGGCCGTGGCCCGGGGATGCGGCGGCCGCTGCGGCTGATTCTCGAGGTGCGCTGGGTGGGACCGCGCCGGCGGTCCGGTGGGCGGCGGACCCAGGTCGTCGGAGGTCGTTTCGTGGAGCCGAGCGATTCTGTTCAGAAGCGGCTCCGGGCCCTCCTCCGCTTCGAGGAGACTCGGCCCCTGGTGACCCTCAAGGCGCTCCTGGCGCCGCGCCCGGAGACATCGACCCCAGCCGCATCGAAGCGACGCAAGTCGCAGCACAAGCGCTGACGCACCCTGCAACGCTTTCCTGACGATCCGCTCGCAACGATCCAACGCCCCGGGGTTGTCGCCCCGGGGCACAACGACGCTCGATCCGTGGCCCTGGGGGGAGGGCACCCCCGGGCACGGGGCTCTACTTCTTCAGGCTGAGGAGGTACTGGGCGAGCGCGTCGAGGTCCTCGTCGGAGATTTTCTTGAGGGAGTAGGCCGGCATCACGCCCTTCTTCCCGGTGGTCTTGAACATCTCCTTCGGTGTGCGGAGCCAGGCCTTCGCGTCCTCTGCGTTGGCCGAGGCGCCGTAGTTGTCCAGTGAGTTCTTCTTGGCGTTGTGGCAGGCCGTGCACGGGGGCTTGGCGGCGTCGCACACCGCCTTGCCCTTCTCGATTGTCGCCGCGTCCGCGGCGAAGGCGGTGCCCGCGCTGCACACGGCGGCGGCCGCGACAGACACTGTGAGTAGACGACGGATCATGAGAGCCTCCTGTGGTCAGAGTCCGGGCATGGTGCGCGGTACGGTTCGATTCTGATGCGGCTACCCGACGCGGGACAATAGGCCCGTCGGACTACACGGCGAGGCTCTCCGAGGGCCAGCCCCTGAATGTTGGCCCTCGGCACGATACGAGGAGAGCGCGGTTTTCGGCCAAACCGTTGCGATTCAACCAATTGGGTGGGTTTGAACTTGCATGAACTATGCCCTGAATCATCTGATCCATTTATCCGGGTCAAACCGATCAACTACCCTCTGCTCCCGAAGGATGTTGTACTAGAGCCCGACGCCAGATGAGTGACACTCAGTTTCTGACCCGATCCGAAGTCGCCAGGCTGCTCGGCGTGTCTCCGAACACGGTGACGCGCTGGGTGCGGGAGGGGCGGCTGGCCTGCCTCGTGACGCTGGGTGGCATCACCGATTCGACCGCGAGGTCGTCGAGCAGATTCGGAAGCAGCAATACCGGGCAAAGCAAGACCGCGACGACGCTCGAAAGGGGTGATCCCCCCACCGGTCTTTGCCTCGGTCGATGAAGAGGTTCCGAGTCCGAGCCGACGATGAGCGTGAGATCTGCCTGACGCCTTCGTGCTCGGCGTTTTTCCTTGCAGGCGGACGACTGATCGGATTAAAGAACCGCCCTTCCCGGGCGGCGACGATTGTCCTTGACGACGAGTGCGCGGGGAGTCAAGCTCGGCCGATCAATCGGAGCGGAACGTGGCCCGAGCAAGACGCAAGGTCGGCGGCGATGGAGGGAAGCGGGGCGAGCGCGTGCTCGTGCGGCTTCCTCCCGTAGAGGAGGCCCCGGCCCAGGACTCCGCCACCGCGGTGGCCGCGGAGGCGTTGCGCAGCGGAATTCTCCCGACGACGAGACGCCGCCGGGAACCCATCCCCCACGAAGGCGACACGATCCGCGTCGGCGATCCCGACGACGACGCTCTCGCCAATGAGTACGTGGGCGAGAACACGCCGGGCGGCAGCTCCTCCACTCCCGACCAGAGCAACGTGGACGAGATCGGCCGTGTCTACGGCCTGCAGGAAGAGGACACGGGCGCCCTCAGAAGCGGCAGTGAGGTGCTGGCTCGCCGCGATCGCCGCCGCTCCGAGCTGCGCGCCCCCGGCCGTCCCCGCCCCTGAAGAACCCCCTCGCGCCTCACCAACTCGGCGGCAGAGCGAAGCCGCCCTCGCCGCGGTCGCGCTGCGAGAGGCGGTCGTGGTGGGTGTGGGGCGCCGGAAGCACGCCGAGGGCGACGAGCGCCTTCCGATACTCGTAGCGCAAGGTCATCCGCTCGGCCGGCGTGCGGTCCGGCTGGAAGTCCACCAGGACCACCCTGTCCCGGGCTCGGGAGCCCCAACCGGTGCCGGGGTAGGAGCGGGCGCGACGCTTTCCGCCGGCCTGACTCTCGGCCTCGACGGCGTCGGCGGCAGCCGCCGGGGGCGGCGGAAGAATGTTCAGGCCTTCGGCTCGACCCGCCGCTTCGCCCGGAGCTTCGGCCTTGCCGTCGTCGTAGCGCTCCGCCGAGTTCTCTCGGAGTGGATGCCCGACCCAGCGCCGCTTCTCGCGGTAGACGCTCACCTCGATCCAGCCCATTTTCGAGTTGGCCATGCCCGCACGAGCGGAATAGGAGGCCTCCTCGTCGACGAAGGTGAAGCGGCGGACCTCGTCGAGGGAGGTGCGCCAGCCCCGCACGGTGGCGTGGCGCCAGGGATCGAGCACGTACATTCGGCCGGGCCTGTGGTCGCGGGTTCCGCTGATCACGTTGAGTCCATCCACCGTGAGGACGACCCCGAGGCGCTCGCCGCTGCGGTTGTTGAGCCGGACGAGGTACTGGCAGCCCTTCCGGGCTTCGACGTAGTAGCGCCCCGAGCCGTCCGAGGCGGGGTAGAGCGTGGCAGGCTGGCCAGCCACCTCGACCGACACACTCACGAGAGAACCCGGGGCCTCGAAAGAGCCCCCCGAGTGAGCCGACGCGCTCGCCGCGAGCGCCAGTCCTGCCACAAACGACCAGGCGAGCCGATTCGTCCCCATCTTGCACCTCGTTCCAGGGGGCTGGCTTCCGGCCCGCCCTCTCAACTGGTGGTACAAGCCCGGGCTGGGCCCTATTCCGCCTGCGGGCGCGCTCCCCGGCGCGGGCTAGGCGGGCTGGCGCTTCAGGACCAGGAAGGTGTGGTCGTCGTCGCTCACGTGGGGTCCCAGCGCGGTCTCGGTCGCGGTCTGCAGCGCGGCCAGGATCACGGCAGCTCCGCCGTCGCCCGCCTGGCGAACGACCGTGGCCACGCTGTCGGGCGTGAGTCCCGCTGCGGACGCTTCGAAGATGCTGTCCGACAGGAGGACCAGGGTGTCCCCGGGAGCCAGCTTCACCCGGCCCTCGTCCCACGACACGCCGGGGAAGGCCCCCAGGAGCGTCCCCCCCCGCTCGAGGCGTTCGGTTCGGCCATCCGCCCGGACCAACAGGGGGGCGGCGTGCCCGGCGTTGACGTAGTGAAGAGCGCCGGAACCCGGTTCGAGCCGGGCCAGGAACAGCGTCGCAAAGCGGTTCTCGGGCAACGCCTCCACCAGGTTCTCGTTGATGCCCGCGGCGAGCCGCGGGAGCGGCTCCGGCTCCGCCCAGAGGGCCCGCACCGCTGCCCTGAGCGCCGCCATGAGGAGCGCCGCCGCCAGCCCCTTGCCAGCCACGTCGCCCAGGGTGAGGAGCAGCATGCCGTGGGCCAGGGCGAAGTCGTAGTAGTCCGCCCCCACTGCGCTGCACAGCCGGCTCGAGCCGCCGATGTCCCAACCCTCCAAGGTGGGCTCTTCCTCCGGAAGCAGGCTGGCCTGAATGCGCGCAGCGCCGCGCAGGTCCTCGTCGAGACGCCGCTTTGCGGAGTTCTCCTCGCGCAGCCGCACGCTCTCCAGGCGGCTCGCGGCGAGGTTCGAGATGGCGCTCACGAGGCTGAGGTGCTCGGCCTCGAAGGGGGTCGGCTCGGCAGGCGCCTCGAGGACGACGAGGCCGGCGACCCGGTCGGTGCCTTCACCGGGCCCGGTGAACCACAGGGGCGCACACATGACCGATCTCACCGTGTCGTCCTCCCCTGCGACGCGAGGAGCGAGAAGCGCCGATCGTCCGCCGAGGACGCGCTCCGCCACCCCTGGATCGATTGTCATCGGAGTGTCGGCCTGTCCGGCTCGCGAGGCGACGACCGCAGGAACGAGCGGGTCCTTCTCGAGGAGCACGACGGCGCCCCGGGCCGCAGGCACCGCGTCGAGCAGGTGGGCGAGGAGGGCGTCCAGGAGATCGTCCTCGTTCGGGGTGGCGACGATGGCGCCGGCGGCACGGGTGAGGACTCCGAGCAGCCGGCCCTGACGGTTGAGGTCGCCCAGGTCGAGCCCGGACCGGGTGGCGAGGGAGGTGATGTCTTGGACGCGGGCCTCGTGGTCGGAGGAGGGCTCGGGGGTCCCCTCGGGCTCGGCTTCCGAGAACACGAGACGCCATCCGCCCACGGTGACGATGTCGCCGTCGTAGAGCACCCGCTCGTCCTCGATCCGCTCGTCGTTGACCCGGGTGCCGTTCATGCTGCCCAGATCCCTTACGATCCAGCCTCGGGCCGTGTGGAAGAACTCGGCATGGCGCCGGGACAGCAGCACATCGGGAAGGACGAGATCGCACTCACGCGAGCGCCCCACTAGCATCCGCTCGGCGCTCAGCGGCAGCACCTCGCCGGGTCCTTCGACCGAGTTGAGACGCAGGTGGGGCACCGTGGCTCCAGCCGCTACCAGGCGACTCCGTAGTCTTCACCGTGGATGGCCGAGCCGCCCCACATCGTGCCGTGAGCCCGATCGAAGAAGATGGCGTTGATCGGCCCCGAGTTGACGTCCACGAACCGGAGATCGTAGCCCATGGTCCCGAGCTCCCGCCGCACCCACTGGGGAGTGGACCTGGTCAGCGTCAGGCGCCCGGGCCGCGATTCGTGGTCTCCGAACGACGACCGCATCTGGTGGCTCGTGATGTTGGCCGCCTCGGCCGCCTCCTGGACGTTCATCCCGAACTCGACGACGTTCAGGAAGAACTGCAGGAGGTTCTGGTCCTGGGTGTCGCCGCCCTGGACGGCAAAGGCCAGGTACGGCTCGCCGTCCTTCAGGGCGAGGCTCGGAGTCAGCGTGACCCGCGGTCTCTTGCCCGGGACCAGGACGTTGTACGGGTTCTCCGCCTCGTGGAGGACGAAGCTCTGCATGCGCTGGCTGAGGCCGACTCCGGTGGGGCCGGCAACGACCGCGGGGATCCACCCTCCGCTCGGCGTCATGGACACGACCCATCCCTCGGCGTCGGCGGTCACGACCGAGGTCGTTCCGGCCCGGAACGCGTCGTCGTACGGCATGACGTCGGCCGAGCGGTCGTGGGCCGGCGTGGCGCTCCCGGCGCCCGGCACGGTGCGCCACTCGTCGAGGAGAGCCCGAAAGGGGTTCTCCTCGCCCTGGAACGGGTACGGATCGCCGGGCCGGACGTCCGGGTCGTTGGCGTCCCATCGGATCTGGCCGTAGCGGGCGCGGGCGTAGTCGGGAGACAAGAGGCCCTCGACAGGCTCCTCGGGCGGGAAGTCGGGATCCCCGTAGTAGAAATCACGGTCGGCGAAGGCGAGGTTCATCGCCTGATAGAGCGTGTGGATGTAGCGTGCCGAGTTGTATCCCATGGCCCCGAGGTCGGCGTGTCCCAGGATGTTGAGGGCCTGCAGCAGGACCGGACCCTGCGTCCACACCGTGAGCTTGTAGACGTCCAGGTCCTTGTAGCGGGTGTGGACCGGCTCCTCGAGCTTCACCGACCATCGATCCAGATCGGCCTTCGTCATGAGACCGCCCTGCTCGCGCACGGAGCCCACGAGAGCGTCTGCGATGTCGCCGCGATAGAAGCGGTCATAGGCCGCCTGCAGGGCCTCGCGCCGGCTCTTCCCCGCTGCCAGCGCCTGGGCCTCGGCCTCGACCAGCTTGCGCAGCGTGGCGGCCAGGGCGGGCTGCTCGAAGATCTCGCCCTCCACCGGGGCTTCGAAGGCCTCTCCGGGGTGGACGAGGAAGAGGCTCTTCGAGTCGGGCCACCTTCGGAGGCGCTCCTTGTGGCTCTCGATCGATCGGGAGAGCTGTCCCTCGATCGGGTAGCCGTCGGCCAGCTGGATGGCGGGCTCGAGGACCTCCCCGAGGCTCAGGCGCCCAAACTCCGCCAGCATCGTGATGAGCCCGCCCGGGGTGCCGGGGGTGACCGCGGCTCGTGGGCCGAACGCGGGAGGGTAGCGCTGAGATTCGCCGCCGAAGACCTCCGGGGTGGCTCCGGTGGGTGCGATCCCCAGGGCGTTGATTGCGATCACCTTTTTCGAACGGGGATCGTAGACGAGCGCCTGGGTTTCTCCGCCCCAGCTGAGGACGTCCCACATCGTGCACGTCGCGGCCAGCATGGCACAGGCGGCGTCGACCGCGTTCCCGCCTCGGCCGAAGGTCAGGGCGCCGGCGGTCGCCGCCAGAGGCTTGCCGGTGATGGCGACCCAGTGGCGGCCGTGAAGCACGGGCTTCGTCGTGCGCTGGCCCCGCGCCGCCGGGCCAGCCACGAGCGAAACCAGTGCGAGGGTCAGAGTCACCCGAATGCGCCGACCGCTTTGCATTGCTCCCGCCGCTCGTTGCCACGCCGGAACAGGAGGAGGCTATCACGGGGATCGCCGTTCGTAGTTCAGGGGTGTCGGGACGTTCGGGCGCCAGATCACCCGGCCCCGCCGCAGGCCGTAGAATGGTCTCTCCATGCCACGGCACTGGCTCTCCACCTTCGAATCGGACCTGCCGCGCTTGTGCGCCGATCTGAAGGACCTCGTCCTCCACGAGAGCCCGACCGCGGACGCGGCGCTCGTGTCGCGGCTGGGGGAGTGGATTCACGACCGGTTGCGAGAGCGGGGCGTCCCGGCGGAGCTCCGACACTGCCCTCCGGCCGGAGACGCCGTGCTGGCCTCGGTTGCCTATCGGGACGGCGGGACGCTTTTGCTGGGCCACCTGGACACGGTCTGGCCGGCCGAGACCCTTGCCGCCATGCCCTGGACGCTCCAGGGTGAGCGGGCCTCGGGTCCGGGGGCCTTCGACATGAAGGGGGGTATCGCCGTGGGGATGGCGGTCCTGACGGCCATGGTGCGCGAGACCGATCCGTCTCCGGTGTCGCTGTTGCTCGTGCCCTGACGAAGAGACCGGCTCGACCCACTCGCGCGAGCTTCTGCTGAGCGTGGCCCGACGTCATCGTCAGGTGCTGGTGCTCGAGCCTCCGAAGGACGGCGCGGCCAAGGTGGAGCGCAAGGGCAGCGGTGTCTTCCTGGTGCGCTTCGCAGGTCGTGCCGCCCACGCGGGGCTCGAGCCCGAGCGAGGCGCTTCGGCGCTGGCGGAGATGGCGCGCTTCGCCCTGTGCCTCGAAGGCCTGGCCGACTCGCAGAAGGAGACGACGATCACCCCGAGCCAGGCCCGGGGCGGTCGCGGACGTGGTTCCGGCGTCCGCCGAGCTGACGGTCGACGCGCGCGCCTGGACCCGTGAGGAGGCGGCCCGGGTGAGCGCGGCCGTGCGGGGGTACCACCCCACCGATCCAGCGGTCACTGTCAGCGTGGAGGGTGGCTTCGATCGACCGCCGTTGGAGCGAACGCCGGCCAACGAGGCCCTCTACCAGCGCGCCCGCAGCGCCGCGAGCGATCTCGGGTTCGAGCTCGGCAGCGCCCGTGTCGCCGGCGCCTCGGACGGCAACATCACGTCCGGCGAGGGAATCGCCACCCTGGACGGCCTCGGTCCCACGGGTGGAGGCGCGCACGCCCACGACGAGCACGTCATCGTCGCGGACCTTCCCCGGCGTGCCGCCCTGCTCGCCAGGCTCTGCAGCCCGGAGTGAGCGACTACCGTCCCTCCAGGGCGGCGATGCGGGCCTCGAGAGGCGGGTGGGTGGCCATGAGGCGCATGAGGCTGCGCCCGCCAGCGATCTTCATGGTGGCCATCTCCTTGTTGGAGGAGTGGATCCTGGCGACCGTGGTCTGAAGGCGCCGCAGGGCCGCGATCATGTTCCCGCTCCCGGAGAGGCGTGCCGACCCGGCGTCGGCCCGGAACTCCCGGTGTCGGGAAAACCAGGCTGTGATCATCGAGCCGAGGATGCCGAAGAAGATCTGGGCGACGATGTAGACGAGGAAGCTGATCAGGCCTCCCCCGGCCGAGCGCCCACCCCGGTCTCCTGAAAGCGCGCTCCGCACGATGGACGCAACGACGTGGGAGAGGTAGAGGACGAAGGCATTCACCACACCCTGGAGGAGCGCCATGGTCACCATGTCGCCGTTGGCGATGTGGGACACCTCGTGAGCCAGGACTCCCTCGACCTCGTTTCGGTCCATGGACTGGAGCAGCCCGGTGGAGACCGCCACCAGGCTGCGCTTCTTGCTGGGTCCCGTGGCGAAGGCGTTGACCTCCGGCGAGTCGTAGAGGCCCACCTCGGCATGGGCAGGTTGGCCTGGCGGCTGAGGTTTCCGATGGTGTTGTGCAGCCAGTCGGCGTCGGTGTTTCCGGTGTGGCCGTCGACGAGCCGGACGCCCATGGCCCGCTTCGCGATCCAACGGGAGATCAGCAGCGAGATGAAGGAGGCCCCGAAACCCCAGACGGCACAGAAGACGAGCAGGACTCCCTGATCGCCGAACTGATCGAGGACGCCCAGGGCGCCCAGGGCGCCCAGGACCCGAAGGGCAAGCGACACCATCAGCAGAATGGCAATGTTGGTTGCCACGAACAGCAACAGACGCTTGGCCACGACACCTCTCCTCAGGGAAAAACAGGGGAAAGTGGCGGCTCGCACCGCCACCCGTTCAACATCGCCGGGCCCGACAGCCCGTAACGTAACAAGGGGACCTGCCGACGCTCAGGCTCTGTCGGCGGCCGTGTGGGCGAACCCTCTCTTCGAGTCCTTCACGAACGCAACCAGCTCGTCGACGAGCGGGCTGCCGAGTGCGCTCAGGCCCTCCATCGCACTCTCGAGAGGGAGCCCGGCCCGCAGCAGCAGCCGGTAGGCCTCCTTCAGGGTCCGCCGCTCGGCCGCGCGGATCCCCGCCCGCTTGAGCCCGACCGAGTTCAGGCCCCTGGCCCGGGCCGGGCTGCCGTCGGTGATGACGAAGGGCAGACAGTCCTGGACGGCCTTGGCGTGGCCGCCGAGCATGGCCAGGCGTCCCACGCGGCAGAACTGGTGCACGCCCACCCCTCCGGACAGGAAGGCGCTCTCGCCGACCTCGACGTGACCGGCCAGGAGCACGTTGTTGACCAGGATCACGTGGTCGCCGATGCGGTTGTCGTGGGCGACGTGAGCGTACGCCAGGAAAAAGCAGTCCGAGCCAACACCCGTCGTCCCACCGGCGATCGTGGAGCGGTTGATCGTGACGCCCTCGCGGAACCGGTTGCGGTCGCCGACGACGAGCCGGCCGTCGCCACCGGTGAAGCCGAGGTCCTGCGGCTCCCCCCCGAGGACCGCGCCCTCGTGCACCACGTTGTCCGTCCCCAGGGTGGTGAAGCGCTTGAGCGTCGCGTGGGCACGGATTTCGCACCGGGCGCCGATCACGACGTCGTCTTCGATGACGGCGTGGGGTCCGATCGTCACGTCGTCTCCCAGGCGTGCACTCGGGTGAACGACCGCGCTGGAGTGGACAGACATGGCGCGGCATCATAAACCGGACGGGCGCCGCCGCGCCCGGGCTCCCGTGTCCCCCTGGCCGCCTTGACCGTGACCTTCGCCGAGGCGTACCGTTTTGGCTCGTATGCCCTCCCATCGAGAGTTCCTGCTCGCCGCCGGCGTCCGCGAGCGGACCACTTGAGTCGCGACACTCGCCGAGTCACCCTCGCGGGCCTCCTCTTTCTGTTGAGCGGCGCCACCGCCCTCGTCTACCAGGTGGCCTGGCAGCGCCTGCTCGCCCTTCACAGCGGGGTCGGACTCTACTCGGTCACGATGATCGTCGCCGCGTTCATGGCCGGCCTCGGCCTGGGGAGCCTGGTGGGCGGACGGTGGGGCGCGCGCCTCGGGCCTGGCACGGCGCTTCTAGCCTTCGCGCTCCTGGAGCTGCTCATCGGGGCCTTCGGGGCGGCCAGCACGTGGGTCTACTACGACTGGCTCTACCCCAGGGCGGTCCACCTGCCCAGCCCCTCCTGGCTGGCGGGGATGGCCCACGTCGCAGCCCTTCTGCCACCCACGCTCCTCATGGGGATGTCGTTGCCATTCCTGGTCCGGGCGCTCGTCACCGACGTCACCGGGGCCGGTCGGCGGATCGGGTGGCTGTACGGGGTGAACCTCCTCGGGGCCGCGGCCGGCGCACTCGTGGCCCCCTGGTGGCTCCTCCCCGTCGCCGGGATCCGCGGCGCGGTCCTCGTGGCAGCCGGCACGAATCTCCTTGTCGGTCTCGGCGCACTCGCCCTCGCCGGCACCGTGACCCCGCGCGAGCCTGGCGAAGCGCCCGTCGCCCCGACGCCGATGCGGGGCGTGGAAGGGCCCGGGGGACGTCCTCTCGGGCTCTGGCTCGCTCTCTACGGCTTGTCCGGTTTCGTGGCGCTCTCGCTGGAGATCGTCTGGTTCCGCCTCCTCGACGTCGCGGTCAAGTCCACCGCCTTCACCTTCGGAACGCTGCTCGCCGTGTACCTCCTCGGCTCCGGTGTCGGGAGCCTCGCCGCCGCCCCCTTTGTGACGCGGCTCGGTCGACCCCTGCGCGCCTTCCTTCTGGTCCAGTGCGCCCTCGTCGCGCTGTCGGCGCTCTCGGTCGTCGCCGTCGTGGCTCTGCCACCGCAATGGCCCTCGCTCGGGTGGTTCCTGCAGTACTGGGCCGGCTACGAGTTCTTTCCGTTCGGTCACGAAGGGGACCCGGCCCACGTGATTCGCCTCTACGTCGTGCTCCCGCTCGCCCTCTTCTTCGTGCCCACGGTGCTCATGGGCTTCTCGTTTCCCATCCTCCAGCGGGCGGTGCACGCCGCCGCCGCCAGGAGCGGGTTGCGCGTCGGGGCGCTTCAGGCCGCGAATATCGGGGGATGCGTGGCCGGCAGCCTCGTCGTGGGGCTGCTCACGCTCGAGCTTCTCGGGACCTCCGGCACGCTGCAACTTCTGCTCGGCTGTGGGGTCGTCTTTGCCCTCGTCGGGCTGCGCTACTACGGGCGCACCTTCGGGCTTGCCGCTGCCGGTCTCGTGCTCCTCGCCACGCTCGTCCCGGGCGCCGAGCCGCTCTGGCGTCGGCTGCACGGGCTCGTCGGGGACGTGGGCCTCGTCTTCTTCGAGGAGGACGGGACGGGAGTCGTGGCGCTGACGCCGGATCAGGGCGAGTGGCGGCTGTCGATCAACGGCAAGGGCAACTCGTGGCTTCCGTACGGGCGGGGGCACACGGTCCTCGGGGCGCTGCCGGCCTGCATACACCTGGCGCCCCGTCGCGTGGCGATCGTGGGTCTCGGCTCGGGAGAAACCGTCTGGGCAGCGCCCTACAGACCCGAGACCACGTCAACGACGGTCTTCGAGATCTCCCGCCCGCTGCCGCGCATCCTGTGGCGCCTGGCCGGGTTCGTCGACATGCCCGACATGCGGCGCTTGCTCGAGGACCAGCGCCTGACGATCCGCCTCGAGGACGGGCGCAAGGCCCTCGAGGCCGAGCCGGACGAGTACGACCTGCTGGAGGCCGACGCCACGTGGCCGGAGACCGCGGGGAGCGGCAACCTCTATTCGGTCGAGTTCTTCCAGGCGGCCGCCCGGAGGCTGAGCGCGGGCGGTGTCATGTGCACCTGGGCGCCGACGCGGCGGACGTACCGGACGTTCCGCTCCGTCTTCCCCCACGTCGTGCAGGACAACTCGGGGGGGATCCTGATCGGCAGCCTCGATCCCATCGAGTTCGAGCCCGAGTCCTGGGTGGCCCGAGCAGAGGCGGGGGAGCCCTATCTCGGGGCCGCTCGTGTCGCGGACGTGGTCGAAGCCCTTCGGGTTGCGCCCCGCAGAGGGACCGACGGAGGGGACGCTCAACAGGGATCTGTTTCCCCGGGACGAGCTGGCGGTCCCCCAGGACTGAGTGCTCCCCGGAAGGGGGGACGCGGCCGGGCGCTTCGGGGCCCGGCCGCGGCCAGACGGGTTCACTCGGCCTTGGCCTGAACCGCTTCCAGGTTGATCGTGATGGTGACCTCCTCACCGAGCATGAGGCCACCCTGGTCGAGCACCTTGTTGAAGGAGATGCCGTAGTCCTTGCGGTTGAGCGTGGTCGAGATCTCGAACCCGATCCTCTGGTTTCCCCAGGGGTCCTTCATCTCGCCCAGGACCTTCACGGGAAGGACGACCGTCTTCGTGACCCCGTGCATGGTGAAGCTCCCGGTCACGTCGTAGTTGTCGTCGCCGAGCGGCTTCACCGAGGTGCTCTCGAAGGTGATCGTCGGGTGAGAGGCGACGTCGAAGAAATTGGGCGAGCGCAGGTCATCGTCGCGCCGCTGGTTCGCGTGTCGATGCTCTTGGTCTCGATCGTGAACGTGACGGACGAAGCCGCCGGGTCGTCCCGGTCGATCTTTACCGCTCCCTCGAAAGCGTTGAACTTGCCGGTGACCTTGCTCATGAGGTGCCGGATCTGGAACAGCACGCTGGCGTGGTTGGCGTCGAAATTAAACGTCTCGGCTTCGACGGCGGGCGCCGCCAGGGCCAGGACCGCCATCAGGCTCACGAACTTCATCTTCATATTTCCTCCTCTTTTGTCATCCTTGGTTTCTTCGTGGAACTAACAGGGGCGCCGTGAGAGGTTCTCCGGGGCGGTTGTAGCGCTGTGTCGCGCTGCGTTCAGCAGGACGATGAGCTCCCGGGTGTGGTTGGCGCCCAGGGGTCCGAGGAACGTTTTCCCGGCGTCGAGCATCGGCCCGTCTACCGTGGCCAGGAGGCGGCTCGCCGCCGGGGTGGCGAAGCACAAGACGCGCCGCCGATCTTCAGGGCAGCGGCGGCGCCGCACCAGCCGCTTCTTCTCGAGCCGCTCGAGCAGCCGGGTGATGCCCGGGGTGGTCTCGATCATTCGAGCCGCGACGTCCAGGGTCGGGAGGCCCTCGGAGCCCGCGCCGCGGAGGATCCGGAGCACGTTGTACTGCTGGACCGTGATCCCGTGGGGCTCGACAACCTCCGACAGACGCCTCCGCAGGACATCGGCAGTCCGGAGCAGGGTCACGACCGCTTCCCCGGCCGGCGAGGCAAAGGGCCTCGTCTGCCTGATCTTGTCCTTGACCGAGCGCATCCCTCCTCCCACGCATGAGAAGATCGCTCCAGATACTTGACTAGTCAAGTAAAAGGCCGTGAACACCCTCCGAACACGAGGCCCGGGGCCCGCCTGCAGGGCCCAAAGCGTCGGCGGCGGCGTGGCATGATAGGGCCACGAGCAGGAAGAGCGGAGGGACGAGGGCCTCATGGGTAGCGACGGGATCTTCTGGGCACTGGCGGGGACCGCGGCCGCGGTGGGCGCCCTGCACTCCCTCGCGCCGGATCACTGGGTGCCGTTCATCGCCGTGGGGCGCGCTCGAAGCTGGTCGGCGGCCCGCACCGCCCAGGTGACGCTCCTGTGCGGGTTCGCTCACGTCAGCGTCTCCGTCATCCTTGGCCTCGTGGCCCTGCGCCTGGGACAGGGGATGCTCGAGGCCTTTGGCACCCGGCTCGAGTCCGTGGCTGGCATCCTGCTCATCGGTTTTGGCCTGGCGTATGGCCTCTGGGGACTGAGACGGGCCCTCGCGGGGAGGCTGCACGGGCACACGCACACGCACTTCGATCACGTCCACGATCCGTCCCGGACCACCGTTTTTGGCCTGGTCATCCTCTTCAGCGTCGATCCCTGCGTGCGCCTGGTCCCCATCATCCTCGCCGCGGCCCCGCTGGGATGGGCACGGCTCGTGGGCTTGATCGCGATTTACGAGATGGCGACCCTGGGCACGATGGTGGGTATCGTTCTCGTGGGCCGCTCCGCGGCGTTCAAGGGGCTGCAGGCACCCTGGCTGGACCGCTACGGGGACGCTCTTGCCGGCGGGCTGATCGTGGTAACGGGCGTGGCGGTTGCCGCGCTCGGCTGGTAGGTGGCAGACTAGACGCGGATGCGCGCGGTACGAGGGTCTGGCAATCACCGCCGACCCCGCCGAGGCGCGAGCCCGATCGTCCAGGGCCCAAGATTCCAACCTGACAACGGAGCGGGTATGAACCCCAGCGTCGCGCGATGACGACGAGCGATCCGAAGATCGATCCCCTGGGCCGCCTGCGCCACGATCTGCGCACGCCGCTGCACCAGATCATCGGATACGCGGAGCTCCTGGAGGAACAGGCCCGCGAGAGCGGTGACAAGGAGTGTCTCGAGGACCTGGAGAAGATCCGGGTGGCCGCCCGCCGAGCCCTGGAGGTGAGCGATCGGGCGGTGCCGCCGACGCCGGCCGAGGCTCCTTCCGACTCGGGTGTCTTTCTCGACTCGACCCCGCCCTCCACCGCGGCCGCAACCGGCTTGCGCACGCCCACCCCGGCCGTGGATCCCAGCGCCTCGCGGATCCTCGTTGTCGACGACAATGAGATGAACCGCGACATGCTGTCGCGGCGCCTCGGGTCCCGCGGTTTCAACGTGGAGATCTCCGAAGACGGCGCACTCGCTCTCGAGAGGCTCGATGCCGAGGGCGTCGACATCGTGCTGCTGGACGTGATGATGCCGGGCTTGAGCGGGATCGACGTGCTGCGGAAGGTCCGCGAGCGATGGTCGGAGTCCGATCTGCCGGTGATCATGGTGACCGCTCGCGACGCCACGGAGGACGTGGTGGAGGCGCTGCGGGCCGGGGCAAACGACTACGTGACGAAGCCCCTGGACTTTCCTGTGGTCCTCGCTCGGCTCGAGATGCAGCTCACCCTCAAGCGGCAGAAGGCGGAGATCCGGCGTCTCGCCGACGATCTGGAGCTGCGCAACCGCTTCATCCGCGGGCTGTTCGGGCGGTACGTGAGCGAAGAGGTGGTGACGGGCCTTCTCTCGTCCCCGGAGGGCCCGGCGCTCGGCGGCGAGCACCGCCGCCTGACGCTCCTCATGTCGGACCTGCGGGGCTTCACCACGCTCACCGAAGGACTCGCTCCGGAGCGGGTTCTCCGCCTCCTGAACTCCTACCTCGCGGGGATGGCGGATGTCATCCTGGCTCACCAGGGAACGATCGACGAGTTCGTCGGGGACGGGATCCTGGCCATCTTCGGGGCGCCGCTCGCGCGCCCCGAAGACGCGCGACGGGCTGTGGCCTGTGCCATCGGGATGCAGAGCGCCATGGGGAGCTCAACCAGCGAAACGTGGCCGAGGGGCTGCCTCGCCTGGAGATGGGGATTTCCATTCACACTGGCGACGTCATCGTCGACAACATCGGCTCCGAGCGCCGGACGAAGTACGGTGTGGTGGGGCGCGCCGTCAACCACTCCGGACGCATCGAGTCGTTCACCGTTGGCGGCCAGGTCTTCATCTCTGAAGCCACCCTAGGTGCGGCGGGGGAGGGCGTACGTGTGGGGGCGCGGCTCGCGATCGACGCCAAGGGGGCCCGAGAGCCCATCGTCGTCTACGACCTGCGCGGGGTCGGGGACGAGAACCTGCCCGACGCCGCCGATGAGGCGGTCCCGCTGAGCGAACCGATCCGTGCGCTGTGCCACGTGGTCGAGGGGAAGCGGGTGGAGGCGGAGGTGTTTGGAGCCGAGGTCATCGAGCTCTCCTCTCACGGAGCCATCGTGCTCTCGCCGCGGCGACTCCGTCCGCTGTCGAACCTGAAGCTGGAGCTCCGCCCGCCCGATCAGGATCCCGTCGAGATCTACGCCAAGGTGGTGTCCGTCGCCCCGGGCGGCTCGGTCACCCTTCGCTTTACGTCCCTTCCGGCCAGGGTCGACCGGTGGCTGCGGGATGTCGTGGAGGGCGTCCGCAAGGGAGCCTGACGCAGATCAGCTTCTGGCCGCACACCGCCTGAGCCGGTCCATGATCGCGAGGCCGAGCCCGCCCTCATCGCAAGGCTCGGCGAGGATCGTGTCGAGGCCCAGGGCGTCGAGGCGGCGCAGCGCCGCAAAGAGCCCGGCGGCTGCTGTCCCTGCCTGGCCGTCCGGCGCCAGGATCTCCACGGCGGCGTAGCCCTCCCGGCCCGGTGCGTCCCCCCACGCGAGGAGGCCCACCCGTGCGCCGGCGTCAGGAGGACAGGGGCCTGCCTCCCCGGACAGGATGCGCACAGGCGTCCGGGTGGAATAGTGGCGCGCAAGCTGTCCGGGAGCGAGGGGCCGCTCGGCGGGCGCAGAGGCTTCGGCAAGCGGGGCTCCCAGGGCCTCCTCGATCTCTTCGCGGGCCACGCCCCCCGGCCTGAGAAGCGTGGGTGTCCCGCTCACCAGAGCCACGATCGACGACTCGAGGCCCACGCGGCAGGGGCCGCCGTCGAGGATCAGGTCCACCCCGTCGCCCAGGAGCTCGGCCACGTGCACCGCGGTGGTGGGGCTCACGTAGCCGAACGGGTTCGCCGAGGGAGCGGCCACCGGGGTCCCGGCTCTCCGGATGAGCTCGCGCGCGGCCGCGTGCCCCGGCACCCGCACGCCCACCGTATCCAGGCCGGCGGTTACGATCTCGGGCAGCTCCGGGCGTCGCGGCAGGACGAGCGTGAGCGGTCCCGGCCAGAATCGCGCCGCGAGGCGCTGGGCCCGCGGATCGTCGCTCGTGCTCACCCTGTCGAGGTCCGCCGCCGCCGCGAGGTGGACGATGAGGGGATCGAAGGACGGTCGGGCCTTGACCTCGAAGACGCGGGCGACCGCCGTGGCGTCGAAGGCGTTTGCGCCCAGCCCGTACACCGTCTCGGTTGGGAAGGCTACGACGCCGCCCTCACGGAGAAGCCGGGCCCCCTCGTCGATCGAGGCCGGGTCGTCGGCGGGTCGGAGGCGTCCGCTCACGACTTGCCTAGAACCCGATGGTGCGTCGCTCGCCGTCGACCTCGATCTCGATTGTCCCGATCCGGAGGATGCGTATCCCTTCGAACGCGTCGCCCTCCCGGACCAGCCGGTCGTTGAGGAGCGCCACGGGTTCGCCGTCCCGCGTGCTGATCGCGGAGAGACGAAACGCCACGTCCTCGAGGTCGTCAGCCGCCGGCGAGGCGAGCAGCACGTCCTCGACGACCACCGCGGTCTCCACAGCCGATGGAGCGCTCCTTTGGGAGACGGTCGGTTCGGGTCCTTCGCTTCGTGGGGTCCCCTTCTCGTTCCCAGGCAGCCCGAGCCGGCGGGGAGGCGAAGCGGGGGCAGCCGTTCGTCGAGGCGCGGTCGGGGGCTCGTGTTGCGCCCGGGGCGCCGGCTCGTCCGGCCTCGCCGTCATGGCTTCCGCCTCGGGGAGAGACGTCGGCATTGGCTTCGGCGCCGCGTCGAAGCGGGAGCCGGACGCAAGCCACCAACCCGCGCCTCCGACGATCGCCGCCACGGCCACGCCGGACAGAAAGAGCCACCGTCGCCCGCCCTTGTGGTCGGCGCCGCCCCACGGCACCGGGCCCACCACCACGACCTCCGGCTCCCGGGTCTGTTTCTCCCGCTCGGGCTTCTTGAGGGTGTCGAGGATGAAGCTCACGAGTCGCCTCCGTCCGCCGAGAGCCGAGGCCTCTGGCCCGGAGAGAGGGTGTAGAGGAACAGCCGCGTCCGGGGTCCGGGGACGCCGTCGGGAACGAGCCCGGCGTCCTGCTGGAGTCGCTGTACGGCCACACTCGGATCTTCGTTTCCATATCCGAGGCGCTGAAGCTCGGCTTGGAGCCAGTCCCCACGCCCTCGAGGCCCGGCGGGGACCGCTCGAGACTCGGGCCAGGGAAAGACGGCCTCGCGGGTCCAGAGCTCGTCCACCTGGGACCAGGGCACCTCGCGGAGCTCTTCGTCCCCGACAGCGACTCGGGCCGCTTGCCCTTCGAGGCTCAGAAGCGCGAGGAAGCAGGTGTCCCGCCGCGACGGGTGGAACATCTCCAGGATCACCGGGAGGTCGAGCCTCTGAACCTGGGTGAGGTGGGTCCGAAGCGTCGTTCGATCCGAGCCCACACCCTCCCAGAGAGTCTCGATCCTCCCGAGGGCAGCGCCGAACGAATCGCCCCTCGGAGTGTCTCGCAGAAGAGCGTCGAGTCGCTCGTTGCGCTCGGGTGCGGACGGCGTCGACGCCGGCGCGGGGCGGGCGAGGGCGGGCTCGGACGGGGAAGACGGCGCCGCAGGCGCCTGGGCCATGCGAGGGACGAGAGCGAAGGCGGACACCGCCAGGGTCGCCGTCAGGGCGGCGGCGATCCAGCCATGATGCCACTTGAGGGCCTTCCTGGGCCGCATGTCCGTCACCTCGTCGGCGGCCTTCCGCACCATCTCCGCCGAGATGGACCTCACGCTCTTCACGTAGCCGGCGAGAAGTGCTCGATCGGTGATGAGGTTGATCACCCTGGGAATGCCCCCGGAGCGTTGGTGGATGGTGCGCAGCGCGTCGGAGCTGAAGCCGACCTTGTTGGCACCGCCGGCGACCTTGATCCGGTGGCGGATGTACGCCTCGGTCTCCGCGGCGTCGAGGGGCGAGAGGTGGTAGCGAGCGGTCACGCGTTGGGCGAGCTGGCGGAGATCGTGGCGGGCCAGGAGGTCGCGGAGCTCCGACTGACCGATGAGCACGATCTGGATGAGCTTCTCGGTGTCCGTCTCCAGGTTGGAGATGAGTCGAATCTGCTCGAGCACCTCGGGCGAGAGGTCCTGCGCCTCGTCGATCAGGAGCACCACGTTCCTGTCCACGGCCCGGGCGTCGAGGAGGAAGCTGTGCAGCGAGTCCACCAGGCCCTTCAGCGAGTCCCACCCGGGCTCGGCGTGCAGGTCGTCGAGGATCGAGCGGAGGAGCTCGGAGGCCGTGAGCGCCGGATAGAGGATGACCGCGGTGTGCGTGTCCGCCGGAAGCGTGGAGAGGAGGTAGCGGGCGAGGGTCGTCTTGCCCATGCCCACCTCTCCCGTGATGAGGACGAAGCCGCCTCGCTCCCGGTGTCCGAACTCGAGATGGGCGAACGCCTCCGCGTGCCTCTGGGAGAGGTAGAGGTACTTGGGGTCCGGCGTCAGGTTGAAGGGCTTCTCGGTGAAGCCGTACCAGGACTCGTACAAGGACCGCCTCCGGCCGACCTCGATCGCGGCGAGTGTATCACCGGCGCCGGGGCAATTTGGCGGACGGATCGGGTATATCCTTCCGGGCCATGCCCCAGTTGCGTTTGCCCACGGCCGACACCACGGCCTCGCTGCACGGGGCCGGAGAGACGGTGGTGGTCCTGGGGCACGGGGCGGGCGGGACCCGCCAGACCCCCATGCTCGTCTCTCTGGCCGAGGCCCTGGCGGCCTCCGGGCGGGCTGCTTGTCTCTACAATTTTCCGTACGCGGAGAGAGGGGCGCGGCGGCCCGACCCCCCGAAGGCCCTCGAGGCCACCGCCCGGGAGGCCGCGGAGGTCGCCCTGGCAAAGATGGGAGCCACACACGTCGTGATGGGCGGCCGGTCGATGGGGGGCCGGATCGCCTCCCAGGTGGTGGCCGGAGGCGCTCGCGCCGACGGGCTGGCCTTCTTCGCCTACCCGCTGCACCCGCCCGGGCGACCCGAGAAGCTGCGCGACGCCCACCTGCCTGCCGCCGCGGCTTCGGCTCACATGCTCTTCGTCCAGGGGACCCGTGACGCCTTCGCCCGGGAGGATCTCCTCCAGGCTCTGGTCACGCGCCTCGAAGACCGGGCGGAGCTTCATCGGGTGGAGTCCGCCGATCATTCGTTTCGGGTCCTGAAGCGCAGCGGTCGCACGGCGGAGGACGTCGAGAAGGAAGTGGAGACCACCCTGCTCGCCTGGCTGGAGAAGCACGGCCTGTGACCTCAAGGAGAACCGCATGATCGTCTCGCTGACCCTCGCAACACTCCTCGCGTCTGCCTCGCCCGTCAGCCCGGACACCCGCTACGATCCCGCGGTGCCGACCCTGCAGGGCGTGGTCGGACACACCCTCGGCGCGCAGATATCAACGCCTGCCCAGATCGTGGCGTACTTCGAGGCGCTGGCTGCCGCCGCGCCCGATCGGTCGACCCTGGTCACATACGCCACCAGCGAAGAGGGGCGTCCGTTGCAGGTCCTGGCCATAGGCAGCCCCGCGCGGATCGGCCGGCTCGAGGAGACCAAAGCCGGCCTGGCCCGGCTGGCGGACCCCCGGGGCCTCGACGCCGCAGAGGCCGAACGGCTCCTCGGCGAGATACCCGCGGTCGTCTGGCTCTTCCACGCGGTCCACGGCAACGAGATCTCGTCTCCCGGGGCCGCGATGGCCCTGGCCCATCACCTCCTGGCGGCGCAGGGCGACGCGCAGGTCGACCTCATCCGGCGCGAGGCGGTCGTCCTGATCGACCCGCTCCAGAACCCCGACGGGCGTGCACGGTTCCTCGCCTCCTACGGCCTTGCCCGGGCTCTCGTCCCGGACCCCGAGCCGGTGGCCGCCGAGCACGTCGAGCCCTGGCCCAGCGGCCGCGCCAACCACTACCTTTTCGACCTGAACCGCGACTGGTTCGCCCAGACCCAGCCCGAGACCCGGGGGCGGCTCGACGTCTACCGGGACTGGCATCCCCACGTGGCCGTCGACCTGCACGAGATGGGAGGGGATTCGACATACTTCTTCGCGCCCCCCGCCGAGCCCCGCAACCCCCACCTGGTGGACTCCCAGCACAGCTGGCACGACAGGATCGGGCGCGCCATTGCCGCGCGATTCGACGAGAGGGGCGTGGCGTACTTCGTCCGCGAGGTGTTCGACGCGTTCTACCCGGGCTACGGGGAAACGTGGCCCATGCTGCACGGGGCGGTGGGGATGACCTTCGAGCAGGCCTCCGCTCGTGGCCTGGTGTTCCGAAGAGTTGACGAGACCGAGCTCACGTATCTCGACGGCATCCGGAATCACTTCACGGCAGCGCTTGCCACGGCGGCAACGGCGGCCGAGGGTCGCGAGACGCTGCTCCGCGACTTCCTCGCGTTCCGCCGCTCAGCGGTGGGCGACGGGGGGCGGGGCGCCGTCCAGCAGTACGTCCTCCTGCCCGGGACCGACCCGGCGAGGGCCCGCCGTCTGGCCGAGCTTCTCGTCGGGCAGGAGATCGAGGTCCTCTCCGCCGAGGAGGAGCTGTGGTCGGGGGACCAGCGGTTCCCGAAGGGAAGCTACGTCGTGCCGCTCGCGCAACCTGCAGGGAGACTCGTGCGCAACCTTCTCGATCCCCGGGTTCCCATGCCCGAGAAGTTCCTTCAGGAGCAGGAGCGCCGGCGCAAGAAGCGCCTGAGGGACCAGATCTACGACGTGACCGCCTGGAGCCTGCCTCTCGTCTTCGACGTCGAGTCCGTTGGTGTCGGGGGAGTGCTCGCGGGTCGCTCGGCGGCCTGGACGCCCGGAGCACCGTCCGCGGTCGCCCTCGAAGACGCCCGCGTCGCATGGCTGCTCCCGTGGGGATCCGGCACGGCCGCCGCCGTGGTCGATGCGCTTCAGGCGGGAATCAAGGTCCGCGTCGCGGCGGGTGGGACGACCCTCGGCGGTCGCACCTTCGGTCCCGGGACGGCCATCATCCGCGCCGCCGAGAACGCACCCGACGTTCGAGAGACGCTGGGCCGCATCGTCGCCAAGCGACACACCAAGGCCGTCGCCGTGGACTCGGGCTATCCGGAGAGCGGCGTCTCCCTCGGCAGCCGCCGTGTGCGTCCCCTCCGCGCTCCGCGTGTGCTGCTGGCCTGGGACACGCCGACCTCCAGCCTGTCCGCCGGGTGGGCGCGCTGGGTTCTGGAGCGGCGCTACGGACAGCGCGTCACCATCGTGCGGGTCGCCTCGCTCCGTCGCGTCGAGCTCGACCGGTTCGACGTCGTCGTCCTGCCGTCCGGGACCTACCGGGAGGCGATCCCCTCGGCGATCGTGGATCGGCTCAAGACGTGGATCAGCAGCGGCGGCACCCTCGTGGCCCTCGGCGAGGCGTCTCGCTGGCTCGCCAGCGAGAGCGTGGGCCTCCTGGCGACCACGACGGAGCTGCGGGGCGGCTGCCCGGACGACGAACCCGAGGACGAGGACGAGAAGGAGACGCCGTCCAGCAAGACCTGCGGACAGGAGAAGAACGAGCCCTACGACCTGGAGACCGCAATCCAACCGGAGAGGGAACGCCCGGATGCCGTCCCTGGCGCCCTGCTCCGGGTGCAGCTCGACACCGAGCACTGGCTGTCCGCCGGAACCGACGGCGAGATCCAGGCCATCGTCGAGAGCCGCCGCGTCTTCAGCCCCCTGAAGCTCGACAAGGGCCGCAACGTCGGCGTGTACGCGCCGGAGGAGACGGTCGTCGCCAGCGGCCACGTCTGGAGCGACACCCGGGAGCAGCTGGCGCAGAAAGCCTTCCTCATGCACCAGCCCCTCGGCCGCGGCCACGTCGTGGCGTTTGCCGAGGACCCCAACTACCGCGGCTACGCCGAAGCCACCGAGCTCCTCTTCATGAATGCCGTCCTCCTCGGCCCGGCGTACTGAGCCCTACTTGCCCCCGGCGCCCCGGAACTGGTCGTCCTCGTCCGCGAAGAGCACGTTGAAGCTCGTCAGCGCCCCGTAGCACCCGGTGATGTAGGTCTGCAGCTTCACCTTCTGGTCTTCGGACAGCTCCGACCCGTTGACGTGCTGCTCGAGGGTCCGGAGGCGGTTGCGCAGCATCACGATCTTGTGGAAGAAGGTCTCGATCGGCCACGCCTTCTCCTGAAGCGCGGCGTTGCTGGGCCGCAGCACGAGCTGCCCGTCCCGCCACTTGTCGGCGGGGATGACCTCGGTGAGCCCCGACTCCTCACGGATGATTCTGCGCAGCATCGTCTCGAGGTCCGCGTTGTCGGTGTCGCTGGTCATGGAGGCGCCGGTCCTTTCTCGATCCGCCACGATGGGGAAGGGCTTTGCGCCCTGCCGCGGCCGATCTCCCGACGCGCGCGGGGCGCGCGCGGCCGGGGTGTCCTCGCCGCCGCCCCGATCCACTGGAGCTCGCTCCCCAGATCCAGGGCCGACTGCCAGCGCGAGTCCGGCTCTTTTGCCAGGCACCGCCTGACCGTTCGATCCAGAGTGGCCGGCGCCATGGGCTCGAGCTCCTTCATGGCTGGCGGGTTGGAGGTGAGAATCGCGGCGATCAGGCTCGCTTGAGACTTGCCTTCGAAGGCCTTCGGGCCGGTGACCATCTCGTAGAGCACGGCGCAAAAGGCGAAAATGTCGGTACGGCTGTCCGCCTCGTTCCCTTCGAGCTGCTCGGGGCTCATGTACTGGAAGGTGCCGAGGAGAGAGCCTTCCTTCGTCAGGGGCGCCTGCTCTGTAGGGAGTGCGGATGGATAGAACCATCTCCTTCGGCCTCTGGGGCCTTCAGCTTCGCCAGCCCGAAGTCCAGGAGCTTCGTGCCAGATCCGGTCAGCATGATGTTGCCGGGCTTCAGATCTCGATGCACCACGCCCTGGCGATGAGCCTTGTCCAGCGCGTCAGCGATCTCGACGGCATGCTTCAAGGCCTGGTCGAGAGGCAGGGCGCCCTTCTTCAATCGATCGGCGAGCGTGTCTCCTTCGATGTGCTCCATGACCATGAAATCCACGCCATTCTCGCTGCCGATGTCGTGGAGCGTGCAGATGTGGGGATGGTTCAGGCTGGAGACGGCCCGGGCTTCACGCTCGAAACGCTCCTTGAGCTCGGCGTCGTCGGAGAGGTGAGAAGGAGGGACCTTGATGGCGACCGTTCGGTCGAGGCGGGTGTCTTTGGCCTTGTAGACCTCACCCATCCCCCCGGCCCCGAGTGGAGCCAGGATCTCGTACCAGGCGTGTTCCCGGTGACAGCGCCATGTGATCGCTCTCCCGACGGATGACGGTGTTGAAGCGAAAGTATAGCTGCTGGAGGCCGGCTCCCGGGGGTGCGGTCGAGTCGAGCCGGAGTCCTGTGAACGACAAACGTCATCCTGAGCGGGGAACCGGCGAGCGGCGGCTGCCAGAACAAAGGAGAAGGGTGTCACTCTGAGTGCGGCCATCTCGGGGATCGCGCGAAGAGTCTCGTCGTCCGCCCAACGGAGAGATTGTTCGTCGCTCGCCCAAGGACGAGCTCCTCAGAATGACCGGGGGGCCCGACGCATGCCGCCGGTCGGCAAGTGATAGTGACGGGACGAGTGCTCCCGCCGGACACGCCGGGAGCTATCGGCCGCGGTGCGAGCCGGCGCGGGCGAGGGCCGGGGCGAGGGCGGACAGCTGCTCGGTCTTCTCGTCCACCTCGGCCTGGAGGGCCTCCCACTGGGCCATGAGGTCGCCGGCCTCCCACATGAGCTTCTGGTGGCTCTCCGCTGCGGCGGATGACCGCTCGCGGTCGTCGTAGAAGCCGGGGGCGGCCATCTCGGCCTCCATTGTCTTGACGGCCTTCTCCGACTCGGCCACTCGCTTCTCGAGCTCGGTGAGGCGGGTCTTCATGCGCTTGAGCTCGCGCTCGAGGACCTGCCTGTTCGGAGCACCGGCCTTGTTGAGCCGGGGCGCCATGGGATTGACGGGCGGGGGGGTCTCCTTCGGCTTGCCATTGCCCTTGGCACGCCGCTTCGCGGCTTTTCCGGGCCTTGCCGGAAGTGGGGCGGGCGGCGTGGCGGCCACCGCTGGGGCCTTCGGGGCGTTCTTCGCCTCTTCACGAGCCGGACGGAGCGGCGCGGGTGGGATGGAGGTCGGGAGGGGACCCGCGTCTCCCATTTCCTGCTTCTTCTTCCAGTACAGGAAATCCTCGTACCCGCCCGGATAGAGGGGCGCCTCGCCGTCTCCGACCTCGATGACCTTCTCGGCGAGGCGGTCTACGAAGTAGCGGTCGTGGGAGACGAAGATGAGCGTCCCCTTGTACTCGGCAAGGGCCTCCAGGAGAACCTCCTTCGAGTCGATGTCCAGGTGGTTGGTGGGCTCGTCGAGGAGCAGTACGTTGGAAGGCCGCAGCAGCATCTTGGCCAGGGCCAACCGGTTACGCTCGCCTCCCGAGAGGACGGCCACCTTCTTGTAGACGTCGTCGCCCTCGAAGAGAAAGCTGCCGAGGACGCCCCGGATCATCGGCACCATGGTGGTGGTGCTGGCCGAGGTCATCTCGTCGTAGACGGTCCGGGTCGGGTTCAGCTCGGCGGCCTGGTCCTGGGCGAAGTAATCCAGCACCACCCGGTGCCCCTCGACCCGGACGCCCTGGTCGGGCTGGTCCACGCCGGCGAGGATCCGCATGAGCGTCGACTTGCCCGCGCCGTTGGGGCCGACGAGGGCGATGTGGTCGCCCCGCTCGATGAGAAGGTCCACGTGGTCCAGCACGACGTTCTCGCCGAAGGCGCGGCGGACGCCCTTCGCCTCCAGGACGACCCGTCCCGGCCGGGGCGCGTCCGGGAAGCGGAAGCGGATCTTCTTTCGCTCGGGCGGGATCTCGATGCGCTCCACCTTGTCCAGCTGCTTGATCCGGCTCTGGACCTGCTTGGCCTTGGTGGCGGTGTAGCGGAACCGGTTGATGAAGACCTGGACCTTCTCGATCTCGTCGGTCTGCCGCCGCCACGCCGAGCGCAGGCGCTCCATCCGGGCCTGGTGCTCGACGATGTATTTCGAGTAGTTGCCGTGGTAGTCGGTGAGGGCCTTCAGGCCCACCTCGGTGATGCGCTTGATGGTGGCGTCGAGGAAGAAGCGGTCGTGGGAGACGAGCACGACGGCGCCCGGGTAGTCTCGGAGGTACTCCTCGAGCCAGTTGCGCGCCGGGAGGTCCAGGTGGTTCGTGGGCTCGTCCATCAGGAGGACGTTCGGCCGGGCGAGAAGCAGCTTCGCCAGCGCGATGCGCATCTGCCAGCCACCGGAGAACTCTTCGGTGTTCCGCTTCTGGTCGGCTAGGCTGAACCCGAGCCCCTTCAGCACCGAGGCCACCTGGGACTCGATCTCCCAGCCGCCCCGGTCCTTGAAGCGTTCGGTGATGTCGGCGTACCGCTCCAGGAGCTTTTCGAGGCCGGTGTGCCGTTCGTCGGCCTTGGCCATGGCCTCTTCGAGATCGTGCTGCTCTTTGCGGAGCGCCAGGAGGTCTTCGAAGGCCAGCACCACCTCGTCGTAGAGGGTGCGGCCGTGGAGGACGATCCCGTCCTGGGGCAGGTAGCCGATGGTCGTGCCCGTGGCCATCCGGATGGACCCGGAGTCGGCCTCCTGGAGGCCCCCGAGCATCTTCAGGAGGGTGGTCTTCCCCGAGCCGTTGGGTCCGGTCAGCCCGATCCGATCGCGCTTCTTGACGTGCCAGGACACGTCTTCGAGAAGAACCCGGTCGCCGTACCGCTTGCTGAGGCCTTCGACGTGGATCATGCTTGGAGGTTCAGAAACTCCAGGCAGCTCTTTTGCAGCTGAGCCCTGTGCGCGGGGTCCCCGAAGTTGAGCCGGTACTCGTTGATGACCTTGATCTCCATCGCCTCCCACTCCTTCCAGCAGTCGGCGCAGATGGAGCTGGCGACCTTCTCCTTGATCTCCGGAGAGAAGGGAACGCGGTGGGCGGGGGGAGCCTCGCCCGCTTTGGAGCAGCGAGTGCACGGGTTGGGCATTTGGTTCTCCGTCAAAACAATGATTATAGCCTCCAGCGGGCGCGAGTTGCCAGGTTGGGCGGGCGGGGCTGATAATGGGAGATATGGAGACCACCACCGCGAGCCGCAGCTTCGACGCCTATGACCTTTCGGTCGACACGCTCCGAAGCCTGGAGGAGAAGGGGTACCACACTCCAACCGACGTCCAGCACGAGGCTATCTCCCTCGCGCTGCAGGGCAGGGACCTGGTCGTCCAGTCCCGCACAGGCACCGGCAAAACGGCGGCTTTCGGTGTACCGATCGTCGAGAAGGTGGACCTCGCGGTCCAGGCCGTCCAGGCCGTCGTGCTGGCGCCCACCCGTGAGCTCGCCATCCAGGTCTCCCAGGAGATCACCAGCCTGGGCAAAGACCGGGGCGTGAAGGTCGAGACGATCTACGGCGGCGACTCCATGGAGCGTCAGCTCGAGGGCATCCGGGCCGGTGCCCACGCGATCGTGGGCACCCCGGGCCGGGTCCTCGACCACCTCCGCCGAAAGACCCTCGACTTCAGCAAGGTCAAGACGCTCGTCCTGGACGAGGCCGACCGCATGCTCGACATGGGCTTCGCCGTCGAGATGGGGCAGATCATGGAGTTCGTGCCCGACGAGCGGCACACCATGCTCTTCTCCGCCACCGTGCCCATCGGCATCAAGGGCCTCATCTACCACTACATGGCCGAGCCCGAGTGGGTGCTGCTCTCCGAGGACAAGATCTACGTCAAGGAGGTGGAGCACGTCTACTGCCTGACGACGAAGATGCACAAGGAGGCGACGCTCTACAAGCTCATCGAGTACGAGAACACCGTCTCCTCCATGATCTTCTGCAACACCCGGGAGGAGACGCGCAAGGTCAGCACCTTCCTGGCCAAGAAGGGGCTCGCCGCGGCGCTCCTTTCGTCGGATCTTCCCCAGAAGAAGCGCGAGCGCGTGATGGACGCCTTCCGGAACGGCGAGATCCGGCACCTCGTCACCACCGACGTGGCCTCCCGGGGCATCGACATCGAGGACCTCTCGCACGTCTTCATCTTCACGACCCCCGACTCCCCAGAGCAGTACATTCACCGGGCGGGCCGGACGGGACGGGTAGGGAAGACGGGGAGGGCCATCAGCCTCCTCTCCGCAATGGACCTGATGAACTTCAACCGGCTCGTCAAGCGCTACCACGTCGAGGTCAAGGAGATCGCGGTGCCGTCCGACGAGGACGTCCAGGCCCGCAAGGCCGGCCGCGTCGTGGAGCTTCTGGCGGAGGCGGGACGGAGGCTGTCGCCCGAGGAGTTTGCCGAGTGGGGACCGGTGGCCCGGAGCGTGGCCGGGCACGAGCTCGGGGAACGGATCGTCGCGGCGCTTCTCAAGGAGTCGCTGGCGAAGCCAAAGGCGCCGGTGGACGACGACGACGACGAGCCGGCCCCGCCGCGACGTTACGACGGGCGGGGGGGGCGCGGGGGGCGGCAGCGGTATCGGTCTTAGTTAAGCAACGGACAAACGGACTATTCCTCGGGCGTCGCGTTGATGTCCGCCCGAGGAATGATACGACGGCGCATCCATCGCTCGAGCAGGCAGTTCGCCAGCCGGTAGGTCTCTTCCTCGCGCACCAGATACCCGAGCATCGTCAGGCCGTAGAGCGGAACCTCGAGGGCTTCCTCCGACTGGCCGGTGGCCGCGGCCAGGTCTCGGCGCGTGCGGGCCCCTTCCCGTGCCACGTCCGAGAGGAGCGCCTGCTCGTTCTCGGCGAGGGTCTGGAAGTCGATGGAGAAGAAGTTCGCCACCATCTCGTCCGCCCCGAGCTGCTCGAGCGTGGCCGCGAGATCGCGGCCCTCGAACAAGCGGCTGGCGATGAGCTGAAGAAGGAAGGGATGGCAGCCCGTGCGCTCGACGATGGTCTCGATGTCCTCGGGCGCGAAATTCCCCCGGGCCAGGAGGGGCCGGCACTCTTGGGGGGTCAGCGGGGTGAGATAGACCGGCGGGATGAACCCCTGCAGAAAGGGCGATGTGGCCAGGCGGGCCTCGTCGTCGAGCCGAGCGAGGGTGCGGGTCGCGGTGAGCACGGCTCGGACGTCGGGTCCGCGAGAGAGCACACGGCGCATTCGGGCCAGGGTGCCCGCATCGGAGCGTCCCACGACCAGAAGCTCCTCGGCCTCGTCGATCAGGAGCAGCAGCCGCCATCCGCCTCGGACCGTTCGACGCACGAGTGTTGCGAGCATATCCGCCACCGGCAGGCTCTCGAGCTCGTCGATGGTGACGTCGGTGGCACGACGGAAGGCCTCTGAATCCTCCACGCTGGAGAGCAGCGTGTCGGCCAGGCCCCGGGAGTCTGCGCTGCCCTGGAGGTCCCAATAGAGAGCCACGAAGGGTGTTTCGCGGCTGCGCTCGACCCGGTACTCGACCTCCTTGAGGAGGCTGGTCTTGCCCAGGCGTCTCCCGCCGAGCACCCAGAGCGAGTGACGCTCGCCCTCGAGGATCTCGCCGATCACGGCGGAGCGGCCGAAGAAATCCTCGCCCCGGACCCAGCTCCCGACGATGAAAGGGTTGCGCGTGATGGACGGAGTCGTGGACACGGGAGCCCTAGTCTGCCACAGCCGGGTCCCCGGCGGGGGAGTCCGGGGTCCCAGCCCCCGACTCGGCGTCGACCACGGCCATCACCGACTCCACGTCCGTGAGCCGGATGGTGCTGCGGCCTTCCTCGAGCATCCGGTTGAGCGCATGGACGCAGTATTTCTGGATGAGGTACGGACGGAGGCGGGACAGATCGAGGATGCGCTCGACCGCTTCCGCCTTCCAGCGGAAAATGCCCGCCACCGGCTCTCGGACCAGGGCCTCGGCCTCCTCACGGCTGAAGAGAGGCAGCTCGATCTCGTCGAAGAAGTTGTACCAGGGGCTGCCCTCGCTCTTCCATCGCCGCTTGATTCCCACGCCGCTCATCACCGCGACGAGGTTCTCGGAGAAGCTCTTCATGAAGATCCCGCGGAGGCGTTGATTCACGCTCTCGGAGTACTCGTTCAGGACGTCCACCTCGTCGATCAGCAGCGCGAGCTTCACCCTGCGACCCGTGCGGGTCTTCAGCTCCCCGATGACCCGCTGCAGGTCGTGGCTGAACTCCCGGGCCTCGTATCCGTTGATGTCCGGATTCAGCCGCAGGGTGTCGCAGGTCTCCGGGCTGATGACGAGGGCGTCCACCACTTCGGTCATGAGGGCGTGGAAGAAGCCATGCTCGGGAACTCCCTGCAGGTCCACGAAGACCGGGAAGAACCGCCAGTCGCCCGCCTCGTCTGCGGCCAGCACCTTCGCCAGGTGATGGAGGAAGGTGGTCTTCCCGATGCGCCTCTCGCCGGTGATCATCAGGCTGTTGCGATGGAGCGTGCTGAGCATGCGGGTCATGAGGCTCTCGCGCCCGTAGTACATGTCGTCGTCGAGGACTGGTGCGCCCGCGATGTAGGGATTGAAGCGCCGCCGCATGGCCCGCCGACGGCGCACACGCTGGGCGATGAAGCCGACTCCCACGAAGGAGAGAGCGAGGCCGCCGGCCGAGGGCAGGAACAGAGGCGTCTCGTAGAAGCGCAAACGCCTCTCGACGGTGATCGTCAGCGCGTCGGTGAGACCCGCGGCGTCGATGGCGGTGACGGTGATCTTGTTCAGGCCCGGCTCGAGGGGAAGCTTGCGAACGAATTGGAGGCTCCGCACCGGATTGACCGTGTCCTCCGAGGCCATCTCCTCTCCCGCGGGCTCTCCGCCGATCTGAAACTCCACTCGCCGGATCGCCCGGTCGTCGGTGGCCAATCCCCGGAGCACGTAGGTGGCGCCTTCGACGACCAGCACCTCGCCGCCGAACAGGAAGACCGTCGGCTCCCGGTTCGGGAACCACCGGGCGAAGAGGGCCTCACCGGTCCGCCGCTCCGCTCGCGCCAGCCGTTCACGAGCCCGAGCGTGTCCGGGGTCGAGGCGGAGCAGGGCCTCGAAGGCGACCTGGGCCTCCGGAAACAGCCCTCTCGTCATGAGGTCCTCGCCCCGGGCCGCGAGCTCCTCGATCTGGGCGCGCAGCTCCCGCTGGAGACGCAGACCGTCGATGATCTGCCTCGTTCGAGCCAGGAGCTCGTGCGCCGCCGCGTACTCGGGGTCGGCGGCCGCGCTCGTGAGTGGTCCGAGAGCCGCCTCGTAGTGCCCGCCGTCGAAGAGAGTCTTGCCCTCTGCGAAGGTCACGTCCCGCTCAGCCCTCGTTCGCGATGTCTGGATGCGCTCCTGCGCGGTGCGGCTGCCGCTCCTGGCCCGGGCGTTGTTCGGCGCCAGGTCGAGGACTTCGTTGTAGGCGACCAGGGCTCCGGTCAGCTCGCCTTCTTTCAGGAGGCGATCGCCGTCGGCCAGCCGCTGCTGGATGCGCTCGGTCCGGGCGGCGCCTTCACGCTCGGCACGCTGGGCCTCGCGCAGCCGCTCCTGCTCGTTGGTGATGGCCTGGAGCGTTTCGATGTCGAGGCCGCCGGCGAGGATCTCGGCCTGCTCCAGAAGCGCGAGCGCCTCGTCCCAGGCCCGCCGCTCGCCGAGGACACGCGCCTCGTCCCGAAGGCGCTGCACCTCCGCCCGGGCGCGTCGGGTGATGCGAGCCTCCTCGGCGCTGCGGGCTTCGCTCTGCAACCGCGTGAGCTCCGCGCGCTTCGGGCTCTTCGCCGCTGCTCCTGCCTGCTCCGATTGATCGAAGGCCTCGAGAGCCTTGGTGTACTTGTCCTGGCGGAGCAGGCATTGGCCCAGAAGGTAGTGGGGGAGGTAGTTCACGAACTGCAGCCCGTATGTCTGGACGTTCACCGCTGGTCGCGGCCGAAGCCGGAGCGCCTGGCGAACGTTGTCCACGCAGCTCGTCCAGTCCTGGGCGGGGATATTGCGGTTGCGAGCCTCCAGATAGTAGTCGTACCACTCCTGCACAGCCTGCGCGGGCCGGGGCACCAGGACGGCGAGCAGGAAAACGACGAGCACGCGACCTGCTGGGCTCGCCCGACGCCGCGCGAAGCGCGTCCGCGGCCCCTGGAAGGCCCCATCGGGACGTGTCGAAGGCACCTCGCCCGCCGGCTACTTCTCGAACATCGCGGCGATGTGAGCGCCGCGTGCGGTGGAGGTCAGTGGGTCCGCGGCCATCCGGATCTCCGAGATCTCCACGGGGAACTTCCGCGCCCGCAGCGTCCGCTCGAAGAGCTCCTTGAACCCCCGCGTCGTGCCGAGACCACCTTGCTGGTTCCGACGTCGAGGCCCACGGGGTGGGCGCCGGCACTGACCAGATCCTCCAGCGGCTCGGAGGCTTGCGCCCCCGGCTCCGCCTTCCAGAGCTGGTCCTTGGTCTCCGTCATGTTCAGTCTCCTTCGCTCCGATTCCCGGGGGGCGTCGTCCTGGCGCCGCCGGCACGGGCCTGCCTGGCACGCTCCTTGGTGTCGCGGGCCTGGTCGGCAAGCCAGCGATCGTAGAGCCTGGATCTCTCTTTGCGGACCTGCGCGACCTCACGTCCCGTTGCCAGCGCTTCGCTCGCCAGGCGCTCCTCCGCCTCGCGCACTCCCGCCCACGGGTCGCCGCCCATGACGTCGAGGAACTGCTCGTCGTATACGAACCCAAACAGCTCCACCACCGGTGCCGTGCGCTGGTAGAGGTCCGGCAGTCCGTATGCCGCGAAGGGAAACCCCTTGGCCCAGTCCACGTGGTGGCCGATCAGGTGCCGACGGGGGTTGACGCTGATCAGACCGTGGGTGACGCACATGTCGGGGGCGATCGCCCACTTGTCCCGGAGGTAGTCGGTGAGCCGCCGTCCGGATTCCAGCTGCGCCTGGGTGATGGGAAGAGCCCGTGCTCCTTGCCAGCGGCTCTCGAAGCTCACACCGATCGTGGGTCCGTTGAGGTTCAGCCAGACCCGCTCCCCGCTCCTCCAGATCGACATGCCGGCATGGTTGGCCCGGTGCGCTTCTTCCACGACCCGGAACGCCTGACCGAAGCGGTCGATCAGGTAGTGATACACCTGATGCTTGCGGAGGTACCGAAGCAGGTTCTGGCTCGAGTCTCTCAGCTTGCCGTTGAAGGACTCCTCCAGCGGCCAGATGTCGCTCTCCGAGGTGTGGTACACGAGGCCGATGGGACGCTCGAAGACCTCGGGCGCCATCTCCCCGGCAACCGAGAAGACCCGGTAGTGCCGGGGATCGCCGGCGGTGGCGTAGGACGTGTCGATCCGCAGGCCGTTGCTGTAGAGCTCGAAGTCCTCGCCCGCATCCACCAGCCACACCCCCTGGGTCGGGAGCCCCGTCTGCGCAGCGCGCAGGTGTTCCGCCACCGGACCCTGGGGCGCCGACTCCACCGCATCCGGCGGCTGAGCGCGGGGATAGGCCGCCAGAGCGAGGCCGGCCGCCACCACGACGAGAGCGGCTGCCCAGTTGGTGGCCTGCCTCACCCGTGGGGCCACCGCCGGGCGTCGAGGCGTTCAGGGCTCCGTTGGGGTTCGTGGAGAAGAGAGCCCTCGCCCTGTCGAGACGGCTCATCCGGTAGAGGGCCCATCGGACCGGAGCCAGGGGAACGGCCTGGAAGCGCTCGTCCAGGGTTTCGTAACGTTCGAGAGACTGACGGACGAAGCGGAGCTTCTTCACCGGGTCCCGAATCGTGCGAGCGCGCTCCTCGAGCTCGGCGATCGGGTCCGCGCGCAGACCGAAGACACGCGGAGGGCGTGTCGACCCCTCCGGCTTCCTCACCGCTCGTCCCCTGGCGGGGACTCGTCTGCCCGACCGCGCTCGCGCCAAACTACTCTCCGACTATGAATTATAGGGTTTTGGCCCCTTTGCTCACAAGGCGGCTGGGACAGCGTGGTGGAAGTGCTCCGTGAGCGAGGCCGAGAGAGAATACCGGGAGTATTCCGAGGTTCGGCAACGAAGAGCTGGTGGAAAAGATCCGGCCTCGACGCGGTCCGACTTTCGCCACGGGCTCCTAGGGGCGCCGAACGCCGGCGCCGTCGGAGTCGGAGGAGCCTGACCGCGGCTGAGCCGGAGCTTGAGCAGGCGCGCGGGGGCGCCTAGAATTCCGGTTCGTGGGCAGGAATTCGGTGATCGAGCGCCAGGGTTCGGGCGGTGTAGACGGGCGAGAGAGTCGGCGTGAGCCTCGAGTGAGCGTGGACCTCCCGGCCGTGCTGGAGGGGCGTTCGCCTCGGGAGGCCCGCGTGGTCGATGCCAGCCTCGTGGGTTGCCTCCTGCGTTGCGACAAGATTCTGGATGCCGGAGCGGTGGTGGACCTCCTGCTCGAGTTGCCCGACGGGCCCGTCCGCACCAAGGCGCGGGTCGCTCAGAACTCCCTGGACGGCCAGTCGATGCCCGGCCCCCCGCGCTATCTGGCGGGTGTGCAGTTCCTCGGCCTCGCCGCCGCGGACGAGCCTCGTCTGAGGTCCTTCCTCGAGTCGCAATCCAGACGGGGAACGGGTGAAGGCTAGCTCGCTTCGTGACGTCTCCATAGCCGAGCTCCGGGCGCTCCTCGACGAGGAGGCAGCGCACTGGGAAGCCGAGCTTCATTGGGACTTCGCCTCGGTGCACGCTGCCGTGGCCGGCGGAGTCGAGCGAGGAACCCTCAACGGCCGAGTCCTGGGCGACGAGGTCCGCCCCGTCGCCTACTCCTACTACCTCGGCGACGTCGGTCGGACGATCGTGGGATCGATATTCGCCAGCCGGTCCCATCGGGGCAAGGGGCTCGAGGAACAGCTCGCCGCGGCCATCATCGGCGAGGCGCGCGCCGAGCGGGGATGCGGGCGGCTGGAGTGTCAGACGCTCTTCTGCACGGCGGCGGGCGCGAACGACAGCTTCCGAGAGGCCGGCTTCGAGAGTCGCGTCCGGCACTACATGCTCCTCGACCTGAGGCGCTCCTTCCCTGCGGGGAAGCCGCAGCTCCCGGGGGGCTTCCGATTCCGGCCGGTCCGGCGCAGCGATCTCCACGCCGCCGCGGAGATCGTCTACAGGAGCCACGTGGGCTCGCTGGACGCCGCGCTCAATCTGACCTATGCGACGCCCTCGGCCTGCCGAACCTTCGTCGACACACTCGTGGTGCGTGCCGGCTGCGGCCGCTTCGACACCGATGCCTCTCGTTTCGTCGAGGGGCCGAAGGGCCCGGCGGCCGTCCTTCTGGCCAGCCGCCTCGCCCCGACCAATGGACACATCTGCCAGGTCTCCGTCGTGCCGGAGGCTCAGGGCCACGGCCTCGGGCTCGCCCTCATGTTGAGCGCGCTCCGGGCCTTCGACCGTGACGGCCTCTCCACCGCGACCCTGTCCGTCACGGCGGGCAACGAGCGCGCTCACCGCCTGTACGACGTTCTCGGCTTCGACGTGTTGCGAGAGTTCGGGGCCCACGCGTGGCTCCGGCCCCCGGGCCAGATCGAGCTCCCATAGGCCAGCCATCCCGCGGAGCCCATTTGAGACGTGCGACGAGGGATCTGACGAGCGAGATGGCCGCGCTCAGAGTGACACCCCGGTGCCATAATCAGTGCATGGGTCCTCTCGGTCTCGCTCTGACGCTTCTCCTCTCCGCGCAGGCCGCGGAGCCGGTCCCCGAGGCGCGACCGGCTCCCACGCGCCCCGGGCTGAGCTGGGAGCAGGCGGACTCCGTGGTCCGCACCCTCAGACGCGTCAGCCGCCGCGTGCGGTCCGGACGTCCCGCCTCGACCGACACCATCGTCGTGAGCCAGGGCGAGATCAACTCGTTCGTCAACCTCACCCTCGCCGAGCAGATTCCTCCCGAGGTGTCGGACCTCGACCTCCAGCTCGAGCAGGACCAGCTCGCGGCCCGCGCCGTGGTGAATCTCGACCTTCTCCGCGCGAAGCTCCCCGCCGAGGGGCCCGCGGCGATGTTGTCCATGCTCAGCGGCACCGTCCCGGTGGAGATCGAAGGCCGCATCGAGAGCGCCGAGGGACTGGCCCGGATCGAGCTCCAGAGAGTGCTCATCGGCGGCATCAACCTCCCCCCGTCGCTCCTCGCGCAGATCGTCAGCATGGCCACTGCGAGCGCGGAGCAACCGGAGGGGCTGGACATCGGTGCCCCCCTCGCCTTGCCCTGGACCGCCAGGAGCATTCGACTCGAACCGGGCCGGGCGCTGTTCGATTTCTTTCCACCCCCCCAATAGCTCCGGCGTCGGAGGCCCCTCCCCCCTCTTTCGGTGCGCGCGGGGGACCCCAGGCTTCCCCCCGCCATGGGATGATCGGCGGGCGAGATGGACCTCCACTCTCCAGTCCAGTTCGTCAAGGGCGTTGGACCCCAGAGGGCCCTGGCTCTCGAGAAGGCGGGGGTGCGCACCGTGGAGGAGCTCCTTCTGTACCTCCCCATGCGCTACGAGGACCGGCGGAGCTTTGCCCGCATCGCCGATCTGAAGGCCGGCATGCAGGTGTCGGTGTCGGGCGAGATCGTCGTGGCGGGCCTCCGGCGGGCTCGGCGCATGACGCTCTACGAGGTGCGGATAGACGACGGCAGCGGCAAGCTCAAGGCTCTCTGGTTCAATCAGCCGTTTCTCCGCGAGGTCCTCGAGCGCGGCCGCAGGGTGAGCCTCTTCGGTGCCGTCGAGCACGACATGGGAAGCCGCCGTCTCGTCATGCGCTCTCCCCAGTACGAGCTGATCGACGCCGAGGGAGCCCCGAGCATTCACACCGGCCGCATCGTCCCTGTCTACGAGAAGCTCGGGCCGCTCACCGCGAAGCCCCTGCGCCGCATCCTGAACCAGCTCGCCGAGAAGGTGCCGGAGGATCTCGACGATCCGCTGCCCCCCGACGTTCGGGTTCGTCTGGGAGTCGTGGGCCGCGGCGAGGCGTTCCGGCGGGTTCACCTGCCCGGAGACGACGACGATCTCGCCGACCTCGACCGCTTTCGCGGACCCGGCCATGTCCGGCTGATCCTGGAGGAGTTCTTTCTCTTCCAGCTCGGCCTGGCCCTCCGCCGACGAGGTGTCCGCGCCGAAAGGAAGGGCGTCGCCTTCGAGGTCACCGACGGCACCCGCGAGGCGGTCAAACGTATCCTGCCCTTCCCCCTCACCGGCGCCCAGAGCCGGGTCCTGCGCGAGATCGCCGACGACATGCGAGCCGAGCACCCCATGAACCGCCTGGTCCAGGGCGACGTGGGGTCCGGGAAGACGCTTGTGGCGCTTCTGGCCATGGTCATCGCCGTGGAGAACGGCTACCAGGCGGCCTTCATGGCCCCGACGGAGATCCTGGCCGAGCAGCACTTCCTCACCTTCCGCCACCTCCTGGAGAGGTGCGACTACGAGACCGCCCTCGTCACCTCGGCGGTGAAGGGTCGGGAGCGCACGAAGACCCGGGAGCGCATCGCTTCCGGTGACGCCCGGATCGTCATCGGCACCCATGCGCTCATCCAGGAGGGGGTGTCCTTCGGGCGCCTGGGCATGGCGGTGGTCGACGAGCAGCATCGCTTCGGGGTGCTCCAGCGCGAGGATCTCCGGAGAAAGGGATACGACGTCGATGTGCTGGTGATGACCGCGACGCCCATCCCGCGGACGCTGGCCCTCACGGCCTACGGCGACCTGGACGTGTCCGTCGTGGACGAGAAGCCGCCGGGGCGCTTCCCGATCCGGACCATCCTTCGCCCGGCGTCCGCACGGCGCGAGATCCTGGGTCTCGTGCGCCGCGAGGTCGGCGCGGGGCGTCAGGCGTACGTCGTCTACCCCCTCGTCGAGGAGTCCGAGAAGCTCGAAGACGTGCGGGCGGCCACCGAGGCGGCGGAGGACTGGAGAAAGGCCCTCCCCGGGGTGAACGTGGGCCTTCTCCACGGGCGGATGACGAGCAGGGAGAAGGAAGAGACCATGGCGGCCTTCACGGCCGGCACCGTGCAGGTCCTGGTGGCCACTACCGTCATCGAGGTCGGTGTCGACGTGGCGAACGCCACGATGATGGTCATCGAGCACGCCGAGCGCTTCGGCCTGGCCCAGCTCCACCAGCTGCGGGGCCGGGTGGGTCGTGGGCGAGCCGCGTCCACCTGTGTCCTGCTGGCCCACGGGCGGCTCTCCGAGGTGGCCCGGGCTCGCCTCGGGGTCATGGTCGCCACGGAGGACGGCTTCGCCATCGCCGAAAAGGACCTGGAGATACGCGGCCCTGGCGACTTCTTCGGCACCCGGCAGTGGGGGATGCCCAGCTTCCGCGTGGCCCACCTGCTGCGCGACCGGGAGCTGCTCGAGCCGGCACGGCGCGAGGCGTTCCGGCTGGTCGCCGAGCACGGCGAAGCCCTTCCCGAGCCGTTGCCACGGTTCCTTGACGAAGGCGGGTGGGAGAGACGCTTCGGCCTGGCCCGGGTGGGCTAGTCCGGGCGATTCGGGTACTGTTCCTTCGATGTCGCGCATCATTGCGGGCCGAGGGCGGGGGCGCCGCCTCAAGTCGCCGCCCGGCCACGCCACGCGACCGACCGGTGGGCGGGTGCGCCAGACCCTGTTCGATATTCTGGCCCCCGAGATCCCCGGCTGCCGGTTTCTCGACGCGTTTGCGGGCAGCGGGGGGGTGGGCCTCGAGGCCCTCTCCCGGGGTGCCGCGAAGATCGTCCTCATCGACAAGAGCGGACCCGCGATCCAGGCCGCGCGGGAGAACGCCCGGGTGCTCTCGGCGGACGGAGGCGAGGTCGACGTCTTTCACCAGGACGCCAGGACTGCGCTCGGCGTTCTCTCCGAGCGAGGACGCCGCTTCGACATCGTGTTCCTCGATCCGCCCTACGACAGCGATCTCTACGAGCCGATGCTCGAGGAGCTCGCCGCGGGCCCCCTTCTCGCCGACGAGGGGCTGGTCGTGGCCGAGCATTTCCACAAGAGAGCGCTCCCGGACAGAATAGGGGAGCTCGAGCGGACGCGGAACGTCCGCGTGGGCGACCATTGTTTGAGCTTCTACCGGATGCAGGGGAGACCGTGACGATGGACAAGCCGGAGCAGGGTCGGTCGCTGGCGGTGTTCCCGGGCTCGTTCGATCCGATCACCAACGGGCATCTCGACATCGTGGAGAGAGGGCTGCGGATCTTCGACCGGGTTCGGACGGCCATCCTCATCAACCCGGAGAAGAAGCCCCTCTTCTCCATCGACGAGCGGGTGAGGCTCATCCAGGACACCTATTCCCACGAGCCTCGGGTCGAGGTGGACACTTTCTCGGGTTTGCTCGTGGACTACGCGGTCAAGGTCGGCGCCACGGTCATCATCCGCGGCATCCGTGCCATCTCCGACTTCGAGTTCGAGTTCCAGATGACGCTCATGAACCGTCGGCTCAACCCTTCCATCGAGACCGTCTTCATGATGCCCGCCGAGAGCTACTCCTACGTCTCGTCGCGCCTGGTTAAGGAGATCTTCCAGCTTGGTGGGCGGGTGAGCGACCTGGTCCCGCCGGTCGTGGAGCGTCGGCTCTGCGAGGTGTACGGGACGCCGATGCCGTCGGACCAGCCTGAAGACCCCCAGGGCAACCAGTGAACGGTCGTCCCGGGACGACCCTGGCCGCGCGTGTCCGCGGGCTGGAGATCTCCCCGACGGTGGCCATGGCCCAGAGGGCTCGAGCGCTCAAGGCTCGTGGGGTCAGGGTCTACGACTTCACCGTGGGCGAGCCGGATCAGCCCACGCCGCCGGCGATTGTTGCCGCGGCCTGGGCGGCGATGAAGGCGGGCCAGACGAAGTACACCCCCGCGGCGGGCCTCCCCGAGCTTCGGGAAGCCGTGGCTCACCGCTATCACGAGGACTGGGGCGTGTCGTTCGCCCCCGAGCAGGTCACCATCACCGTCGGGGGCAAGCAGGCGCTGGCTCTCCTGTACACAGCCATCCTCGATCGGGGCAGCGAGGTCCTGGTGCCGAGTCCCCACTGGCCGACCTTTGCCGAGGCGGCCCGGATCGTCGGCGGAAAGCCGGTCCTTCTGCCGCTCTCCGAGAGAGGCGGCTTTCGGCTGACCGTGCGCTCGGTCCGGAAGGCCATCGGCCCGCGCACTAGGGCGATCCTGGTCAACAGCCCCTCCAATCCCACCGGGGCGGTCGTCGACCCGGACGAGCTCCTGGCCATTGCCCGCCTGGCGCGGCGCCACGGGGTCTTTCTCATCTTCGACGACACCTACTCGCACCTGATCTTCCGCGAGGGTGGCGCCCCCGCGCTGGACGCGGTGGCCGCCGCTGCCGGGGATTTCCTGGTGGTGGTGGGGACCATGTCGAAGGCCTACTGCATGACTGGCTGGCGCATCGGCTGGGTCATCGGGCCAGGGCCACTGGCGGCGGCCTGCGCTGCGCTCAACTCTCACGGCGTTCAGAGCACCGCCACCTTCTCGCAGGTGGCGGCGGCCCAGGCCCTCACCGGACCCCAGGACTCGGTTCGTGAGCTCGCGGCAGAGTACCGGCGCCGGCGGGACGTCATCCAGCCGGCCGTCGCCGCGCTGCCCGGCGTCATCTGTCCGTCACCGGAGGGGAGCTTCTACTTGTTCCCGAACGTCAAGAGCCACCTTTGCAGGGAGATGCCGGACACCGCGACGATGGCGATGCGCCTGCTCGAGGAGCAGGGAGTCGCGGTCGTGCCCGGCGAGGGCTTCGGCGCCCCGGGCTTCTTCAGGCTCTCTTTCTCCACATCGCTGGACGACCTCCGGGAGGGGGCACGGCGGCTGGGCCAGTTCTTCTCCGGGTCCTCCAGCCGTCCCCGGCGGCAGTGAAGAAGATCGGCCTCGAGCCGGGGACCCCGGTCTTGATCTATCTCCATTCGCCTCGCGAGAAGGTGTTCGGAGCCCTTCTCTCCCTGGAGCAGTCCGGGGTCGCCCTCCGCGGGCTCGACATCGTCTCGCTGGAGGACTGGATGCGGCAGGAGGTCCGGGGTGAGACCTCGGGGCTCGGGTTGTCGTCCGCGTTCTATCCGATGTGGCGTATCGAGCGGATGGAGCAGGACGAGAGCACCGACGAGCTGGAGGGTCTGGCCGACCGTTTCGAGCGCCTCACCGGCCGCAGCTTCGTCGAAGCCGCCGGGCTCTCTGCATTTCCCAAGAAGCGGTGAGGCGTCAGGGTCCGGGGACGTGGCCGGGCGAGCGGCCCGGCGAGCGCCCTGGGGAGCGGCGCCCCGGGGAGTGGTGGCCTGGAAAGCCACCGCCCAGCGGCCCAAGCGGAGCGAGGAAGGGTACCGCCAGGAAGAGGTCCCCGTTTTCGCCGATGGAGTGGCGGTAGCCGACGAAGGGCATCGGGCGGTGTGCGCCGTAGCCGCTCGCCCAGAAAGCCGCCCAGAGCCAGGGGCCGACCGGTGGTCCCTGCGCTCCTCCGCCCCGTGAGCGGTAGAAGCTTGCCAGGGCGTAAGCCGGATCGTCGGGCACGGGCGGAGTCACGCTCGACCGGCCCGGGCGCGAGCTGTAGAACGACGCGAGATCGTAGGGACTCTGAAGCACTCGGATCATGCGTTTCGGGCGCTCCGGCTCTTCCTGCTCGTGCCGGGGAGCGGGCTCCTGAGGACGGGCCGGCGCCGCCATGGCCAGAACGAGCACTGCTGCCGCCAGTGTGGTCGCCTTCATGGTCACTCTCCCCTCTCGCAGTGTAGTACGGACGGGCGATCAGAGTGCCCGTGATGGGGATTACACACCGCCGGGCCGCGTCGAACACGCTCCCTCGCAGCCGCCGCATCAGAACGCAAGACACGCAAATCGCATGCCCCGAACATCCTGCTGTCAATTTGTGCAAAGTGCGTCAAGTCGCTTCTATTCAACAATCTGCATGGCCCAAGTTGTGACCTTTCCACAGGGTTATCCACAGTTCCTGTGGATGAAGCGCCGACTCCTGGGCGCACAACGGAAGCGTTCATTGGTGTCGTCGCCCTCCCAACGAAATGAAGGATAATGGGCGACCGTGGCCGGACGGGGGATCGGCCGCGTCTTCATCCCCAACCTACTTCTGAGAGGCCAACAGTGAGTTACCGCATCCTCGTTCTCGAAGGGCTGACCGACCGTGGCCAGGAGATTCTCCGTGCCGAGGGTTGGACGCTCGACCAGGAGAAGGCAAAGCCGACCGCAGAGCTCGTCAAGCTCGTGCCGCCGTACCACGCCATCCTCATCCGCAGTGGCAGCAAGATGACCCCAGAGGTGATCGACGCCGCCAAGAGCCTGAAGGTGATCGGGCGTGGGGGTGTCGGGGTCGACAACATCGACCTGGCCGCGGCAACCCGCAGGGGCGTCCTGGTGATGAACTCGCCGGGGGGCAACACGATCTCGACCGCCGAGCTGGCGGTGGGTCTCATGCTCTCCCTCGCTCGCAACATTCCTGCCGCCGATGCCGCGATGAAGGCCGAAAAATTCGACCGCAAGGCCTTTGCCGGCGTCGAGCTGTATGGAAAGAGGCTCGGGGTGATTGGCCTCGGCCGGATCGGCCGCGAGGTCGCTGCCCGGGCCCGCGCCTTCGGCATGGAGATCCAGGCCTACGACCCGTTCGTCGCACCGGCTGTCGCCGAGCAGGCCCACGTCAAGCTGCGGACCCTCGAAGAGATCTTCCAGACCTCCGACTACCTCACGCTCCACACGACACTGAACGACGAGACCCGCCACCTCCTGGGGAAGGAGGCTTTCGCCAGGATGAAGACCGGCGTTCGGGTCGTCAACGCCGCCCGTGGCCCGCTCATCGACCCCGACGCGCTTCTCGACGCGCTGGACTCCGGCCGCGTCGCCGGGGCCGCCCTCGACGTCCATCCGAAGGAGCCCCCGGACGACTGGCGCCTGGCCAAGCACCCGCACGTGATCGCGACGCCGCACCTCGGGGCGTCCACCCGGGAGGCCCAGCAGCGGGTCGGAACCGACATCGCCCAGCAGGTGCGCGACTACCTCAAGGGCGGCATCATCCAGCAGGCGGTGAACTTCTACTCGCTGGCCGGGGACCTCTACGACAAGATCCGCCCGGCGATGGACCTCGGCGAGCGCCTCGGGCTCTTCCTGGGCCAGGCGTGCCGAGGGTCCCTCGAGCGCATCGAGCTGGGCGTCTACGGCGATCTGCGCGAGCTGGATCTGAAGCCCATCCTGTCCGCCTCGGTGACCGGCATCCTGCGCCCCCACATGGCGGAGGGCGTCACCCTGGTGAACGCCCTGGAGATCGCCCAGGCCCGGGGCATCGAGATCCTCGAGTCCACATCGTCGGCGAAGCTGGCCTTCTCCAACCTCGTGGCCCTGCGCCTCAAGACCAGCGAGGAGGAGCTCTCCGTGGCGGGGACGATCTTCGGCGGCGAGCACGTGCGCCTCGTCGACGTGGACGGCGTCGAGGTCGACACCATCCCCCAGGGGAATCTCCTCATGGTCCGCAACGACGACACACCAGGAACCGTCGGTCGGGTGGGCACCTTCCTCGGAGGCGAGGGGGTGAACATCGCCCGCATGGGCCTCGGCCGCAAGCCCGGCAGCGGCCGGGCGATCATGCTCATCGAGGTCGACAGCGAGGTCCCTGCCACCGCGATCGAGGAGCTGGCGAAGCTCCCCGGCATCCGGGAAGTCCGCTTCCTGCAGCTGGGCTAGGGGACCCCGTCGTTGTTGCTAGTGTTGCTAGAGTCGCAGCAGGATGCGAAGCCGGTCTTCGATGGCCGCCATCGTCTGGCGTCCCACCGGCCCCATCGGGTGGTCAGGCGTTCGACGGAGACCGATCGTACGCCCTCGCACAGGATTGCGGTCCGGTGCTTGAGGCCGCCCTCGGGCGGATCGACGGGCACGTGACTCGGCACGTTCCGCAAAGTCGACGTCATCGGCAGAACGATGACCAGGCCGGCCGGGCCCCGGTTGAAGAGATCTTCCGACACGACGAGAACGGGTCGCCGCCCCGCCTGCTCGTGTCCACGTCTGGGGTTGAGGTCCATCAACCACACCTCACCCCGAGCCGGGGGGTTCACGATCGTTTCCGCCTCTTGCCCGCGCGTGACCGTGCCTTGTAGGGCGCACGCCCCTCGGCCGCAACGATCCCGTCGGCAAGAGTGGCGTCCGACTCCCGGCGCTCGGCTTCGATTTCCTCCCAGGCGTGGAAATCGTTGCGCAGGGTGGCGTACGCGGCGTTCACCTGTTCGAGGAAGCGCTGGCGCCGCAAGGCCTTGACGGCCTCATCGATGAGAGACAGCATGGACTTGCCCTCGGACGGGCGAGCTCGCGGAGTGTGCCGCGCGCGGTTTCATCTCCGGTGCTCAGCGGCTGCCGAACGGTCACACGCTCATCTGCTCGGGAGCGCAGGGTCGTTTCTTCGAAGTCACCCCGGCGGGTGAGATCGTCTGGGAGTACTGGACACCCTTCTCGGGCAACGTGCGCAACCCGGACGGCTCGCCGCCGCATCCCATAGACATGGCCGGCTACGCCGTCTTCCGTGCCACGAAGATCGCGCCCGACCACCCCGCCCTTTCCGGTCGGGAGCTTCGTCCGTTGGAGCCTCAGCCCTTGCCCATCGAGCCCACCGATCTGGAGCGGTGGGCCGAAGACTCATGAGCGGATCTCACTCGGGCGTCCAGGTGGGGACTCGTCCGAGCCGCGAAATCCCGCCCGTACTGGGGGTGAGCGAAGACCCGGTTGTGCACGGAGAAGCCCGTCTGGAGTGAAGAGCGGCTGGTCGCCTAGCAGCGGACCAGGTACGAAGCCTTCACGAAGAACTGCCAGCTGTCTGCACCGACGCGATCGGTCCGAACCAGCTCGGAGCCGTCCAGGGTTGGCATTAGCCGGAGATTGTTCTGGTTGTTGTTG
>CAUZDW010000008.1:0-133175 GCA_963578825.1 Vicinamibacteria bacterium
AACAGTCCGGGAAACAGCCAACACTGTGTGCTATCGTCGGGCATCTGAAAGCTCCTGTGTTTGTGGGGTCCGGCCTTTATCCAAAGCCATTCTCCACCCAGGGGCTTTCTTTTTGGGTCCTACCGACAAATTATTCGGGCTAGGGAATCGGCGCAGGCCCTCGACCCGGCGGCGGAGGGCACGGGGGGCTCACTGCCCTGCCACGCTCAGGCCCGGGATCAGGTGCTCCGCATTCTCGTAGTAGAGCTTCTCGAGGACTTCATCGGGCAGGAAGACTCCGTAGACACGCCAGAGCGACTGGAGATGATGCGTCTTTCTCGCATCGAAGTACTCGTCGTCGGTCTCGAACCAGCGCCAGTGCACCCGGTACATCTCCTGGCCGTCCCTGGCCAGCTTGGCCCCTGCGATCGGGGTGGAGTCGGTCCCAAAGAGGATTCGGTCCTGGTACTTCAGGAAGAAGCGCCGGGCCGTATAGGGCTGGCGTCCCAACTCGGGCACCCTGGCGCCGGTCTCCACGTAGAAGTTCGGGTACCGGTCCAGCCACTTGCCGACCCTCTCCAGGTCTTCGGGAGCTCCCCCGACGTGCAAGCCAACGAAGTTGGTATTGGGATGGCGTTCGATGACTGCGTTGCGCTGTTTCAGAAGCTCTTCACGATGAGGAAACTCAGGACCGTAGGCCCATTGGGGATGATCCATCAGCTCAATCAGCCGTTCGTTCTTCGAATCCAGCGGCGTCCAGAATGCGACGGGGTCGGCGGTGTGGATGTTGACCGGGATCCCCAGCTCCCCGCACTTCGCCCAGATCGGGTCCAGGCAAGGATCATCCACTCGAATCAATTTGCCGGCCTTGTCCCTGGCACGCAGCCCCAGTGTCTTGCTGACCTTGAGACCCTGAGCGCCGATCTTGAAGCCCCTCTCCAGCTCGGTGGCCATGGCTTCGCCGAATCCCGGCTCGTCGATTCGTGACCAGTCGATCCGCATGAACTGGATGAATCGCCCGGGATACCGCCTGTTCAGCCGTTCGATGTTCTTGTCGAGGGTCTCGCCCCAACCGCCGTCCAGATTGACCACGGCCGCTACATTCGTAGCATCCATGGCCCGGATCACCTCGTCGACCTTCTCTGGCGTGTTGGCTCTGCGGAGATGGTTGTGGACGTCCACCGCCGGATACTTCGCCTTTTCGACTGCGGTGTCGCCGGCCTCGAGCATCGGAACGGGCTCGTAGTCCTGAATGGGTACGTTCTTCCGATCAGGTTCTTCAGGCGCAGCTGCTCCCGTGGGAACGACAAGGGAGAACAGGGCGAGAAGCAGGACGAGTTCTGCCGGAAGTGTGATCTTCATGAAGGAGTCCTTTCGCTTGTTCAGGACGCCGTGAGCCGGGGCGGCGTGTCGCCCCAGGGCCAACCGGCCGGAAGCACTTGGACGCCCGAGAGCCGATCGACTCAGGGAACCATCCGGTCGACGAAGACCAGGTCCCCGAACCGGTCCGGCCGATGGAAGTCGCCGACGAGGGTCGGCGACCACGCCAAGCTGGCGCGGGACGGCCGCCTCTCGACACGGTACAGGTTCGCGCGCCACCGGTCCCCCGGGCGCGGCGGGAGGTTGGGAGCCGTCACGACTTCCTCGAGCGGCAACGCCATCTCGCAGCTCCAGCCCTTGTCGCCAGGGCGACCGTCCACCGTCCCGTCCACGTGCACCGCCCAGCGCAGGCCGGGGCTGTTCCAGGTCGTGTAGGGAATGGGCTTTCGTATGTCGATGAGGAAGATGTCGATCATCGCTCCCAACGGATTGACCTCCAGCTCGATGTAGCTGGGGTGGGCAGGATCGGCCTGGATGAAGACCTCCACAACCTCCTCTTCCCAGAGGTGCTCGTCGCGCACGTTCCGCGTCGACCACGCGTTGGTGTCGGCGCTGTCGAAGGCAAAGTAGATGAACTCGTCGTCGTACAGCGCCTTCGCGCTCGTGCGGAGCTCCGCGGGAGGAGGCGAACCGTCGGCGTTGTTGAAGAAGGCGAACGTCTCGGCCGCCTCCCAGGCGGGCTCGTCCAGCCGGCCATCGACCTGGATGGGAGCCCCGGTGCGGGCGACCTCGTAAGAGGGTCGCTCGGTCCACGCCCCCGGGCGCGACGCCTGTGGGTCGCCCGGGTCCGCGGGAGTCGGACTGGCGAGGAGGAGTGCCAGCACGACGGCCGACACGGCCACGCACACGACGGCACCACGGGCGCTCATCGGGTTCCACATGTCCTGAACCTCCCGGGGCACCCTACGATCATTGCCTGGAGGCGGTCAACCTCGGGGAAGTGGTAACGAACGACCTGCCCCCCGGCAGGCTCGTCGCTCAGCGCAGGCCCTCGACCCAGCGACGGAGGGCGCCGAGGTCGGCGCCGAGGCGGGCGAGCTCGGCCTGGCGTGTCCGGAGCTTCGCGCTCTCCGATCGGACGAAGGTCTCGAAGGGGTCCATCGTCGCCCGCGCGCTTTTCGCCGCTGAGGCCCGCCCTTTCTCGATGACCGCCCGCACCGCAGCGCCCAGCCTCTGGCGCACGGGGCCGAGCCGCTCCCGTAGAAGGGTCTGCTCGCGCCGCCGCAGCATCGCCACCATGGCCCCACCGACGGCCACGAGGACGCCACCCAGGACGAAGCCACCAGCGATCTCGGGCTCGATCCCCAACTGGGTCCGCATGCTGTCGCCGACGAATCCGATGACCTTGTCGATGTCTTGTCTCGTTTCCAGGATGTCGACCTTGTTGATGGCCACCACGACCTTCTTGCCCCAGTCGCGGATCGCCTCCAGGAAGGCGCGCTCGCTGGCGGTGAACGGCCGATCGGCCGATGTGACGAAGAGGACCAGGTCGGAGCGTGGCACGAAGTCCCTGGCGAGGGCCTCGTGCCCCTCGATGACGGCGTTGGTCCCCGGAGTGTCGACCACGTTCATCTCACGGAGGATCTTGACGGGCAGCGTGATCTCCTCGAATCCGCCGCCGGCGGGCGTGCGCCGACGCTGGCCCCCGTGTCTCACCAGCTGGATGGGGAGGTGGTGGGGGTGACGCCCTCCTCGAGCGCCGCCTCGCCCAGCAGCGCGTTGATGACGGAGCTCTTTCCGGCGTTGAACTCTCCTGCGACCAGCAGCAGGAACGGCTCGTCGATCTGGGCGATGGAACGGGCGAGGGCCTTCTGATCCTCTTCGGGCGCCTTTCCCCGAACGAGGAGGACCCGCAAGCCGTCGAGGGTGGCGCGCAGCTCCTCCAGGAGCTTTCGGCGTGCAGGGTCGAGTATGCGGCGCAGCATGGCCAGACCCCATCCCCGGGGAGGGTCGGTGAGGACTCTACCGCCGGAAGCCGGGAACTCCGTGCCCGGGGGGTGCGGCCCTCAGAGCGACGCGTCCTGGACCATCTTCCACTCGCCTCCCCGGCGCCGGAGAACGATGAGAGTCAGGCCCTCGGCCGGCTCACGGTCGGGATACGTGAGGTGCCATCGGGCGACGGCGGAGATGCCGTGGACTCGACTGGGAGCGGCGTCGCCCAGGAGAGTGAACTCGACCCCGGCCGCGGGTCGCGTCTCGACGATGTCGAAACGCAGCGAGCCCATGGCGGCGGGGTCCGGGAAGCGCTGCTTGTAGCGTTCGAGGATGGCGGGCTTGCCCCGTGTGATCCCGGTGGACGAGAGATAGACGGCATCGTCGGAGTACACGGCGCAAAACGCCTCCAGATCGCCGGCATTCCACGCTTCGGCTTGCGTGGCGAGAACCGCCGCCGCGGCCTCGCGGGCACCGGTCGCCCCCTGCTGCTGCCACAGCCGGTCCCAGGCCCCGTAGCCGAAGGGCGCGACGACCGCGGGCGGGTCGGCGAGGGTGGGCTCGGCCAGCACCTCGTCGACGCGGGCGAAACGATGTCCCGTCTCCTCGAGCCAGTCGAAGAGCCGCCCCCACTCCGCGGCGCCGACGGCGTTGGCGTGAAGGAGCAGGATCTGGGGGGAGACCCGCCCGAGCAGACGGTCCCCGCGGCGCTCGTGGTGGCGGATCGAGAAGCGGAGTGCCGCGTGATAGTCCGACGCGACGATCACCGCAGCCGTGTCGTCACCGGCTTCGCGGGCCTTGCGAAACGGGGCGTTGTACGACCAGTCCTGATTGTCGAGGGTCACCGGGAGATTGCGCTGCCCGCTCTCCTTCAGGTACTCCCGCATGGCCGCCACCTTCTCCGGCGTGTCGCCTTCGCGGAGGTAGGGGAAGCGAAAGAAGCGGGGCGCACGGCCGTGGGGAGCGAGGAGCGTCGTCAGCTCCTCCCGAGCGCGCTCCATGTCGGCGCGATAGTCCTCGAAGGGTGTCGTCGTGTAGTTCGGGTGGGTGTCGGAGTGGTTCCCCAGCTCGTGGCCCGCGGCTAGCCAGCGCTCCAGGAGCTCCTCTCCGTCGCCCCGAACGTTGGCCCAGGTCACGAGCCCCACCGCCTGAATCCCGTGCCGTTCGAGATGGCCGAGAAGCCCGTCGGTGATTCGACGGCGCTCGGCGGGGTCTTTGTCCCCACCGGCGATGGGCAGATCGTCCACGGTCACGAGGAGGGGCCGGAGTGAGGTCTCCTCGGGTGCGGCACCAGTCGCATTCACGACGAGAAGAAACGGGAGAAGCAGCAACAGTCGAGCCTTCACACACCCTCCTTGACACAGGACTCCGCGGGAGCCGGCCACGAGCCTCCGCTCAGGTTTTTCTCTTCGCTCTCCGCCTTCGGACGAAGAGCAGGGTCACGGCCCCCGCAGCGAGGAGAGACAAGAGGATCGCCCAGCGGTCGTACACGAACCAGAGGAGGCCCATCGCCCCCTCGTCTCGCGTTCCCCTGGCGTGGGCGGCGAGGATCAGCACCTCGACCCCCGGTTGAGAGGCGATCTTCACACGGAACTTGATCAGGGGCTCGCGAGTCTTCAGCTTCTCCACCAGTCGACCCAGCATGATGGCGGGCACCACGTCGGCCAGGTCCTCGTCCTCGGCCAGGTCGATCTCGCTCAGGTCCATCTCGACGGGGTCGTGAAGAGCGAGAAGCTCGAGCTGCAGGCGCTTCTCCCGGCTGGAGAAAGGCTCTCCACCGTCGAGGACGTCGAGAGCGGCCAGGCCGAGGCCGGCGAGTGAGGCCAGACCTTCGGAGACCGGCTCGATCTCTTCCAGGCCCGGGAACTCGTCGAAGAGTTCCACGACTCTCTCGTGGTTCTTCTGCCAGCCCCTGAGCTGGTCCTCGATGGACCGCCTCGCCTCCCCGTCGGGGGATTCGAGGTAGACGTCGACGGCTTTCCCGAAGGCCGCACCGGTGCCGCTCTCGGGCTGGAGGACGTCTTCGAAGCGGGTCCCGATCTCAGGCACCCGGAAGAAACCTCGAACCAGAGGCGGAGCCAGCATCGCGCCGAGCGCCTGGATCGACAGCCACCGCCCGAGGAGGCTGGGCGGCTCACACACGTCGGCCAGCGTCTTCAAGGGCTCCTGCAGGACACCCCCGGTCAAGCGACCGAGCGCCGGCTCGTAGTACCGATCGTGCCGCAGGCCGAGGCGCGTCAGATCCACCCGAACGCTCTCGAGGCGGCGAGACATGTCGTCGACGTCCCGCACCTCCCGAGGCGACCAGAGCCTCTCCGCGATGGCGGCGGCGCGCGGCCAGATGCGCGAGTCGATCGTGTCGCTGTTGATGTCCTCCCCCCAGATGCAGGCCTCACCGCCCAACAGTCCGGGGGGGGGACGCCTCGGTCGGCAGATGATCCAGTGGCTCGTTGGTGTAGTACTTCGCGGCGTGGAGCATGTGGTCCAGGTAGAAGCCGCCCGAGACGAGTGACCGGGCATGGCCCGGGTCGGCCCCCGGAAACCAGAGTTGAACGACGGTCCCGGCAGGCAGCTCGGCCCCGATGATGCCGTCCCAGCCCACTCCCACTTTTCCGTGATCGGCCACGATCTCCAGCACCCGGCTCGTGAAGTGTCCCCGAAGGGCCCCGGTGTCCTCGAGGCCTTTCTCTTCCATGAACTCTCGGATGCGCTCGTCCGCGCGCCAGGACTCGCCCGAGAACTCGTCGCCACCCACGTGGACGTACGAGTCGGGGAAGAGCTCCGCCATCTCTCCAAAGAGCCCGTCCAGGAACGCGTAGGTCTCCTCCCGGGTGGGATCGAGGGCGTGTGAGAAAAGGCCCCCACCCGGGCGGGGCAGCTCCGGGGGGTGGTCCGGGTCGCTCCCCAGCTCGGGATAGGCCACGAACCAGCTCGTGACGTGACCCGGCACGCCGAACTCCGGAACGACACGAACCCCGCGATCCGCGGCGTACTCGACGAGACCCCGGATCTCGTCGTGGGTGTAGTAGTCGCCCGCCGTGGCGACCTCGTGCAGGCGCGGGTGCGTGCGGCTCTCCACCCGGAACCCCTGGTCGTCGGAGAGGTGGAGGTGCAGCACGTTCAATTTCACCGCCTCCATGGCGTCGAGGTTGCGCTCGATCACCTCCCTCGGCTGCCAGTGGCGGACCACGTCGATCAGCAGCCCACGCCAGGGGAACCGGGGGGCGTCCACGATCTCGACCGCCGGAAGGATCCAAGCGTCCCCGTCTCGTGTGGGCAGCTGGGCCAGCGTCGCCAGCCCTCGCAGGACACCGACGGGCCCGGCGGACTGGAGGGCGATCGCCTTTGAGGTGACGCTCAGCCGATAGGACTCGTCGTCTTCCAGGGAGGGGAAGGGGCCGATCGGAGGCTGCGGGCAGTCGATGACGAGGGTGGCGCGGCGAGCCTCGTCGACGCGATCGAGGCGATGCGCGGTGTCGGTCCGGGTCGCGAGCCGCGAAACGAAGCGCTCCAGAGCCCTCTCGATGCGTTCGTCGGGCGGGCCGACCACGGCCACGCTCAGCGTGTCGCCCAGCGCAAAGCTGCCTTCGAGCCGGCGAACGGACGCCGGCACGGGCATGACGTCGAGGGGATCGGTGTCGATCGCTTGGGCCTCCGTAGAGCCAGCCAGCGTGAAGACGCTGGTCAAGACGAGGAGACGTTCGATGCGCGCGACAAAACGCCGGGGAGTCACAATTCACGGCCTCCGTCTTCCTGGGCGAGCCTCGATCTTACATCCACCCGATCGAAGCGTTTCGAGCCAGCGGCGCGCCGACCCTCCTGTATCATCATTCATGATCCGGCCCCTTGAACCCTGATGAGCCAACGCAGCGACTCCGGTCCCTCCACCACCAACCACGCCGAGGACGCGCGGGCCCCCTGGGGGCTGCTCGCCGGTCTCACCGCCCTCAACGTCCTCGCGTACATCGATCGCCAGCTCATCGTCACACTGGCACCACTCCTGATGGAGGACCTCGGGCTGACCCGCGCCCAGATCGGTCTCCTGGTGGGTGTCTCCTTCATCGTGGTCTTCGCCGGGCTGAACCTGCTCCTCGGTGCGGCCGCCGACCGCGTCTCGCGCCCGCGGCTGATCGCGGTCGGCCTGGCCGTGTGGAGCGGCGCCACGGCGTTGACGGGAGCGGCACGAGGCTTCGGCCAGATGGCCGCGATGCGCATGTTCGTGGGAGTCGGAGAGGCGACGCTGTCACCCGCCGGCCTCTCCATGCTGGGCGACCGCTTTCCAGCCCACCGGCGCGGGCTGGCCAGCTCCATCTTCTACACCGGGATTCCCCTCGGGTTCGCCGTCAGTTTCCTGCTCGCGGGCTGGATCGGCCCCTGGCTGGGCTGGCGAGCGTGCTTCTACATCCTGGGGGCTGTGGGCGTCGTGGGTGTCGCCGCAGTCGCGCTCATGAAAGATCCGGGTCGGCGTGGAGTGGCCGCGAAGCCGGCACGAACGACCGCCGGCGAGCAGGCCGCTGCTCTCGGACGCGCTCTGGCCGAGAGGCCGGCGATCGCCCTCGTCAGCCTCGCGGGGGCTCTCCTCGGCTTCATGGGCAGCGCCTCGCAGCACACGATCACGTGGCTCGTCCAGGAGCGTGGCTTTCCGTACTCCCGCGCAGCGTTCCTCTCCGCTGGAATGGTGGCCGTGGGTGGACTGCTCGGGAACCTGGTCGTCGGGGCGCTCACCGACTGGGGCCGGAAGAGACACCCGGCGGGCCGGCTCGTCGGATTCGCGATCCTCGCGGCTCTCGCGACTCCTGTTGGAGCCGTGTTCTACGTGCTGCCCCCGTCGTCGGCTCTGTTCCTGCCGGCGTGGTTCGTGGCTCAGGGATGGATGCTGGGCTGGTTCGGTCCGCTCTTCGCTACGTTGGACGAGCTCGCGCCGCCCGGACTCCGGGCGACGGTCCTGGGGTTCGGGCTGCTCGTCACGAATCTCCTGGGCGTGGCCCTTGGGCCCTGGGTGGCGGGCCTCATCGGCGATCGCGTCAACCTCACCGTGGGACTTCTCGTAGGCGTGGCCGTGGGCGCCACCGCGATCGTTCCGCTTTTGCTCGCGGCCCGGCTTCAGTCACGTCAAGGCACGGCCTAAAATGAAGACGACGACGATGCTGGAGGTTCCGGGCCGAAGCCCGTCTCTTTGAGCTACGATCTAGGACAAATTGTCCACTTCTTCGGGCATTTGATGGTGCATATTGCTCAGCTGAAATGCGGTACGGCCCTTGCCCACCAGAGCTACGAACACGGGGCGACCGGCCGCGCTCGGCGGATCGCATTGGGCCGTCACCTTAGTTTCGAGGAGGGATTCACAATGAAGTATGTCATTGCCGCTCTGGCAATCGTGGCCACCGCGGCCTGTGGCGGCGGGAGTGGAGGCTCCACCGCACCAACTCCAGTTACGCCCCCGGCGACCCCGGCAGCCGCGATCACCGCGACCGGCGCCGGAGCCCTCGTGCTTCACCCCAGCGCACGCTCGTCTTGGACGTTCTCCCTCTACACGCCCATCAGGATCCAGGAGACGGCAAGCGGGACAGCCACGTGGAACTACGCACGCTTCGCCATGTTCAAGAACGGGATCGAGATCGAGCGCGGGGAGCTTGGGGCCGACATCATCTCCTCGCCGCCATCCTGGGCGAACATCGCGGCCCAGCAGAATGAAACCTATGCGTTGATCTTCGGCTACAACAGCATGGATTTCGACACCATCGTTCTGACTCTTGGCTTCTCGGACAAGAAGGACGGCCGGCAGTTTACGGTGCAGATCCTCGGCAGCACGTTCGACGGCGTCGATGTCTCGCTCACCCCGCTCTCGCGGCCAGTGGGCGTGCACCGGTTGTAGTCTCACGCCCCAGGGGAAGGGAGATTCCTCCGGGGCTGCTTTTCCCACCCCCAAGGCGGGTCTCCCCGACTGAGGGGGACAGAACACAGACGCGGCGCGTTCTCCTGTACTCCGGCCGCTGCTTCAGGCGTTCCGCGACGGCCTGGCCTTGCTCGCGATCTTCGACCTCGCACCGGGCCGCCGGTCTCCCAGGCCATCACGGTTTCCACTCGTTGCGGCACTCGTTCGCGTCGATTCACTTGAGCGAGGGGCGGCCCATCTTGTGGGTCAGCCAGCAGCTCGGTCACGCCGACAGCCGCACTACGTCCAGCGTCTACGGACGGTGGCTGAAAGCCAAGGCCGAAGGCGCCGCAGATGCCCTGGATTCGGGCTCGTGGCAACATTTTGGCAACATCCCGGCTGCCGCGACTGCTGGCGCTGGTGACGCCGACGCTAACTTGCTGAAAAATATGGGGGAGGTTGGTGCGCCCCGCGGGATTCGAACCCACGACCTACAGATTCGTAGTCTGTCGCTCTATCCAGCTGAGCTAGGGGCGCAAGGTGGAGTTCAAAATGGTATCCCACCCCCCTGCGGGCAGCAAGTGAGCCGACGGGAGACGGTCGGCCCGGCTAGAAAATCGCTGCCGCGCCGACCTTCACGGCGATGATGAGCGCCCAGGGGAGAGCCACACCCCAGAAGGCCGAGCCCGTCGTCTTCCGGCACGCCACGCCGAAGCCCGAGGCGAGCAGGAACATCAACCACAAGGAAAAGAGATCAAAGCTCGTGACGAGGGCCCACAGGGGTTTGGCCGTCTCCGCCTTGTCGAGGAGAAGTCCCGGGTTCGCCTGAAGGGCCTCCTGGGGGTTGATGTTCCAGTCGTCCTTCATGGCCATGACACCGAGGGTCAGGGGTATGGTGACGACGGCGAGCGCCAGGAAGCTCCAGCAGACGATGGCCGATGGCCAGCGCTTGTTTGAAGCTCACCTCGCCGGCATGGAAGAAGCGGAACACGAACATCAGGGCGCCGGAGACGATGAGGAGAATAATGGGCGTGGAGACGAAGGCGCTCACCCACGAGATGATCGGGATGAAGGTCGCCTGCTGATCGATGATGCCTTCTCTTTGCTCCCCAGTGAGCTTGTCCCACTGGCCGCTCTCCTGGAGCTGGCCCTTCATGCACTCGGCGGGCTCCATGTTGTTCAGCCAGAGCCCGGTGACGACGAGCACGAGGATCAGGTAACCCGCGAACGGCAGCACCCATGCCGGGTTCTTGACGATCCGTCCGAACGTCTTGCGGGGTTCGAAGTAGAGGTCGATGAGGTTCTGCAGGGGTCCTCCCGGCCCTTCGGGAGTGATGGGTTCGGGGGTTGGAGCGGTGGTGGGTTCGTCCATGCGTCACCTCCGGGAAGACGGCCCTGCCAGGGACACAGTCATGCAGAGGAGCTTCGTCGTTGGGCGGGCGACGAGGGGTCTGGGGTGGCGGTATTGGGAGATTCTTCGGGCCCGCCTGAACGCGTGGAAGCCCTCAGAATGACGGGGCTTTTTCATTCGTATCTCAGGGCTTCGATGGGGTCCAGGGCGGCGGCTTTGGCGGCGGGCCACAGGCCGAAGGTCAGGCCGACCACGATCGCCGTGACGAAGGCGATGGTCACCCACGTCGGCTGTACGACGGCGGGGAACGGCGAAAACGTGTCGATCAAGAGGGCCGCCCCGCCCCCGAGCGCGATCCCGATGACTCCACCTGCGGCGGTGAGTGTCATGGCCTCGGTGAGGAACTGCCACAGGATGTCCCGCTTGGTCGCCCCGAGGGCCTTGCGGATGCCGATCTCCCGGGTCCGCTCAGTGACCGACACGAGCATGATGTTCATGACGCCCACGCCGCCGACCAGGAGACCGATCGAGGAGATCGCGATCATCACGAGGTAGATGCCTCCGGTGATCTGTCTGTAGATCTCCGTGAGGGTGTCCTGCCCGAAGATCACGAAGTTGTCCTTCTGCAGGTACTTGAGCTTGCGGTACCGCCGCATGGTCTCGCGCGTCTGGTCGATGGCCTGGTCGATGTGAGCGGGTGAGATCGGAACGAGATCCGCGACCATGAAGTTGAAACGCTGGTTCTTCTTGACGAGGGAGTTCACGGGGATGAGCGTTACGTTGTCCAGGCTCTGCCCGAGGAACTTGCCCTTCCGCTCGAGAATGCCAATCACAGTGAACCGGCGGCCGTCGATGGTGATCACCTTGTCGAGGGGGTCCAGGTACGGAAACAACGCATCCACGATGTCCGGGCCCAGGACCACGACCTTGGAGCCGCGGCTGACGTCGAGGCGGGAGAAGAAACGGCCGCGGGAAACGAAGCTGTCGTGCACCTCCCCGAAAGTGTCGGTTGTACCGAAAAGTTGAATGTCCCGGGCCCGATTGGTGCCGTACTTGACGCTCTCGGCGAAGATGACCTGGATCGGCGCGACGGACTTGACCGCGGGCCGGGCCGCAATGAGCGCCACTTCGTCGAGGGTGACGCCCTTCACCTTGCGGAGCTCCTCGTCGCTTGGGGGCCGCCGGAAGGGACGGATGTAGATCGTGGAGGAGCCGAGGGTCGCGATCTGGCGCGCCATCGAGGCGTTCAGGCCGGCCACGATCGAGCTCATCCCGGTCACGGTCATGATCCCCATGACCACGCCGAGGATGGTGAGGAATGCGCGCATCTTGTAGGCACGGATCCCCTGCAGGCCCATCCCCATCGCCTCCCATATCCCGAAGAGGACGTGGTGGCGCGACGCGAAGCGGCGCAGAGCGGCGAACATCACTCGTTCCTCAGGGCCTCGACGGGATCCAGGGCGGCGGCCCGGATCGCCGGGTAGAGCCCAGCCACGAGGCCTACCGCGGTGGAGACCCCCAGGGCAAGGCCCACCGCCCAGGGGCGCACCGGGGCGGAGAAGTCCAGGCCGAGCATGCTGCCGAGGGCGGCGGACAGGCCCAGCGCGATCGCTGTGGCCCCGAGAACCCCGAGGAGTCCACCGAGCCCGGAGAGGACCACGGACTCCACGAGGAACTGCCGGAGGATGTCCTGACGGCGGGCACCCATGGCCTTGCGGATCCCGATCTCCTGGATACGCTCCGTGACCGAGACCAGCATGATGTTCATGACGACGATCCCGCCGATGAGCAGGCTGATGCCGGTCACCACGATGGTCACCACGTAGATGCCCCTTGTGGCGGTCTGCCAGAGATCCATGATGCTTTCGCCGGTCTCGATCTCGAAGTCGTCGGGTTTGGAGTAGGTCAAGTGGCGGCGATTGCGCATGGCCATGCGGACCTGGTCCTGCGCCGGCTCGAACTGGGCCATCGAGACCGCCTCGGCCTGGATGGTGATGGAGCTCCGCGACCCGTACAGCTTCTGGAAGGTCGTGATGGGCATCCAGATGAAGTTGTCCTGGCTCTGCCCGAAGACCGAGCCCTTGGGCTCGGTGACGCCTACGACTTTGACAATGCGGCCGTCGACGTCGATGTGCTTGCCCATGGGGTCGACGCTGCCAAAGAGAACATCGATCAGATCGGGGCCGATGACCGCCACCCGGCTGGACTGGTTGACGTCCTGCTGCACGACGTGGCGGCCCTGCTCGAGGTCGCGGATGGCGCCGATGCGAGAGATGTTCTCGGTGATCCCCATGATCCGCACGCCCTTGGCGAGCTCGCGGCCCCTCTTCACGCTCCCCGAGGTCCCCACCGAGGCCCCGACCTCGACGCACAACGAGCAGGCCTTCCTGACGGCCTCCAGGTCGCCGAGAGTCAGCCTCTTGCGCTTTATCATCTCCTTGAAGTCGTCGTTGCTGGTAATGATGTCCTTCTGCTTCTGCAGGCGGAAGCTTCTGGATCCGAGGTCGAGGACCTGGTTGGAGATGTAGCGGTCGAGGCCCTCGGTGATGGCCACGACGGCGACCACCGAGGAGACGCCTATGAGGATCCCGAGGACGGTGAGGAACGAGCGGAGCTTGTTCGCTCGCAGCGACTGCAGCGCGATCCAGATGGCCTCGGTGAACGGCACGGCCGCCTCCTTTGCGGGGGTTCTAAGCGCTCCTCCGCACGTCGCTCTCGATCTGCCCGTCGCGGATGAAGAGGGTACGGTCGGCGTGGTCGGCGACATCCTTCTCGTGGGTCACGAGGATGATGGTGTGGCCTTTCTCGTGGAGCTTCTCGAGCAGGCGCATGATGTCCCGACCGGTCGCGGTGTCGAGGTTGCCGGTGGGCTCGTCGGCGAGGAGGATCGAGGGGTTCATCACGAGGGCCCGGGCCACGGCGACGCGCTGGCGCTGGCCGCCCGAGAGCTCGTTCGGCTTGTGGGTGACCCGGTCGGCGAGGTCCACCATCTCGAGGGCCTTGCGGGCCCTCTCGATGCGCTCCTCACGCTTGACGCCCGCGTAGACGAGGGGCAGCTCCACGTTGTGCAGCGCCGTGGCCCGGGGCAGGAGATTGAACGTCTGAAAGACGAAGCCGATCTCGCGGTTCCGGATCCCGGCGAGCTCGTCGTCGTCCATCTCCGAGACGGTCTTTCCCCGAAGGACATACGAGCCCCGGGTGGGTGTGTCGAGGCAGCCGATGAGGTTCATGAGGGTGGACTTGCCCGAGCCCGAGGGTCCCATGACCGCGACGTAGTCACCCAGCGCGATGGTGAAGGTCACGCCCCGGAGGGCGTGGATCTCCTCCGCCCCCATCTCGTAGGTTCGCCAAAGGTCCTCGGCCTGGATGATCGGACCGTCCAAAGCGTCACGTGCCGCGGTGCTCACGATCTTTACTCCCCCTTCTTTTTATTCGTCTTGATGCGAGCCTCGTCTTCGAGCTGGCGCAGGGTGCGGTAGGAGCCTGTGACGATCTCCTGCCCCTCGGTGAGCCCTTCGAGAATCTCTATTTCGGCGTCACCCATGATCCCGGTCTTCACCGGCGTGAAGGTTGCCGTCCGGTCCTGGACGACGAAGACACCATCCCTTTCCTCACCGCGCCGGCGGGGCCCCGAGCTCTCGGAGGTGTCGTCGGAGTCGGCGCCGCCCACGCCCGATTCGATGACGGTGCCGTCTTCGTCGACCTCTCGGACGACCACGGCCTGGATCGGGACGGCGAGGACACCGTTCCGGGTCGCAGTCGTGATGTCGGCGCTGGCGTTCAAGCCGGGACGAAGGTTTGGTGGCGGGTTGTTGAGAACGATCTTGACCTTGAAGTCCTTGGGCTGGTTGCCGGTGTTCGCGCCGAGCTGGGCCTGGGCCTGCGACGTGTCGGAGCCCCGGACGATGGCCGACGCTCCGATCTCGGTCACCTCTCCCCCGATCTCGAGACCCTCGAAGGCATCGACGAAGACCACCGCGCTCTGGCCGAGCTCGAGGTTGCTGATGTCGGTCTCGTCGACCATGACCTCGCACTCCATGACCGACAGATCGGCCACCGTCATCATGACGGTGGGATTGAAGCTCATGGCCCCGATGACCATCTCGCCCTCTTCCTTGGGAAGGCTCGTCACCACCCCGTCCATCGGGGCGTAGACCGTGGTCTTGTGGAGCTCGTCTCGGGTGGAGTCGAGCTGCGCCTGAAGCTGTGAGACGCGCCGGCCGGCCGCATCGACCGCCGCCGTCTTCATCTTGAACTCCGCCTCGGCCTGGTCGTAGGCCTGCAGCGAGATCAGCTTCTCGTCTCGCATGCGGGTGTTTCGTTCGAAGACGAGCCGGGACACGTCCCGATCGGCCTCCGCGCGGTGCAACTCGGCCTGGGCCGCCGCCACTGCGGCCACCGACTGTCGTTCGCCGGCCTCGTAGCGCTCGGACTCGATCCGGGCCAGGATCTGCCCCCTCTTCACGGGGTCGCCCTCGCGGACACGGAGCTCGACGATGCGGCCCGAGACATTTGGCCCGACGTTGACGGAGCGCCTGGGGCGCACCTCGCCCGAAGCCGTCACGACCTGCACCAGGTCCTGGGTCTCGACCGTGCCAATCTGCACCTCGGTGCGGCTGCGTGTCTCCCGGACGACGTTCACGCCCACGATGCCGCCTATGAGAGCAACGGCGCCGACCGTCCCGAGGATCCGTTTGGTCCTGGTGATCACCTGGAGTCTCCAAGAGATTCCAAAAGGTTAAATACGCTGGAGGCGGCTCATATGTTCAGCGGAAACCGCTGGAGTCCAACGGCTTAGGATATCGCATGTCTCGGGAGGCGGGCGGGCGGGGGGGAGCCTGAGGCCGGGCGGCTAGGGGGTGTCGGCGGGGACGCCCGCAGCATCTTGTACGAGCATCGCTTCGCAGGTACGGTTACGCATCCGGCAGGGGGTCCCGCCGGAGAGCCGGCGAGCATGCTGATCCTCCCGACCGGGCTGGAGAAGAACGAGGTCAGGCGCGTCCCCTGGGTCAGTGCCGGGCTGATCGTCGCCTGCGTGCTCGTGCAGATCTTGCTCTCGACGTCGTTCGCCGACGACGAGGCGGAGACCGAACGCCGGCTGGGGCAGGCGATCCAGTTTCTCGTCCGGCACCCCTACTTGAATACACCACCCGAGCTGGTCACGCTGCTGAGCGAAGAGGGCCGCGCCGCCCTGGAGGAGATGCGTGCGGACTGGGGAACAAGCGGCGCCCTGGTCGCGCCGGCGATGGCCGCGCAGGAGCAGGAACGGCTCGACGGGATGACCGTAGAGGCGTTCACCCTGCTCCAGAGCCTGCCGTCCCACCGCTTTGGATTCATACCTGCCGATCCCTGGCCGCCCGCCCTCGTCACCCACGCCTTTGTCCACGCAGGCTGGCTGCATCTGCTCGGGAACATGCTCTTCCTCTTCCTGAGCGGTCCGTTCATCGAGGACCTCTACGGGCGGCCGCTCTTTGCCGGGCTCTACGGTCTGGCCGCCGCTGTGGGAGCGGCTTCTTTCGCGCTCGGGGCGCCGGAAGCCACCTTCCCTCTCGTCGGCGCCTCCGGCGCCATTGCCGGGGTCATGGGAGCGTTCCTCTGGAGGCTGGCCACCCGACGGATACACTTCATGATTCTGCCGGTGCTCTTCGTCCCGGCCGTCCGCTTCCACATCACCCTGCCCGCGTTCGTGGTCCTCCCGCTCTGGGCTCTGCAGCAGGTCTACTACACCTCCACCGCCGGGGCGGACTCGTCCGTCGCTTTCTCCGCCCACATCGGGGGCTTCCTTGCCGGTCTCCTGTTTGCGATCGCCCTCACCGTCTTCAGAATCGAGGAGACCATCGTCGCCCCGGCGATCAACAAGGAGATCCTGCTCGAGCAGAACCCCGGAATCGAGCGCGCGGCAGAGGCACGGCTTCGGGGCGATCTCCTCCAGGCGCAACGGGCGATCCGGGCCGTCCTGCAGAGCGAGCCAAAGAGCCTCGATGCCTGGATCGAGAGCTGGGAGATCGCCCTGGCGCAAGCGGACGGCAAGGAGACCGGGGGCTCGGGGCTCCGGCTGAGCGACCTCCTGGGACGCCAGGGGGAACGGGAGCTGCTCTGGGACGTCGCCAACGACAAGAGGTGGCGGCCCCTCGAGATGCCGAGCCGGTTTCTGTTCGCCGTGGCGGGCCTCTACGCTCGGGACGGCGACGGCCGGGAGGCCATCGCGCTCTATCGGCGTGTGTCGTCCGGGGGACCCGAGGACGACCTCGATGTCCTGCGGGCGCTGGTGAGCGAGGGCGAGATTCTCGCTCGTGCCGGTGATCCGAAGGCCGCGGGGAGGACGTTCGACCGGGCGCGAGCGCACCCGCAGTGCTCCGAGCCCTGGATCGAACGAATTGAAAGCGCGCTCAGGACGTAGCGGGGGGGAGCGGCTCTCCCGGGGTTATGATCGGGGGATGGCTCTCGACGATCGCGCCCGGACACCGGCCGACATCCCCGTTTCCGAGATGGAGAAGCTCCTCTCGCGAGCCCTCTCGCGAGGGGGGACCTTCGCGGACCTCTACTTCGAGCACGAGACGACATCGTCGCTCCTCCTCGAGGAGGGGATCATCCGCACCGGAAGCGCCGGGGTCACGTGCGGCCTCGGCGTGAGGGTGGTCGTCGGAGAGCGAACGGGATACGCCTACACCGACGATCTGTCCTGGGACGCCATGGCCCGTGCCGCCGAGACCGCCGCGCACATCGCCTCGGACTCTCGCTCTCTGCCGCCCCAGCCCGTCTCCCCCACGACTTTCGAGAGGCGCTATGGGGAGCAGAGCATCGGGGGTCTGCCGCTCGCCGAGCGAATCGCCCTGGTCGAACGGGCGGATCGGGCGGCCCGCGCCCACGATCCCCGGGTCGAGAAGGTCATCGCCAGCCTGGCCGAGGAGACGCGTCGAATCCGCATCGCGAACTCGGCGGGGCTCCTGGTGGAGGACGTGCAGCCGCTGTTTTCCATGCGCGTCAGCGTCATCGCCAGCGAGAAGGGCCTTCGGCGCGAGGGCTCGGCGGGTGGCGGCGGCCGGCTGGGACCCGAGTTCTTCGACGACAAGCCGCCCGAGTACTTCGCCCGGGAGGCGGCGCGGATGGCCGTGACGCTGCTCGGTGCGGTCGAAGCGCCGGCGGGCTCGATGCCGGTGGTGCTCGGCCCGGGCTGGCCGGGGATCCTGCTCCACGAAGCGGTGGGCCACGGCCTCGAAGCCGATTTCAATCGCAAGGAGCTCTCCGCCTTCTCCGGCCGTATCGGCGAGCGCGTGGCGGCGCCGGGTGTGACGGTGGTGGACGATGGCACGATCGCGAACCGCCGCGGGAGCCTGAACGTCGACGACGAGGGGAACGCCACCGGACGCAACGTCCTCATTGAAGACGGCATCCTGCGGGGGTACCTCCAGGACCGGTTGAACGGCGAGCTCCTGAAGATGCCCTTCACCGGAAACGGACGTCGTGAGAACTACGCCTCCTTTCCCATGCCGAGGATGACCAACACCTTCATGCTCGCCGGCGAGGACGACCCGGAAGACATCATCCGCTCGGTGCCGCGCGGGCTCTACGCGAAGCACTTCGGCGGAGGCCAGGTCGACATCACCAGCGGGAAGTTCGTCTTCTCCGCCACGGAGGCCTATCTGATCGAGGATGGCAAGATCGGGCCGCCGGTCTTCGGCGCCACGCTCATCGGAAACGGCCCCGATGTCCTGACGAAGGTGACGCGGATCGGGCACGACCTCAAGCTCGACGAGGGTGTCGGCGTGTGCCAGAAGGCAGGGCAGAGCATCCCGGTGGGCGTGGGGCTCCCCACCACCCTCGTCTCCGAGATCACCGTGGGCGGCACGAAGGCCTGAGCCACATCTTCATGGACTACGCCAATCTCGCAACCGACCTTCTGAAGGCGGCGCGCAGCACCGGGGCCGATGCCGCCGATCTCCTCGTGGCCGAGGGGACGGAATTCTCGGTCACCGTGCGGCGCGGAGAGGTGGAGACGCTCAAAGAGGCGGGGAGCAAGGCCCTGGGGATCCGGGTCTTCGTGGGTCAACGCACCGCGTCGTGCTACACGTCGGACTTTTCCTGGCCGGCTCTCCAGAGGCTGGTCGGGGAGACGGTCGGGATGGCGCGCGTGACCGGCGAAGACGCCGCGGCCGGGCTGCCCGACGAGATGACCCCGCCCGAGGACGTGGATCTGGACCTGTACGACCCATCGCCGGCAGCTCTCGCCACCGAAGAGCGGATCGAGCGCGTCCGAGCCGCCGAAGCGATCGCTCTCGAAGCCCCTGGGATCACCAACTCCCAGGGAAGCTCGTGGAGCTCGGGGGAGGGTTCGGTGCTGCTGGCGAGCACCAGGGGGTTCCTCGGCTCGTACCGCACGTCGTCGGTCTCGCTCTCGGTGGTGCCCCAGGCCGGGAAGAATGGCCAGCTAGAGCGGGACTACTGGTACACCACGGGTCGCGGGCTCTCCGACCTGGAAACGCCGGAGGAGGTCGGACGCATCGCCGCCGAGCGGACGCTGCGGCGGCTCGGCGCGACCCAGGTACCGACCTGCCAGGTGCCGGTGGTGTTCGACCCGGAGACCGCGGTCGAGCTCATGGGCGCCGTCTTCTCCGCCCTGTCCGGGTACGCCGTCTTCCGCAACGCCACCTTCCTCAAGGACCGCGACGGCGAGGAGGTGGCCTCGCCGCTCTTGACCCTGGTGGACGAGGGCCGGCGTCGGCGTGGGCTCGGCTCACGCCCCTTCGACGGCGAGGGCCTCCCGACGCGCCGCAACGTGCCGTTGGAGCGGGGAGTGCTCCGTTTCTACGTGTGCGACGCGTACGCGGCGCGCAAGATCGGAGCGAAGCCCGTGGGCTCGGCCCGGCGCGGCATCGGGGGTGGGCCGTCGGTGGGATCCGGCAACACCTTCTTCGAGCCTGGAGAGACGTCGCCCGAGCAGATTCTCGAAGGCGTCGAGCGCGGCCTCTTCGTCACCGACCTGATCGGGTTCGGGGTCAACGTGGTCACCGGCGACTACTCGCAGGGTGCCGTCGGACACTGGATCGAGAACGGCCGGCTCACCCATCCAGTGAGCGAGGTGACCATCGCCGGCAACCTGAGGGACATGCTGCGCGACGTCGACGCTGTAGGGAACGACCTGGTCTTCCGCGGCAGCTCGGCCTCGCCGACGCTGCGCATCCGCCGGATGACGGTGAGCGGGAGCTGACTCGCGCGCCGGCCAGGTCAGGCGCGGGTCACTTCTCCGGGCCCAGCTTTCGGACGTAGTCGACGAGGGCCGTGATCTCGTCGTCGGAGAGCTGCTTGGCGAAGCCGGCCATCAGGGTGCCCTTCTTCCCCTTCCGGATGGACTCCTCGATCTGGGCGTCCTTCGTGGCCTTCTGCCACTCGGCGTCCTTGAAGCTGCGCACGCCCTGCTTGGCGAAGATCTTGTTGGGCTCGCCCGCCTTGCCGTGGCACGCGACACACTTCTTCTTGAAGTTGGTGGCGGCGTCGGCCCCGAACGTCGAGGACGGATTGATGAAGGCTACTGCGAGAAAGGCGGCGGCGACGGTCGCACCGGTGAACGTCAGACGACGAGAGATCATGAGACGGCCTCCTTGGTAGAGGTCCCATTCTCCGGCACCCCGCCGCGTTCGTCCAGCGGACCAGCCTCGAGACTATAATCTCGCGACTCATCACCAAGGGGGCGGAGGTCCGGACAATGGGGCAGATCAACCTGGCTCGCGTCGTGGGCGGCGGACTGCTCGCGGGGCTGATCATGAACATCAGCGAGTACGTGCTGCACGCCATCGCCTGGGACCGGACGGAGAGAGGCTGCTCGAGGAGTGGCAGAAGCTGGGGCTCGTGGGAGACCCCGACCCGATGATGCTCCTCCTGCTGGTGCTCGCGACGTTTGCCCTGGGGATCATGGCGGTCTGGACATATGCCGCCATTCGGCCGCGCCTCGGGGCAGGGGTTGGTACGGCCGCCTGCGCAGGCCTCCTGGTGTGGGCTCTGTCGTACTTGTACGCCGCGCTCTACGTGCATGCCGGGGTGCTGGTGTATCCGCCCAGGCTCACGTGGCTGCCGGTGGCCTAGAGCCTGATCGAGGTCCCGGTGGCGACCATCGCCGGGGCCTGGATCTATCGGGAGTAGCGGGCGACCCGCAGCACCTCACTCGTCGAGCAGCTGCTCCGCGAGTGGACCGAAAGCGCGCAGGTAGTCCCGCAGACTCCGGCCCGGCTCGTCTTCGAAGGCCTCCCGAGCCTCGATCCGCCCCATGCGGTCGAGGCGGAACGTCCGAAAGTCCTGCCGCAGCTCGCACCACGCGGCGAGCGTCCAGCTTCGGCCCCAGAAGAACGCCCCGAGCGGGCGCACCACCCGCTCGGTCTCGCCGCCATCGGCGCGCCGGTACTCCATGAAGAGGCGGCGCTGCTGCGTGAGGGCGGTCCGGACCATCAGGAGAGCGTACGAGCTCACACGACCCGTCCCCGTCCTGGGGACATAGAGCGCGGAGGCGCCCAGGTGAGGCCGCATGCGCGGAGGCAGGACCGACTCGATCTTCGAGAGCGCCGAACCCGCGGCCCGGGCCAGACCCTCGTCCCCGAAGGCGGAGGCGATCCGCGCTCCCAGCGTCAGGGCCTCGAGCTCGTCCGAGTCGAACATGAGCGGGGGGAGGTCGTACTCCCGTTTGAGCGCATAGCCGACCCCGGCCTCTCCCTCGATGGGCGTGCCCGAGGCCACCAGATCCCGGATGTCGCGGTAGATCGTCCGGTCGGAGACCCCGAGGTCGGCGGCCTGCGGGGCCGCCGTCACAGCTCACCGGCGGCCCCGCAGGCTCTGGATGATCTGGAACAGACGGTCGGCGCGTCTCACGATGCTCCCATGTTAACGGCCGACCGCCCATCCCGAATCACGGTCTGCTAGGCCGCCTCCTCGACGAGACCGATGGCGTTGCCCTCGGGGTCTTCGAAGAAGCCGAGGATCGTCCCACCGGGAAGCTCGGTCCGGGGCTATCAGCGTCTTGCCCCCGAGCTTGCCGGCCTGCTCGAGCGAGCCCTTGATGTCGGTCGTCGACACGTAGAAGGCGACCCCGGGCCAGGGCTTGTCGCCGAGCTGCCCCACGCCACCGGGAATGCCCCGGCCCTTGCTGGCCTCGACCATGCCATAGTTCATCGGGTTGGACGCGTCGATCTTCCACCCGAAGAGATCCGTGAAGAACCGCTGCAGCTTCTTTCCGTCCTTGCCCATCACCTCGAACTACACAACGGGATGACTCACTGTCTCCTCCTCTCGCGCCGCGTCGTGCGGCGCACGAGGAGACTATGGGGCGGGGCTCCTGACAGCGTGGCGTCAGGAGCTTCGGCGAGCTGCGTCCCTCCTGACAACGGTATGGCAGGAGGAGAGGATCACCACCAGGCGACGATTCGCAGGGGTCCGCCTGTCCCGCCGCGGATCTTCATGGGGAGCGCGGCGACGACGAAGTCCTTCGGGGGGAGCTGGCCCAGCGCTGCGACGTTCTCGAACGCGGGGATGCCCGCTTCGAACAGGATCACGTGGCTCTCGAAGATCTCGGACTGGCCATGGTCGATGCTCGGGGTGTCGAGACCGATGGCCTTGATCGTGCGCTCCTGCGTGAGCCAACGGGCCGCGTCGGGGTGGAGCCCCGGGAAGTGGAGCTCCGGCACCGCCTCCAGACCCGTGAGCGCCGTGCCGAGGTAGGCCTCTCTATCGTTCCAGCGCTCTCCCCAACCGGTGCGCAGCAGCACGATGGCCCCGTCGGGAAGGGGCCCGTTCTGGCTCTCCCAGGCGGTCAGATCATCGATCCGGATCTGATAGTCGCGGTCGCGCGCACAGGCCTCGCTCACGTCCACCACAACGCCGAGACCGACGAGCTGCTCGATCGGGATCTCGTCGGCAGCGTGGCCGCCTTCGAAGAAATGGATGGGCGCATCGAGGTGCGTTCCTCCGTGCTCGGCCGCGCAGAAGCGGTTGGCCGCGTAGAAGTAGCCCTTCTCGGTCATCCCGTGGGCGACCTGCTCGAGCTGGAAGCCGGCTTCGGTGGGCCAGTAGATCGTGTCGGCGTCGAAGGCGTGGGTGAGGTCGACGATCGTGGCGGGCAAGGCCGGTGCCCGAGACGCTGCCGGCTCAGGCGGCGGAGCACTGCACGCAACGAGCAGGGTGGCGAGAACAACCGGGAGCCGATTCACGAGACCTCCTAAACTAACTAGCTCACTGGTCCCAGCTGACGGTCGAGCCAGTCGAGGGTTTCCCGGGCCACCTCCTGCCAGCGCGGAGGGACGTGTCCACCCTCGAAGATGTAGTGGCGCTTGAGGTCGTCCGGGGTCCCGAGCGCACGGAAGAGAGGCTTCTGCGACGCCTCCAGCGGAGACGCAAAGTCGTGCCGGCCGTTGATCATCAGCACGGGGGCAGTGACACGCGGGGCGAAGTGGAAGGCGTCGACCTCGGGAGGCTCTTCCTCGGTGCTGAGACCGCCGGCGACGAGGACCACCGCCCGAAAGCGAGCGTCCACCGCAGCCGCCAGCGGACCGACATCCGCTCCCATGCTCAGGCCGTGAAAAGCCAGGCGATCCCGGTCGATGTCGGGTCGCTCCTCGAGGTAATCCAGGGAGCGGGCCACGTCTTTCGACCACTGGATGACCACGTCGCGCCAGAAGCTCTCCCCCGGGGGACCCGGGGGCGAGCGACGCTCGTACGTCTCCTTGAAGACAGGAGCGAGGACGGCGCGCCCGCCCCGGACGAGGAAGCCGTAGTGCCCGCTCTCGCCGAACCGCTCCTCGCTCGACCGCAGGCCCAAGGCCGCCCCGGAGGGAAAATACAAGACCGCCTGATAGGGCGGCGACACACCCCGGGGGAGCAGGAGCCGGGCCGGGATGCGCTCGCCGCCGTAGGCGGCGGCGTAGCTGACGTTTTCCACGCGCCAGCGCTCGTCGCTGTCGTCGACGGACTCGACCCGGGCTTCCAGGGGACCACGGTCGTAGGAGTGAAGTCTCCGGTAGACCTCGAAGATCTCATCGTCGACGGGGGTCTCCTTCGAGTAGTCCCGGAAGACGGTCTCGATCGGAGTGAAGGCGTCGTCCGGAGGCGGCGTCGGATAAAGCGCGCACCGGAAGCCCAGGGTGGGGCTGCGGTCGAACGGATCGAGCGCGTCCGGGCCCGTGAAGAGATAGGTCGGGTCGTTCCAGGCCCCGCCGAGGGTGTGGCGGCGTGTTCCGGACGCGTTCCAGACCCACTCGCGCACGTTGCCGGCCATGTCGGAGTGGCCCCACGGGGAGATCCCCTCATGGCTCCCGACGGGCGACGGGCCCTCTCCTCCGAAATTGCTGAAGCCCAGGATGTCCGAGAAGATCGACCGCGCTCCCGACGCACGGAACCAGTGGTGGAAGGTGGGCAGGCTCCGACCCGCGAACTCCGCGTAGGCCGCCGCCTCATACCAGCTGACACCGCCCACCGGGACGTCGGGCTGGCCCTCGGGGTAGCTCCCGAGCTCCCAGGTCGATGGGCCCGGTCGTCCGGTCGTGTCCCGGAGCCCCGCCATGGCCTCCTCGAAGCTCAGGGTGCGGCCCTCCTTGACGAAGGGCTCGGTCCAGTACTCCGGGCGGTCGTAGCCTCCCCCGTCGACGAACCGCTGGAAGTCCCGGTTCGTCACCTCGGAGCGGTCCAGCCAGTAGTCCGGCAGCTCGACGGTCCGCGTTGCCCGGTAGACGTAGTGGCCACCGGGGACGGGGATCATACCCTCGGGAGACTCGCCTTCCGGAACGAGTGAAAACGTCTCCAGGTCGAGGGAGAAGAAGGTCACCTCGCGCGGCTCGTAGCCCTCCTTCACCAGCCTCCAGCGCAGGCTGCCGACAGGGACGCGGGTGCCCTCGAGGGGAGAGATGCCCAGGGGCTCCCAGGCCTCGTCCGGCTCGGCGTACGGCTTGAACGCAACCTCCGCCCCCTCCGGATCCGTCGTGAGGCGCACCGGTAGCGAGACGTCGTTCCAGAGCTTCTCGGCCAGCGGATCCTCGGGCAGCTCGGGCCGGATCTGCTGCGCAAGCCGGAACGCGGCGACGAACTCGCCTTCGTCGGCGAGGCGCGTCAACTCGGGCAGCGCCTCCTGCCGCGCCCAGCGCTCGCGCGAGATTCGACGTGTGGTGAGGACAACGAACGCGACGAGCGCGGCAAGGAGTACGGCGAGCGGCACGGCGACGGCGGGCCGGTGCAGGAGGGTCAGTGGCGACACACGTCTCTCCGCACGACGCTCCCGACACCCCTCGATGTCGCGGAGGAGCGGAGCGGCGTTCGGATAGCGCGCCTCCGGGTCCTTGGCCAGACACCGATAGACGATTGTCTCCACCTCGCGATCGACCTCGGGGCGGAGGCGGCGCACCGGCATCGGGTCGTCGCGAAGAACTGCGCTGATGACCGCCGCGGTCGTCTCTCCCTTCATCGCACGCTGGCCGGTGAGCATCTCGTAGAGGAGCAGCCCGAAGGCGAACACGTCGGTGCGGGCATCCACTCCTCGGCCGTGAGCCTGCTCCGGCGACATGTACGCGGGTGTTCCCAGGATGGCACCGGTCCCGGTGCGCGGCCCCTCGCTCAGCGTCTGCGCGCTGCTCGCCTCCGAGTCGGCGAGCGGCGCCGTCAACTGCGCCAGACCGAAGTCGAGGATCTTCGCGTGACCGTCGGGGGTGATCATCACGTTGCTCGGCTTGATGTCGCGGTGGACGATCCCGGCCGCATGGGCGGCCGCCAGCCCGGAGGCGATCTCCGTGGCGAGCCGGAGCGCTTCGTCCACGGCGAGAGGCCCACGGGCGAGCCGGGCGTGCAGCGACTCGCCCTCGACGAGCTCCATTGCGATGAAGTCTGCGTCGCTGTCGGGGTCCCGTCCGACCTCGTAGATCGTGACGATGTGCGGGTGGTTCAACGAGGAGGCCGAGCGGGCCTCCTGGAGGAAACGACGGCGATGGTCGGGGTCGCCGCCCGCCTCCGGCTTGAGCCGCTTGAGGGCGACCACGCGCTGCAGACGAGTGTCACGGGCGCGGTAGAGGACACCCATGCCGCCCTCACCGAGCTCGCCGAGAATCTCGTAGTCCGCGAGGATCTCGCCCATCACATATTCCTTCGACTGGCCTTCAACGGACCCGGCGTCGTGTCAGGCTGACGGCGGGAGTCTACAACGTCCCCCGCTCTTGCGGGGCGGAGATGCCCCGCCATCCTCATGTTGGCGGGCGAGCTCAGCCGAAAGCATCCACGCCACCGCGCGACTTGTTGGCTGCGCGCCGCTATTGTTTGCGTGCGGGGTGCGTCCTCGAGCCCTTTTCGTCCGTATACCAGATGACGGAGGCAACGCTGGACCTCGACCGGAAAGACGCGGAGCGCCTGCGCAAGGCGACCTCACGGGCCTCGAAGGCCTCATGGGGCGCCATCAGCAGCGACTCTTCCGGTACCTGCGGCGTCTCCTGGGAGACGAGACGATGGCGGAGGACCTGTTCCAGCAGACGTGGGTGAGGGTGGCCGAGCGGATCCGGAGCTTCGACGCGGCGCGGCCGTTCGGCCCCTGGCTCCTCACCGTGGGACGCAACCTCGCCCTCGACCACCTGCGGCGGTACCGGCCGCAGAGCCTCGACGAGGCGGACGAGCCGGTCGCCCCGGCCGAGCGCTCGAGCTCCGCGGGCGACGCCCTCGAGCGGCTCGCCCTCCGGGAGCGAAGGGAGCGGCTGGAGGCGGCCCTGACCGGTCTGGCCGCACACGATCGGGAGGCCCTCTCACTGCGCTTCGACGAGGAGCTGTCGCTCAAGGAGATCGCGGCGCTCGTCGGGGTGCCCCTCCCGACGGCCAAAGCGCGGCTCTACCGCGCCCTCCGCCGCCTGCGCACCCGGCTGCTCACGATGGGACCGAAGGAGGAGTGGGCCTGATGAGCGACCACGTGGAAGATCTACTGGCGCTCGGGGCAGCCGGGTCGTTGACTCAGGACGAAGACGCCCGGGTGACCGAACACCTGGGCGAGTGCACGGCCTGCAGCGCACGGGCCGAGGAATGGCACCGCGTCGCGACGGAGCTCGGCCGGCTTCCCGAGCCGGCGCCCTCGCCGGAGCTCGTGGCCCGAACGCGTGCGGCTGTGGAGCGCTGGCAGGCCGAGCGTGAGGAGCGAGCGTGGAACCGGGCGGCGCTCGGCTTCGTGATCGTCTTCGGGTGGACGCTCACGGGCGTCGCCTGGCTGCTCCTCGAGATCTTCGTCGGCGAGCTCACGGTGCGTCGCGATCGGCCGCTCGGGTCCACCGCGGCGTGGTTCGGTGTCTACCTGGTCGCCGGATGGGTGATGCAGGGTCTGCGGCGATGCTTCTCGGTCGCCGCGCACCTGAGGAAGGGAGAATCGCATGAGTCGTTTCCAGAAGGAATGGACCCTGGTCCCCACCGCGGCACGCGGCGTCGCGGCGTTCGCGTATCTCGCTTATCTCACCTTGATGGCGTCCATTTGGCTGCTGCCGCCAGCCATGGAGAAGCAATTTCCCCATCCGGTGCAGTGGGGCTTCTTCATCGGCACCGCCGCGCTGGGCCTGCTGCTGTGGGCGTTCATCCTGCTCGTGGGCTACATCTGGGCCGACGCGACGCGCAGGCAGATGAACGCCGTCCTCTGGGTGCTCCTCGCCATCTTCATCCCGAACGCTATCGGGATCATCCTGTACTTCATCCTGCGCGACCCCTTGACCGTGCCGTGCTCCTCGTGCGGGACACCGGCAGGAAAGGACGAGGCCTTCTGCTCGGGGTGCGGGGCGTCGGTTCGCCCCTCTTGCGCCGAGTGCAAGCAACCGGTCCAGAAGGGCTGGACCCACTGTGGGCGCTGCGGCGCCGCGCTCGCCTCGGAGAACGCTTCCTAGGCACTCGGAACGGCACGACGGGCGGTCGTGGTGTACGCTCGTTCATGGCGGTCCCCTGATGATGTTCAGGGGGCCGTCCCTGCACCAGAACGCTCACCGTCCGCCGACCGCGCGAATGCTATGATTCGCGCCCGCAGGAGAAGGCCTCTTGAGCGCATCTCGCCGGGTCGAACAACGCCTCGTGCCCTTGGTGCTGGCTGGGCTGCTCGCGGCCTCCAGCGTCCACGTTTCGTGCGCGGGCTGCGCTCGGCGTTCGCTCGAGCGGCCCCAGGTGGCCGCCACCGTGTTTCCGCTCTACGACATCACCCGGCGCATCGCGAAGGACCGGGTGGACGTCCACCTCATCCTCCCTCCCGGCCTCGACGTGCACAGCTACGAGCCGCGACCCCGTGACGTGGAGGCGCTCGCCGACTCCAGCCTGATCTTCGCCGTGGGCCTCGGCCTCGATGCGTGGACGCAGGAGCTGGCCACGAGCGCCGGCGCCGGCGAGGCCCGTGTCTTCGAGCTGGGGCCGCTGGTGGATCCCATCTTCGCCCCGGCGGACCTCATCCAGAGCGAGCCCCTCATCGACGGGCACTTCTGGCTGGACCCAATCCGGGCCCAGCGGGCGGTCGAAATCATCGTCGAGGCCCTGGGCTCGCTGGATCCCTCGGGGGGCCCCTTCTACCGGTCGCGGGGCGAGGAGATGAGGCGGTCGTTCCAGGCCGTGCACGAGGAGACCGCTGGGCGCGCTTCCCGGTGGACCGGGAGTCGGATCGTCACGCTTCACGGCTCCTTGTTCTACTTTGCCGCGCGATACGACCTGGAAGTCGTGGGCGTCGTGGAGCCGGTGCCCGGGCAGGAGCCGACCGGGCAGCATCTTGCAGGCCTGATCGACCTCTTGAAGGCCTCTGAGCCGGCGGTCCTCTTCTCGGAGCCCCAGATGGACCCCGTGCTCCTGCGAGCTCTGGCACGCGAAGTCGGCGTTCGTGCTCACGAGATCGACACGATGGGAGGGCGCCCGGGCACCGAGAGCTACGAGCAGCTCATGAGACACCTGGTGATGGTCGTGGACAAGGCGCTGCGGTGAACGCGGCGATCCGGGCTCGGGACGTCTCGGTCGATCTCGGCAACAGAAGGGTCCTCGACGACGTGAGCTTCGACGTGGGGGGCGGGGAGTTTCTGGCGCTCTGCGGGCCGAACGGCGGAGGCAAGACGACCTTTCTCAAGGCCGCCCTGGGCCTTCTCCCTCTCCGGTCGGGCTCGATCGAGGTCCTGGACACCACTCCACGAGCCGCCCGTCCGCGTGTGGGCTACGTGCCCCAGGTCAAGACCTTCAACGCCGCGTTTCCCGCCCGCGTCGTCGACGTGATCGCGGCCAACCGCAAGGGACGCTGGCCGCTGCGGCTCGGTGCCGCGGAGAAAGAGAGTGTGCGCGCGGCTCTCGCCGCCGTCGGGGGAGAGCGGCTTCTGGAGGCCTCTCTCGGCGGCCTCTCCGGTGGAGAGATCCAGCGCGTCTACCTGGCCCGCGCGCTCGTGACAAAACCGCTGCTCCTCCTCCTCGACGAGCCCACCGCGGGTGTGGATGCGCGGGGTCGAGCGGAGTTCCAGGAGCTCCTCGCCGGCATTGCGACCGGCGGCGAGCTCGCGGTGGTGCTGGTGACGCACAGCGCGGGCGCGGTGCGCCGTCTCGCCGCGCGTGCCATCTATCTCAACACCACCGTGCGGGCCTGGGGCTCCCCCGACGAGGTCGTCGACAGGGAGTGGGACGATGGCGGGCGGGCCTTCTCGGGGCACGACCACACGAACGACTCCTTCTGCGAGGCCGAGTGATGGCCGAGCTCGGGGAGGCCTTTCTCGCGCCGCTCTCCCACGGCTTCATGCTGCGTGCGCTGGTGGCGGGAGCCGCCCTCGGCGCGGTGGGAGCGCTCCTTGGCGTCTTCGTGGTGCAGCGCGGGCTCGGCCTCCTCTCCGACGGGCTCGCGCACGCGACTTTCGGCGGGCTGGCCCTCGGGCTCCTCCTGGGGTCCACCCTGGACCGGGCGATGTGGGTGGCGCTGCCCTTCACGGTGGCGATCGCCCTGGGCATCCAGTATGTGCGCCGCCACACGACCCTCGGCGGAGACGTCGCCACCGGCGTCTTCTTCGCCGTTTCGTTCGCCGCCGGCATCTTGTTCCTCGGTCTCCGCCCTCCGAGCTCTGCCCCCGTCAGCGTGGAGGGGCTGCTCTTCGGAAGCCTTCTCGCCGTGTCTCCCCAGGCCCTCACGACGATCCTCGTGGTGGCCGCGGGTGTCGTCGTCGTGCTGGCCGGCCTGGGGTCGCGGCTCGCCTACGCCAGCTTCGACCCGGAGCTGGCCGCGCTCTCGGGGGTGCCCGTGGCCACCCTCGAGTACGTTCTTCTGGCCCTCACTGCTCTGGTCGTGGTCGTGGGCGTGAAGACGGTGGGAGTGGTTCTTGTGTCCGCGTTCGTCGTCATCCCGGCCGCGACCGCGAACCTGCTGGGGCGGACCCCTGCGGGAATCGCCGCCCTCGCCGTCTCGCTCGGTGTGGGCGGGACCACCCTCGGGATCTTCGCCTCCTATCACCTCAACGTGGCGACGGGAGCAACGATCATCCTCACGCTGGGCGCGCTGTTCTTCGGTGCACTCGTCCTGCGGAAGAGGTGAAAAAGGAAGAACGCCAGGCACGCGAGAAAGCCCGGGAACGGCTTGCCGCCTACCTCGACTCCCTCGATCTGGAGCCTTCCGAGCCTTCGCCGTGCCCGTACCTTCCCGAGCGGGAGTCGCGGCTCCTGCTCATGCGGCCCCGCCAGCTCACACCTGGCCTCTACCAGCTCCTGCTGGACCTCAACTTCCGCCGACTCGGCTGGGGCGTCTACCGTCCCCAATGCGAGGGTTGCGCCGAGTGCCGGCAGCTGCGACTCCCGGTTTCCGGCTTTCGGCCGTCCCGGGCCCAGCGCCGCTGCTGGCAGCGCAACGCCGACGTGGTCGCAACCGTGGGGGAGCCCGACGCGACGGAGGAGAAGCACGCCGTCTACAAGCGCTACCTCGAGACCCGGCACGACGGTGAGATGTCGGGCTCGTGGAAGGAGTTTGCCGATTTCCTGCACGAGGCGCCGCCCCTTGCCCAGGAGGTGGTCTACCGTGTCGACGGACGGCTCGTCGGGGCCGGTATCGTGGATGTCGAGCCGGACTCCATGAGCACCGTCTATTTCTACTTCGATCCGGATTTGTCCGACCGCTCCCCCGGCACCTTCAACGTGCTCTGGCTCCTGGAGGAGTGTCGGAGGCGAGAGCTCTCCTGGCTCTACCTGGGATACCACGTGGCGGATGGACGGGGGATGGCCTACAAGACCGGCTTCCGCCCACACGAGATCCTCGGGACAGACGGCGAATGGCGGTAGAATTGGGTCGATGTCTCTCCGCGCCGAGCCCGCGAGCCCTCACGATGTCAAGGACGCGCTCGATCTCCTCCGCCGCGCCGACCTGCCCGACACGGACGTGGCCGAGAAATTCGGCCACTACTTCGTCGTTTACGAGGACGACGGCCGGGTCGTGGGCGTCGCCGGCCTCGAGCTGCACGGCGAGGACGCCCTCCTGCGCAGCGTCGCCGTGAACGACGACTACCGCCGGCAGGGCGTCGGGACGTCGCTGGTCAAAGCCGCCCTCGAGCGGGCGGCTCGGCTCGCCCTGAGCTCGGTTTTTCTCCTGACGACCGACGCCCGGGAGTACTTCGCCCGAATGGGGTTCGCCGAATGCCCTCGGGAGGAGGCCCCGCCGGCCATTCAGGAGTCCTGGGAGTTCAAGACCGGCTGCCCGTCCAGCGCGGCCTTCATGAAGCGCACCGTCGGCTGAAGGCTCGACGGTCAGGCTTCTGCTGGATAGAGCGATTGGGCCCGGGCCAGCTCGGGCTCCATCCGCTCCATCCACATCAGGCGATACATGCGCCAGTCCCCACGGAGCGACCACCAGGGGTGGGTGAACGTGGCGGGCCGGTTCTTCTCGAAAAAATAGTGCCCGATCCACGCCGGGCCGTACCCCACCAGCGGCGCGAGGAGGAGCGCGAGGGGCGCCCCGAGGGTCAGCGCAGCGGAGACGGCGGCGAGCGCCATCGACGTGCCCAGGAAATGCAGCGCCCGGTTGACGGGATGGACGTGCTGCGACACGTAGTACGGCCAAAACACTTCGAAAGACGAGAGCTTGCGCTCCACCGTGACCTCCCTCCCGCGCCCTGACGGGTCGGACCAGGATTCACCCTCTCGTACGTCTCTCCCAGATGGTGGCCGATCATGACGCGGGAGGAGACCGAGCGCAAGACTTTCTCGCTCCGCTCGCCAATGGAGGCGCGTCCAGACGACGCAAGCGGCCCTTTTCGTTGAACTTGAGCGTGCGAGAGGCTGACGATGACCGGCTCGGAGCCTCTCCAGTGCGGGGCATGGGCCATTGGCGCGTTGACGCACCGTCGCCGGCGTGACTATCCTCCTCAGCCGTCTCACCTACGAAGAGAGGAGCCCTTCTTGTCGACGACCCAACTCCTGGCTCGCCTGGCCTTCGCCGCGGTTCTGGCGTTCCTCCCCTCCGCTCTCCGGGCCGAGACGTTCAACGCGACGGAGATGATGGACCTGAAGCGTATCTCCGACCCACGGGTCTCTCCGGACGGGGCGCGGGTCGTGTTCGTACTTGCGACCGCCGACCTGGAGGCGAACTCCAAGACCTCCGACCTCTGGATCGTCCCGATCGCCGGCGGCGAGCCGCGCCAACTCACGTCGCACCCCGCCTCCGACTCGAGCCCCCGCTGGAGCCCGGACGGCGGGTGGATCGCCTTCGTCTCCGCCCGAGAGGGCCAGGCTCAGGTCTTTCTTCTCGACCTGGCCGGCGGCGAGGCGCGGCGGGCAACCTCCTTCGAGGGCGGGGTGACGACGGTGTCCTGGATCGACGACCGGCGACTGCTCGTCGGGGCCGAGGTCTTCCCCGCCTGTGGTGCGGACGAGGAGTGCAACGCCGAGCGGCTCGCGGCGCTCGAGACTCCCTCCAGGGTGCGCGTCTACGCCAACCTCTTGTACCGCCACTGGGACACGTGGGACGACGGCCGCCGCCAGCATCTCTTCGCAGTGAGCGTCGACGGCGAAAGCGCGACCGATCTCACTCCCGGGCCGGACGACGTGCCGCCGTTCAGCCTCGACGGCCCCGAGGGGTTCTCGGTCTCGCCCGATGGCAAGGAGGTGTGCTTCTCACGCAAGGAATCCCGCGAGGAAGCCTGGTCCACGAACGGCAACGTGTGGGTGGTGCCCTCCACTGGCGGGCAGCCCGAGCGCGTGGCGGATGGGCCGGGTGACGAAGACGGATGCCAGTACAGCCCCGACGGCCGGCTGCTGGTCTGGCGCATGCAGGCGCGGGGAGGATACGAGTCGGATCGCTGGCAGCTCGTCGTGCGGGACCGCGCGACGGGCGCCACGCGGAGCGTCACCGCGGACTTCGACCGCCAGGTGGACTCCTTCACGTTCTCTCCCGACTCCCGCACGATCTACTTGACAGCAGGAGACCGGGGCAGCAGCCATGTCTTCGCCGTGCCGGCTGCCGGGGGCGCAGTCAGGGCAGTGCTCGCGGGGGGCAGCGTTGGCGACCTCTCGGTCCTCCCGGACGGACGAACGCTCGTCGGAACCCAGACCGCGCACACCCATCCGAGTGAGATCGTTCGCTTCGGCGCGGACGGGCGCGGACTCGAACGCGTGACCCGGCTGAACGACGCCCTCCTGGCGCCCTTCGGCCTCCGCCCCTCCGAGAGCGTCACCTACCAGGGGGCCGGCGGGCAGCCGATCCAGGCCTGGATCGTGAAGCCCCCCGACTTCGACCCAGGGAAGACGTACCCCCTGCTCGTACTGATCCACGGCGGACCCCAGGGTGCGTGGTCCGACGCCTGGAGCTTTCGCTGGAACCCGCAGGTCTACGCCTCGGCCGGGTACGTGGTGTTCATGCCCAACCCCCGGGGATCGATCGGCTGGGGGCAGGCTTTCATAGACGAGATCCGCAACGACTGGGGGGGCAGGCCCTACGAAGACATCATGAAGGGGACGGACTACGCGGAGGCGCTGCCCTACGTCGAGAAGGGCCGCATGGTGGCCGCCGGAGCGTCGTACGGCGGCTACATGGTCAATTGGATCGCCGGCCACACGGATCGCTTCCGCGCCCTCGTCTCACACGACGGCTTGTTCGATCTGGCGGCCTTCTACGGCGCCACCGAGGAGCTGTGGTTTCCCGAGTGGGACCTCCAGGGGACCTACTGGACGAACCCAGGGATGTACGAACGCTGGAACCCGCGGGCCTTCGTGCAGAACTTCAAGACGCCCACCCTCGTCATCCACGGCGAGCTCGACTACAGGGTCCCCCTCGAGCAGGGTTTGGCTCTGTTCACCGCCCTTCGAAGACAGGGCGTGCCGTCGCGCCTCGTGCTCTTTCCGGACGAGAACCACTGGGTCCTGAAGCCCGCCAACTCGGTGCGCTGGCACGAGGAAGTCCTCGGCTGGCTCAACCGGTGGACGAAGAAGGAGTAGTCCCCCTCCATGGGTCGAGCGTCGCGGGGCCGACGATCCGAAGTCGTCGCGAATCAGCGGGACCGACGACGTGTCAGCGTCCAGTTCTCGATGGACAATCCCTTCACGCGTTCGAACTCCGTCGTGTTGTTCGTCACGAGCGTGAGGCCGAGACTCCGCGCGTGTGCTGCAATGAACAAGTCGTTGGCACCGATGAGAGCTCCGCGCTTCTTCAGGTCCGCCCGAATCTCGGCGTAGTGAGAAGCGGTGTCGTCGTTGAAGTGTAGCGCCTCGACGTACGGTAGCAACGCGGCGAGCGCTGCTGCATCCTGCTTGCGGCGCGGCGATATTTCGACACCGTAGAGCAATTCAGCCCGGGTGATGAACGACATACAGACGTCGGTCACAGGCACGGCCTGCAACCGGCGCAGCACCGGCGGGCTGGACCGCTTCATGATGTAGGAGCACGTGTCTGTGTCCAGCATGTACCGGGCCATCAAGGCTCGCGCTCCTGCACTGGCAGGTCCTCGACGTCGCCCATGAACGCGTCCGACGCGACGGCGGCGCTCTCGAGGTACGGACCCCAGTCTCGCGGGCGGGGAGAGAGGATCACGTCCTCACCCTCTTTGCGGATGAAGACCTCGTTTGTGGAGAACTGGTACTCCTTGGGCAGCCGCACGGCCTGGCTGCGGTTGGTCATGAAGACTTTGGCGGTACGCGGCATGGTCAGCAACCTCCAGAAATGGGTGCCATATACGTGAGTATATCCCATCCCATCCGCTCTCGGCCGGCGCGCCGGTTTCGCCTACACTTGGGGCCGCCGGGGGCCCGAGCGGGCCACGCCGGGCAGGGAGTGTCCGATGCGCGATCTGTGGCGATCCGTCGTGCTGGTTCTCGGGGTGGGGCTCGTGGTCGCCGCGGTCGTCTGCTCCCGCCCCCGACCCGTGGCCCGCGGACCACTCTCCCCTGCCGAGGCCGCCGTCGTCTCGGCGTTCACCGGGGGCACGATCTCCCGCGAGAGCCCAGTCCGGGTCGTGTTCAACGAACCCCTCGGCACGGGTCAGCCCCAGAACGCGCCTCTCGAGAGCGAGCCCTTCCGCTTTGACCCACCCCTCGAAGGGGTGACGGTCTGGACGTCTCCCAGCCGCCTCGAGTTCCGCCCCGGAGACCGTCTCGAGGAGGGCCGAACGTACTCCGCGCGCCTCGACCTCGAAGCCCTCCTCGGCAACGACGCCCCTGCCGATATCGATCGCTTCGAGTTCACCTTCTCGGCGATGCGTCAGTCCTTCTCGGTCAACATCGAGGGCCTTCTGGCGGCGGACACGTCCGACATCGCCCAGCAGAAGCTGAGCGGGCGTCTCGTCACCGCCGATGTCGAGTCCGACGCGAAGGTCGAGCCACTGATCAGCGCCACTCAGGAGGGCAGAGCCCTCGAGATCGCCTGGAACCACCACACGGACCGGCGCAGCCACGCTTTCGTAGTGAAAGCGATCGTCCGTGGCGACGAGACATCGAGTGTCGCTGTGCGGTGGGACGGCTCTTCGATCGGCGTGACCGAAGACGGCAGCCAGGAGATCGAGGTGCCTGCCGTCGACACGTTCACCGTGAGCCTGGCCCGCCCGGTGCAGGGCCGAGAGGAGTACGTGGAGCTGCGCTTCACGGACCCGCTGCGCCCCAACCAGAGCCTCAAGGGGCTCGTCGTCATCGGTGATCGGAAGGATCTCCGCTTCGTCATCCGCGGAAGCCTCGTCGAGATCTACGCCACGGGAGGCTTCTCGGGCGACCTGACCGTCCGGGTCGCCGCCGGTGTCAGAAACGCCCTCGGGTACCGCATGAAGGAAGCGCGCGAGCTGGGCGTTGCGTTCGAGCCGGTCAAGCCGCAGGTGCGCTTCGCCGGCACCGGCGTCATCGTGCCCACCTCGGCCAACCTAACCGTCGCCATCGAGGCCGTGAACCTCCGCGCTGTCGTCGTCGAGGCCATCCGGGTCCCCGAGACCAACCTCCCCCAGTTCCTGCAGGTGAACGACCTCGACGGCGAGCGGGAGCTGAACCGTGTGGGTCGTGTCGTCTGGAGCAGGACCGTCTCCCTCGAGGTGACCGCCGACAAGCAGGATCGCCGGGTGGCGATCGGGCTGGATCTGTCTCCCCTCGTGGCGGACGGACCCGGCGGACTCTATCGGCTCACGCTCTCCTTCCGGCGCCCGCACATCCTGTGGTCGTGCCCGGGCGACGCCGCACTCGACGAGGAGCTGACGACCGCCAGCGAGCTGGCCACCGGCGAAGAGGAGGCCAGCTACTGGGACGCCTGGCTGCAGAACGAGGGCGACGATTGGCGGTCACGATACGAAGGCCGCCGCGACCCCTGCAACCCTGGCTACTACCAACACTTCTATGACCACGACATCCGCGCCTCGCGAAACGTCCTCGTGTCCGACATCGGTCTCATCGCCAAGGCGGGCGAGGACGGCACGGTGCTGCTGGTGGCCACGGACCTGCGTTCAGCGGCGCCCCTCCAGGGCGCTGCCGTCACGCTCACCGACTCTCAGCACGGCACTCTCGCCACCGGGCACACCGGGGGCGACGGCCTCGTCCGCCTCGAGGTGGAGCGGGCTCCCTTCCTCGCCATGGCGCGCCACGGGAGACAGACCGGCTACCTGCGCCTCGACAACGGGAGCGCCCTCTCCATGGCGCATTTCGACGTCGCGGGGTCCCGGTCTCCCAAGGGTCTCAAGGGCTTTCTCTACGGCGAGCGGGGCGTCTGGCGGCCGGGCGACACGCTGCACCTCACGTTCATCCTCCAGGACCCCTCGGGACGGCTCGCCTCGGCCGAGCATCCTGTTCGCTTCGAGCTTCTCAACCCGCGGGGACAGGTGGTGCGGACGCTGACCCGGGCCGACTGGACCGACGGTTTCTCGGTCTTCGAGATCGCGACACCGCCGGACGCTCCCACGGGCGCCTACACCGGGCGGGTCACGGTGGGCGGGGCGGTCTTCGAAAAGGCTCTCAAGATCGAGACGGTCATGCCCAACCGCCTCAAGATCGGCCTCGACTTCGGACGGGAGATGCTGGAGTCGAGCGAAAGCCTGTCCGCCGCCCTGACGGCGACGTGGCTTCACGGTGCGACCGCCCGGAACCTGAAGGCCGACGTGGAGCTGGCGCTGTCCGCAGGGCGGACGCGGTTCGATCGCTGGGCCGAGTTCGTCTTCGACGACCCGACCCGGCGGTACGCGACCGAGCGCCAGACCGTCTTCGACGGCGCCCTCGACGCCTCCGGTCACGCGCGTGTCGACGCGCGGGTCGACCCGGGGGATGCTGCGCCCGGGATGCTCCGGGCCGACTTCACGACCCGTGTCTTCGAGCCCGGCGGGGCGTTCAGTATCGACCGCTTCAGCCTCCCGTTCTCGCCGTACGAGCGCTACATCGGCATCCGGCCGCCCAGGGGCGATCGGGCGCGGGGCATGCTCCTCACGGATACGACGCACGAGCTCAGCATCGTGGCGGTGGACTCCTCGGGACGCCCGGCGGGAGACGGCACGGTGGAGGTGAAGCTCTACAAGATCGACTGGCGCTGGTGGTGGGAGAAGGGCGAGCGTGGCCTGGCGGCGTGGGCGGAGGCGACCGCGCACACGCCCCTCGACTCGGGGGTGGTGACGCTCGAGGACGGAGTCGGGACGTGGCCCTTCGAGATCAAGCACCCCGAGTGGGGCCGCTACCTCATCACGGCTGCCGACCGGAAGGGCGGTCACCGGACCGGGCAGGTCGTCTACATCGACTGGCCGGGATGGGCCGGGCGCGGGCGGAAGGAGGCCCAGGGGGCCACGGTCTTGACCTTCGCCGCCGAGAAGGAGGAGTACGACGTGGGCGAGACGGTGACTCTCGTCCTGCCCACCCCGCAGAAGGGGCGGGCCCTCGTCAGCCTCGAAACCGGGTCTTCGGTGCTGCGAACCGAATGGGTCGAGGCCACCGGGACCGAGACCCGTTACCGTTTCGAAGCCACTCCGCGGATGGCGCCCACCATCTACGCCCACGTCACCCTGCTGCAGCCCCACGGGCAAACGGCCAACGACCTTCCGATCCGCCTGTATGGCGTGACCCCGGTGAAGGTGCTCGACCCGAAGACACGCCTCCAGCCCGTGGTGGAGTCGGCGGAGGTCTTCTCTCCCGAGAGCCAGGCGACGATCACGGTCCGTGAGGCCTCGGGACGGCCGATGACCTACACGCTTGCCGTGGTGGACGAAGGGCTTCTGGGCCTCACCCGCTACGCCACGCCGAATCCCTGGGACCACTTCTACGCCCGCGAGGCCCTCGGTGTGAGGACATGGGACCTCTACGATCAGGTCCTCGGCGCCTGGGGCGGAGTGCTGGAGCGTCTGCTCGCCATCGGCGGAGACGAGGAGGGGGTGCGCGCCGACGCACAACGCGCCAACCGCTTTCCACCGATGGTGCGTTTCCTCGGACCCTTCCGCCTGGCCGCCGGGGCCGCCGGAACACATGACGTCGACGTGCCCCAGTACGTGGGAGCTGTCCGGGTGATGGTGGTGGCCGGACGGGATGGGGCCTTCGGTGCGGCCGATCGGCAGGCCTTCGTGCGGCGCCCGCTCATGATCCTGGCGACACTCCCTCGTGTGCTCGGGCCCGAGGAAGAGGTGGCGCTTCCGGTGTCGGTCTTTGCCATGGAGCCGCAGGTCCAGGACGTCGAGGTGTCGGTGAAGACCTCCGGGCCACTCCGGGCCGATCCGCCCGTCCGCAAGACGCTCTTGTTCGACGCCCCGGGCGACGATCTGGTGAGCTTCGATCTGCGGACCGCGTCGGGGCTCGGCGTCGGGACCGCCACGGTGGAGGCCGTCTCGGGCTCGGAGCGGGCGGTCCAGACCATCGAGATCGACGTGCGGATGTCGACGCAACTGGCGGTGGACGTCCTCGGCACGACGCTCCAGCCCGGGGAATCCTGGAGGCCCAGGGTGTCCTTCCCCGGGCTCCCCGGTACGAACGAGGCGACCCTCGAGGTGTCCCGGACTCCCCCCCTCGACCTGGGACGACGGCTCGCCTCGCTGCTGCGATACCCGCACGGCTGTGTGGAGCAGGCCGTCTCCGCCGCCTTTCCCCAGCTCTCCCTCGGCCGTCTTCTCGAGCTCGCCCCGTACCAGGAGGAACGGGTCGAAAAAAACGTCAAGGCCGCCCTGGAGCGACTGCAGTCGTTCCAGACCTCGGGCGGAGGCTTCGGCTACTGGCCCGGCGACGACGATCCCAGCGACTGGGTGACGAACTACGCCGGCCACTTCGTCCTCGAGGCCTGGGCCGCGGGCTACCTGCCCCCACCCGGGATGCTCGACCAGTGGACGCGGTTCCAGGAGCGACGGGCGCGGGCCTGGGTGCCGGGATCGGGACGGGCCGAGCTCGTGCAGGCCTACCGGCTCTTCACGCTGGCCCTGGCCGGAGCCCCCGAGCTCGGGGCCATGAACCAGCTCCGCGAGCAGGACACTCTGCCCGTGACCACCCGCTGGCGGCTGGCCGCGACCTACGAGATGGCCGGCCAGCCCGAGGCGGCGGACGCGTTGGCCACTCCGGGCCCGGTGACGGTCAAGCCCTATCGCGAGCTGGCCGGCACGTTCGGCTCGGACGTGCGGGACCGGGCAATGATCCTCGAGTCGCTCCTCATCCTCGAGCGGGGCGAATCCATCGGCCCTCTCGTGCAGAGCCTCTCCAAGTCTCTCTCTTCGAACCGCTGGCTCAGCACCCAGGAGACGGCGTACGCACTCCTGGCCCTGGCCCGATCCGCGGGACCGGTGGGAGCCGAGACGGCGTTCACGTGGGCGTGGCGAGACACAGAAGCGGTCCGGGCCACGTCACCAGCTCCTCTCGTCCAGCGCGAGCTCGAGACCGACGAGGAGACGCGGGGCTCGCTCGTCGTGAGCAACGTGGGCGAGGGAGTTCTCTACCCTCGCGTCATCCTGTCCGGGATGCCTGCGGTCGGCCGCGAGACCGCCGCATCCAACGGGCTCGTGCTCGGCGTCGAATACAAGACGACGGACGGTGGGGCTCTGAATCCGTCGCGCCTCGACCAGGGGACCGACTTCAAGGCCATCGTGACCGTCACCAACACCGGGGAGCGGGGCGACTATGACCAGCTGGCCCTCTCGCATCTCGTCGCCTCGGGCTGGGAGATCCACAACGAGCGGATGGGTCCCGGCGGTCGGCGGCCTCCGACGAGTATCACGTACCAGGACGTCCGCGACGACCGAGTCTACAGCTACTTCAATCTGCGAGCCGGGGAGACGAAGACCGTGGAGCTTCTCCTGAACGCCAGCTACCTCGGCCGCTTCTACCTCCCGCCGGTCGGGATCGAGGCCATGTACGACGCCACGATCAATGCCCGCGTCGTGGGGCGCTGGGTCGAGGTGGTGCAGGCGGGGAGCCGCTAGGAAGCGGCGCGGCACCAGGTGAAGACGGTGAGGTTCAAGTGGCCACGATGGCGACCCGGCGTCGGCGCGAGGCTCGCCGGGGCCTCGCTCCTCGGCCTGTTCGCCTTCTGGGCGCTGGTGCCGGTGGTCCCTTTCGACGACCCGCTCTCCACGGTGATCCTCGACCGCGAGGGCCAGCTCCTCGGCGCAACGATCGCCGCGGATGAGCAGTGGCGTTTCGGAGTGGCGGCTGCCGCGGCAGTGCCGGAGAAGTTCGTGGCCGCCATCACCTGCTTCGAGGACCGCCGTTTCTTCCGACACCCCGGCGTCGACCCCCTGGCGCTGGCCCGCGCTCTCGGCCAGAACATCCGTCACGGCCGCGTGGTGAGCGGAGGCTCGACACTCACCATGCAGGTCGTGCGCCTGGCCCGCAAAGACCGGCCACGGACATACACCGAGAAGGCCGTCGAGGCGGCGCTGGCTCTGCGGCTTTCGATGTCGCTTTCGAAGAAGGAGGTCCTCGCCCTCTACGCCGCATACGCCCCGTTCGGCGGAAACACCGTGGGCCTCGACGCTGCGGCGTGGCGCTACTTCGGCCGTTCGGCGGCGCGGCTCTCCTGGGGAGAGATCGCGACGCTGGCCGTGCTCCCGAACGCGCCGTCCCTGATCCACCCGGGGCGAAACCGGAGCCGGCTCCTGCTCAAGCGCAACCGGCTGCTCGACGCGCTGCGGGAGCGCGGCGCCCTCGACGCCATGAGCGCCACGCTGGCCAAGGACGAGCCCCTGCCCCCGGCGCCCAGGCCGGTGCCCCGCGTCGCCCCCCATCTCCTCGAGCGCGTGCGAGCCGAGCGCCGAGCGGGATCCTGGCGAACCGGAGAGCCGAGCCCCTGGGTGTGGACCACTCTCTCCCACGACGTGCAGGTCCGGGCGAGCGTCGTCCTCGAGCGACACCACCGCCGGCTCTCGGCACGCGGCGTCCACAACGCGGCGGCGCTCGTGGCCGAGGTCGACACGGGTCGGGTTCTCGCCTACGTCGGCAACCTCTCGCACTTCGACCTGCCCGACCGGGGACACTGGGTCGACGTCGTCCCAGCGCCCCGGAGCACCGGAAGCATCCTGAAGCCGCTGCTCTATGCGGCGATGCTGGACGCCGGTGAGGTGCTGCCCGGACAGCTCGTCCCCGACGTCCCCACACGCCTCGGGTCCTTCCACCCGGAGAACTTCGATCGCACCTACTCGGGGGCCGTTCCCGCCCAGCGGGCCCTCGCCCGCTCGCTCAACGTCCCGGCGGTGCGCCTGCTGAGGGCCTTCGGCACCGACCGCTTCACGGTGCTGCTCCGCCGGCTCGGGCTCACGACGCTCGAGAGATCGGGCGCACACTACGGCCTCTCGTTGATCCTGGGAGGGGCGGAGGGAACCCTCTTCGACGTCACCGGCGCCTATGCCGGGCTGGGGCGGCTGGTGAGACGCACCGAGCTCGGGGAGTCCCCGGAGGGCGCGTTCCATCCCCTGACCTATCTGGACGAGCCGTCTCCGGGGACTCGGAGCAGGAATGGCGACGCCCCGATCGGCCCGGGCGCCGTCTGGCTCACCCTCGAGGCCATGCTGGAGGTGGAGCGGCCCGGGGACGATTTCGCCTGGCGCGCGTTCTCGTCGTCCCGAAAGATCGCCTGGAAGACCGGAACCAGCTACGGCTTCCGGGACGCCTGGGCGGTGGGCGTCACGCCCCGTCACGTGGTGGGCGTGTGGGCGGGCAACGCGGACGGCGAAGGACGGCCCGGTCTCACCGGATACTCCGCCGCCGCCCCCATACTCTTCGATCTCTTCGACCTCCTCCCGGGGCGCGGCTGGTTCGAAGAGCCGGGTCGAGACCTGGCCGAAGTCGAAGTCTGTGCCGACAGCGGCATGCGCCGGGGTCGACACTGTCCGGCGGGCCGGCCGCAGCTCGTGACGATCCGGGGACTGGAGACGCCGCCCTGCGCCTACTGTCGGCTCGCCCACCTGGACCGGGGAGGCGACTGGCAGGTGCACGGAGACTGCGAGCGGGTGAGGGACATCGAGAGCGTGCCCCGGTTCGTCCTCCCGCCGGCGATGGAGACCTACTATCGCCTTCGGCACGCCGACTATCGGCCCCTGCCGCCGCTGCGTCCGGATTGCCGCTCGTCAGTGGGTCCGCGAGCGGCCGCCGCTCTCGACTGCGTCTCCCCGCGAGAGGGCGCGACGCTGTACGTTCCCGTCGAGATGGACGGCTCGCTTGGGCGGGTCGTCTTCGAAGCCGCTCACCGCGACCCGGCGACCACTGTCTTCTGGCACCTCGACGGCGAGTACCAGGGCCGGACCCGCGACATTCACCAGATGGCCCTCGCCCCCCCGCCCGGGAGCCACGTCCTGACGCTCGTCGACGAGAGCGGCGAGTCCGTCACGCGCCGTTTCCGAGCGCTGCGTCGCGTCACAGCTTCAGGAGCCGCGGTGGGGGCGCCGCAGGCCGGGCGTCGCCGCCTCGCTCAGCGGGAGTAGAAGACCGCCCCGCTCGGCAGCTTGTGTCGGTGCGGGAAGAGTTGCCTGAACTCAGGGTCGTTCCGCAGGTTTCGGTGCGCATCCCGTGTGCGCCTGTCGAGGAAGCGGAGGTACACCGCGTCGATCGGCAGGAACTCGTCGTTGAAGCGCAGGACAGAGAGGATCGGGGGCCCATCCGGGCGACGGTCGAAGTGGGTGCGCACACTGCGGCGGCCCGTCTCCCACGTCACCTCCCAGGACACGTCCGACATGATCACGGCGTCTTCGCTGGTGTGGGCCTTCACGTACCTCAGGTCGCCCGCGGGGGTGCGATTCACCCCGAACTCCACGGTCTCGGCTGCCACCTTGACCTGCCCTGGATCGACCATGACGACGACAGCGAGGAGAAGACCAGCCAGACGAACGACTCTTTGGCGAACCCGCCCGAGGAGGGTCCAGATCACCCCCATCCCGACCACCAGGAGCCCGGGCAGGACGTGGTGATGGTAGCGGGCCAGGAAGATGTCGGTCAGGGACACGAATGCGGCGCCGGCGGCGAACGATGCGAACAGCAGCCAGGCGGAGCGCCTCAAGTCCCTGCCGATGGGGAGCGCGAGACCGAGGAGCGCGATCACCGGCAGGAAGGGGACTCCGCCAAGTCTCGGGAAGCGGATCAACAGCTTTTTAGCGTTGCGAGTCCATTTCTCCCAAACGCGATCAGGGTGCTGCCGCGCGTACTCGACGGGCGACACGAAGTCGCTGACCCAGGGGTTGTTGACGTCCCATTTGTCGCCTTCGGCCTCGGGCAGGGTCCCCGCCGGGAGCAGGAAGTAGGAGTGAAGCGAGAACGTCGGGCTCCCCGCCACGCTCCAGTTCCTGGCCATCCAGGGGGTGATCAGGATCAGCATCCCCAGGACGAGAGCGCCTCCTCTCTGGCCCAACTCTCTCCAGGGCCGACGTCCCGGGGGGGTCTCGGCGAGGAGCGGCCAGAGGACCGCCAGAACGAAGAAGGGAGCGGCAAACAAGGCGTTCGTCCTGGCGAGCGTCGCCAGACCCAAGGCGGCCCCGGCGGCGAAGGGCCAGCGCACTCCCCCCTCACCGAAAGCGCGCCAGGCGAAGAAGAGGGAAAGCGTGAAGAAGAACATCGCCGAAGGCTCGGCCAGGCCGGAGACGCCGGTCTCGAGAACGGCGCCGCTCGAGCTGAACAGCGCCGTGGCGGCAACCGCGGGCGCGAGGCCGACGGCCCGGCGCGTCCACTCGAAGAGCAGCATAGAGGTCGCGACGTGAAAGCCGATCCCGTACGCCAGGACTGCCGGGACACCGACTCCCAGGACCAGGAAGAGCCCGGCCATGACGAGCGACGGCAGCGGGAAGCGATGAAGATTGGGCCAGGGCCCCTGGAGCAGATCGTGATCCTCGAGGAAGCGCAGGTGCAGCATGTAGATCGCCTGTCGGGAGCTGAAGCCTCGGCCTTCGGCAAGCTCCCTTCCGATCTGTGCGTAGTCGAAGCCGTCGGGGCGCGAAAGCCCGTCGACGGTCACCGCGGCAAAGGTGCACAGGCAAGCCGCCGTGACCACGCCGGCGGCCAGCCAGAGGTGGCGTCCGGTCACCGAGGGGTCCTCCATAGCCCGCATTATTCACCAGACTGCTGCTGTGACGGGCGATCCGCGCTCGGCCCACCCGGTGAAAAGACTCCGAGCGCCGGGAGACGCTAGGATGATCTTCATGAAGCACAGGCGAAGGCTGCTCGTCGCGGCTCTAGGCGTCGGTGTGGCGTTGACAGCAGCGTGCACGCCGCAGGCCGAGCCCCCCGTCCGAGTGGTCCTGATCACCCTGGACACACTGCGCCTGGACTCCTTCCTCGGCAGCGCCGACCGACCGGGGCAGATGCCCCGGCTCAGGAAGTGGGCCGAACGGGGCCGCGTGTTCGAACTCTACTACTCGTCGACCTCCACGACGCAGCCCACCCACGCCACGCTTCTGACGGGCCTTCATCCGTGGGAGCACGGGGTGCCCCGCAATGGCAAGGTGAAGGCCCGGATCGCCGAGGGTTCGGACCCGGCGCGAATTCTCGCCAAGGCTCGGGGCCTCTACGACGGCGACGTGAGCTACCTCGACGGTGCGCTCGACCGGGTCCTCGTCCAGCTGGACGAGGACCGCGAGGAGATCGAGACCCACGTCCTGGTGGTGTCGGACCACGGCGAGAGCTTCGGGGAGGGCGGGTCCGTGGGCCACGGCCGGCGTCTGACGACCGAGCAGATCCGTGTGCCCTGCTTCGGGCTTTCGCCACGGGTTGCGCCGGGCGTCAGCGTGCGGCCCATCGGGACCACGGACCTGACCACCACGATCCTCTCCCTCGCCGGCGTGGCCGGCGAAGCCCCGGGCGGCCGGGATCTCGTCGACCGCGAGACCGAGCCGGCGCGGGTCGTCGGGATGAGACGCGCTTTCGACAGGATCACCCACGAGAGGCGAATCGACGGCAGCGTGCACGTGCTCGAGGGGCTGAGATTCTACGTCCTCGACGGGCAAGACCTGGTCACTGGCAACGGACAGGGTGCCGTCACGCTCAACGACTCTTCGGAAGAGCTGGCCGATCCCGAGAGGGCCGCATCGGCCCGGCAGCTCTTCGCGGAGTTCGAGGAGCAGTTCATGGCGGTGACGCTCCGCTCGCGCGACGATGAGGAGACGCTGAAAAAGCTGGAGGCTCTGGGCTATGTTCGCTGAGGTGCGTCGCTCGCTCGTCGTCGGGCTGGTGGCGGGGGGCGTGTTGGCGGGCTGCACTTCGCCGGAGGTGGCACCGGACATCGTGCTGATCACCGCCGACGCCCTGCGAGCGGATCACCTCTCCATCAACGGCTATCCTCGGGAGACGTCACCGAACATCGACCGGTTCGCTCGTGAAGCATGGCACTTCACCGAGGCCGTCACCGTCATCCCGAAGACGGGCCCCGCCCTCACCACGATGTTCACCGGGCACCAGACCGACACCCATCGAGTGCGGACCAACCTCTGGAGAATGCCCCGCGCGCTCCCGGTCCTCGCCGAGCGACTCGGGGACGAGGGATACCGGACGGCGGCGTTCGTGAGCAACCCCGCCGTCGGGGCGAGCATGGGCTTCGCCCGGGGCTTCGACACCTTCAAAGAGCTCTTCGCGGGCGACGGCGTGTCGGCGGTCAACGCCGCGTTTCTCCAGTGGGCTGCGGACGAGTGGACGAGGCCCTCTTTCGTCTGGCTCCACTACATCGACCCGCATGGGCCCTACGACCCTCCTCCCGCGCTCGAGGCACTGTTCGTCGACGACGAGTGGGCGCAGTCGTCAGCGCGGGTCTCACTGGACTATGAGGCGAACCAGATCGAGGGGGGCTCGCCCAACAAGCTGCTGGGGGCGGTGCCCCGCTACCAGCAGCTCGGCGACGAGGATCGCGTGGCGGTCTATGTGGCCCGCTACGACGCCGAGATCCGCCACGTCGACAACGCCTTCGGTGAGGTGATTCGCGCGCTCGAGGAGCTCGGCCGCTACGACAACGCCATGGTGCTGTTCACGGCCGACCATGGAGAGAGCCTGGGCGAGCACAACTTCTACTTCGAGCACGGATGGTTCGCCTACGACGCGACCCTGCGCGTGCCGCTCATGATCAAGCGGCCCGGCCAGACCGAGGGAGGGATCGTCGAAGCCCAGGTCTCCCTCGTGGACATCGTGCCGACGGTCCGCGACGTCGTGGGGGCCTCGTGGGAGGACGACGGAGCCGGCGGCAGCGTCTTCCGTGCACCCGAGAGCCGCCCCCTCGTGAAGATCGAGAGCGCCGGCCGCTACCCCGAAACGTTCCACGGTCTCAGGAGCACACGCTGGAAGTTTCTGAAGAGCCGCGCCCTGGGCTCGGAGGAGCTCTACGATCTGGCGGCCGATCCAGGGGAGACCGAGAATCGGGCCGGAGGCGAAGCGGAGCTCGCAACGGAGCTTCGCCTCCGGCTCTCCGAGACCCGGGCCGCGCTCCGATCCGACGCCTCGCCCGTCGCTCCTCCACTGGAGGAGGACGAGATCGATGCGAGGGCCCGGGAGCAGCTGAAAGCGCTCGGCTACCTGCAGTGACACATCGAGTCGTCCGCGTCGGTCGCCCGCGAAGTGCGGGTCGCGTTCTCGAGGGCGAGAGACCAACCACGGGGAACCGGCGCACCCAGCCTGCGGGTACAATCAGCACTCGCGGGTGGAGCGCTCCCGGTTCGAGAGCCTGGCGGCGGAGGACGGGGTGCGCGCGGCACGCTCCAACTACTACCCCTGGGTCGCCGTCGAGGGGATTGCGAAGGACGGCCTCTCGGGAGCCACCGGTGGCCTGGGCCTGGTGGGGCTGACCGGCTCACCCTTCTTCGACAAGCTGGCCATCGGCGTCAACGTCAGCTTCAACGCTCTCGACTTCGGCCGCACGAGCAACGCCGTGGACGCGGCCCGGTTCACCGCTGCGTCGCTCCGCAGCCGCGAAGAGGCCGAGAAGGCCGCCGTCGTGTGGCAGGTCAAGACCGCCTACTACCGCTGCCTTCAGGCCGAAGACCTGCTCCAGGTGGCCCGTGAGACGCTCGAGGCAAGGGAGCTCACAGCGCGGCAGGCCCGGGTCTACTACGAGGCCGAGCTTCGGTCGAAGCTCGACGCCAGCTTCTCCGAGGTTCGTGTAAAGGAGGCCGAAGCAGAGCTGATACGCGCCGAGAACCAGCAACAGCTCGAGTTCGCGGCGCTCGATCTCGCCATGGGAGTGCCGGGAGAAGGCACCTACCGACTCGAGGCGACGCCGGCCGATTCCGAGCCCGGGGAATCACTCGAGGCTCTCGTCGAGAGAAGCCTGCTCAGCCGACCCGACCTCGCGGCGGCGCACCTCGAGGCCCAAGCCGTGCGCGCCTCTCTCGAGGCCGCTCGCAGCGAGAGGCTCCCGCAGATCCGTGCGGTGGCCAGCTTCGGGAAGGCCCGCTTCGCCGAAGGCGTCGACGGGAAGGACTGGGTGGTCGGGGTCGGGTTCAGCGTTCCCGTGTTCACCGGGTTCGCCGTGGATTCGCGCATCCACCAGGCGGAGTCGAGGCTGCGGGCGGCCCAGGCGGGTCAAAGAGCGATCGTGCAGCGTGTGCGCTTCGAAGTCCAGAGGGCCTTCCTGGGCCTGGAGACCGCACGCTCCTTCACGGAGGTGGCCCGCGCCCAGGTGTCTCTGGCCGAGGAGTCCCTGCGTCTGGCCACCCAGAGATATGGAGCGCAGCTCGGGAGCTTCATCGACCTCACGGCGGCCGACCTGTCCCTGGTCCGCTCGAAGCAGGCCCACGCGCAGGCCGTCTACGACGTCATGATCGCCCGCGCGACCCTGGAGTTCGTGGTGGGAGAGCCTGCGCCCCACTCGGCGCGGTCGAAGGCCGTGGTGGCTCGAGACTCAGCCTCTACGAGGCTGCCGAGGAACGGCCCGACGCGTTGGAAGCCGCTGGAGGCCCTCGGCGACCTTCAGTGAGGTCGGTCTTCGAGTCGGCGGTCGCGATGGCCGGGCCACAAGAGGGTCCCGGACCTGACGTTCTACCAGAAGTAGAGATACAAGCCGATCGTCAGGGCGACGATCACGGCCCCAAAGAGCTTTGCCCTCGGGCTCGCCTTGAGGTCGACCTCGCCGGCGTCCGGAATCTCCCTCGGTTCCCCTGGGCTCACGTGCGTGTAGAGGAGCATCGCCGCCGACGTCGTGAGGAAGGCGAGGGCCGCCACGTTCAGGTACGGACCGTCGACGACCCAGATGAAGACGCCGTAGAGGGGCACCGAGACGAGCAGCCCCATCACGGCCGCTCCGGCGGGGACCCTCTTGATGAACATCCCCAGAATGAAGACCGCGAGGATGCCGGGCCAGATGAAGTTCCACGCCATCTGCATGTAGTCGTAGATGGGTCCCATTCGCCGCAGCTCGGGGGCAAGAAGGCACGCCAGGACCACGAACGCAGCGGTGCTCATCCGCCCCATGGCGACGAGGGCCTTTAGCGAAGGCTTCGATTTCGCCCAGTGGCGCTTGTAGAGATCGATCGTCAGGATCGTGGAGGCGGAGTTCAGCATCGAGTCGAGCGAGCTCATGATCGCCCCGAACAGCGCCGCGAACATGACGCCTCGGAGCCCGGACGGGAGCAGCCTCTTCATCAGAAAGGGATAGGCCTGATCGGCCTCGGGGACCTCGGAGCCGTAGAGCTAGAAGGCAATGATCCCGGGAAAGACGACAAGGAAGGGAATGACGAGCTTCAAGGCAGCGGCGAAGAGAATCCCCGGCTGCCCTTCCTCCAGGCTCTTGGCGGCGAGGGCGCGCTAGGTGATGAACTGATTCAAGCCCCAGTAGCAGATGTTCGGGACCCAGATTCCCAGCAGAAAGATCGTCCACGGCATCGTGGAGTGGTCCGCCGGCAGGACCATGTGGAGCTTGTCCTGATTCACCTCCAGGAAGACGCCGAGGCCGCCCACTTCCCGAAGGCCGAGAACCAGCACGACCGCGCCCCCCAGCATCAGCGTGATCCCCTGGACGAGGTCGGACCACACGACAGCCTTGAGGCCGCCGTAGACCGTGTAGGCGCCCGCCCGCACTCCGATGCCCCAGATGCCGTAGTAGAGATTGACGCCGAAGATGCTGTTGAGCGCGAGACCGCCGGTGTAGAGGACGCCGGCCATGGCCGCGACCACGTACATGATCATCAGGTAGAAGGCCATGATGGCCCGGGCGGTCGCGTTGTAGCGGTACTCCAGGTACTCGGGGAGGGTGTAGATCCCGGCGCGCAGGAAGCGTGGGAGCAGCACCAGGGCGACGAAGACGAGAGCGATGGCCGCGATCCACTCGAAGCTGGCGATGGCGAGGCCCAGTTCGAAGCCCTTGCCTCCCATCCCGATGAAGTGCTCCGTCGAGATGTTGGACGCGACCAGCGACAGGCCGATGAGCCACCAGGTCAGGCTGCGGCCGGCGAGGAAGTAGTCCTCGGAGGTGTCTTCCTTGCGCGAGGCATACAGCGAGACCGCTATGACAAAGACGATGAATCCGACGAAGGTGCCGATGTCGACGCCAGAGAGTTCCATGCTCGATTTGATCGGACTCGCCTTTGGGAGTAGCGCTCCCGAGCGGCCTTTGGCTGATCCCGCGTGAGGGCAGATTACATCACGGATTTCGGAGAGGACGGTGGAGAATAAACTGCTCGACGCGGCGTGGTAGATTTCGTCGATGGAAGGCGGGCTCAAGCTGGGGATCGTCGGTGCGGGACGGATCGGCGTCTTTCACGCGCAGCACGTCCAGGAGATCGCCAGCGACCGAGGCGACTGCACGCTGAGCGCTGTGATCGACGCCCACGAAGACACCGCCGAGCGCGTGGCGGCGCAGCTGCAGGAACGCCAGGGTCAGCCCGTCCGCGCGTTCCGCCGCATCGAGGAGGCGATCGACGCCGGGGGCCTCGACGCCGCGGTCGTGGCGTCTCGCACGGAGGACCATGAGGCCCACACGCGCACCCTCGTCGACGCCGGGTGTCGTGTGCTCCTCGAGAAGCCCCTCGCCAGCTCCTTCGAGAGTGCTGCGGCGCTGGCGGAGCACCTCGCCGCACTGCCGGGCGGAGATCGGGCGGTCATGCAGGCGTTTCAGCGCCGATTCGACGAGCCGCTCCGGCGGGCCAAGGCGCTTGTCGACGACGGCGCCGTCGGCCAACCGTTCAAGATTGTGTCGGTGCTCGAGGATCCCGACCCGCCGCCGGAGGGATATCAGAGCCCCGGCCTGCTCCCCGACATGTCCGTCCACAACGTCGACGAGGTCGTGTGGCTCCTGGGCCAGCGCCCGGATCGCGCGACCGCAATGGCCAGTCGGCTCTACAACACCGCCATCGCCTCGGTGAAAGAGGATTTCGACGACGCGCTCATGACCATGTGGTTCCCTGGTGGTGCGGCCGCCCAGGTGCAGGTGAGCCGCAATCACGTCGCCGGCTACCGCAACGAGACCTGGGTCTACGGCGATCGCGGGGTCGTGCACGTCGGCGGGTTTCAGGAGGATCCGCTGCGGGTCGACGTCGAGGCCCTCGCCCGTGGCCGAGTCATCGCCCGGGAGACCTTCAGGATGAGATCGTACGACGCCCCCAGCGTGCCGGTGTTCGTCGAACGCTTCGGTCCCGCATACCGCGCCGAGATGGTGCACTTCATCAACTGCGTCACCCGGGGCGAGCCGTTCGCGGTCACACACGAAGACGGTCTGGAAGCGCTGCGCATCGTGGAGGCCGCGGCCCGGGCGGTTCAGACCCGCGACGGCGCCCCGCAGGGCGTGTGAGTCCCCAGACGCCGGGAGGGGATGATCCAATCCGGCCGTCCGATCCCGAGATGGATCCGTTCGAGGGTGACGAAGACCAGGAGTCCTGGGAGCCGCCGAGCCCGGCACTGGGAGGCCCCGGTCAGCTGGTCGCTGCGGTGGTCCTCGCTTTCGTCGCTGGCGCGATTCTCGTAGGCGCCGTGGCAGTGGCGTCCTGGCTTTTCCGGTTTCGCTGAGCCACGCACGCCGAGCGGGAGCTACAAGAGCTTGTGACGGACCGCGAACGTCACGAGCTCGGCGCTCGTGTCGATAGCGAGGCTCTTCATCGCACGGTACTTGTGGAAGGCCACGGTGCGTGCCGTGATGCCGAGGGCAGCCGCAGCCTGCTTCATCGAGCGGCCCTCCGCCAGAAGCTGGACGACCTCGCGCTCGCGAGGCGTCAGGAGCTCCACAGGATTGCTCACGACGTTGGGGGGCGGCAGGGCGTCGATGTCGCCGCCGTCGATCAGCGGTGTCAGGTAGCGGCGATTTTCGAGGGCCGCGCGGACCCCATGAAGATGACGCGGATCTCGTTGGGCTGGATCTCTTCGGTTCCGGGGAACCAGTTCGCGGCGCTCTTCAGCCACGGCATGGGCCGGATCCCCTCGAAGAGGAGTCCCTCCTTCCAGCGGTCCATGGGCACGCCGCCGAAGAGAGCGGCCTTGATGTCCGCCTCGCTGGACGGCGTCTGCTTGGGCGGCGCCTGGGCCAGCGCGGCCCCCGCCGTGAGAGCCACAGCGGCGGCAGCCGCAACGGCAACGAATTTCCTGGTCCAAGCACGGGCCCCGGCCCGGCGGTATCTGCTTGATTTCAACGGCTGATAAGTGCTCGTTTTTGCTTAGAGCAGTTTCAACTGGGCCGCAAACAGTGCCTCCATCGGGCTTGGTTCTGTGATACACAGACCGGGATCGGGCCAACCGATCGGAAAGGGGCCTTACGTGTCGCGACTCGTTTTGTGCCTGTCACTCGCGCTTGCACCGCCGCTCCAGGCCAAGGACGGCTACGACGTCGTGCTCGAGGGCGGGCGCGTCATCGATCCCGAGACCGGCTTCGATGCCGTGCGGAACGTCGGGATCAGGGGAGATCGCATCGTCGAGATCTCGACAGACGCCCTCTCCGGCACCGAGGTCGTCGACGTGGGCGGCCTCGTGGTGGCCCCGGGGTTCATCGACCTGCACGCTCACGGGCAGACGAACGCAGCCAACGAGTACCAGGCCCACGACGGGGTGACGACCGCCCTCGAGCTGGAGCTGGGTGTGCCGTTCGTCAAGGCCTGGCTCGAGTTGAGAAAGGGCAACGCTCTCATCAACTTCGGCGCAACGGTGTCCCATGCGAGCACTCGCTGGATGGCCATGGCCAAGTACGCCGACGAGGCCCGGCGAGCGCGCGCCGGGGCCGAGGGGGGGCACCTGCCGGCAGCCGTGACAGCAGCATTGAACCCACCCGGCTCGGCCCGCTATGAGGCCGTGACGAGCGCGGAGATGATCTCGATGACCGAGATCCTCTCCGCTGGTCTGGGTCAGGGGGCCCTGGGGATCGGCGTGCCGGTGGGGTACTACCCCGGGGCGACCCGGGAAGAGGTCTTCCGTGTCTACGAGGTTGCGGCAAAATGGGACGTTCCGGTCTACACCCACGTGCGCGATCCGGACATCCCGGCCATCCAGGAAGCCATCGCCAACGGTGGAGCCACGGGCGCGTCGGTCCACATCGTGCACCTCAACAGCATGGCGCTCGGGCGCGTCGGTGTGGCCCTCGCCATGATCGACTCCGCCCAGAAGCGTGGGCTCGACATCACGACGGAGCTCTATCCGTATACGGCGGGATCCACACTCATCGAGTCCGCCCTCTTCAATGAGGGCTGGCAGGACGTCTTTGGCATCGACTACGGAGACCTGCAGTGGGAGGGCACTGGCGAGCGGCTCACCGAGGAAACGTTTCGGAAGTACCGTGCGACGGGCGGCACACTCATCCTCCACGTGATGAAGGAGGAGTGGATCGAGACGGGGCTCCGCGCGCCCTTCACGATGATCGGCTCCGACGGGATGCCCTTCGCGCCTCTCGCGCACCCCCGTTCCGCCGGAACGTTCTCGCGGGTCCTGGGGCGCTACGTGCGTGAGCGGCGCACGCTCTCGTTGATCGACGCGCTCCGCAAGATGACGATCATGCCGGCTCGACGGGCCGAGTCGGCCGCGCCGTCCATGCGTCTCAAGGGGCGGCTGCAGGTCGGATGTGACGCCGACATCACTATTTTCGACCCCGCCGCGGTCATCGACACCGCAACCTTCGGCGAGGAGCTCACCTTCGCCGAGGGCATCCCACACGTCCTGGTGAACGGCACGTTCGTCGTCCGAGAGGGCAAGACGGTGCCCGGCGTGTATCCGGGCCGGGCCGTCCTAGGCAGGTACCGCAACTGAGGGCCCCCACGAAGGAACCACAAGCCGAAGCAAAAGAGTGACCGCCATGGAACGAAAGAAGGCCAGCGATTTCGACCCGGAGCTTCTCGATCTCTTCGACAGGTACGTCCACGGGGGGATCAGCCGCCGCACGTTCCTGGATCGTGCGGGTCGCTTCGCCGTTGGGGGCGTCACAGCGGCGGCCCTCGTGGAGACCCTGAGCCCGAACTATGCCGCGGGCGAGCAGATCGCCTCGGACGACGAGCGGCTCGAGCCGAAGTCCATCGAGTACGAGTCGCCGAAGGGGTACGGCACGGTCAAGGGCTACCTGGTGCGGCCCGCGGGATCCAGCGGGAAACTCCCCGGTGTGGTCGTCATCCACGAGAACCGGGGACTCAACCCCCATATCCGAGACGTGGCACGCCGCACCGCCCTGGCCGGCTACCTGGCCCTCGCCCCCGACGGGCTCACGTCCCTCGGAGGCTACCCCGGCACCGACGACGAGGGCCGCTCGATGCAGCGAACGCTGGACCGGGACAAGCTCTTCGAGGACTTCGTCGCCGCGGTGGAGTTCCTCCAGTCCTACCCGGGCTGCACGGGACGGGTGGGCTGCGTGGGTTTCTGCTACGGCGGCAGCGTCTCGAACGGGCTGGCCGTGCGGGTCCCCGACCTGGCGGCCGTGGTGCCGTTCTATGGGGGGCAGGCTCCCTCTGCGGACGTGGCGAACATCAAGGCCCCGCTGCTCCTTCACTACGCGGGCAACGACAAGAGGGTCAACGCCGACTGGCCGGCCTACGAGGAGGCGCTCAAGGCCAACGGTGTCCGCTACACGGCCCACGTCTACGAAGACACGAGCCACGGCTTTCACAACGACACGACACCGCGATACGACGAGGCCGCCGCAAAGCTGGCCTGGCAGCGAACGCTCGAGTTCTTCGAAATGCATCTGAGCTGACGACGACAGCCCGACGAGATGCTGACCGGGGACGTGACGCCCCTTCTCTCCTACCGTGCGGGGGATGTCCACTTCCCGGCTCGTCAGTGGCCCACTGCTCGGCCCTCGTTCTGCTCATCGAGCCAGGCGACCAGTGGCTCGAAGTATTCGACCAGGGCGGAGGCGTCCACTTCGCGCTGACCAGTGAGCGCCTCGAGGGCATCGGGCCAGGGCTGGCTCATGCCCATGGCCATCATGCGCCGTAGCCGATCGCCCGCCGCCTCGCTGCCGTAGATCGAGCAGCGGTAGAGCGGGCCTTCGTACCCGGCCTCGCGGCACAGCGCTCGATGAAACTGGAACTGGAGGATGCGGGCGAGGAAGTAACGCGTGTACGGCGTGTAGGCCGGCACGTGGTACTTGGCGCCAGGGTCGAAGTCGTCTTCGGTGCGAGGGGCGGGGGCCTCGATGCCCTGGTATTCCTCCCGCAGCTCCCACCATGCCTCGTTGTAGTGCTCGGGTGACAGCTCGCCCGAGAAGACCTTCCAGCGCCACTTGTCGATCACCAGGCCAAACGGCAGGAAGGACACCTTGTCGAGGGCGGTGCGGAGCAACAGGGCCACGTCGGCGCTCGTGTCGGGCTCGCGGTCGAGCAGCCCGATCTCGACCAGGTAGCCCGGGGTGACCGAGAGGGCCACGGCGTCGCCGAGCGCCTCGTGGAAACCGTCGTTGGCGCTCCCGCGGAAGAGAAACGGCTGCTGACGGTAGGCCCGCTGGTAGTAGTTGTGTCCCAGCTCGTGGTGCACGGTGACGAAATCCTCGGCGTCGACTTTGATGCACATCTTGATCCGGAGGTCCTGATTGTTGTCCACGTTCCAGGCACTCGCGTGACAGACCACCTCGCGATCCCTCGGCTTCACGAAGAGGGAGCGCTCCCAGAACGTGTCGGGGAGCGGCTCGAAGCCCAGGGACGAGAAGAAGCGCTCGCCGATTCTGACCAGCTCCAGCTCGTCGACACCCTTTCGACGGAGGAGCTCGGTGAGGTCGTAGCCTCGGCTTCCAGTGCCCAGCGCGACCAAGGGGTAGATGTTTCCCCACTCCTGAGCCCACATGTTCCCCAGGAGATGGGCGGGGATGGGCCCGGACTCCGGCACCTTGTCTGGCCCGTACCGGGCACGGAGCCCGGCACGCACGTGAGCGTGGAGGGCCTCGTAGAGGGGTTTCACCTGGCCCCACAGCCGGTCGAGCTCGGCCTCGAACTCGTCCGGGGCCATGTCGTAGTTCGACCGCCAAAGGACCCCGAGATCGTCGAAGCCCAGCTCGCGGGCGCCGGTGTTCCCGATCTCGACCGTGCGCTGGTACCTGGCCTTCATCGGAGGCGCGATGGTGCGCCACCCCTGCCACGCGTCGAGCAGCTCGTCGTAGTCACGACTCTCCGCCATGACCTTCTCGAGGTCGTTGAGCGGCCGGCCCTCGTGTTTTCCCTTGCCGTAGACACTCTCGAGGTCCACGGCGAGGCGGGCGAGCTCGGCCCGGTCGCCGGCGTCGGCTGGTCCGGGGAGGGTCTGGGAGAGCTTCAGGAGCTTCATCTGACGGGCGAGGTCGGGTGGAAGCTCGAGGCCATCGTAGACCGCGGCCTCGGCAGCGAGCTCCACGCTGGTCCCCATGACGGCCTCTCGGGCCTCGGCCGCCACGGTGTCCGTGTCCCGGGTGATGAAGTTGGCCTGCACCCAGGCCGCGCGGGCCGATCGATTGTTGTCCTCCAGCAGGCGAGCGTTGGCGTCTTCCAGGAACGCCCGGGCATCGTCCACTGCGGGGACCGTCGTGCAGGCCGAAACGCCCAGGAGCGAAAGTGTCGTCGCGGCGGCCACTGCCGCCCATCGGCGCAGAGGGTGACTCTGTCTCATGGCTTTCTCCTCGTCTGTCTCGTTCTCACGTCTGGTCCAGGGACTCCACCCGGCCCGCGAGAGCGGCCAGGCCGTCGTCGAGGTCGGCAAGGGCGGACTCCGCCGCTCGCAGTCGATCCCCCTCGGTTCGCACGAAGCGAGAATAGGGAGCGATGGCCTCGCGCACCTTCTGCAAGCTGCGGTCGCGCTCGCTCTCGAAGCTCGCGGTCAGGGACGAGAGGAGCTTCTCGTGGAGGGAGGCCACCCTCGCCGCGAGCTCGGCCCGCGCCTTGCGACGGCGGGCAGGCAGGACGAAGAGCCCGAGCACCGAAAGGGCTCCGGCGGCCACCAGCCCGGTCACGTCGACAGCGGTGCTGGTGGCCAGGGTCGTCACCAGGGCGCCGAGTCCCAGGGCCGAGACTTGGAGGAGCGCCGTCTGGGCGACCGAGTCGCGCACGGTCTGAGCGAGGCGTCTGGCCTCGGCGGGGGCATCGTATCCATCGACTGCGCGCTGTGCCTCGGTGCGCACCGCCCCCAGAAGGCGCTGCCGGTCGTACCCGAAGCGATCCTCGACCCGACCCACCATCTTGTCGGCGTGGGCGACTTGCCGACCACCGAGGTGCTCCATGACGTCCTGCCACTGCCGGAGCTCCGCCTCCACCATCCAGTCGACGACCGCCTCCACCCGGGTCTCGACCTCGCGAGGCAGCTCGGCGACGACAGTCGTCTCGAAGTCCCGGCGGAGGCGCTCCTTGCTCAGCAGCTCGTGGATGCGCATCAGGCGAAGGCGCTCGTCGAAGAAAGCGTTCCCGCGCCGCTCGAAGTCGAGGAGGACCTTCTCGACGTCGGAGAGCCGCAGCCGGAAGTCCCGCTCCAAGTCGGCGCGACGGGCGGCGAGATCGGCCTCCACCGTTTCCAGCGTGTCGAGATCCCCCTCGAGAACCCTCAACCGGCCGTCGACGACCGCAGCCACCTCGCCGTGGACACGGCGGCCCACGCCCAGCGGGTTCTGGAGCTTCAAGCGGAACCGCTCGCCCTCGTCCAGGGTGGCGGTGACTCGGGCTTCGAAGGACTCGAGGCCGCTCGCGTCGAGCGCCACCTCGTCGCCGTCCAGACGGGCCTGAAGCGCCCGGCGGGCGGAGAGCGCGAACACCTCCGGCGCGAACCCGAGGGTCCGTTGCGCCTGGTCTCTCACATAGGTCACGACCCGTGAGACATCGTCCGGCGACTCGAGGAGATCGGCCTTGTTCACGACGACGATCACCTTCTTGCCCCAGGCCCGGATCGCCTCGAGAAAGGCCCGCTCGCTCTCGGCGAAAGGCCGATCGGAGGACGTGACGAACAGCACGAGGTCGGCGCGGGGGACGAACTCTCGGGTCAGGGCCTCGTGTTCTCTCAGCACCGCGTTCGTGCCCGGGGTGTCGACGATCACGAGATCGCGGAGGATCTCGCTGGGGGCCGTGAGGCTCTCGAGCCCGGCCGCGGTCACCTCACGCCCCATCTCCTCACCGTGGCGAAGGAGACCAATGCGGGCCGTGGTCGGGGTGATTCCCTCCTCCAGCACTTTCTGGCCGAGGAGCGCGTTGATGAACGCGCTCTTCCCCGCGTTGAACTCCCCGACGACGACGAGCAGGAAGGGCTCCTCGAGCTGCTCGATCGAGTCGGCGAGGGCCTTCCGCTGCTCCTCGGGGGCCTCGAGTCGGACGAGCCAGTCCCGAAGCTCGCCGAGGAGGCGGCGCTCGTCGCCCAGGAGGGCGCGGCGCGTCTCGTCGAGGCTGGGCGTGATCATGGTCGATGGTCGATGGTCGGCTGGACGCTCCCGGGGGCGCGCCAGGGGCGCGGGGAAGTTCCAAGGCGAGCTTAGTACGGAATGCGCGGCAAGGGGAATGGACCACCCTAGAACGTGTAGCCGAGGGCGAGAGTGACCGCGAAGTCTTCCTTGGAGACGCCCTCGGTCGGGGGCTCGGAGTCGTAGTTATAGAAACCCTTGATCACGAGATGGAAGTCGCTGAAGAGCTCCCGGTCCAGGCGCACGTTCAGGTCCACACGGTAGCGGCCCCAGTCGGTCAGCCCGAAGGTGACGATCGAGCCGATCTCGACGTCCGTCTTCGGGAAGTCGTAGGCGAAGTTGGCCCAGTCCAGGGCGATCAGGGCCTCCAGGTTCGTAGCCCTCTCGCCGTTCACTGGCACCTCGCGGTTGACGTAGAGGCCGGCGGCACCCAGGATCTCGTTGCCCTGGCTGCGCACCAAGTAGCGTCCCCAGGCGCCTGTGATGCCGGCGCGGAGGTCATAGCCAAGCGCAGTGTTCTGATCCGCGGAGACGCGCCCCATGGCAAAGTGACGACGCTCGAAGGTGCGGACATATGTCGCCGCAAGGGAGTTTCGTGTGGTGTCCTCGATGTTCTCCGGCCGCTGGAGGAACGAGCTGCCCTTGAGCTCGGCGGAAAAGGTCGGTCGAGTGAACTTGACGGAGAAGTCGCCGTTGAACTCGACCAGATCGCTGGCTTTCGTATAACCGAAACCGACGTCGACCGAGCCCGAGAGCCTTTTCCAGAAGCTGCTCTTGATGGACTGGACGCGAGCGATGGTCTCGAGGGGCACGGTCTCGATCCCGGTGGCCGTGGCGACCTGAAGCCCTTCGTCCGGGATGGTCTCCAAGGGGCCGAAGTAGAGACCGCCATAGAGGTCCTCGATCTCGAAGAGGCCCGCGGCCGTCAGCGACTCGATCTTGTCCCATTCGATGTCGACGGTGCCCATGTCGTCGGTCTTGACCCGAATCTTCCCGCGCCTGAGGCTCACGATCTCGCAGGTGATCTGATCCCCGTTCTTGAGAACGATGACGTCCGTCTTGGGGTCGGCGCGAGCCGGGACCGAGAAGCCGAGGACGACGATCGCGAGCCACACCGCACCGATGACGAAGAAACGGTACCGGACACTGGAGGCCGGCGCGGAAACCACGGTGGGACGTGCGATCATGGTGGCAGGTACAAGGCGAGTATGCCCGGCCCGGGGGCGGTGGTAGTCTAGGCCTCCTCTCGATGCTCTTCGACATCGGCCTCTTCCTGGGCGGTCTGGTGGTCCTCGTGACCGGCGGGCACGCCCTCGTGAACGGGTCCTCCGCGCTCGCTCGGCGGCTTCGGCTGTCCCCGCTCGTGATCGGTCTGACGGTGGTGGCCTGGGGCACGAGCGCGCCGGAGCTCGCGGTCAGCCTTGGTGCCGCTCTCGACGGCCGGGGAGGCATGGCTCTCGGCAACGTCGTCGGCAGCAACATCATCAACATCCTCGGCGTGCTCGGCGCCTCGGCGCTCCTCACACCGCTGGTGGTCTCGAGGCAGCTGGTGTGGCGCGACGTGCCGATCCTCGTCGTTCTGTCCGGAGCGGTCCTCGTGCTGGGCTACGAGGGGCATCTCGGGCGCGGGGAGGGTGGGCTGCTGTTCCTCGCCGGCCTCGGGTACACCGTCCACACCATCCGGGCGAGTCGGCGTGAGAGCGTCGCGGTGTCCGACGAGCGCCCGCGTGCAGAGGTTCGGCTTCCTCGTGCCAGCCTCCTGGTCGCGGTGGGGATGCTCCTGCTCGTGGTCGGGGCGCGCTGGATAGTGAGCGCGGCCACGACCTTCGCCCAGGCCCTGGGCGTGAGCGATCTCGTCGTGGGCCTGACGGTGGTCGCGGTCGGCACGTCGCTGCCCGAGGTGACTGCTTCGATCGTCGCCGCATGGCGGGGGGAAAGAGATATGGCGGTGGGAAACGTCATCGGCAGCAACATCTTCAATATCGTGAACGTGCTCGGCCTCACCGCACTCCTGGCGCCGCAGGGCGTGCCGGTGCCCGAGCCGGCGCTTCGATTCGACCTCCCGGTGATGATCGTGGTGGCGGCGGCCTGCCTCCCGATTTTCTACACCGGGCATCGGATCAACCGGTGGGAGGGGGCGCTGTTTCTCGGTTACTACGCTGTCTATCTCCTTTTCGTCGTGCTGCAGGCGGAGCGGCACGACGCGCTGCCGGCTTTCAGCCGGGCCATGCTCTTCTTCGTGATCCCGCTCACGGTGGCGACGGTGGGCGTCGTGGCCTGGCGCGAGCTTCGGCGCCCAGCCCGCACCTGAGCGGCGAGGCTGGGGCCTCCGAAGAGCACCAGGTTGCCGAGGAGGATACCGACGAGAAGCTCGCCGAGAACCACGGGCAGGCACCGGCGAGGAAGAAGGCGAGAGCAAGGAGGATCTGGGCCTGCTCCTCCTTCGCCCCTGCAGACGCAAGAACAGAGGGCAGAATCGCCATGCGAGCCCGCAGGTCTAGCGCCCGCGGCTTCGCCCACGGGATGTGGTATAGGTGTGGTGTCCGCCAGCCACGAGGGTCCCGTGGGGAAGGTCCGGGCCGCGGCGGTCAGGAGCCTCATGAGCGATTTCCACCAGTTCGGTCCCGTCACTGCCATCCCGTTGCTTGCGGCCCGCGACCCGGAGGAGATGGAGCAGCGCCTCGAGGAGCTGACCGAGCGATTCCCCGTGTCGCTGGTCATTCCCATGATCCCCAGCGAGATGGATCGGCCCGCCCTTGGTCGAATCCTGGACGAGCTGTACCAGGTGAAGTGGATCGACACGCTCGTGGTCTCCCTGAATCGAGCCACCCTGGAGGACTACCGGCGCGCCGTCGAGTTCTTCGATCGCTACCAGGGACGCAAGATGGTGCTGTGGAGCGAGTCGCCGGCGGTCTCGGCCTTCGTGTCGGACATGGCGGCCGCCGGGCTCTACACGGGCGAGACAGGGAAGGGGCGCGCGTGCTGGCTGGCCATCGGGCTCATCCTCGCCGAGGATCGCACCTCCTACATCGCTTTCCAGGATGCAGACGTCATCAACTACACACGCTGGATGCTGGGTCGCCTGGTGCTCCCCGCCATCGAGCCGACCGTCGATTTCGATTTCGTGAAGGCCTACTACGGTCGCGTCTCCGATCGACTCCACGGTCGGGTGACCAGGCTCCTGCTGACGCCCCTTCTTGGAGCGTTCACGAGGCTGATCGGCTCGGACCCCTACATCCGCTATCTTTCCTCGTTTCGCTACGCCCTCTCCGGGGAGTTCACCATCAAGCGCGATCTGGCCGAGCAGCTCCGGCTGCCCTGCGATTGGGGTCTCGAGATCGTGACGCTCTTCGAAGCGCTCCGGCACCGCGCTCCCGGGCGGCTCTGCCAGGTCGAGATCACCGAGCGCTACGACCACAAGCACCAGGATCTCTCCGGGCAGGACCCGACCCAGGGGCTCAACCGCATGGCGCGCGACGTCATCAAGCACCTGCTGAGAACGCTGGCCGCGGCTGGCGTGACCCTCTCGCCCGGGCTTCTCATGAGCCTTCTCGCGGCCTACCAGCGCCAGGCGGAGGATGCGGTCAACGACTCGTACGCCGTAGCGGTGGTCAACCACCTGAAATACGACCGGCACGCCGAGGAGCAGAGCGTGCACGTGTTCGCCGAGGCACTGAGGGCCTCGATCGACGAGTTCCTGGCCGATCCGCTGGGCCCTCCCCTCGTGCCGAACTGGTCGCGGGTGTGGGCGGGCGTTCCCGACGCGAGCGCGCGGCTGCTCGCCGCCGTCGAGAGGGGAGCGGAGCCCCCGAGCGGGGTTCGACGGTGAGCTCCCAGGACGGCACGCGGCTGGTCATCACCGACCTGGACGGAACGCTGCTGGACGGGGAGACCTACGACTTCCGGCCGGCGCAGCCCGGGCTCGACGCCCTGCGCGAGCGGCGAGTGAGCCTCGTGCTTTGTAGCAGCAAGACCCGGGCGGAGATGGAGCCTCTCGCCCGCGAGCTGGGGCTCGATGCCCCGCTCATCGTGGAGAACGGTGGCGCCATCGTCCTTCGGGCGCGGATGCTCCCGTTCCTCCCTCCCGGGGGACGGCAGGACGGCGAGTACCTGGTCATCCCCCTGGGCAGCACTCGCGACGTCCTCCTCGCCGCCCTCGACCCGGTGGCAAAGGAGGCAGGGGTGACGGTCCGGTCGTTTTCGGTGATGACGCCGGGAGAGGTCGCGAAGCGGACCGGCCTCGACCCCGAGGCGGCGGCGCGGGCGCTCAAGCGCGAGTGGGACGAGCCGTTCGTGGTGGAACCGGAGGGGGACGGGGCCACGACCCTGCGCCTCGAGGAAGCGGCCCGGCAGCGGGGCCTTCGGGTGACTCACGGAGGCCGCTTCCACCACCTGACCGGAACCAGCGACAAGGGGCTCGCCGTGCGGATGCTTCTCAAGCTCCTCCCGGACGACCCGCGAGGGCGAACCGTCGGGCTGGGAGATGCGGCGAACGACCTGCCGATGCTCGAGGCGGTGGACCGGCCGATCCTGATGCCGCGGAGAGACGGCACGGTCGACGCCGCCCTGGCGGCGGCGCTGCCGGGGGCGGAGCAGGCTCCGGAGCCCGGGCCGGCGGGCTGGTCTGCGGCCATCCTCGGCGTGTTGGCCGGAGAGTCGCTGCCCCGGGTCCCTGCATGAAGAAGGGCGACGTCCCCCTCGAGCCACACGTCTTGCGGCAGCTCGAGGAGCTCGGCACCATCGATCTCCTCGTGGGCATCCCGAGCTACAACAACGCGGACACGATTGGCCATGTCGTGCGGGCCGCTGCAGCCGGACTCGCCAAGTACTTCCCGGGGCAATCGGCGGTGATCGTCAACTCGGATGGAGGTTCGAACGACGGAACCGCAGAGGTCGTGGCGAAGACTGAGCTCCAGTCGCCAAGCGCGATCCTCGTGTCCCACCCGGTGAGCCCGGCGCACAAGATCGTGACCCCGTACCGTGGGCTGCCGGGCAAGGGCAGCGCCTTCCGCACGGTCTTCGCCATCGCGGAGAGGCTCCAGGCCAGAGCCTGCGCGGTGGTGGACTCCGATCTGCGCAGCATCAGGCCGGAGTGGTTCGAGCTTCTCCTCGGCCCGATCGTCGCCCAGGATTTCGACTACGTGGCGCCGATGTACCTCCGGCACAAGTTCGACGGGACGATCACGAACTCGATCGTCTACCCGCTCACCCGGGCGCTCTACGGTCGGGAGGTGAGACAGCCGATCGGAGGGGAGTTCGGTTTCTCCGGGCGTCTCGCCGGGCACTATCTCAAGAAGCCGGTCTGGGAAACCAACGTGGCCCGATTTGGCATTGACATCTGGATGACGACCACGGCGATCGCCGACGGTTTCAAGGTGTGCGAGAGCTTCCTCGGGGCGAAGATCCACGACCCGAAGGATCCCGGCGCCGATCTGGCGGACATGCTGGTGCAGGTCGTCTCCGCCGTTTTCGATCTGATGGAGACGTACGAGGACCGATGGAAGGAAGTCGAGGGCGCGGAGGACGTGCCTCTGTTCGGCTTCCCGCACGACGTCGGCCTCGAGCCGGTGAAGGTGAACGTCGGGCGGATGGTCCGGATCTTCCGCCAGGGCGTGCGAGACCTGGCCGAGGTCTGGGCCCGGGCGCTGGACGAGGCGACCCTTGCGGCGGTGACGGCGCTGGGCGACGACGATCGAGAGGCCTTCCGCTTCCCGGACTCCTTGTGGGTGAGAGTCGTCTTCGACTACGCCCTGGCCTACCGGCGGCGAGCGTTGAACCGCGAGCAGCTCCTGCGCTCGCTGGTGCCGCTCTATCTGGGCCGCACCGCCTCGGTCGTCGTGCAGAACATGGACAGCGGGGCCGAGGAGGTCGAGGCTTCGATCCGAGCCCTGGCCGAAACGTTCGTCGGCCAGAAGGACTACCTGCGTGAGCGCTGGACGTGAGCGCTTCGCTGGCGAGGAGGACACGATGAAGGAGATCTTCGAGGAGGTCATCAACACCACGCTCGCGGAAGTCGGCGCGCGGTTCCAGGACTTCGTCCCGAACCTGCTGGCGATGCTGACTCTCCTGACGATCGGGATCCTCGCTGCGGTGACCCTCCGCCTATCGGTGGGCTTCGCCCTCAAGTGGATCTCCTTCGATCGCTTCTCCGAGAGGACCGGCATCAGCACCGTGCTGCGAAAGGGAGGCATCCGGGCCGTCCCCTCCCGGGTCCTGGCCCTCACCCTCGCGTGGCTCGTCCTGGCCGTGTTCGTGCTCCTCGCGGTGGCGGCGCTCGACCTGAGCGCGGCGGTGAACCTCGTGAACCAGGCCTTCGCCTACCTCCCGCATCTCCTCGTGGCCTTCGCGCTCGTTCTGCTGGGCAGCCTCGTCGCCGGCTTCGTCCGCCGTAGCGTCCTGATCGCCGCGGTCAACGCGGGAGTGCCGTCGGCCAGGCTCCTGGCGGGGGGGGCGCAGGTGGCTCTTCTCGTCCTCTTTGCAGCCATGGCCCTCGAGCATCTGGGACTGGGCCGCCAGGTGATCCTGACCTCCTTCAGCATCGTGTTCGGCGGCGTCGTCTTCGCTCTCGCGCTGGCCTTCGGTCTCGCGGGCCGCGACATGGCTCGTGAGACCCTCGAGAGGATGAGATCGCGCCAGACTAAGGAGGACGACGAGCTGAAGCACCTCTAAGAGCTCGTGGCGGCTTGCGGGACCTCTGCCCAGGCTCTCGAGGTTGCTAGCTCTGGATCTTCCCCAGCGCCTGACGCAATGCCTCTCGAAAGTCGTCGTCGAGCATCTCGTTGTGGAGTTGCTCGTCCGTGGCGTCGGGCGAGAGGTATCGACCCTGGCCCAGGACTTTCTCGATGAGCGGCACGGCCTTGCTGGCGCGGGGCCCGAACGCGCCGAGGGACTTCGTTGCCGCGATGCGCACGGTCCAGTTCGAATCGGTCCGCAGGAGGTAGATCAGTATGTCGAGTCCTTTCTCCCTGTCGAGGACCAGATCGCGCGCGCCGCGGGCTCGAACTTCCGGGTCGCTCGCGCGCGTTCTTCTTCGGGCGTTCTGGATCCGGGCTCGCGCCGCCGTTTTCTGCTGCCCCGCCCGAAAACGCTCCATCTGCGCCGCTCGCTGCAGCAGCCCCTTGTCGAGCTGATCGATGTACTCGGCGAGGCGCGGGTCGGAACGACCCGCCGCGATCATCTTCTTCTCGAAGGCACGGGCGTTCTCCAAGTCCAGCTTGTAGATGTAGGCCAGGGTGATTCCCCAGTAGGCTTCGGCCGCGAGGGTGTCGTCGAACTCCGCACCCTTCTTGTACCAGGCGATGGCTTCGTCGTACTCCTTCATCTCCGTGTAGGCCCACCCGAGACCCAACGCCGCCTGCACCTGCTTCGGCTCGATCTCGAGCGCCTTGCGGTAGGCGGCGATCGACTCGGTGGGCTCGTCCCGGCTGCGGTAGACCCATCCGAGGTTCACCCAGGCATCCCCCTCCTCGTAGCCCGGAGTTTCGACGACCTTCTTGAGCTCTGCGAGCCCGCCGTCGAGATCGCCACTCATCCCGAGGAGCAAGCCATGGGTCGAGCGGTAGCCGACGCTCTGAGGAGCCAGCTCAACGGCCCTGCCGTAGGCGTCGGCCGCGTCGTCGAGCCGGTCGCTGAACTGATAGGCCCGTCCCAGGAGTGCCCAGCCGTCGGCGTTACCGGGCAGGCCCTTGAGCGCGCTCTCGAGGTAGCCCAGGGCGGCCGCGTGGTCGCCCTCGCGCTCCGACATCTCTCCGAGGAGCATCTGGATCTGTGGGCTCGTGGGGTTGTCGGCGGCGGCCTTCTTCGCCTCCTCCATGGCGGCGTCGCCGTGGCCGCGAGCCAGCTCCGCCTCGATCAGCGCCAGGCGGGCGGGGGCGAAGCCGGGGTCGAGCTCCAGCGCCCTCCTGTAAGAGCGGGCGGCCAGATCGACCTGGCGGTTGGCCTCGAAGATACGACCCACCGCGGTCTGCGTGATCGGGTTCGCCGGATTGAGAAAAGCGCCCTGCTGGGCCTGGGCGATGGCTGCGCCCCAGTTGTTCAGGTTCTCGGCGAGGAGGGCTTCGCCCAGGAGGGCGAAGCCCTCGGCGAAGGTCTCGTCGAGCCTAGTCGCCTGGCGTCCGGACGTGACAGCTTCCTTGGGCTTCCCCAGGGCGACCTGCACCCTGGCCAGCCGCGAGTAGGCGAGCGCCGACCGGGGGTCGAGCTCCACCGCCTGGCGCAGGGCCTGCTCCGCGTCGGCGTTGCGGCCGAGGGCGAAGAGGGCCTCTCCCCGAGCGATGTGCGCGGGTGCGCTGTGAGGACCGGTCGCGACCGCCCGGTCGGCGGTCTCCAGGGCGCCGGGACCGTCTTGGGTGCGCACCTGGGCGCGGGCCTTCGCCGCCAGAGTCGTGACGGTGGCCCCGGCCTCAACCGCCCGGTTTGCCAGCTCGAGCGCGTCCCTCCCGGTGCCCGTCCGCAATGCAAAGGTCGCGGCGGCGGCCAGGACGTCGGGACGCACGGCCGGGCTGGCGGTGGCTTGGGCGCGCTCGTAGGCGGCAGCGGCCTCCTCGAGATTGCCCAACCGTTCCTGCAGGCGGCCGAGTGCGAGGCAGCCCACGGCGCCGGCCTCCTCGGCGGCCTTCGTCAGGGTCTGGATCGCTTCGTCGGGCTTGCTCTCCTCGATCTGCTCGTGGGCTTTGTCGATGGCCTTGTCGAGCTTCGATTGGGCCCAAAGGGGACTGGCAAGCAGGGCCGCGACGAGCGACATGGCTGGCAAGTGGCGCATGGCGAGCCTCCTCTCGGTCGCTTCCTAACACTTATCACACAAACAAGCCGCACTCGCACCCAAGGTGTCCTGCTGCAGCAGGACACGGCAGGTGCCTCAGATTCGGTTCGGTTTGCCCCGGGGCTCGGGAAAACGAAAGCCTCTCCCCGATGCCTGGGCGGCGTACGCCGAGGCAGATGGTACCTCGCAAGTGATCGGCACCAAATTTTGTCGCTCGGATCCAATCTCGAACGTGTCTGGTCGACGCCAACGACTACCGACCGCGACAGCAAGGCCACCTCGCTCGGGAGCACTTCCACCACGGTCTCCTGGCGAAGCACGCCGGCGGGAGATCACGGGGCCGACGAGGAGAACCCATGGCGGAGAGCGACACACGGATCGGCATCCTGCGCGGGCGCGAAAACTCCTTCCCCGACGCCTTCATCGAGAAGGTGAACGGGACGGCAAGGGCGTGAGTGCGGAGTACGTCCAGCTGGGCGGCACCAAGCTCAACGAGGATGTCCCCTATCGAGTCATCGTCGACCGCATGAGCCACGAGGTCCCGTACTACGAGGTCTAGCTGAAGATGGTGGCGCTGCAGGGGACTTACTGCATCAACAACACGTTCTGGCGCTGCGCCAACGACAAGTTCTTCGGCTATGCCGTGGCGGAGAAGCTCGGGATCGCCTCGCCGAAGACGGTGGTGCTCCCGAACAAATCCTATGTGGAGGATGTGACCGGGGACAGTCTGCGAAACCTCTGGCCCGTCGACTTTGCCGGCCTCCTGGACTACGTGGGCACGCCCTGCATCATGAAGCCCGCCTTCGGAGGCGGCTGGAAGAACGTCAACAAGATCCACTCGCTGGACGAGCTGATGGAGAAGTACGACGACTCCGGGACCCTCACGTTGATGTTGCAGGAGTTCATTTCCTGGGATGTCTTCATCCGGATTCCCACGGTGGGTCGGCGTTGGGCCCGGGCAATCCGCTACGATCCCGCGCCCCTCGCCCAGGGGGGCTATGATCAGGACTACGACGCGCTGAGCGCAAAGCTCCGGGACGAGGCCGAAGAGTTGTCCCTGCGGTTCAACCAGGCCCTGGGCTACGACATGAATGCCGTGGAGTTCGCTGTGAAGGACGATCGCTTCTACGGGATCGACCTCACGAACTACACCCCGGACTTCGACCATCGCAGCCTGAAGGACGCCCACTTCCCCTGGGTCGTGGAGAAGATGGCGTCGTACGCGGTGGAAAAGGCCCTCTCGGACGAGCCCACGCCGAAGGTACCGGACTGGAAGGCGCTTCTCCTGCGCTAGCTCTCTAGAATAGGGAGGGCACGAGGTCCAGTGCCGGGCCGCCGCAGGGCTTGGCGCGGGTTCAGCGGGCTGGTGGCATCAGCAGCAGGCACACAGGCTTCGGCACCCTCACCGGCGCCCCGACCGCAGCCGGCAGGCCGGTGGCGAGGTCGAGCCGAAAGACAGTGACCGTGGCCGAATTCTGGTTGGCGACGAGGAGCAGTCGGCCCGTCCCATCGATGGCGAAGTGGCGTGGGTTACGGCCGCCTGTCGAAACGTGACCGGCTGGCGCCAGACGGCCCGAGTTCTCGTCGATGGTGAAGACGGCAAGGGAGTCGTGCCCGCGGTTGGAGCCGTAGAGGAAACGACCGTCCGGGGAGACCGCAATCTCGGCCGTCGAATTGCGGCCCTCGAAACCGATGGGGAGCGTCGTGATCGTCTGCGCGGGCTCGAGGATTCCGGAGGCAGCCTCGTAGCGAAACACTGTGACCGTGGAGAGAAGCTCGTTGATGGCGTAGACGTGGTTCCCGGAGGGATGGAACACGACGTGGCGCGGTCCCGACCCGGGCTCCGCGGCAGCGGACGGTGGGGTGTTCGGCTCGAGCGTGCCCGCGGCGGGATCGAAGCGATGGACGAAGACCCGGTCCGCGCCCAGGTCGGTGACGAGGGCAAAGCGCTCGTTCGGCGCCAGCGCCAGGCCGTGAGCGTGGGGCCTCTCCTGCCGCCGGCTGTCGGGTCCGGTCCCCTCGTGCACCCGAACGGCGGACGGGGCCTCCAGTCGACCGTCTGCCGTCAGCGGAAGGACTGAGACGTTGCCCCCGTTGTAGTTGGCCACGAGTACATTCCGTCCGGCGGCGTCGAGCAGGAGATGGCAAGGGTGTGCCCCCATCGACGGCTGCCGGTTGAGCAGCCGCAGATCGCCGCTCGCCGGGTCGATGGCGAAGGCGCTCACGGCCCCCGTGCTTTCTCCCCCGAAGTCGTCCGTCTCGTTGACCGCGTAGAGAAACCGCCCGGCCGGATGGAGGGCCAGAAAGGACGGGCTCTCTGAGTCTGCCGCCAGGGCGGAGCTCGTGGCCTTGCCGGAGTCGGGGTCGACCGCGAAGCGGTAGATCCCCCGGCTTTCGCCGTCGGTGTATGTACCGACGTAGACGACGATCATACCGTCTTCGGGCTCGGGCGCCCGGGCCGACGACCCGGTCGACGCTGCGGCAAGCGCCGCGAGGAGGATGATGGCTGTCTTGTCCACGTTCGAGCCCTCTCCCGGGCGTCAGGGCTGCCCGTCTCCGTCTTCGTCTTCATATCCAGCGCTCCACTCTACTCCAGAGTGGACTGCAAGACCCTGGCGGTCTGCTCCTCGCGAAACGCGCGGAGCTTGTCCTTGAGCGCGGGCCGCGTGAGGGCCAGGATGGCAACGGCGAGGAGCGCGGCGTTGGTCGCACCCGGCTTGCCGATTGCGAGAGTCCCTACGGGGATACCACCGGGCATCTGCACGGTGGCGAGGAGAGAGTCCAGGCCCTTGAGGGATACGCTCTCCATGGGCACGCCGAGGACCGGAAGCAGCGTGTGGGCCGCGACCACGCCGGCGAGATGGGCGGCGCCCCCGGCGGCGGCGATCATGACCTCGATCCCCCGCTCCTCAGCCGAGGAGACATACTCGACAGTGGCCGCCGGCGTCCTGTGGGCCGAGAGGACGCGGCACTCGTGAGGAACACCGAAGCTGGCGAGGGTGTCCCTTGCGCGCTGCATCGTCTCCCAATCGGACGTGCTGCCCATGACGATGCCCACCAGGGGTGACTCGGAGGTCATCGCGTGGTCGCCGCTCGAGCCTTCTTCCGATGCTTCGACCCGTTCGAGGGGATCACTCCCGGGTGCAGCGCCGGCGGAAGGAACTTCTTCTCGACCTTCTTGTAGACCTTCGGACGATTGTCACGGAGCCACTCGAGGAAGACGACCGGGTCGCGGAACGTGAGCGACTCGTGATCTTGATCGTTCACCTCGCAGGTTCTGTTGTCGAAGTTCCGGCAGAGATGGGGTCGTGTCTCGTAGATGCCACACAGGAGGTCGTCGCCGAGATTGCGGCATCGGGTCTCGAAGTGAACAGACCATTCCTTGTTGCCGTCGACATAGACGTACACGCTCTCGTGGTAGAGGTACCAGAGGATGTCGGTGGCGTAGCGCGCCCTGTTGGGCGTCTCTATCCCCACACCGACGTAGGTGCAGCACTTGGCGCAGTCGGTGCACTCGACGATCGCCCCTTCACGGACGACGGGCAACGGGATTCGATTCACGGGTTCGTCCCTCCTGCGATGATCCGGGGGTACCGGTGGCGCGCCGCTCGTGCCGCAGCCGCCCCGCGCCAGCGGACCGTCAGAATAGCATCTCCTGTGCTTGACCGCTCCGCTCACGGTGGTTCTAATAGGCGATCGACCTGCCGAGGAGCCCCCCCCCCTATGAGCCAGAGACGGGCCCGTATCACCTCACTCGGGACGTTTGTGCCGGAGAAGGTGCTCACCAACGCCGATCTGGCGAAGATCGTCGACACCTCGGACGAGTGGGTTCGAACCCGCACCGGGATCGAGCGTCGGCACGTGGTCGAGCCGGGAACGCCGACCAGTGAGCTCGCCGTCTCCGCCGCCCGCGAGGCGCTGCGCCGCCGGGAGATCGGTCCCGAGGACCTGGACCTCATCGTCGTGGCGACGGTGACGCCGGACATGCTGTTTCCGGCGACGGCCTGCATCGTCCAGGACAAGCTCGGCGCCGTCGGGGCGTGGGGTTTCGACGTCTCCGCGGCCTGCTCGGGCTTTCTCTACGCGCTCACCGTGGGCGCACAGTTCATCCAGACCGGGACCCACCAGAAGGTCCTCGTGATCGGGGCCGACGTGATGACCTCGATCCTGGATTACGATGATCGCTCGACCTGCGTCCTCTTCGGGGACGGTGCCGGCGCGGTGCTCCTCGAGCCAGGTGAGGACGGTTCCGGCATCCTGGACTTCGGCCACGAGGTCGACGGCTCGGGAGCCAGCTTCCTCAACATGCCCGCCGGCGGCAGCCTGCGGCCCGCGACCCACGAGACGGTCGACGAGAGGCTGCACTACGTCAAGCAGGAAGGGGCAAGCGTCTTCAAATACGCCGTGCGGAAGTTCGCAGAGTCAGCGGAGGGGCTCCTGCTGCGGAACGACTTCACCGGCACCGACGTGGATCTCTTCGTCGCCCACCAGGCGAACATCCGGATCATCGAGGCTGTCCAGCGGCGCCTCGGACTCCCGGAGGAGAAGGTCGTGAAGAACATTCACGAGTACGGGAACACGACCGCCGCGACGATCCCGCTCGCGCTGGGGACGGCCCTCGAACAGAAACGCGTGGACGAGGGTCACCTCGTTCTGCTCAGCGCCGTCGGAGCCGGCTACACGGCCGGCTCGGTTCTGGTGCGCTGGTCCGGGGTGCCCTGGGACTAGTCGCCGTCGACGAACTCGTGCTCGGCGAGGCGGACAGTGAGCACCGGGCATGGCGCACGACGGACCACCCGCTCGGTCGTCGAGCCGAACAGAGCCTGATCCAGCATTCCCTTACCGTGGGTTCCGAGCACGATCATGTCGACCTCGTTTTCCCCGGCGAAGCGGATGATCTCGGCCGACGGCTTTCCTTGAACGACCTGCTCCACGACTTCGACCTTCTTCTCGCGGGCCAGAGTCCCGAGCTTGCCGAGCTCGGTCTTCGCGTAGCCCGAGATCTCCTGGAACACCTCGGCCATGGGTACGGGGAAGAGGTCGCTCGCGTAGCCCACGGTGAGGTTCTCGACGACGTGGAGCAGCGCGACCTGAGCCGAGTACTCACGAGCGAAGGAGATCCCGTAGGTCAGCGCGTGTCGCGCGCTCTCCGAGAAGTCGGTGGGAACCAGTACCTTCTTGAGCTTGATCACTCCCCACCTCCGGTGTGGGCCCCTCTACGTGGCGGAGCCTCGCAGATTGCGACGCTATTCTATCGTCGGCGCGGGGTGGTCGGAAAGGGCAAAACAGGGGGCGTTTGACGGCGATGGCGGGGCGAGCCTATGCTTCGATGATGGCGACGCCAGCGGGAGTGGGCCTGTGATCCGCGGGATCATCTACTTGATTTACGGGCTCATCGTGATGTTTCTTTTTCGCCTGGTCACCCGCTCGATCGTGCGCTTCTTCGCCGCTCCGGCAGACGTCCAGCGCCGGGAACGCCGGCCCGGGTCCCCGGTCGCCGAGGATCTCGTCCGCGATCCGATCTGCAACACGTTCGTGCCCCGATCGCGGGCGCTCACGGCTCTCGTTCAGGGCCACGAGGAGCACTTCTGCTCCGAGGCGTGTCGCGATCGCGCCCGTGCGACGGCACCCCGGGCGTCGTAAGACGGGGGGCCATGCCTTCCCCGACGAGCCCGGGACGGCCCCGCTCGATACTTCATCTCGACATGGACGCCTTCTTCGCGGCGGTCGAGCAACGCGACAGGCCCGAGCTGAAGGGGCGGCCAGTCATCATCGGAGCCGACCCGAAAGGCGGTCGAGGGCGGGGTGTGGTCTCGACGGCCTCATACGAAGCGCGTCGCTTCGGGGTAGGGAGCGCCATGCCGATCTCGCAGGCCTTCCGCGCGTGCCCGCACGGCGTCTACCTGCCCCCGGACATCGAGCTCTACTCCCGGGAGTCCCGGCGCATCATGGACATCCTGCGGCGCGTCACCGATCGCGTGGAGCCGGTCTCGATCGACGAGGCCTTCCTCGACGTGACCGCCGGTGAGCGCGCTTTCGGAACCGGGGAGACCGTGGCCAGGCGGCTGAAGAAGGAGATCCGGGACGAGACCGGCCTCACCGCCTCCGTGGGCGTCGCGACGTCCAAGCTCGTGGCCAAGGTGGCCTCCGACATGCGCAAGCCCGACGGCCTGGTCGTGGTGGTGCCCGGGGAAGAGGCCGCCTTTCTCGCCCCGCTCCCGATGCGACGGCTCTGGGGCGTCGGGCCGAAGATGGAGGAGCGGCTCGCGAAGCTGGGCGTCGTGACCATCGGCGACCTAGCCGCCCTCGAGCACGGACGGCTCGAGAACCGGCTCGGGACCCACGGCCAGGACCTTCAGAAGCTGGCCCGGGGGATCGACGAGCGAGCGGTTCACGGCGAGTCCGAAGGGGCCAAGAGCATCGGCCAGGAGCACACCTTCGACACCGACACCGCGGACGCCGAGCGACTCCGCGCGTTACTGCTCTCTCTTGCCGACAGCGTCGCTGCACGCCTGCGCTCCCATGGCCTCAAGGGCCGCACCCTCACCCTCAAGTACCGCGACGAGACGTTCCGCACGAGGACTCACGCTCGCACGCTGGGGGCCGGCGTGGACTCCGGCAACGCGATCTTCGACGTGATCTTTGCCTTGTTCGAGGACGTTCACGGGGGCAGAAGGGTCCGGCTCCTGGGGATCTACGCATCCCACTTCGGGTCGGGCTCCCCCCAGCTCGATCTCTTCCCGGAAACGGACGAGTCCCCCGGGGCAGCCGACCGCCTCCGCGACGAGGTCGCCCGACGCTTCGGGAAGGGGTCGCTCACCCGGGCGAGCCTGGTCGGCCACCGGGAGAGGCGCAATCCCTCCGACCGACCGACCGAGTAGGCCACGTCGCTCATCCGCGACGCCTGCGAGGGCGAAGGCCAGGACCCGACTAGTGTGGCCGCGCCAGCACGGCGAGCGCTGCTGCGCCCAGGCCCAGGGTCTCGCGCCACGGGAGGGACAAGCGATCCCCCGAGAAGAGTCGGGGCGCCGAGCCTGATGAAGCCATCTCCTGCAACCGGTCGCGAACGTTGTGGAGCTCACGAGCAAGATCGACAGTCGATGCGTAGCGCTCGGCGGGTTGCTTCTCGAGGCAGCGTTCGACGATCCACCGCGCCGGTGCGGGAAAAGAGGGGTTCAGCGACGAAAGAGGCTCCGGAGGAGCCTCGATGATTGCGGTCAGGGTCTGGGGCGGACTGTCGCGACGGAACGCCTGCCTCCCCGTCGCCATCTCGTAGACGATCGCCCCGAAGGAGAACTGATCGGACCGGAAGTCCACCACCTGGCCACGGGCCTGCTCGGGCGACATGTACCCGACGGTGCCAAGGACCGCGCCGTCCGCGGTCCTTGGAGAGTCCGGGCTGGCCGGCCAGGTGGAAAACTCCGAGCCGAACCAGACCTCTCGATCCCCGGAGGAGTGGCCCGCAGCTTGGCGAGACCGAAGTCGAGGACCTTGACGAGCCCGTCTCCGGTGACCATCACGCTCTCCGGCTTGAGGTCTCGGTGCACGATCTCCCGGAGGGTCTGTCCCTCGACGAGCTCCATCACGATGTAGTGAAGGCCGGACTCTTCCCCGATCTCGTGGATCGTCACGATGTTCGGGTGGTTGAGGGAAGAGACCGCTCGGGATTCCTGGGCGAAGCGGGCGAGCCGAATCGGGTCGGACGCGAACCGCTCGGGAAGGAACTTCACCGCCACGTCGCAGTGGAGATCCTGGTCGTGGGCGCGGAAGACCTCTCCCATTCCCCCGACCCCGAGCTTGCCCGTGAGCTCGTAACGGCCGAACCGCATGCCAACCGACACAGGTACGAGGGCCCCCTCTCGATTATCTGTAGAGCGCTTCTATGGCGTCGCGATGATTCTCGTGGATCACTCGACGCTTCAGCTTCATCGTCGGCGTGAGCTCGGAGCTCTCGGTCGTCAACTCCCTGGGAAGCAGCGCGATGCGCTTGATCGACTCGTAGCGGGCCAGACCGCGGTTGATCTCTTCGACCTGCCCCTCGACGTACGCCCTGAAGATTGGACAGGCGGCGGCGGCCTCCGGCGTGCGCGCGGGACTCTCTGCCTTCTCCGCCTCCTGGACCACCCGGCTCGGGTCCACGGCCAGCAGAGCGACGAGGTACGGGCGGCGATCCCCGATGGCCACCGCCTGGGAGATCGCCGGGATCTGCTTGAGCTTGCCCTCGAGGAACTGGGGGGCGATGTTCTTCCCGCCGGCGGTGATGATCAGCTCTTTCTTGCGATCCGTGATCCGCACGAAACCGTCGGCGTCGATCTCGGCCACGTCGCCGCTGTGGAGCCAGCCCTCCGGCTCGATGACCTCCCGGGTGGCGTCGTCGTTCTTGAAATAGCCCTTGAAGACGTGGGGGCCGCGCACCAGAAGCTCTCCGTCGTCCCCGAGCTTCATCTCGGTGCCAGGAAGGGGATGGCCGGATCGTCCGGTCCGGTACGCCCGGGGCAGCGAGATCGTGGCCGGGCCCGTGAGCTCGCTCATGCCCCAGATGTCCATGATCGGGATCCCGAGGCTCAGGAAGAACTCCTGGGTCTCCAGGGCCAGGGGAGCAGCGGAGGCGATGGCGAGTCGGGTGGCATCCATTCCCAGCCGCGTCCTCACCTTGGAGAAGACGAGGCGATTGGCGAGCCCCCAGGTCCAGGGCCGGCCCTGACCGCGCTGGTCCGCGTAGCCGCCGGCAAGGCCCACCCGCCTCGCCCAGGCCGCGATCTTCTTCTTCAAGGGAGAACCCTGGGCACCCGCAGCCTGGATCCCGGCCTGGATCTTCTCCCAGACGCGGGGGACGCCGAGAAAGACGTGGGGACGCACCTCGCGCAGGTTCTCGCCCAGCTTGTCGACGCTCTCCGCGAAGTAAACGCAGGCCCCGGTAGCCATCGAGAGATATAGGGAGGAAATCTGCTCGGCGATGTGGGAGAGCGGCAGATAGGAGATGAGACGGTCGTCGGAGCGGACCTCGAGCTGCTCGACCATCATCTCGGCGATCCAGGCGATGTTCCGGTGAGTCAGCATCACGGCCTTGGGGGCCCCGGTGGTCCCGGAGGTGTAGATGAGCGTGCAGACGTCGTCGGGACGGGCCGCAGCCATGCGCGCGTCGATGTCCTTCTCGTCGACCAAGGCGCCGCGCTCGAGCAGCTGGGCCCACGAGAGGGCGTCCGCTCCAGGCGGCTCCCCTTCCATCAGCACCATGTGCCGAAGCCGCGGCAGCCGGTCGCGTATGGCGAGGAACCTTTCGAGATAGTCGCGGTTCTCGACGATCACGACCACTGCCTCGGCGTGCTCGGCAATGTAGTGACACTGCTCCGCGGTGTTCGTCGTGTAGACGCCCGCCGGGAGCCCGCCCACCGCCATGGCGGCGGCGTTGGCCACGTACCACTCCGGGCGACTGAAGCCCATGATCGCGACGCCCGCTCCCGGGGTCACCCCGAGGGCGACCAGCCCGCGTGCCGCCTGGCGGACGAGCGCCCGGTACTCGGCCCAGGTGATGGTCTCCCAGGCTCCTTTGTGCTTGTGCCGCATCGCAGGGCGGTCGGCGTGGGCACGAGCGGTCGCCTCGAAGACCTGGAACACGGTGTCGGGCATGAAACCTCCGGCGCAGAGCGTGGTGTGACACAGACACTAGGACCCGTGCAGGGGGGTGTCAAGGGTCAACGCCGATCGGAGGGCGGTTTGGACGACTTGGCGCGTGAGCCCGCGGCTCTCGGGTCGAGAGCTATGCTCCGCGGAATCCGGAGGGTCCATGCTCATCCGCACCACCGTCTGCGTCGCGCTCCTGGCCCAGGTTTCTCCCTCGAGCACAGGCGAAGACGGAGCTGCCGATCTCGTCCTACGAAACGCCGTCGTTCATACGGTGGACCCGGCGCGGCCCCGGGCTCAGGCCCTCGCCATCCGAGGTGGTCGCATCCTGGCTGTGGGCTCGAACGAGGAGGTCCAGACGCTCGTGGGCCCGGAGACGCGGGTCCGGGACCTGGCCGGTCGCACGGTGGTGCCGGGCTTCGACGACTCCCACGCCCATCTCCTGGGAATCGGTTTCGCGCGGCTCGACGTGAACCTGCGGGGCACCACGAGCTACGCCGAGGTCGTCGAACGGGCCGCAGCGGCGGTGAAGACCCGCCGGCCAGGGGAGTGGATTCGCGGCCGCGGGTGGCACGAGGAGAAGTGGTCGGCACCGGCTTCAGGGTCGGTCAAGGGCTTCCCGACCCACGAAGCGCTTTCCGCCGTCTCGCCCGACAACCCGATTCTCCTCGCGCGGGCCGACGGCCACGCGGTGCTGGCCAACGCGAGAGCGATGTCGCTGCTGGGCATCACCGGCGAAACGCCAACGCCCCAGGGAGGCGAGATCATCCGCGACAGCACCGGGGAGCCGACGGGCCTCTTCGTGGACAACGCCCAGGGCCTGCTCGGGGCCCCGGAGAGAACCGATTCGGAGCGGCGCCGAGCTCTGGATCTCGCGATGGACGAGTGCCTCGAGAAAGGCGTCACCAGCCTGACCGACGCCGGCGCCACGGAAGAAACGTTGGCTCTCTACAGGGCCTTCGCGGAGACGGGGCGGCTTCGCACACGGGTCTACGCCATGGTGTCCGGGCAGCGGACGATGCGTGCGGTGGGCCGGCCCGAGATCGGCCTAGGTGACGGTTTCCTCACGATCCGTGCGGTGAAGCTGTACGCCGACGGGCCCCTCGGCTCCCGGGGCGCAGCTCTCCTCGAGCCCTATGCGGACGACCCCGGCAACGTCGGCCTTCTGGTGACACCGCCCGAGCGCCTCCGCGAGGCGACGCGGGACGCGCTGGCACGAGGCTTCCAGGTCGGGATCCACGCGATCGGAGACCGGGCCAACCGGATCGTGCTGGACATATACGAGGAGGCCATGAATGAGGCCGCTTTGGGGGAGAGTCCTCGTTTCCGAATCGAGCATGCACAGCTCATCGACGCGAAGGACATCCCTCGTTGCGGCCGCCTCGGAGTGCTCGCGGTGATGCAGGGCATCCACTGCACCTCCGATCGACCCTGGGCTCCCCGCAGGCTGGGTGAGGCCCGCGTGAACGAGGGGGCCTACGTGTGGCACAAGCTCCTCTCCTCTGGAGCGCGAGCCATCAACGGTACGGACGCCCCGGTCGAGGACCTCTCTCCCATCGAGAATTTCTACGCCACCGTCACCCGGCAGGATGCGGCGGGGCGGCCACGGGGCGGCTTCGACCCCGACCAGAGGCTGAGCCGCGAGGAGGCGCTCCAGATGATGACCAGGGACGCGGCCTACGCCAGCTTCGAGGAGTCGCGGAAGGGCTCCATCGAGCCCGGGAAGCTCGCCGGCCTCGTCGTCCTCTCCCGGGACACCCTGTCCGTGCCCGACGAGGAGCTCCTCGGGACGAAGGTCCTCGCCACGATCGTGAACGGCCGGGTGCTCTATGAGAGCCCCGAGCTCGCGGTAAACAGCGGCCCGCCGTGAGCGATCAGCGACCCCGGGGACGGCTCACGAGATTGGCCAGAAGCCGCCAGCCCCCGGGGACGCCGGCCGGGACCTGCCGGAAGAGCACGAGGCCCACGTAGGTCCAGGTCCCCTTGCCGACGCTGGCGTCGACGAGGATCCCCTTCTTCTCCCCGAGGTTGTTCGGGAAGGGATCGGTGGCGGCAAGAATCTCCACGTATCGAGGGTCTCTCGTGGCGAGAAAGTAGATCCCTCGCTCCTGCACCCACCCGGACCAGTCTGCATCGCCGAGCCGATTGGGCGCTGTGAGAAGAGCGTGGTCGGGGGCGAGGATCGTGAAGGATGCCGTCTCGTCGGTGATCCGCTGGCGGGTCACTGCCGCCGGGTAGGGGGCGAAGGGGCTCTCCGCCTCGCCACGGGATCGCCCCCGTGCGCGGCGGGGCGAAACCTGGTTGAACGCGAAGCGGTTGTATTGGACGACGAGGTGCCCGCCCGCCTCGACCCACTCCATGAGCCGATGGTGCACGGAGCGGAGATCGCGGCGGTTCTCGTACGCACGAATGCCGGTCACGATCGTCGAGAAGCGGGTCAAGTCTCCAAACGCCAGATCCTCGGCGGTGAGGAGCGTGAGGGGGACACCGAGCTGGCGAATGCCGTCGGCGACCGCATCTCCCGATCCCATCACGTAGCCGACCGAGGCGTCCGGCGCGACCCGGACGTCGAGGACGAGCACGTGCACTCGAGCGGCGTGGAGACGCTGTCGCCGGTGTGTGTGGTCGTAGGCGATCGCCTGCACAGTGTCCCGGTACTCGCGGCCCGCTCGAGAGGCAACGGCCTGGAGAACCACGGTGCCCGCGGTCGGCCGCGCCGGCGGCGTCACCTCGAAACGGGCGGCCACCTCTTCGCCCTCGTAGGCGAAGTGAAGCCGCATCTCGGATGGCTCGACGGTCCACCCCTCGGGCACCTCCAGCCGGACCATGGCCTCTCCGGTCCCGGAAGCGTTGTGGCGGGCGAAGACCCGAACCTCCAGGGGATGCCCCGCACCCGCCAGGGGCACGGCGGCTCGCTCCGGCGACACGCGAACCGATACCTCCGGGACGACCTGCACCACGTGCTGCTTCTCGCCTCCGACGAACGGACCGGGGTAGCGAAAGCGGGCGGGGGCCGTGAGCGTCGTCAGGGCGCCGGCGATGTGGATCTGCAGGCGGGCGACGACGGCGGGCGGAGTCCAGGGGAGCGTCTCGTGAGCCGACACATCGAGGGCGTGGCGGTCGAGATCGCTCCGCCGGTGCCAGTAGGGTCCCGAGGGTCGGGCGTCGGCAGGCACGGTCACCGTGAACGTCAGACGCTCCTCCCCCGCGCCATCGATCCTTCCCATGACGGTCTGCGGCGCGGCAACCGTCCACCCCTCGGGCACCTCGACGGTGACATCGTCGACGTCGACGGGCGCGTCACCGTGGTTCCAGGCAGAGACGGTCACCTCGAACGACTGGCCAGGCGTCACCAGCCCGTCCTCGGCCCGGGCTTCGACGACGAGGCCCTGGGCCAGCACCAGGGCGCGCTCGATGTCCCGCTCTTCGTCCTTCAGGCGGGTGGCGATCTCGCCGCGGGCGACGGAGTCAGGGACTTCGACGGGCAATCGCTCCAGGAAGGCGCGCGTCGCCTCCAGCGCTTCGGCCAGGGGGGGCGCCGCGTCGTCCAGGACCAGCGGGTTGAACGAATCCCGGGCGAGGGAAGCCTTCTCCTGCAGCTCGGCCAGCGAAGAACCGAGCGCGGACCCGGGGGCGAAGCGCGCGAGGCCGACGAGCGTCGTGTCCACCCCGTCGAGAATATCGTCCTCCGCCGCCTCGATTGCGGGCTCGGCGTCCACCAGGAAGTAGACGCCACGGGCCGGCCCGGGATCAGCCTTGAGCTGTCCCATGTCCTGGCACCGGTGCATGGATCGAGCAAGGCTTCCGAGCTCCTGCCACGTCATCCCGAGGAGGGGGTCAAAGACACCGGTCGCCATCTCGACCGGCGTCCCGGGGAGGTCGACGGGAAAGCCGCCGGTTCCTCCCTGGTAGAGCTTCCGCGCCTGCCACGGCTCGAGACCCGCGCTCAGCTGGTCCGGAAACCGCGCCGGGTCGGCGGCGGCGCGAAAGGCGTCCCGTGTGAGCTGGGCCACCGCTTGATGGTGCTGCCCCCCCCGACCGGGTGCCTCCAGCGGGAGAGTCAGCACGACGTCGGGGCGGAACGAACGGATGACCCGCACGATGTCCCCGGTGGTCTGCTCCCGACCCCACTTCTCCAGCGTCTCCTCCACACTGAAGGAGTAGCCGAACTCGTAGGGGCGGCCAAAGTACTGCTCCACGGCGTCCATCCGGTGCATCGCCATCAGCTCCTCGGTGCGGAGGACACCGAGGGCGTCGAACAGCTCGGAGCCAATGGCGTTCTGGCCGCCCTCGCCCCGGGTCAGGGTGAGGAGGGCGGTGCGCAGACCCATTCCGCGGGCCAGGCGGACGAGGAGGCCGTTGTGCTCGTCGTCAGGGTGAGCGGTGACGTAGAGCACGCGACCGCTCACGCCGACTCGCCTGAGAGCCAGCCCCAGCCCGCTGGCGCCGGTGTCGAGGGCAAGAGGCTCGAGCGGGGCTGTGGCCACAGCTCCGACGGAGACGACCATCGCCAGGGTCAGGAGCAGGACCAGAAACCTTCGCTCAGGATGCATCGAAGCCCCCTCTTTTTCGGCTCGGTCGACGAACCAACGGCGCTCAGCGCCGCTTCAGGTTGAGAACCAGCCGGAGATTGAGGCGCAGCCGCGTGGTGCCCGGCGCGATCTCGATGTCGACTGGCACCTCGACCTCGGCCGTCTCTGCGGTCGCCGGGGCTGGCGCGGCGACCGCCGGGGCCGGCGCTGCGGCCGGCGGCGGTGCCGAGGAGATCGCCGGTGGCGGCGTCGGGGGTGGTGTGACCGGAGCGGCAGGCATCGGGACGTGGCTCGCGCTCCGGTGATCCGGCAGCTCGTCGATCTCCTCGAGATCCATCTCGATCTCGGGCTCCGGAATCCCCGGGTTGGCGATTCGACGCCTGAGCTCCGCCGCCTCATCCCGCGAGCTCACCAGGGTTCCCTGCGGGTCGTGGGCAATGACGGCGCTCGGCTGAGGGATCGGTGCTCCGTAGGCGGAAGCCGGCGTGTCCTCGTGGATCACCATCGGGCGAGCGCTGGCGACGGGCTCTTCGACCTCGACGGCCGGGTCCCCGAGAAGGTTCGGCGCCGGGGCTGGTGCGGGTGCCGGCGGCGGGGCCACGGCGACGGGCGGGGCGGCGCGAGGCGGGGCGGGGGCCCGGCCCGCTCCTGGAGCGACTGGGGGAGGCGCGGCATCGCCGTACTTCGCCGAGAGCGACTTGAACACGAGCTTCGTGACCGCCTTGAGCGTGTCCTCGACCCCGGCCCCGTTGACGGCGATCGCCTCGTTGAACGGGTAGTTGTGGGGGTTCATCCGCTCGTTCAGGATCTCGATGGGCAGGGCGTTGGGCAGGTCTCGCTTGTTGTACTGAAGAACGATGGGGATCTCGTCGGGGTCGATCTCGTTGGCCTCGAGATTCTGTCGCATGTTCTCGAAGCTCTCGAGGTTGGCATCGAGCATCGCCTCCTGAGAATCACAGACGAAGACCAGAGCGTCGGCTCCCTTCAAGACCATCCGCCGCGTGGCGTTGTAGAACACCTGACCCGGGACCGTGTACAGCTGGATGCGGGTCTTCATCCCGCGGATGCTCCCGATCTCGATGGGAAGGAAGTCGAAGAAGAGGGTGCGGTCCGTCTCGGTTGCCAGCGAGAGCATCTTGCCTTTGTTCTTGATGGGCAGCTTCTCATGGATCCACTGGAGGTTCGTGGTCTTGCCGCACAGTCCTGGCCCGTAGTAGACGATCTTGACCGTCAGCTCCTTCGTCGAGTAGTTCAAGAAGACCATGCGTTTACGAGCATTTTACGGCCGGCCAGCCGGGCGAATCAACGTGGGCTGCTAGAATCGTCCTCCCGGGAGGACGGACGCCCATTTCCCGCAGGAGACAGACAGATGCCCATTTTCGCTCTCGTCCTCGTGCTGGTTCAGGCCTCGGACGCCCCGCCGCCGGCCCCGGCGGCCCCAGTGCTCTCGGGGCCCACGGTGGCGCTCGACCTGTCTCAGGCGGGGCAGAGCCTCGGGACCATCACGATCGTGCTCCGGCCGGAGGAGGCGCCCTTGTCCGTCGCCAACTTCCTCCAGTACCTGCGCGCCGGCCACTACGACGGGACGATCTTCCACCGGGTCATGTCGGACTTCATGATCCAGGGGGGCGGTTTCACCCCGGAGATGGAAGAGAAGCCCACGAGAGACTCGATCCGGAACGAGGCCCGAAACGGCCTTCGGAATTCCCGAGGGACTGTCTCCATGGCCCGGACGGACGCGGCCAACAGCGCCACCGCCCAGTTCTTCATCAACGTCCGCAACAACCACAGCCTCGACTTCGGAATCCGGGGAGCCGGCTACGCCGTCTTCGGCCAGGTGATCGACGGGATGGACGTGGTGGATCTCGTCGTGCAGGCATCCACGACCCGCCGGGGGGAGCACAATGACACGCCCACGCGGGCGGTGATCATCCAGAAGGCGTACGAGGTAGAGCCCGTGGCGGCGCCGTCGGCTCTCGCTCCCGAGGCCGAGGCAGGGGATGGCGGGCCACCCGTGGCCCCTCCGGAGGGGCGCTAGCTCAGTCCTCGGGGCTGCTCTCAGGCTCGGGCTCTTGCAGGGGGACGGCGCGGAGGGCATCGAGGGCATCGAGGAGCTCTCGGGCCTTCGTGGAATCGAGCACCAGCACGGAGTCGTCGGCGCTGCGCCGGGCGTAGTGGGTGCCGTCCCTCTCACCCAGCTCGATCCAGGACTCGCCCTTCGCCCGGATCGTCACTCGGACACTCGGCGCGTCGAGCCCGTAGGACTCGAGATCCGACGGCTCGTCCCGAAACTCGAGGACCTCGACCCCGCTGATCTTGAACAGTGCATCCTCGACCGTGGTCGTCTCGAGCTCCGCCTCCTCCGGTGAGGTTCGCCTCCACTGGGTCTCGTCGAAGCCGTCTTCACCTTCGGTCGTGGCCTTCTGGTAGGTCTCCGCCCCTCCCTCCGAGACCACATCGAAGCCTTCGGTGTCGTAGGTCGCCACCTCGAGGAGCTTCTTCGCCCGAAGCGCATCCATGCCTTTCTCGAGGTCGGTGACGATGGCCCCGGGTACGATGGCCACGAGAGAGGATCCCTTCTCGCGGACGTGGAACTTGCCGTCGTCTTTGTCGCCGGCGGGGCTGCCGATCTCCAGCGTGCGCGCCGTGCCGTCGGCGAGGACGAGGCGGACGGAGCGACCGGGGCGATCGAGGCCGAACGGGGTCAGGTCCCCGGCCTCCTCCTCGGCCACCGCCTCCATCTCCAGGTTCTCGAGAGTGCCCAGGAGACCGTCGACCGACCAGCGCCCGGCCCGGGTCGCCAGTGGCTCGGTAAAGGCCCAGTCCCCGGCGTCGGTCCGTGCCAGGGCGTAGTCGCCTTCCGGGCCCCGGACCTCGAGAGTCCGTACGTCGTCGCGCTTCGCGTGGAGGAGATCCCGGTCTCGAAGGTCGAACGGCTCCTTCTCGAACGAGCTCTCCACGAACGCCTCCACGGTGTAGACACGGGGCGACGTGGGCGTTCGAGCGTAGACAGCCGAGCCGCCGGGTGCGGCGGCGCCGAACTCGACGACCATCGGCTCCCCGGCACCTTCGAGCGTGACGCTCACGGATCGACTGGGTGAGTCGAGCCCGTACTGGGCGACGTCATCGGCCTCCTCGACGACGACCTCTTCGGCCTCGAGCTTCTCGAGACGGGTGAGGATCGACTCGACGGCCGATTGGTCGGCGGGGGCCTCGAAGGGACTCGTCACACGCCACGCGCCCTCCACCTTCGACAGGCGGATCGTCGGAGCGTCGCTGGATGCGATGGAGATGGCCGTGGCCTGGTCCGGCTCGACGGAGAGGATCGTTTCCTTCGGGTCGTCGGAGGCGATCTCCTGACCCCACTCGAAATGCCAGATGTACAGACCCAGACCGACGAGGACGAGGAACGCGAGACCGGTCTTCCAGAATTGCTTCACTGGTCTACCGCCTGCGCCACCAGGTGACAATGCCCGCGACGACGAAAAAAAACGGAACGATCACAAGCGCCACCCAGGCCACGTTCTGCTGAGCGGTGCGGCTCAGGAAGAGACTCTGGTTCTTCGGCTCCTTCGGGCGGATCGAGATGAGATCGGCGTCCTCGGCCAGCCACGCCACGAGGTTCAGGAAGAAGTCCTGGTTGCCCTGGAAACCGAGGAAGCTGTTGCTGGCGAAGTCGGTGTCCCCGACCGCCACCACCCGGCCCTCGGAAGCCTTCGGCTCCTCTTCCGCCGCGTTGTCCTCGCCCCCGCCTTCTCCTTCGGCGGGAGAGGGTGAGGGCTCGGGCTCGGGAGTCTCGCTCTTGATGGTCGCCACGGCGACAAGGGAGATCGGGCCGAGGCGGTCGGTCTCCTCCTCGTACTCGAGAGCGCCCTCGAGCGTGAGCGTCGTCTCCGCCCAGGACTCGACCGAGGTCCGCCCGATGTCCTGGGCTGTGACGCCATCGATGGTGCCCTTGCCCGCCTGCATGCTGCGCGCGCCGGCGAAGACGGTCATGAGGCGGAAGTCCTTGGTGATCGCGTGGTACGGGTAGTCCATCACCAGGGGGGCGAGCTCGGAGGCACCGAAGATCTGGCCCATCCCGGAGATGTCCACGACGACGTCAGGGCCTGCCTCGAGGTTCCACTCCTCGAGAAGGGCCACGAGATTGGGGAAGGACTCCTTGAACTCGGGCTCCACCATGATCAGGGCCTTGCCCCCCGACCTGACGAACTCGCGGATCGGGGAGATGGCCTCGGGCAGGAGGTCCTTCTCCGGCCCGGCCACCACCAGCACCGTGCACTGCTCGGGAACCACCTTCTCCCGCAGGAGGAAGACGCTCTCTACGTCGTAGAGGTTGGTCGTGAGCGCGGCCCTGGCCCCGGAGAAGCCCCGGTCGCCGCTGTTCTCCGACGACCGCTCACCCTGGCCTTCCACGAGACAGATGGTCTTCTTGCCCTCGCGAGTGACCGTGATGAGGGCATTCGTGATGTCCTGCTCGGAGTCGTTGTTGACACGCTCGCGCTGCTCGCCACTCTGGACGATCAGGATGGGCCAGGGGCCCCTCACATCGAAGGCCTCGGCCCTGGCGGGACTCTTCACCGGATCGACGAAGTCGACCTCGAGCTTGTCGGAGAGGGACTGGTACTCCTTCAGCCGGTCCCGCCCGCGGAGCATCTCGCGCTCGCGCTGGAAGTACGTGATCGTGATCTTGTTCTCGAGCCCGGAGACGACCTTGCGGGTCTGGTCGGAGAGGCTGTAGCGCCGGTTCTCCGTGAGGTCGAAGCGCACCACGTGGCGGTTGAGCAGGTAGTTGGCGGCACCCAGTATGCCCAGGACGACCAGCGTCAGGACCAGGGTGTTGGTGCCGTGCTTCCACTGGCGCACACCCAGGCCCCGAGTGGCATCGTCCCACCGCAGGATCAGGTGCACCAGCACGAGAGCCACGCCGGCGATGAGCCACGGTTGGAGGCCTCCTGGCAGCGTCTTGCCCGACCGCGACCAGATCACCACCCCCACGGTGAGGGCGATGCCGGCGGGGGCAAGGACGTTGATCAGTCTCTTCAGGATGCTCATGGCCTCAGGCCCTCCACCGCTGGCTCTCCACCGACTGGTGGGCGAGGAAGAGGCCGAACACGATCACGCTCAGGTAGAAGACGACGTCCTTCAAGTCCACGACACCCTTCGCCAGGTCCTCGAGGTGAGAGGTGACACCGAGGTACGCCACGATCTTCATGACTGGCCCGGCGGTCGGGCTGTCGGCCCATCCCAGCGTCCACATGCCGAGGAAGAGGCAGAAGGACAGGATGCCGGCCACGATCTGGTTCCGCGTGAGGGTGGACACGAACGTCCCCATGGCGAGGAAGGCGCTACCGAGAAGGAAAAGACCCGCCGCTCCGGCGGCGACGGGCTTCCACTCGGGCGGATTGTCCGTGTACGTCCACATCAGTGCGACGTTCACCAACCCGGCGAGGATCATGAGCAGGTAGAGGCCGGCGGCGGCCAGGAACTTTCCCAGCACGACCTGCAGATCGCTGAGCGGCGAGGTGGCCAGGAGCTCGATCGTCCCCTGGCGCTTCTCCTCGGCGAACAGACGCATGGTGAGCATGGGGGCCATGAAGAGAGCCACCACGGCCATGTTCTGGAGTACCGGCTGGATGAGGTACTCGTTGAGCGAGAGGTTCGGACCTCCGCCCGGATACTGCATCTGCTGCTGAGCCATCCTCATCGACTGCTCGAGAAAGAAGGTGAACCCGAAATAGAAGAAGATTCCGAACAGCATCGTCCAGACGAACAGGCCCACCCAGGCGATGGGACTGCCGAAGTAGTGGTGCCACTCCTTATGGATGATGGCGCCGATGTTCCTGAAGGCGGTCACGGTTGTCTCCCCCTTCGCTCAGGCCGCGGGCGCCGTCTCGGCGCCCTGGTCGGTTGTCGTCAGTTCCAGGAAGATGTCTTCGAGGCTCATGCCGACCTGCTCGAGGCCGAGGAGCCCGTGGCCAGCCGCCACGACGGCCGAGGCCAGCTCGGCCCGGACGTCGCGTCCGGCCTCGGCCTCGACGTCGACCACAAGCAGTTCGTTATGTCCACCCTTGAGGCGCGCGGCGAGAACGCCCGGCACCGCCCGCAGCGTGTCCAGGACAGGGATCTCCTCCCCTCGGATCTCGAGGCGCAGCGTGCCGGCGCCCGCGAGGCGGCGGGTCAGGTTCTCCGGCGTGTCCTCCGCCACGACGCGGCCCTTGTTGATGATCACCACTCGCCCGCAGGTCATGGACACCTCGGGCAGAATGTGGGTCGAGAGGATGACGGTGTGCTCACCCCCGAGACTGCGGATGAGCTCCCGCGTCTCGATGATCTGCTTGGGGTCGAGCCCGGCGGTGGGCTCGTCGAGGATCAGGACGTCGGGGTTGTGGAGAATGGCCTGGGCCAGGCCGACGCGCTGACGATAGCCCTTGGACAGCTTGCCGATAAGGGTCGTCCGAACGTCGCCCACGCGACACTTCTCGATGGCGTCGCCCACCTTCCCCTTGCGGTCCCCGGCCGAAACGCCCTTGATCTTCGCGCAAAAGTCCAGATAGTCGCGGACCGACATGTCCGGGTAGAGCGGAGGCGTCTCGGGCAGGTATCCCACCCGGCGGCGGACCTCCATGGGCTGCTCGTAGACGTCGTAGCCGCCCACCCGCGCCGTCCCTCCGGTCGGGGGCAGGTAGCAGGTGAGGATCCGCATGGTCGTGGTCTTCCCCGCTCCGTTGGGACCCAGGAAGCCCAGGATCTCCCCCTTGTTGACCCGGAACGAGACCCCATCCACCGCGGTGGCACGGCCGTACCTCTTGGTGAGGCTTTCAACCTCGATCATCGTGCTCGCCTCTCACTGCTCATTTGTCTTCGGCCAGCCGCCCCCTCAGACGAAGCCGCCCGCTCCTCCTCGGAGCGAGGGACGCTCGTGTCTCTTCCGGGACTGGAGTAGCCGGGGCGCCCGGCCCGCCGTCGGGGAACACCCCCGCCGGTCGACGGCGCTTCAGCTGACCGACCAGTATCGTTAATATAGCGACGATCTTTTCCATGTGTCAATATCAGCCACCCGATGATGATGACCGCCTCGCCCAGAACCGCGCGCTGCGCCCGGCTCCGGCGCCTCGCCGACGACGTCCTCGGGGTCCCCGATCTGCCGGCCCTGCCGCGGCTGCTGACGGGAGATCTCCCTGCCGCACTCGGGGCCTCGAGCGCGACGCTCCTCCTGTGGGACCGCCGGCTCGAGAGCTTCGAGGGTGTCGCTCTCACCCGCGATGGCAGGCTCAGGACCTTCCAGCCCCGCCCGGCGGCTCGTCTCCGACGGCCACCTGTTGGAGACCGCCGAGAACAAGGGCGAGGGGGCGCTCGTGCCTCTTCTGGCCCGAAGCGGGCTGGCAGGCACGCTCGTCCTGGGGCACGCGCCGCGGCGGCGGGGGCCCGTCTCCCCCGGCGAGGCGCGGATCGCCTCGCGGGCCGCCCTGGCCATCGAGAACAACGCGTATCAGAAGGAGCTGATCGCCTCCGAGCGCCTGGCGGCCCTCGGGACCATGGCGGGGATGCTGGCCCACGACTTTCGGGGTCCGATGACGGTGATCCGAGGCTACGCCGAGACGCTCCTGGCGCCAGGCCTCCCCCACGACGAGGTCGCCGCCCGCGCCGGTCTGATCATCGACGCCGTGGATCGCCTCGAGCGGATGACCACGGAGACCCTGGACTTCACCCGGGGAGCCGAGCGAATGGTGCTGCGCCCGGTGCCCGTGGCGCTTCTCCTTCTCGATCTCGCCGCGGGGATCGAGGAGGAGCTGCCCGGACTCGAGGTGGTGCAGGACGTGAGCCTGCCCCGGGGCCTCCGCATGGAGCTCGACGTGGACAAGCTGAGGCGCGCGATCTCGAACGTGGCCGCCAACGCCGCCGACGCCATGAATGGCCGAGGCCGGATGCACCTGCGCGCCCGTGTGGAGCAGCAGGTCGGCTCCGACGCACCCACCGACGTGCTCGTGCTCGTCTTCTCTGACGAGGGACCCGGGGTCCTGCCGGAGATCCGCGACCGCATCTTCCAGCCCTTCGTCACCGGAGGCAAGAAGCGGGGCACGGGGCTCGGGCTCGCGGTCGCCCGCCGGTTCGTCACGGACCACGGGGGCAGTCTTGAGCTCTGCGAAGAGGACGAGACGCCCGGAGGGGGCGCGTGCTTCCGCCTGGTGCTCCCGCTTCACCCGGTGAAAGCGGCTTTGGGAGCGAGGTAGAATCCCCCTCATGTCGCTGGTCCGAACTGCAATGGTGTTGGCCGTCGTCGCCGGCGTGGGTGTGTCCTGCACCCAGCATGATCCGGCGAACGAGCTGGAGATCCTCGACATCGAGACCTACTGGATCGTGGACTCGCCGCGGGAGGGACAAAACTTCATCGCTCCGGCAGTCCGGTTTCGCTTGCGAAACAGGGGGACGGAGCGTCTCTCGTCGGTGCAGGCCCGGGCACGCTTCCCGGGCACGGCGGAGGAGGACCCCTGGGGATCCATCCAGCAGCAGGTGAGCGACTGGAGAGAGCCGCTGAATCCAGGCGACGATCAGCTGGTGACGGTCCGTTCGATCGGGCGGTATCACGCGACGGCGGATCCCGAGGACATGCTCCGCTCGCCCGCCTTCGAGGATCCCCGAGCCGAGATCTTCGTCAGGATCGGCAACTCGAGCTGGGCGATGCTGGCTGAGACCACGGTCGAGCGCCAGATCGGCGCTCCGGGGGTCGAGGATCTCGTCGGCCCCTGAGTCGAGACGCCATGTCCGATCGCCCGAGCTCGTGGGATCTCGCCCTGCGACGCCACCTGTTCCTCACCGTGGTCCTGGTCATCCTCGCCGCGGCTGTCGTCCGTCTGCCTGGGCTCGGGTACCCGGCGGAGGAGTACTTCGACGAGGTCTACCACGCCAAGACGGCGCTCGAATATCTGGAAGGCCGCACGCCCACCGAATGGGTCCATCCACCCACCGCGAAGCTGCTGATCGCCGTGGGGGTCGCTACGTTCGGCTACGAGCCGTGGGCCTGGCGACTCGCGCCGGCTGTGGCCGGGATGCTGCTGGCAGCGATCTTCCTGCTGCTCGCGCGGCGGGTGGCGCCCAACGGGCGCGGGGCGCTTCTCGCCACCGGCCTCCTTCTCCTCGACGGTGTGTTCCTCGTGCAGAGCCGCGTGGCGATGACCAACGTGTTCGCGGTGCTCTTTCAGATCCTCTCTGCGCTGCTCCTCCTGCGCGCGGGAACCCAGGACAGGCTGTCCCCGGGCCGCATGGCGGGATTGGGGCTGGCGCTGGGACTCGCGCTGTCGACCCGGTGGACGAGCCTCTGGGCCTGGGGCTTTCTCGGCCTCGTCTTCCTGGTGTTGCGCAGCCGGCACATCCTCGAGATGCCCGAGGGGCGGGCGAGGGCGGGGCTGCGCGAGATCGCCCTGGCTGGCATGGCCTTTGTCGCGATTCCCGTCGTTGTCTATTTCGCGAGCTACTTGCCCTGGTTGATGCAGCAGGAGCAGACGGCGCTCGGAGCGATTCGCGCAGTGATTCAAGAGCCGGTGAGGGTCTGGAGCTACCACGCGCAGCTGAGCGCCACCCACAACTACGTCAGCCCGTGGTGGAGCTGGCCGTGGCTCTACCGTCCTACGTGGTATTTCTGGTGGTCCGACGACGCGACGGTGCGTGGCATCGTCGCCCTGGGCAACCCGGCCCTCTGGTGGGCGTCGGTGCCGGCAGTCGTCTGGGCGCTCGTCACCGGGTGGCGTGATCGGGACCCCCGCCGGCTCTTCGCAGGGGCCGGATTCTGCTTCCTGTACGTCCCGTGGGGTCTCTCCCCACGCACGCTCAACTTCAGTCACTACCTCTTCGAGGCGCTGCCCTACGCCTGTCTCGCTCTCGGCATCTTCCTCGATCAGGTCTGGGACGGACGCTTCAAGTGGGGTGCCCGCGGCTATCTGGTCCTGGTCGGTCTGCTCTTCCTCCTGTTCCTCCCCCTCTACACCGCGATCCCCGTGCCCCAGGCGCTGTGGGCGTTCCGCTTCCCCCTGGGAGGCGGCATCTGGACCTGGTTCCCCACCTGGATCTGAGCACGACCCTGCCGGGCTCGACGACGGGACGTCGCTAGCGGAACAGCTTCCTGAGGCTCGTGAGCGCGGAGTCCTTGGGAGACAGCGCTTCGAGCTCCGCACGCGCCTTGCGATGCTTCGGATTGAGGCGCACGGCGGCCCTCATCTCTGCCACGGCCCGGGACTTGATCTTCATGATCTTGTAGTAGAGGCCCCACTGATAGTGGACGTCCGCGTTCCTGGGCTCGAGGCGCGACGCCTCGAAGTACTGGCGCTCGGCGAGCTTCTGCGTGCGGGGATAGCAGGTCATGGCGGTGGCGAGGCGGAGCCGAAAGGCCGCCACCTTCGGGACGAGCTTCACGAGCTTCTCGTACACCTTGACCGCGTTGGCATAGTCCGAGACGGTCATGCGCACCTCTCCTTCCATGAGGAGGTGCTCGACCCGCGCGGTGCCGCTGAAGCTGCTCGCCCCGGGCTTCACCCCGGGAAGGGAGTCGTCGAGGTGCGGGGCCACATCGCCGGGGGGCGCCGCCCGGGGCGGCGTGGTCGTCGCAGGAGGCGGAATCGCTTTCTCACTCCGCTGGACGTTGGGGTCCGTCTCGGTGGGCGGGCGGGTCGAGTCGACGGGGGGAGGGGGAGAGTCTCGGCGCCCGGGTCGGCCTGTGCCATGGCAGCCGACGCCTCCTCGCGGGCGCGTCGGCCGGTGGCGGTCTCCGATGGGGCCGTGTCCGGCGCCTTCTTCGTCAGGCGCAGGGCCGAGGACGCTCGACCGAGGATGATCTCGATGTCCTTGCGGAGCGCGTCGTTCTCCTCGACCGCGTCGCGGAGCGCGTGATAGCGCTCCATCTTCTCCTCGAGAGCCTTCAGCAACTCGTCCTTCGGTGCCGTCCGCGCCACCTTCAGCCAGGCCTGCCCATCGAGCTCGGCGGACTGCCGGAGCTCCTGCTTCACCTCCTTGCGAATCGCATCGCGCAACGAGGGGTCCGGTCGGCGGTGCAGCGCCGAGAGAAGGAACATGCCGGTCTCGGCCTGCACGGTGGACTGCGTGGCGGGCTTCGTGTCGGCCGCCTGAAGGACCCCGCCGCTGAGGAGGGCGTACGTGGCCCGGAGGCGGGGGAAGACGAGGCCGCCCTCCCCCCAGGCCAGACGGCGCACCGTCACGCGACGCCGTGCGAGCTCGAGGATCTCCCGCTCCTCCGTGGCCCGGGCTTTGAGCTCATAGGTGAAAGGGGGAACCGCGGCCATGACCACGGCCCGATCGAGGGGGCCGAGGCCCTTCAGGACCAGCTCCTCGGACTTCATCGTTGCGGTGCCGTCGTGGAGCAACCGGTGGATGGAGAGGCTGACCATGTAGTCGAGAGGGATCGAGCACTCCCGCTCCTCGAACATGGCAGCCCCGTCGGTCAGCCCGAACAGAGAGAGTGCGATGCGCCGGACCTGACGGCCGACGGCCCCGCCCACGTCGTAGCGGTCGGCTAGGCCTGCCTTGACCAGCGCCTCTCCGAAGCGGCGGCGCTCGCCGCGCATCAATGCCGAGACGGTGTCGAACTCCTCCTGGGTGATCTTTCCGTCGGCCACCATCGCTTCGCCGAGGCGGTCCTTCTTCAGGTTGCTGGCGGCAAAAACGAGACGCCCGTGATCGAAGAACGCTGTCTTGACCATGCGACCCGAGCGGATCTGGAGGCCACCGCTCCTCTGCTCCGCCGAGATCTTTCGCATCATCTCGGCGATCGGGCTCGAGGCAATGTCGGTCAGCATGGTGCGCCCCTATTGTCCACGAAGGGACGTCACCGGCAACCGGGGGGCCCACCAGAACCCCGGGGCCAGCCGGGCCATCTCCCCCAGTATCGCGACGATGACCCCTGGTGAGGCGAGGGTCGAGCGTCCCTCGGAGCGCGGGAAGTAGTCCACCCCCATCTGGATGATCCTGGCCCCGGCGTTTCGGGCCCGCACGAGGAACTCGGCGTCGATGAAGCTTCCCTCGCTGCGGAGCTCGATCCGGTCCAGTAGCGGCCGGCGGAAGAGCTTGAAGGAGAAGTTGACGTCGCGGAGCCGCAGCCCGAACAGCACTCGAACGAGCCCGCTGTACACGAGGGTGTAGAGGGTGCGGAGAAGACCCTCGCTGGTCCGGTCGAACCGGTAGGCGGCCAGAACGTCCGCCTGCTGGTACTCGATCAGGTGGGCTGCCCGGGCGAGCTCCTTGAAGTCGAAGGGAAGATCGGCATCGGAGTAGAGCACGAGCTCCCTCGTCGCGGCTGCATATCCCGCCCGGAGCGTGGCCCCGAGCCCGCGCCGACGGCTGGCATGCACGACTCGGATGCGCGGGTCCTCCCGTGAGAGAGCCTCGGCAATCTCCCCGGTGCGGTCGGTGGAGGCATCGTCGACGATGACGATCTCGAAGTCCTCGCTCACGGCACCCGCGCCAGCCCGGGCCGCCGCCACTGCGCGACGCACGTAGGCCTCCTCGTTGTGCATCGGGAAGACGACACTCAGGGAGGGGGCCACGGCTTGGGGAAGGGTATCATCCTGCCGGAGGCTCCCAGCGTGAGGAGGCGCACTCCACGAGAGCGCTCGGAGGGGCCGCAGGACGGAAGTGACTCCAGGGCGACGGAGGTGTCGATGCCGCGAGCCGTGATCGTCGGAAGCGGAAGTGAGATTGCTTCCATTCGTCTCACGAACGACCAGATGGCGCTCATGATGGACACGAGCGATCAGTGGATCCGGGAGCGCAGCGGGGTCGAGACCCGTCACTTCGCCAGCCCCGAGATCGCGACCTCCGACCTTGGCGTCGCCGCTGCGGCCAGGGCCCTGGAAGCAGCGGGCGTCGAGAAGGAGGAGGTGGACATGGTGGTCTTCGCCACCATGACGCCCGACCACTATTTCCCCGGGTGCGGCACCCTTCTCCAGCACAAGCTGGGCCTCCGGACGGTGCCATGCTTCGACATCCGGCAGCAGTGCTCCGGATTCCTCTACGGGCTGCAGCTTGCGGATGCCCACATCCAGGCCGGCATGGCGAAGACCGTCCTCCTCGTCGGGGCGGAGGCCCACGTGGGCTTCATGCCCTGGACGAACGCGAACTTCGACTACGCCCGCGGCGTCTCCGACGTCCCGCCGACGAAGGAAGAGTTCGAGTGGAACAGCCGCTTCCGACACCTTGTGGTTCTCTTCGGCGACGCCGGCTCGGCGGTGGTGCTGCGCGCTTCCGATGAGGGCGACCGCGGGGTGATGGACCACGACCTCCACGGCGCCGGCGCCGACTACCAGAAGCTCTACGTGCCCGGGACAGGCTTCAAGCACCGCCCGTACACGGACCCCGCCCAGTTTGAGCGGGGCGACCACATCCCGGTCATGGACGGGCGATTCGTTTTCAAGATGGCCACGAAGTACATGGCCTCGGTTGCCAGGGGGGTTCTCGAACGAAACGGGGTCACGGCGGACCGGGTCGACATGGTGTTGATGCACCAGGCGAACAAGCGAATCAACGAATACTGTCAGAAGGCTCTGGGACTGCCGGACGAGAAGGTGCCCCACAACATCCACAAGTACGGGAACACCACCGCCGCCACCATCCCGCTGCTCTGGGACGAGTGCGTGCGCGACGGCCGGATCGAGCCCGGGAACCTCGTTCTCATGGTGGCTTTCGGGGCCGGGATGACCTGGGGCGCCTCGCTCGTTCGCGCCTGATGATGCCCATGCCGGCGTCGGCCGCGCACCGCGCGATCCTTGCCCGCTATGCGGCGGCGACGGGCGGTCCTGGGAGAGTGAAGCACACGGTGGTGCCGTAGCCCAGGCCCTCGGATTCGATCCAGACGCGTCCCCCGTGGACCTCCACGATGCGCCGCGCCAGTGCCAGCTCAGCCCCGGTGCCCTCGGTGCGGGGGTCCAGCTTGTCGAAGAGCCCGAAGGCCCTGTCGTGGTGCGCGGGATCGATCCCGACCCCGTTGTCGCGCACGAAGAAGACGGGCTCCTCGGATTCGGAGCGCCAGCCGACATGGATGCCGGGTTGCGGCTGATCGCCCATGAAGCGTGTCTCGTTGTCGATGAGGTTCTGAAGCAGCTCGACGAGCCGCAGTCTGTCGGCGCGGACCGGCGGCAGATCTCCCGCGATCTCCACCTCGACATGCCCGGCGTCGAGCCGCCCGATCCGCGAGAGCCGGAGGAGCTCGTCGAGGAGGAGCTGCATTCGCTCGGTGGCGGCCTCGATCCGCGCCACGTCCTCTCGAAGCTGTTCGGCGCGTCCTTCCTCCGCGTGGCGGGTGACGTAGCCGAGGAAGCCGCGGATCGTCACCAGGGGGCTCTTGAGGTCATGTGAGACGGTGTAGGTGAAACGCTCGGGCTCAGTGTTCTTCATCTCGAGCTCACGAATGCCCAGGCTAACCAGGGTGACGAGAGCCACTCCGCGCCATCTCAAGAAGGATGCTCGCGAGAAGGATGCCCAGGACAGATAGCTCAGGGTGGTGCTGGGTTCGGCCCCCTTCCGGTCACGACGAGGGAGAAGATCACCAGGGAAAACATGGCCAGCGTCACCGTGAGGACGTACACGCTGTCGACGAAGCCGAAGACGGCAAGCGAGACGAGGAGGAACGCCGCCAGGATGCGGGACCTGTGCCGGCCCAGGGCATCGAGGGCGGGCTGAGGCTGTTCACGAAGACGATGGTCGAGCGGTGGGCCCGCACCAGATCGAGCAGACGGGGATGGATGGCAGGCCAGATCGAGTGACGAGCGAGGACTGACGTCGCCTCGGACCGGCCGGGGACGGGGCCCTCCCCGGTGCCGAGACGGGACATGTCCTCGACCGGCACCTCGACCCGGAGGTCGAAGGCCTTCCGCGCTCCTGCGTCGATCACCGTGACCGGCCGAGGCGCCCACGTTCGACCAGCGGTGCCACCCCCGAGGTAGCGCGCGACCTCCTCGAGGGGGCGCTGCGTTGCGGAGAGACCGATCCGCTGCACACGCCGGCCCGCCACCTCCTCGAGACGTTCGAGGGAGAGGGCGAGATGGGCCCCTCTCTTGGTGCCGACCAGCACGTGAATCTCGTCGAGGATCAGCGTCTCGACCGCGCCCAGGATCTCCCGGGCCCTCGAGGTGAGGATGAGAAACAGCGACTCCGGTGTGGTGATGAGGATGTCGGGCGGGCGGCGGCGCATGCGCGCTCGCTCGGCTGCAGGCGTGTCTCCGCTTCGGATCGCGACCTGGGGCAGGTGCACGCTCTCGCCGCGGCGCTCCGCCACGCGAGAGATCCCTTCGATCGGCGCGCGCAGGTTTCTCTCCACGTCGACGGCGAGGGCTTTGAGGGGCGAGACGTAGAGGATGCGGCAGCGCTCGCCCTTCGGGGCACCGGGGCGAACATCAGACGGTCGATCGCCGCAAGGAAGGCGGCGAGGGTCTTGCCGGATCCGGTCGGGGCCAGGACCAGCGTGCTCTCGCCCCTGGCGATGGCTGGCCACCCAAGCTTCTGCGCCCGGGTGGGCGCGTCGAAGGTCTCGGCGAACCACTCCCCGACGGCGGGTCGGAAAGGCGAACGCAACGGCCGGCTGCTCACCCGGCCATCCTAGCCTGGCCCCCTGCCGGGTCGGGGTCGCTCAGTCGGCCTTGGCCTTCGTCTCGACGAGGCGGGCCGTCTCGATGTGGTCCAGGTCCGGGAACTCGCTGCGGAAGTACTCGTTGCCTTCCGCCTCAGCCCGACCCTGCGCGGGCCCCCGACCGCTGGGCGCGCCCTCCCCGTAGGCGGAGTGGAGCTTGTCCACCACCGCCATCCCCTCGACGACGCGGCCGAACGGAGCGAAGCCCATGCCGTCCAGATTGCCGTTGTCCTTGTAGTTGATGAAGATCTGTGTGGTCCGAGTATCCGGCCCGGCGGTGGCGAAGGTCACCATTCCGCGAGTGTTGGACTGCACCACCGGGTCGTCGGGAAACTGGGCGTTGTGCCAGACGGCGCTCACATCCGGGTCGCCATGGATCCCGAACTGGGCCATGAAGTTGTCGAGCACTCGAAAGAAGGTCACGCCGTCGTAGTAGCCGAGCTTCACGAGGCTGTAGAAGCGGTCGGCCCCATTGGGTGCCCACTTCCGGAGAACCTCCACGACGAACGGCCCCTCCGTGGTCTCGAAACGCACCTTGAAGCGATCGGGGGCCGTCTCGCTGGCCTGCTGCGGATCGAGGAGGGGCGGCGGCGGAGGGGGCACCGGCGTCGGTGTGGCCACGGCCTCGGGAGCGGCGTCCGGAGACGCCTTCTCACGAGGGCCGCAGGCGCTCCCGGCAATCGCAGCGATCAGGAGCACCAGGAGCGGGACGGGGAATCTCATCGGGATTGACCTCGGAGCTTGAGTGGGTTCGCGTGAGAGTCTACCGCGCAGACGCTGACGGACCAAGGGCGCGGTTCCGCCGGAGCGCAGCCAAACGGGAAACGCTCGGGAGCGACCTGCATAATCTCCACCAGTCGCCAGGAGGTCGGTCGATCGTGACGGTCCTCTGCCCACACTGCCAGCGGACTCTCCGGTTCCCCACGGAGAAAGCCGGGCCGAGTCTGAAGCTGAAGTGTCCCGGCTGCACCAGCGTCTTCGCCCTCGTCGACGCCTCGCCGGCTCCGGCTCAGCCCCAGCGACCGGCAGCGCCAGGGCCGGCGGGGGCGCCGGCGGCGGTTGCCCCACCACAGCGCACCGCCGGGACCCCCGCGCGGCCCCCAGCCCCACAGCAGAAGAGGCCAGGCGCACCACCAATGCAGCAGCAGCAGCCGAGGCGGGCCGGCGCCGCGCCCCCACGTCCCCCGGCGCCGGCAGGTGCAGCCGCCGCGACGGGGGCTGCTTTTGCACCTCGAGGCGCGCGGGCCGGAAGCTGGCGCACCTGCTCGAAGCACTCGGGCACGAAATCCGAGGCCGTCTGCTCCAAGTGCGGCAAGGGCTGGTGCCCCGAGTGCGTCCAGCGCCACGGCACCGCTGCGATCTGTCCCGACTGCGACGCGCTTTGCGTGGCCACGGCCGAGAAGGAGGAGGCCGAGCGCGTCGAGCGGCTGAGGCGTCGACCGCTCCGGGACGAGCTCGGCACCGTCTTGACCTATCCGCTGAAGGACCCCGTCGCCTACCTTATGATGGCATTCGTTGTGGGGGTTTTCGCGGCTGCGGCCCGGGTGGCGGTCATGGGCGCGATCGTGGGTGTGATCATCTCGACGGGCCTTCTCTACGCCTACTCGTTCACGGCGATCAACCGGGTGGCGTCGGGCAACACGACGAGCTTCATGCCCGAGATCAGCGACATCTCGGACCTCGTCAAGGCGATCTTTCTCGGCATCGCCGCCATGATCATCAGCAAGAGTCCGATGCTCGTGCTCACCCTCGTGGTCGGGGTCTCGTTCTTGTCGATGATTCCCAGCATGGTGAAGGAGACCCCGGACTTTGACGAAGAAGCGGGTATGCCGGAGGACCTGGAGGCCTACCTCGAGTCCGAGGGTCTGTCCCCCGAAGAGATCGCGGAGATGAAAGAGGAGTACGGCATGGGGGGGGCTTCTCCCCAGGGGGCTCGGGGAGAAGCTCATCCTCATCGTCATCCTCGGCACCGGCTCTCGGCGCGGCCCTCGGAGCCCTCGTGGCCTTTCCATTCGCCGTGCTCTGGTGGCTCCTCTACTCGCCGATCGCACTCATCGCCGCCGCCATCTCCCAGAGCTTCTTCGCCACGTTGAATCCCATCACCGGGATCGATGCCATCCGGCGCATGGGCTCGATCTACTGGGAGGCCTGGGTTGTCTACACCATCATGGCGGTCGTCGGTGGGAGCGTGGCCTGGGTCCTCAGCTTCATCCCCTTCATCGGCCCCTTCGTGGCCGCCTTCGTCGAGGCGTACATGTTCCTCTCGTTCGGCTGCCTCCTGGGCTTCGCCGTTTTCAAGAGGGCAAAGGAGCTGGGCGTCGACTAGGGCTCGTTTCCTCCCCGGTGCGTCGGCCCTGCGCGCTTCGCTCGGGTTCATCGTCGTTCTCCTCGTGGGCGTGAGTCCGGCCTTCGCGCAGGCGGTCGCGATCCCTACGCCCGAGTCGGTCCTGGGCTTCCGGCCCGGCGAGGACCGCCGGCTGGCGGACTGGGACCAGGTGTTGGCCTATCTCAAGCGCCTCGACGCGGCGTCGGGGCGAGTGAAGATCGAAGAGGTGGGCCAGACGACGCAGGGTCGACCATTCGTCGTGGCGACCGTGACGTCGGAGGCGAACCACGCCCGGATCGAGCAGATCCGCCAGACGAACCTGCGTCTCGCGGATCCGAGGGGCCTAACCGAAGACGAGGCGAAGAGGCTCGTTGCCCGCGGCAAGACCATCGTCGTCATGGCTTTCTCGATCCACTCCACGGAGGTGGGGGGCACACTCACGTCGCTGCGGCTGCTGCACCACCTGGCCGCGAGCGACGATCCGGAGACCCGGCGCGCCCTGGACGAGACCGTGCTGCTCGTGCTCCCCTCGCACAACCCCGACGGAACACAGCTCGTGGCCGAGTGGTACCGCCGGCAGCTTGGCACTCCCTTCGAAGGCACGTCCCCGCCGGTTCTGTACCACCCCTACGTCGGCCACGACAACAATCGCGACTGGTACATGTTCACCCAGGAAGAGACCCGTCTCACGGTCGAGCACGTGTACAGGCGATGGCGTCCGCAGATCGGGCACGACGTCCATCAGATGGGCTCGAAGGGGGCGCGGCTGTTCGTTCCTCCCTACGCAGACCCCTGGGAGCCGAACGTGGACCCGGCGCTGCAAGCCGCGGCAAACGCCATCGGAGCCCACGTCGTCGCCCGTCTGACGTCGGAGGGGCGGCGCGGGATCGTGACGAACGCGATCTTCGACGCCTGGACGCCGGCACGCGCCTATCCCCACACCCACGGTGGGGTGCGTGTGCTGTCCGAAACGGCCTCCGCCCGGCTCGCGACGCCGATCCAGGTGGAGCCTCACGAGCTCCAGAGCCGGCGCGGCGGCTACGACCCGAAGGTCCGGTCGTGGAACTTCCCGAGCCCCTGGCCCGGAGGCTCCTGGGGCCTCGAGGACATCGTCGAGTACCAGCTCGCCGCCTCGCTGGCCGTCCTGGACCACGCGGGCCGGAACCGGGAGTACTGGCTGCGCACCGCCCTCGGGGTGAATCGACGGGCCTCCGCCCGGCGCGAGCCCTTCGCCTTCGTGGTGCCTGCGCCGCAGCGCGACCCCCTCTCCGCCAACCGCCTGCTGGAGGTGCTCCACACCAGCGGCGTCGAGATCCACCGGGCACGGCAGGACTTCGACGCCGGGGGGCGCCACTTCGGCGCGGCCAGCCACGTCGTTTTGATGGAGCAACCGGCCAGTCGATTCGCGCAGACGGTGCTGGAGCGGCAGCACTACCCCAACCTGCGGAGCGACTCGGACGGACCGCCGCGGCGACCGTACGACGTCACCGCTCACACCCTGCCGCTTCTGCTCGGGGTTCACGTCGAGCGACTGGCCGGTCCTTTTCATGCGGACCTCGAGCGCGTGCTCGTCCCCCGGGTGGCCCCCGGCCAGGTCGAGGGGAAGGGGCCCCGCTTCGCGCTCGGACACGGCAGCGCCGAGCTCGTGGCTCTCGGGCGGCTGCTCGCCGAAGGTGTCGAGGTCGAATGGGCCGTCAAGCCGTTCGCGGAGCGGGAGCGGTCGTTCCCCGCCGGCGCGCTTCTCGTCTCCTCCAGGGCGCGCCGGAGGCTGGAAGGCCTCGCCCTCGAGCTCGGGCTCACGGCATACGCCGTCGCCGCCAGGCCCCGGGCGCTCCGACTCCAGACCCCTCGTGTGGGTCTCTACCGCTCATGGGTTCCGTCGATGAACGAGGGTTGGACCCGCTTTGTCTTCGAGCGGGAGATGAACGTGGCGTATCGCACGCTCCACGATCGTGAGGTGCGGGCCGGGCGGCTGCGGGACCGCTACGACGCCATCGTGCTCCCCGACCAGGGGGCCCTCGAGCTGCTGGGGGGCCACGAAGCGGGTGAGCTCCCGGAGGAGTACACAGGGGGGCTCGGCGCGAAGGGAATGGCGGCGCTTCGCGCCTTCACGGAGAAGGGAGGGACCCTCGTCGCCCTCGACTCGGCCACCGCTCTCGTGATCGAGCAGCTCGACCTTCCGGTCAGGAACGTCCTCGCAGAAGTCGATCCCCGCGCCTTCTTCTGCCCTGGCTCGATCCTCAGGGTGAGGACGGACTCCTCACGACCTCTCGCCCATGGGCTGCCCGAAGCCCTTCCCATCTGGTTTCAGTCTTCGCCCGCTTTCGAGGCGGACGCCGCTGTGGTGGTGGCGCGCTACACCGACGACGAGCCGCTGCTGTCGGGGTGGCTCGTGGGCGCAGAGCGTCTCAAGGGCCGGGCTGCCCTCGTGGATGTTCCGTTAGGCAAGGGTCGAGTGGTCCTTTTCGGGTTTCGGCCGCAGTATCGCGCCCAGAGCCGCGTCACGTACACGGCGCTCCTGAACGCTCTGTACCTCTCCACCGCACGGCGCTGATCGAACGAGCATTGACGGCCGTGAAGACGGTCCCGTTGCCCCGTGCCCCCGGGTGCGATCGGCGCGATACGCTCGATTGAATTCACAGAACGACTTGGCTAGGATGAAGATTCGGTATTGGGTGGTCGTCCAACGGTAGGACACATGGTTCTGGACCATGGAATCGGGGTTCGAGTCCCTGCCGCCCAGCCAAACCCTCAATCCTGATTCACAACTTGGCGCAGCCTCGTTTCGTCGCTCGGTTCGCCCGGGCGTCTGTCGGTCTGCGGCTACTATGGAAAGGGGGTCGGCGGAGTCCCCTATACATGATATTGTTGTTTTGTTCGCATCCCGGATGTGCTCTAAATGAAGCTCGGGGCCGTTGAGCCCCGGTGCTGTCCCTCCTCCAGACTTGACCGGTGGCGTCCGCCTCGCGGAGACGTCGGACCGTGGTGGCGGAGAACGGCTTCGCGCGGGAGACATGGAGGTGCGTGCATGGGAGGACGTTGGATGGAGTATCTGCAGCTGGGCCGGTACATGCTGCCCACAATGGCGGTGATCGCGCTGAGTGTCGTCGTGGTGCGCGCCGTGTCCGTACGCGTCGTCTGGCGAGGGAGAGACACCCGCCGATTCGACGACGAGCCCGCCTAGAGCCGCAACCCCAGGTCGGCGTCTATACTGCCTGGCGTGCCTCGCCAGGCCCCTGAACACCGCGAGCAGGCGCGCCTCACGGCACTCCTCCGCTCGCCCGCTGCGGAGGCGGCCCGGAGCCTGATCGGGCATGTGCTGGTCCGCCCCGGGTGGGGCGAGGTTCGCATCGTCGAAACAGAGGCCTACCTCGGCGCCGGGGACCCGGCCGCCCACGCGTTCCGGGGCCGCACTCCCCGGACCGAGCCGTTGTGGGGACCGCCGGGGACCCTCTACGTGTACCTGATTTACGGCATGCACCACTGCCTCAACCTGGCGGTGGACGGTTCCCTGGTTCAGGGTTGCGTGCTCATCCGCGCCGCCGAGCCGTTGGAGGGCACCGACCTGCCTCCGGACGCGGGCCGGGGACCGGGGCGACTCTGCCGCGCCCTCGACATCGATCGCAGTCTGTCGGGGCGACACGTCTTCGAGAACGACTCTCCCCTCACGCTGCGAGTGGGGATCTCGCCTGACCGAGTGACCGTTGCGCCCCGAGTGGGCATCCGGCAGGCGGCCGAGCGACCGCTCCGCTTCTTCGATCCGGCGAGTCCCGTGGTCTCCCGGCGCCCCCGCGGTGGTGTAACCTCAGGATCTACTCGGCCGGCCGCGACACTGGCCGCCGTGCGTCCGCGAGCCAGGAGACACGATCCATGAAGACCGACGCGTTCGGCGCCCGTTCGACCTTCGAGACCGGCCACGGCCCCGCCGCGCTCTACCGCCTGAGCGCCCTGGAAAAAGAGGGCGTCGCGAAGGACCTCGATCGGCTGCCGTTCTCCATCAAGGTCCTGCTGGAGTCGGTCCTGCGCAACGTCGACGGCGAGCTCGTCACCGAGGACGACGTCAAGAACCTCGGGGCCTGGAGCGCCACGGCGACCGATGCCGTGAACCTGCCCTTCACGCCGGCCCGGGTGATCCTCCAGGACTTCACCGGGGTGCCGGCAATCGTGGACCTGGCGTCGCTCCGCTCGGCAGTGGAGCGGCTCGGGCAGAACCCGAAGAAGATCAACCCCCTGGTACCCGTCGACCTCGTGGTCGACCACTCGGTTCAGGTGGACGTCTTCGGGACGCCCCAGGCGGCGGCTCGCAACGCCGAGATCGAGTTCCAGCGGAATCGCGAGCGCTACGAGTTCCTTCGGTGGGGACAGAAGGCGTTCGACGGGTTTCGTGTGGTGCCGCCCGCGACGGGCATCGTCCATCAGGTGAACCTCGAGTACCTCGCAAAGGGTGTCCTGCTCAGAAAGGACGCGAAGGGAATGGTGGCACTGCCGGACACCCTCGTGGGCACCGACTCGCACACCACCATGATCAATGGTCTCGGCGTGCTCGGCTGGGGGGTCGGAGGGATCGAGGCCGAGGCCGGGATGCTCGGACAGCCCCTCTACATGGTGGCTCCCCAGGTGGTTGGCTTCCGCCTGGCCGGCCGGCTGAGGGAAGGGACGACAGCCACCGATCTGGTGCTCACGGTGGTGGAGATGCTCCGGAAGAAGGGGGTCGTCGAGAAGTTCGTCGAGTACTTCGGACCCGGCCTCGCCGAGATGACGCTCGCCGACCGGGCGACGATCGCGAACATGGCCCCCGAGTACGGGGCCACCTGCGGATTCTTTCCCGTGGACGACACGACCCTCGGGTATCTTCGTCGAACAGGTCGGACGGCCGAGGAAGTGGATCTCGTGGAGCGCTACAGCAAGGAGCAGGGGCTCTTCCGCGCCGCGGAGACCCCGGAGCCGCAGTTCACCGACACCCTCGAGCTGGACCTCTCGACCGTCGAGCCGAGCCTCGCCGGGCCCAAGCGGCCCCAGGATCGGATCGCCCTGTCTCGGATGAGGGACTCGTTCCGCCAGAGCCTCGCGGCGCCGGTCAAGGAGCGTGGTTTCGGGCTCCCGGCGGACCAAACCGCAAAGACCGTCCCGATCGACATGCGGGGCGGGACGGCGGAGCTGGGACACGGCTCGGTGGTGATCGCGGCGATCACGAGCTGCACCAACACGTCCAACCCCTCGGTGATGCTGGGCGCGGGCCTCCTCGCCAGAAACGCGAGGCGACGGGGTCTCGAGACACCGCCCTACGTGAAGACCAGCCTGGCTCCCGGCTCGAAGGTGGTGACGGCGTACCTCGAGAAATCCGGCCTGCTCACGGATCTCGAGGCCCTCGGGTTCGCGCTGGTGGGCTACGGCTGCACGACCTGCATCGGCAACTCCGGCCCGCTCCCGCCCGAGGTGTCGAAGGCGATCGCCGACGGTCAACTCGTGGCCTCCGCGGTTCTCTCCGGCAACCGCAACTTCGAGGGACGAGTGAACCCGCAGGTCAAGGCCAACTACCTGGCCTCACCGCCGCTGGTCGTGGCGTACGCCCTGGCGGGGACGACCGACATCGACCTGACGAGCGAACCCATCGGCACGGCCAGAGATGGAACTCCCGTCATGCTCGCCGACGTGTGGCCCAAACAGAAGGAGATCGACGATCTCGAGGCGACGATCGGCGCCGAGATGTTCGCCTCGAGCTACGGGAACGTGTTCGACGGCAACCCGACCTGGAACGCGATCCCAGTGGCCGGAGGAGACCTGTTCGATTTCAAGAAGGACTCCACCTACATACAGGAGCCCCCTTTCTTTCAGGACATGAGCCTGGAGCCTCCCCCGGTCCTCGACGTTCAGGGGGCGCGGATCCTGGCAGTTCTCGGGGATTCGGTCACCACGGACCACATCTCCCCCGCCGGCGACATCCCTCTCGACAGCCCCGCCGGCAAGTTCCTCGTTTCAAAGGGACTCGAGAAGAAGGACTTCAACTCTTACGGCTCGCGCCGGGGCAACGATCGCGTGATGGTGCGTGGGACCTTCGCCAACATCCGCATCAAGAACCAGATGGTGCCGGGCGTTGAGGGAGGCGTCACCGTGCACGTCCCCTCGGGCGAACGCATGACGATCTTCGACGCCGCAGAGCGCTATCGGGCGGAAGAGACACCCCTGGTCGTGGTCGCGGGCAAGGAGTACGGCACCGGGTCGTCCCGTGACTGGGCGGCGAAGGGAACTTTGCTCCTTGGCGTCCGCGCCGTGTTCGCCGAGAGCTTCGAGCGCATCCATCGTTCCAACCTGGTGGGGATGGGCGTTCTGCCCCTCGAGTTCATGCCGGGTGAGGGTGTCGGGCCCCTGGGCCTCACCGGGCAGGAGACGATCTCGATTGCCGGGCTCGGAGACCTGAAGCCACGCCAGGAGGTGACGGTCACGATCGGCCGACCGGATGGCGCCGAGTCGACGACGAAGGCCATCGTGCGTCTCGACACCCCCGTGGACGTCAAGTACTACGCAAACGGCGGCATCCTCCAGACCGTGCTCCGAAAGATGCTCCGAGGATAGGACGTGCCATCGCACGGCTGAGCTTTCTCGGCGCCGCCCGGACCGTCACAGGCTCTCGGTACCTCCTCGAGGCGGGCGGGCAGCGCTTGATGGTCGACTACGGTATGTTCCAGGGCCGCAAACCGCTGAGGCTTCGGAACTGGGACGACCCTTGCGAGGATCCGGCGGGCGTCGACGCGATGGTCCTCACCCACACCCATCTCGACCACATCGGGCGAGTGCCTCGCCTAGTCAAGCGGGGCTTTCGCGGGCCCGTCTACTGCACGCCTCCAACGGCGGAGTTGGCCTAGGTTCTCGTCCTCGACGCGGCACACATCCAGGAGGAGGACGCCCGGTATTACAACCGCAAGGGCCTCACGAAGCACAAGCCCGCTCTTCCCCTCTTCGACTCCGACGACGCCCGCGAGGCCCTGAAGCTCCTGCAGACGGTCCCGAAGGGCGAGACACGGAGGGTGGGTGACCTATTCCGCTTCTCATACCGAGAGGCCGGCCATCTCCTCGGCGCAGGCTCGGCGGACGTCTGGGTTCGGGAGGACGGTCAGGAGTGGCGTGTTCTGTTCAGCGGGGACCTGGGACGATTCGGCCCGGTCCTGGCCAAGGTCCTTGACACGGCGGCCGACGCAGACTCCGTCGTGATGGAGAGCACGTACGGCAACCGCCGGCACCCCGATGTCTCGGTGACCGACCAGCTCGCCGGCGTCATCGAGCGCACCTTCGCTCGGGGCGGCGTGCTGCTGATTCCCGCCTTCGCCGTGGGGCGGGCTCAGCAGATGATCTGGATGATGGACGAGCTGGTGACGAGCGGGCGGCTCAGCCCCTTCCCGATCCACCTCAACAGTCCCATGGCCGTGGATGCCACGCGGATCTACGCCGCTCATCCGGAGGGGCATCAGGAGAACGTCGGCAACCTGGGCCGGCCGGAGCCTGTTCTACGGCCGCTGGGTGCACCTGCACCGAAGCCGCGACGAGTCGATCAAGCTGAACGACCTCGAGGGACCCACGGTGCTCATCTCCTCGAGCGGCATGCTGTCGGGCGGCCGCATCCTGCACCACTGTCGCCGGCGCCTGCCCAGCGCGGAAAACACCCTCTTGATCACCGGGTACCAGGCCGCCGGAACGCTGGGCCGGGCCCTGGTCGAGGGGGCACGGGAGGTCCGCATCCACAAGAGGACGCTCCCGGTGCTCGCCGAGGTTCGTGTTCTCAAGGGCCTCTCCGGCCACGCCGATGCCGACGAGCTGATGCGCTGGCTCGACGGAACAACGCGACCGCCCAGAGCGGTCTTCGTGCCTCATGGCGAGGAAGAGGCGGCTCTGGCCCTCGCCGACCGGATCGCGAGGGAGAGGAGGTTCCGGACCCACGTCCCCGAGCCCGACGAGTCGTGGACGCTCGGCGGCGAGCGCTAGCCGAAAGGCGCTACTTGATCTTCTCTCCCTTTCCGAGCACGTCCACTCGCTCCTTGAGGGCCGGATCCGCCATGCCGAGCTCCACCGCTTTCTGGTAGTGCTCCGTGACGTTTCGGACGCGCTCTTCGTCCTCGGGCCCGCAAGGACAGCCCTTGGGAATCTGAGCAAATGTCGCCCAGGCCAGGCCGATGTGCGGCTGTCCCCAGTTGGGAACCGCCTCGAGCGCTCTCTCGAACGGCTCGATCGCCTCTGCGAAGTCTTGCTGGTTCAAGTAGGCGGCGCCGAGGCTGTAGAGACCCCTGGGGTCTTTGTAGTCGGGATTGGCGGCCACCTTGGACAAGACCGTCACCGCCTCGGCGAACTGCTGAGTGTTGAGCAGGGCCATCCCGTAGGCGGAGAGAAACTCGACGTTCTCCTCTTCCAGCTCCGCCGCCTTCTGCAGGAGCGGAAAGGCGCTCGCAATATCCTGTTTCTTGTCCAGAAGGAGCTTGCCCTGCCAGTAGTACGCCGCGGCCAGGCTCGGGTCGAGCCCGACGGCCTTGGCAAACTCTCCCATGGCGCCGTCCGCCTGGTTCTGGTTCTTGTGCGCCAGGCCAAGAAGGTAGTGGGCCTGGGCGGAGCCCGGTTCACGGTCGACAACCTGGGTCAGAATCTGCAGCGCCGCCTCGTTGTCTCCCTGGCCCAGAAGTATCTCACCCAGGGACAGGCCAGCATCAGTGAGAGCCGGATTGAGGCGGAACGCGTTCCGATAGTGGGTCGCCGCCCCGCCCGTGTTGTCCTGAACTTCGAGAACCTGACCGTAGGCGTATTGGGTGTCTGCGTTGTCGGGATTGACGGTGACGGCCATGGCCAGATCCGTGTCCGCGGCGGCGTGGTCTCCCTTCGCGCTCTTGGCCAGGCCGCGAACGGCATAGGCGCGCGACAGCGCGGCGTTCAACTCGAGCGCCCTGGTCGCCTCGGTGATCGCGGAATCCCATTCCTCTCTCTTCAAGTGAACGCCGGCTATGCCCGCATGGGCCTCCGGGCTGTTCGGATCGTGCCCGAGGGCCTTCTGGAACCAGCTCTGGGCGTCGTCAAGGTTTCCGTTGGCGAGTTGGGCTTCCCCCAGGGTGGCGTGGGCGACCGCGCTGGTCGGCTCGAGCTCGAGAGTCTTGCGTGCCACGTCGGCGGCTTCCTCGAAGGAACCGGTTCTCGCGAGACTCGTTGCCAGGTTGACCTGAACCGAGACGCTGGACGGGTTGAGCTCGACGGCCTTTCGTCCCGCTTCGACGGCCTGCTCGTAGTCACGGTTCTTCACCAGGGCATCGGTCAACAGCGAATACGCTTCGACCTGGTCGTCACCGGAGAGATTCTCGCCCGCGATGCGAAAGCTCTTGGCGGCCTCTCCCCATTCTCCCAACTCGTAATAGATGCGCGCGAGCCGAAGCTGGATATCGTGCCTTTCCGGATGATCGGTCACGATCACCAGGTACCAGCCGCCCGCCCCCTGGGTGTCGCCCTCCTCTATCTTTTTTTCCGCCAGCTTGATGGCTGCCTTCACCTCCTGGTCTGTCAGCTTCTCCCGCTCCTCCTGACCAGCGGCGGGGGCGACCACGAGGGCAACAGCCGACACAAGGGCTGCCAATATCCACACAGGACGAAACTTCATGGTTCCTCCCTTCGAGGAATGATGACGCGAGCGTTGGGGGGATTCTAGCAGCCCGAGGGCGGCGGTAAGCGGCAGGTGCACCTCATACGTGCAGAAAGACCCGGGTCTCGAGCAGTGCCCCGGGGAGCGGCGCGAAGCGCAGAAACCCGCCCATCTCACGGACCAGGCGGTAGGCGTCACCGAGCCGGCCCGGGGCCTTGCCCTTCAGGACCCGCCGCTGGTCGTCGTCCGTGAGGCCAGCGGTGTGCGTCAGGGCGAGCATGAGGCAGTCGCGGCGCTGCTCCCGACCGTCGCGGCCTCGGAGCAGCACCGGCTTTCGCTCGGCCCGGACCGCCAGCGTCGAGCCAGGGGCCACGAGCTCTGACAACCCCTGGAAAAGCGCCGCCATGGCGCGCCGCAGAGCGGCAGGTGGACAGCGGGGCAGCGGCGTCCCACGGGCCAGGGCGCTCCTGAGGCTCAGACCCCTGGCCGCCAGCGGTGCTCGCACCGCCTCGGTCACCTCGGCCACTAATCCGTCGAGCGTCGGCACCGTTCCGGCAGCAGCGGGGGCGACGCTCGCCGCCGGGCGGGCCATCGGGGACGCGGAAGGGGCGGCCGCCGGGCGGGGGCCGGCGGCAGGCCGCTCCTCAGCCGGGCGGGACGGAGACACGGGAGGGGCCTTCGGGGACGCGGCTCCGGTGGCGCCGGTCCCCGCGTCACCGAGGTCTTGAATGACCCGGCGGAGCCGTGCGACTTCGCGCCGGATGCTCCCCACGAGGAGCTCCCCGCGCCGGCCGTCGCCGCTGCCCGTGGCCAGTTGATCCGCGTGGGAGAGGATCGTTCGCAGCCCGACCTGAACGTCGCGCACGAAACTCCCCAGGGCTTCGGCCAGCTGCACGTTGGAGCGAATGGCCCGATGGAGGAGCTCTTCCGAGACCGGATTGGCGTCGGGACCCGTCTGTCCCGGGTACGCCGGCTGTGCCCCCGCCGGCTGGGACATCACGATCTTGCCCGGAGACCCGGAGGAGGCCTCCTGGATTGGAGCGGGGCTGGGCATGACCGGAGCGCCCGGCGCTCTTGCGGCCGGGGCAGGGGCCACGGCAACCGAGGGAGCGGCGGGACTCGGCAGGGGCGCTCCAGGAGGCTCCGCCGCGGGCCGGGGGCGCGGGGGCTCGGCGAGCGCTGAGGGCGCCGGAGCCGGCGCGGGGGGCGAGGGCGAGGGGCGCCCCGGGGAGGGCCGGTTCCGCAGCGGATCCTCGAACGCCTGAGCCACGACGTCCGGGACGGAGGCCGGGGCGAGCCCTTTCTCCTTCAGGTTGTACTTGCGTGCGATGGCGGTGAGCATCTCCTGCACGACCGCGGCGAAGGTCTCGAGGGCCCCCTCGCCCTGGGCGGCCACAGCGGGGAAGGTCTTGCGGCCCCAGGGGTTGAGGGTGCTGTCGAGCTCCGCCAGCGGGATGAGCTGGTCCAGGTCCCGCTTGTTGTATTGCAGGACGAGGGGGGCCTTCTCGGGCACGAGGCGGTTGGCCAGGAGGTTGACCTTCATGTTCTCGAAGGCGGTCTGGTTTTCTCGAGCCAGGCTCTCCTGGCTGTCGGCAATGAACACCACCGCGTCCGCACCGGCCAGGACCACTCGTCTGGTGGCGTTGTACTGAACCTGACCCGGGACGGTGTAGAGCTGGACCTTGAAGTCGTAGCCGGAGACGGTGCCGAGGCCGAAAGGCAGAAGGTCGAAGAAAAGGGTCCGGTCCTGGGCCGTGTTGAGCGAGATGAGCCGGTTGGCCCCCTCGGGGTCGGTCAGGCGGTGGATTTGCTCCAGATTTGTGGTCTTCCCCGACTGGGGAGGGCCGTAGTAGACCACCTTCGACTTGATGGTCCGTTCGCTGAAGTTGAACTGGACCATGGTAGAGAACGGAGACTATAGCATGGCGCCTTGACGGGATAAAAGGCCCCCAATATACTGCTTCTTTGGGCATAGGGTCGATGTTTCGGCCCTACTGGAGGATGGGTCGTTATGGCACAGCGTTGCGACATCTGCGGCAAGGGGCCGCTGTTTGGAAACCGGGTCTCTCACGCCCACAACGTGACGAATCGGCGCTTCAACCCTAATCTCCAGCGCGTCCGTGCGGTTCTCGAGAACGGGACACACCGCAGGCTGAAGGTCTGCACCCGATGCCTCCGCTCGGGCAAGGTCAAGAAGCCCGGCCACTCCGCCAAGCCGGCCGCCTAGGAGCCCGTGGCGAAGGTCAGACCGGGTCGCTTCAGAAGGCCGCGATGATGTCGATCTCGACCCTGGCATCCATGGGAAGCCCGCCTGCCTGGATGGTGCTGCGGGCCGGGGCTCGTTTGCCCAGATACCGGGCGTAGACCTCGTTCATAGCCCCGAAGTCGGCCATGTCGGCCAGGTAGACCGTGGTCTTCACCACATTCTCGAAGCCCATCTTGGCCTCCCTCAGGACCGCGACGAGGTTCTGGAACACACGCTCGGTCTGCGTGTCCACTCCCCCCTCCACCATGACGCCGGACTCGGGGTCGAGTGCGATCTGACCGGAGCAGAAGAGAAGCCCTCCCGAGATGACACCCTGGGAGTAGGGGCCGACAGGCTTCGGGGCCTCGTTCGTGGATACGTGCTTGGTTGGCATGTGCGAAGTCTCCTGGGAGGGAAGGGCTGAAAGCCTATTTGCAACCGCCTCTCGGATCAAGAGGGCACTGGGCCGGCAACGCTCTGGCGAGCGACGCCTATGACTCCCTTCACGCCGCACACGGACTTCACCACCCTATCGAGGTGCTTCAAGTCGTCGATCCGCACGGTGAGCACGATGGAGGCCGTATTGTCGTCGAAGGTGCAAACCTGCATGCCGCGGACGTCCGTCTTCATCGACGCGAAGGCGGCGGTGACGGCCGCCAGGGCCCCGAGGCGGTCCTGAAGATCCACCGCCAGGCGCACCTCGTAGCCACCTTCTCCTCCATGACCCCACTCGACCTCGATCCGGCGCCCGGGGTCGTAGACGAGGTTGCGGACGTTGGTGCAGCTCTGCGAGTGAACGGAGACACCCTTGCCCCGGGTGATGTACCCGACGATCGGCTCCCCCATGATCGGGTTGCAGCACTTGGCCCGATAGACGAGCAGGTCGTCGGTGCCCTTGACCTTGATGCGCTCCTCGCGTCGGCCGAGGAAGCGCCGCACCGCATCCACCACCGGGCGTGGTTTCTCGGCCTCCTGGGGCTCCGCGAGCTTCTCCGGCGGCAGCAGCCGAGAGAGGACCTGCCGGGCCGAGATCTTGCCGTATCCGACGGCGACGTAGAGGTCCTCGAGACGCTGTCCCACGCCGAGGTCCTGGGCGAGGGAGGCAATCGGCGAGGAGGCCTTGGCAGCCACCTTCTTGAGGGACAGGTCGAAGCGCCGCAGCTCCTGCTCGAGATGCTTGCGACCGATCTCGAGGGCCTGCTGCTTCTCTGCGGTGTTGAGGTAGTGGCGGATCTTGGACTTGGCCCGGTTGGTGACGGTGAGACCCAGCCAGTCCCGGCTCGGGTGGTGGCCGGCGGACGTGAGGATCTCGACGATGTCGGTGTTTTGAAGCTTGTAGCGGAGCGGCACCATCTTTCCGTGCACCCGGGCCCCGACGCACTGATGCCCGACCTCGGTGTGGATGGCGTAGGCGAAGTCGATGGGGGTCGCCCCGCGAGGCAGCATCTTGACCTCTCCGCGGGGGGTGAAGCAGTAGACCTCCTCGGGGTACAGGTCGAGCTTGAGTGAGTTGAGGAACTCGTGGGGATCCTTAACCTCCTGCTGCCACTCGAGGAGCTGACGCAGCCAGAGAAAGGCATCGTCGTCCTGGCCGACGCCGGTGCGCCCCTCCTTGTACTTCCAGTGGGCGGCGATGCCCTCCTCCGCCACCTTGTGCATCTCGTGGGTGCGGATCTGGACCTCGAAGGGATGCCCGTCGTCCCCGATCACCGACGTGTGGAGCGACTGGTACCCGTTCGGGCGAGGCATGGCGATGAAATCCTTGACCCGCCCGGGCACCGGGCGCCAGGTGTTGTGCAGGACGCCGAGCGCTGCGTAGCAGTCGGGGATGGACTCCACCAGCACTCGGAGGGCCACGAAGTCGTACACCTGGTCGATCTCGATCCTCTGCCGCTTGAGCTTCTGGTGGATCGAATGCAGCCTCTTGATCCGCGCTTCGATGGTGGCCTCGATCCCGGCCGTCTCGAGCTTTTCCGCAACGGCGCTTCGCACCGTCACCGTGAAGGCGCGGGCCTGCTTGCGCTTCGCGTCGACCCGGGCGGTCAGGGCCTGGTATTCCTCGGGATCCAGGAACTGAAAGGCCAGGTCCTCGAGCTCGTTCTTGATCTTCGCCATTCCCAGGCGGCCGGCGAGGGGCGCATAGATGTCCATCGTTTCGCGCGCGATCCTCACGCGACGCTCGTCTGGTAAGTGCTTGAGAGTACGCATGTTGTGTAGGCGGTCGGCGAGTTTGACCAGGATGACCCGGATGTCGTCCACCATGGCCAGAAGCATCTTCCGGTAGGTCTCGGCTTGCCGCTCCTCCGTAGTGGCATACGGGATTTTGGAGATCTTCGTCACCCCCTCCACGATGTGCAGCACGTCGCCCCCGAAATACTCCTGGACCCTGTCGGGTGTGGTGAGGGTGTCCTCGAGGACGTCGTGAAGCAGGCCGACGGCCACGCAGATGGGGTCCATCCTCATCTCGGCGAGGATGTTGGCCACCTCCAGAGGGTGGACCAGATAGGGCTCGCCCGACGCTCGGACCTGTCCCTTGTGCTCGACGGCCGAGAAGATATAGGCCTTCCGGAGGATCTCGAGGTCGGCCTCCGGATGGTGGCCTTTGACGGTTTCTTGTATGTCTTCGAAGCGGATCATGCCACTCGCTTCAGTCTAGTGCCGTTGCAACTTGTCGCGCCAGTGGAGGGCCCGGAGGTGTGGAGAGCCGCTGGCGGGCTCGAGTCCAGGCATTCCTGGGCAGCGCTGGAGCGGCACGGAGCCCACCCGGGGCAAGCGCAGAGTTCCTTGACTCCGGTTTCTTCTGGCGACTATAATCGGCCCTTCTCCAGCAGGCTCTTTGTAATCAACGACTTTCCCAGGAGATGGTCGAATGAGAATCCCATATCGCGCGCCCATGCTCGCCGCCCTTCTTGCCCTCGTGGTGGGTGGGGTCGGCTGCGACCTGATCAAGGCCAAAGCGGCCTTCAAGGACGGTAACAAGCTCTACGAGCAAGAGAGCTTCCGGAATGCCATCGAGGAGTACGAGCGGGCAGTCGCCCTCAAGCCCGACTTCGCCGAGGCGCACGCCTACCTCGCGAGCGCCCACCAGTCCCTCTTCCGCCCAGAGCAGGAGGACGAGGAGAACCGGATGCACCTCGACAAGGCCATCGAGCACTACGAGGCGTCGCTCGCGGTCAACAAGGGCGGCACGCCCAACCTCGAAGCCGTCCGGCTGACCGCCCTCAGCTCCCTGACCGGCATCTACTCCGACCCTCCAGTCGAGAACTTCGAGAGGGCGCTCTTCTGGGCGGAGGAGCTGGTGAAGGACAACCCGAGCGACATCAAGAACATGTACGGGATAGCGAACCTCTACGAGAAGTTCGAGCGCGTGGACGACGCCGAAGCCACCTACTTGCGGGTGGTTCAGGCCAACCCCGAGGACCCCAAGGCCTGCGGCGCCCTGTCCGCCTTCTACAACAAGCCCCTCTGGGACCGTGAAGGGAACGTCTGGACCGAGGAGAGCGAGGGTCCCCGCCGGTCGCGGTTCGAGGACACGATCCTGATCATGGAGAGCTGCGCGCAGCTCGACCCGAACGACGCCAGTGGCTACTACAAGGTGGCGATCTTCTACTGGAACAAGGCCTATCGGGATCCCGACATCAACGACCAGGAGAAGAACGAGTACGCGGACCTGGGCATCGAGGCCGTGGACAGGGCCCTGGGGATCCAACCCGATTACTGGGAGGCGATCATCAGCAAGGGCCTGCTCTTCCGGGTCAAGGCCCAGGTGGCCCCCAGCCGCTCCGATCGCACGGCGTTACTCGAGCGGGCGCAGCTCCTCCAGAAGCAGGCGCTGGATCTGCGACAGCAGCGGCAGGAGGCGGCTGACGCCGCTGCCGATCTTCCACCGGAGGCCATGGTGGATTCGTAGGCCCGTGCCCGTGCTCGGCCGCCTTCGGGGCGTCTCTGCGAGTTGGGAGGCGCCCCGATCCTTTTTTCAGCCGGGCGGATCGAGGCTCTCACGGGTCCGGGAGGCGTAGGGCGTGCCAACGGGCACCCTGCACCGCTCGCGGCGCCACCGGCTCCTGGGCGGAGTCTGCGGAGGCCTCGCGGCGTGGCTGGGCTGGAGTCCCACCGTCGCGCGGGTCCTCTACGTGGCCGTGTCGATCTGCTCGGCCGCGTTCCCTGGGATCCTCGTGTACGTGATCCTCTGGCTGGTCATGCCTCTCGAGGATTGAGCGGCCGAGTCCGGCGACCCCACCTCTGAGCTGAGCTGGAGCCACTGGAAACAAGGGTTCACGGCCAACCGTCGAAGCACGGCTGAGGCAAGCTCGCCCACGCCCTTCTTGATGAGTACGTGGGCGTGTCAGGCCGGCTCAGGCCTTCCCAGCAGCCTGTTGGGGCGACGCTTAAGCCCTGCTATTGCCCGCCGGCCGCGACCAACTTCGCCTGCGCGATCATCTGCTCGGAGATGATTCCGATGCGCTGGACACCGGCTCCCCGCGCGATGTCCATCGCGGTCACGACCCGACCGTAAAGGACCGTTCCCGAGGCCTGGACGAACATCGTCTTGTCCGAGCGCGCCTGGAAGATGTCCTGCAACCGCGCGCCGAGCGCCTCGAGGGCCACCGGGTTCTTGTTGACCGTGATCGCGCCCTCCTCCAGACCGAGGACGACCTGGTTCTTGGGGCTGGTGTCCTTCTCCGAGTTGGGTGGGGGCGGCTGCGGCAGCGAGATGTCGAGCCCCTTCTGGGTGAGCGGCGTGATGATCATGAAAGTGATCAGCAGCACGAGAAGCACGTCGATGAGAGGGGTGATGTTGATGTCGCCCATCGCCCCGCTGTCGCTCACAAAGGTGTGGGAAGCGCGCGCTTCGTCCTCCTGCCATTTACGGCGACGGGTCCTGTTGTCCATCCTACCCCTCCACCTTTTGCTCGGCGATGAGCGCGATCTCTTCGACCCCGGCTTCGCGGCAGAGGTCCATCACCGTCATGACCGCGGAGTAGGGGAGCTGCTCGTCGGCCTTGAGGTAGACCAATTTGGTCCCCTCGTCCATGTCCTGCAGCCGCTCCCGGAGCTTCGGGAGGAGCGCCGCCTGGCTGTCGAGCTTCTCCGAGCCGAAGTAGGTGGTCAGGTCCTTGCGAACGGCGACGACGGGGATCTGGGGCGCGTCCTCACGGTCCTGGATGTTGCCCGCCTGCGGGAGCACCACATCCACGCCCTTCTGGAGGAGGGGCGTGATCACCATGAAGATGATGAGAAGCACGATCATGACGTCGGCCATGGGCGTGACGTTGATCGCCGCTATCGCGCCGCCCTTCTTACCGCCAACTTCCATTGACATGGCGAGTACTCCTTGGATTCCACGACTGCCGGGGTCCCCTCGGGGAACCCCGGCCGAGCCGCTCCGGTGCTAGCCTCTCTTGATGAAGTAGTCGAGCAGCTCGGAGCTCGAGTTGTCCATCTCGACGGTGAAGCTCTCGACCTTGCCGTTCAGGTAGTTGAAGGCCCAGACCGCCGGCACGGCCACGAAGAGGCCGAACGCGGTGGTGATGAGCGCCTCTGCGATACCGGCGGAGATGGCCGCGATGCCGCCCGAGCCCGTGAGCGCCATGCCCGCGAACGCGTTGATGATGCCGAAGGTGGTCCCGAAGAGGCCCACGAACGGCGCGGTGGCGCCGATGGTGGCGAGGCCGGTCAGGCCGCGCTTGAGGTCAGCGAGGTTGACAGCGGTGGCGCGCTGGATGGCCCGCTTGGCCGCCTCGACGGCGCTCTCACGGTCCTTCTCCAACTCCCCGCTCTCCATCTGGTACTGCCACTCCTGGAGCCCAGGCTTGAGGACCTTCGCCAGGTGGGACATCTTGAACTGCTTGCCGTCGGAGATGTCGATGGCTTCCTTGATCTTTCCCTGCTTGAGGTAGCGGGCCACCTCCGGCGCGTACTTGCGGGACTGCTTGGTTGCCTTGTTATAGGTGTAGTACCGCTCGAACATGACCGCGATCGAATAGATCGACATCAAGAGGAGCGTGATGACGGTTGCCCATGCGATCCCGCCCATGTGTTCGGCCATCGAGATCAAATCGAACTGCATCTTTGCGTCCTCCTGGACTTGTGTCTCGTGCTCGCCCTACGAGAGCCTGAAGTTAACCGTAACGGTCATGATGACGGGGACCGGCACGCCGTTCAGAAGAGTCGGCGTGTAGATCCATTGCCTTACGGCCTTCGTGGCAGACTGGTTCAGCAACGGGATGCCACGGAGAAGCTTGACGTTGGTCACCTTGCCCTGGGGCGAGATCGTGCACTCGAGGATGACGACTCCCTGCACCCGGGCCTGCTTTGCGATGTCGGGGTAGATCGGTTTCACGTCCCTCAGTTTCTTGGGTGGCTTGATCTGGCCCCCGATCCGGATGGCCGCCTGGGGTGGGGGTGCGGGGGCGTCGGGGAGTCCACCGATGACACCACCGACGACGCCGCCGGGGACGCCACCTTCCACACCGCCGGCCACGCCCTCGTCGAAGCCCAGGTCCAGGTCCTCCTCTGGCATGAGCTCCTGCGGTATGTCGACCGGCGCCACGAACGTGCTCCGCTGGAGGACCGGCGTTGGGGCCGCGGGCCGTGCACGGGCCCGCGGGGCGGGCGGCGGCGGCGGCGGCGGTGGTGCTGGGGCCGACATCGGCTCCGCGAAGAAGACCGAGATTGACGACTCTGGCAGAATGCCACTCTGCAGGATCGGCACGATGATGATGGCGGCGGCGGCCAAGCCGTGCAGCACGATCGCAATCGGCATAACCTTGGCCTGGTTGGTCTTGTGCGTTGACACATCGGAGTCGATGAGATCTTCGAAGAGCCGTTGTTCCATAACCCCCGCCTCTACACTCTATACGTCAAGACGAGTATCTTTCCTGACAAGAGATGCGGATTCTATCCCTGCGCTTTTCGGCGTGTCAAGGCGTCCGCTCCGGGCCCCCGACCGCAGGCGCCAGCATAGGGATTGGACACGGCGGGAGCCGGAGCGGTTCGCTTGCCCGCAGGGGCTTTAGAGCTCAGTAGATGGCGAAACGGACGGGGGCGTGGGCGATCGTGGGTACGGGGCGCCCGTTCTTGATCGCCGGCGAGAAGACCCACTGGTAGACGGTCTGGAGCGCCGCGGCGTCCAGCATCGGGACGGATTGGAGGATCCGCGCCCGCACGACCCGGCCGGTCGAGTCGATCAGGATCTCGACCGTGACGACACCCTCCACCTTCTTGACGAACGCCTCCTGCGGATACTGGGGCCGGGTGATCTTGATCGGCCTGGGCGGCTGGTCGTAGTCCATGACGGGACCGGTTCCGGTGCCGCCGAGGACCCCGCCCAGGACGCCCCCGGGAATCCCGCCCACCATCCCCCCTTCGACGCCGTCCTCCATGCCCTCCGGAAGGCCAAAGTCGCTCCCGAACTCGCTGCCGAACTGGTCGTCCGGCGAGATGGCGTCCTCGCGCTGCAACTCCTCCACCTCTGTCGGGGTCGGGGTCTCGATGGGGGCTGTGAAGTCGGTCTCCTCGGGGGGGTCCTCGACCACCAGCTTGGGGGGCTGGGGTTCCACCGACTCCTCCCGCATCTTTGACCCCTTGGGCAGGGGAGGGGGTGGGGGCGGTGGCGGGTCATACAAGAGCACCGTGATGATGTCGCGGTCGGGAAGCTCCGGAGGCGTGAAGATCGGGACCAAGATGATCAGGGCGATCGCGACGGAATGGACGATGAACGACGCGCGGGTGCCGATCCGCTCCCGGCGGCTGCGCTTTCTCGGCTCGGACGTGACGAGGCTGCCTATGAAGAGCTTGTCCTCGTCGATCGACCCCAGCTTGCGCCCTGGGGCGTCCTCCGGAGCCGTCTCTGGCCCGAATCCGATCATCATCGACATCTTAGCACCCGAGAATCTCCCCACTATGGATGAACGGAGAGTGCCCGGGCCTAGGTTCCCGCGAGCCCGTAAATTCTCGTCAAACCCGGTGGCGGCGGCGCAGTTCCGCCCCTGGCCAGCAGCTTCCGAGAGCGCTAAAGCGCTGCATTGGCGGCCCTGGCCTCGGGCCGCACCTTGCGCCCGTACCAGAAAGCCACGAGCGGGACGGCGACGAACATGGTGGAGTAGGTGCCCACGATGGTGCCGACCACGAGAACGAAGCTGAAGCCGCGCAGCACCTCGCCCCCGAAGAGGTAGAGTCCCATGAGCGCCAGGCCGGTGGTTCCGCTCGTGATCACCGTCCGGGAGAGAGTCTGGTTGATGGCGTTGTTCAGGAGCTCCGATATCGAGAGCTTGTGTCTCTGCCTCAGGTTCTCCCTGGCGCGGTCGAAGATGACGATCGTGTCGTTGACGCTGTAGCCGACCAGGGTGAGGAGGGCCGCGATGATGTTCAGCGTGATCTCGTAGCCGAAGAAGGTCAGGATCCCGACAGCAATGATGACGTCGTGCAGCGCCGCCACGGCGGCCCCGGCGCCCCAGATGCCGCCCTTGAAGCGGACGCCCAGGTAGATGAGCTGGAAAAGCAGACCCAGGCTCACCAGGAGGATGGCCTTTCTACGGAGCTCGGCCCCCACGATCGGGCCCACGCTCTCCGACGAGGACTCGATCACGGAGTTCTCCCCGTACGCCTCGGCCAGGGTGGCGAGAGCCGCCCGGGCGGGGGCATCGAGGTCGGCCTCGAGGGCCTCGAGAGCGAGCCGGATGAGGACCCTGTTGTCCTCCGCCTCGCCGAACGTCTGGATCACCGAGCCCGGCGAGATGCTCTCGACGGCGCCGCGGATCTTCTCGATCTCGGGGGTGGACTGAAACTGGAGGATCAGCTGGGTTCCTTCGGAGAACTCCACCCCGTAGCGGACGTGGCCACCGGCCACCGCGTAGATGCCGGCGGCGACGAAAAGGACGCTCGCGATGGCCAGGTACTTCGCCCGGCCCAGGAAATCGACGTTTGGATTCTTGAGGATCTCCATCACCGCCCCCTAGATGCTCAGGCTCTCGACGCGGCGTTTGCCGAGAACCCACTCGAAGAGGAATTTGCTCACCAAGTAGGAGGCGAAGACGTTGGCCATGAGACCGATAATGAGGGTGATTGCGAAGCCCTTGATGGGCCCGGTTCCGAACTGGAAGAGGAATGCGGCGGCGATCAGGCCGGTGAGGTGGGTGTCGATGATGGTGGTCAGGACCCGGTCGAACCCGTTCTGGATCGCCATCCGCACTGTCTTGCCGTTGCGGAGCTCCTCGCGGATCCGCTCGAACACGAGGACGTTCGTGTCGACGCCGACGCCGACGATGAGGATGATCCCGGCGATGCCGGGCAGCGTGAGCGTCGCCCCGCTGTAGGCGAGGAACGCCGCCACGATGAGCAGGTTGGCCGAGAGGGCCACCACAGCGTTCAGCCCCGACAGCCGGTAGTAGCCGACCATGAAGAGGACGATGAACGCCATGGCCGCCACCGACGCCCGGACGCCGTCCCGGATCGAGTCCCGGCCCAGGGAGGCCCCCACGGTGAGCTCCTGCAGGTAGCGGAGGGTGGCGGGCAGAGCCCCGGCCTTGAGGATCTTGGAGAGCTCGTCGGCCTCCTCGGTGGTGAACTGCCCCGTGATGCGGTTGTCCGCCCCCAGCTTGCTCTGGATCGTGGGCGCCGAGTAGACCCGGTCGTCGAGGACGACGGCGAGCTGGCGGCCGATGTTCCTCCGGGTCTCCCGGGAGAACTTGTCGGTCGCGTTGGCATTGAGGATGAAGTTGATCTGTGGGCGGTTGTTCTCGTCGACGCCCACCCGGGCGGTCTTGAGGTCGCGGCCCGTGATCATGGACTCGCGCCGCAGCAGGTAGTACAGCCGCTCCCCCGAGCCCTGGGCCGAGCTGCTCATGATCACCAGGTTGTCCGGGAGCCTGCCTCCGGTCCCCTCGAGCAACGTCTCCTCGCTGGCTGCGGAGTCCTCCACCAGGCGTAGCGAGAGCTGGGCCGTGGTCTTAATGATGCGCTTGGCCTGCTCGACGTCTTCGACACCAGGCAGCTGGACGAGAATCTGGTCTCCGGTGCTGCCGTGACGGGCAATCACCGGCTCCGCCACCCCGAGCTCGTTCACCCGGCGCTCGAGAGTCCGTTTGGCCTCCTCGACCGTCTGATCCCCGAGCTGGCGTTTGTAGATGTCGGTCATCCGGATGGAGAAGCCGTCCTCGCCCTCGGTGCGGATGTTCCAGCCGGGGCTGAACTGATCCTCGAGGACGCCGCGCATGTCCTTGACCCGGGCGGGCTCGGTGCCCCTGACCGAGAAGGAGGTGGCGTCCGTGCGTTCGATGACGCCGAACTGGATGCCCTGGCGAGCGGCCTGGTCCCGAGACGTGGTGACGGCGTCGCCCACGGTGGCGTTGTAGGCGTCCTCGATGACGACCTGGAGGACGAGATGGATGCCGCCCTTCAGGTCCAGGCCGAGATGGATCTTGCCGGGGGTGCCGTCCTTGTCGAAGGGCGGCCAGATCGCGACGCCGCAGGCGAGGAGGATGGCGCCGTAGAAGACCGCGCGGACCTGGAGCTCCTTGCGGACGAAGGCATAGGTGAGCCCGGCGAGAGCGGCACTCAGCAGCAGCCAGAGGACGAAGGGGTTCTGAAGGTCGGGGGACATCACTTCTCCGTCCTGGCGGCGGGGTCGGCCTGAAGACCGGCCACCGCGCTCTTGAGGACCTTGATCCTCGTCTTGTCGTCGATGCGGAGCTGGAAGGCGTCGTCCTCCACGGCGACGATGGTGGCGAAGATGCCGGCGTTCAGGAGGACCTTGTCGCCGGTCTTGAGCTCCTTCACCAGCGCCGCGAGCTTCTTCTGCTTGCGGCGCATCGGAAGGATGAGGACGAAATAGAAGACGGCGAAGATCAGCCCCATCATCACGAGGCTGGCCATCGGGTTGGGCTCACCCTCGCGAGAGGGCCCGGCGAGGGCGAAAAGGCTCTGAAGTTCGACCATTGGCGTCCTGCTCGGTTAAGGGTACGGTCAGTTGACCCGGAGTTTTCCGCTTTCGAGCGAGGGGCCCCTCGGCGGCCTCAGGGGACGTCGCGCGGCGAGGCGTCCTGCTCCGGGGCCGCGAGGCGTCGGAGGGTCTCCCTCCGGTACTCCTCGAAGCGGCACAAACGGATACTTTGTCGTAACCCCTCCATCATGTCAAGGTAGAAGAAGAGGTTGTGGACGCTCATCAGCGTTGCCGCCGTCATCTCGCCACTGAGGTGTAGGTGGCGAAGATAGGCCCGGCTGGCGGTCCGGCACGTGGGGCAGGGACACTCCGGGTCGGGCGGGCGCGGATCGTCCCGGAATCGAGCGTTCCTGATGCTGAGGCGGCCCCGGCTGGTGAAGAGCTGCCCGTTTCTGGCGTTGCGCGTGGGCAGGACGCAGTCGAACATGTCGATCCCGCGGGCCACGGACTCGATGACGTCCTCCGGGGTGCCCACGCCCATCAGGTACCTGGGACGGTCCGTCGGGAGAATCGGCTCGAGGCCCTCGAGGACGCGGTCGCGGGCCTCACGGGGCTCGCCCACCGAGAGGCCCCCCACGGCGTAACCCGGGAAATCCATCTCCATCAGCTCCCGGGCGCTCTGCTCGCGCAGGTCCATGTCCACACCCCCCTGGACGATCCCGAACAGCCACTGGTCCTCTCTGCCGTGGGCCTGGCGGCACCGTCGCGCCCAACGAGTGGTCCGAGCGGTCGCTTCGGCGATCGCTCCCCGGGGGGCGTCGCCTGGCGGACACTCGTCGAAGGCCATGGCGATGTCCGCGCCGAGGCGCGCCTGGATCTCGATCGACCGCTCGGGTGTCAGGAGGTGAGCGGCCCCGTCGATGTGGCTCCGGAAGCGGACGCCCTCTTCGTCGATGCGCCTGAGCGATGCGAGGCTGAAGACCTGATACCCGCCGCTGTCCGTGAGAAAGGGCCCGTCCCAGCCGGTGAAGCCGTGCAGGCCACCCAGGCTGGCGACCAGCTCGTCGCCGGGGCGGAGCATCAGATGGTAGGTGTTGGCCAGCAGGATCCGCGCTCCGATCTCCCGGACATCGCGGTGTAGAACCGCCTTCACCGCGCCGGCGGTGCCCACGGGCATGAAGACGGGGGTCTCCACTTCTCCGTGAGGCGTCACCAGGCGCCCGGTCCGGGCGCGCCCGTCGCGGGCCAGGACGGAGAACGAGAGGGCGGGCATGACGCGCCGGAGTATAGTCGCTGCCTGACCTTCATCATGGGCTGGTAGACTCAGCTGGAAATGAGCGACCGAAAGCGCGTCGCGCTCCTCTTCGGTGGTCGCTCGGGCGAGCACGAGGTGAGTGTCCGCTCGGCCGAGTCCGTCGCCGAGGGTCTCGAGCGTGACCACGACGTCGTCTGCATCCTCATCGAGAAGACGGGCCGCTGGCACCTGCAGGACGGCTCGCGGCCTCACGCGACGGGGGGCGAGGCGATCTTTCTCGCCCCGGACCCCACCGACGGAGGGACGCTCCGCCGCTTTGACGACGCCGTTTCGCTCGTGCGCCCCGACGTCTTCTTTCCCGTGCTGCACGGCCCCTACGGCGAGGATGGCACCCTCCAGGGGCTGTTCGACCTGGCAGGCGTGCCCTACGTGGGCGCCGGCGTCGCGGCCTCCGCGGCGGCGATGGACAAGACCCTGATGAAGTCGCTCTTCGCACAAGCGGGTCTGCCCCAGGTGCGCCACCGCACGCTGAGGAGCCGTGATGCCTCCCTGGAGGCGCGAGTGCTCGACGATCTGGGTCTGCCCGTCTTCGTCAAGCCCGCCAGCCTGGGCTCGAGTGTCGCGGTGAGCAAGGTGCCCACCGCGGAGGCTCTCGGGGCCGCCCTGGGCCTCGCCCTGGAATACGACCACAAGGTGGTGATCGAGGAGGCCGTGGACGCACGAGAGATCGAGGTCGCGGTGCTGGGCAACGAGGGGGCGGAGCCCTCGGTTCCCGGCGAGATCGTGCCGGACCGGGAGTTCTACGACTACGACTCCAAGTACGCGGCGGACAGCGCCACGAAGCTCATCATCCCTGCGCCGGTGGACGAGCCCACGGCAGCCGAGGTCCGCCGCCTCGCGGTCGAGGCCTTCGCAGCGGTCGACGCCTGCGGCCTCGCCCGGGTGGACTTCTTCCTGGAGCGCTCCAGCGGGCGGGTTCTGGTCAACGAGATCAACACCATGCCCGGCTTCACGTCGATCAGCATGTACCCCAGGCTGTGGGCCGCCTCCGGAGTGTCGTATCCGGAGCTCCTCGCCCGCCTCGTGGCACTGGCGCTGACGCGCCACTCCCGCCGCGCGACGCTCCGAACCGACTTCGGACGTTGAGCCGGGCGCCGGTGGGCTCGCTGCGTTGTATATAAATAAGCGTAGTAAACCCGCTCGTGGCCCTGCCTGCCCCGCCGCGGGGAAGTCGGGTCCCGCGGAGGGCCTCGTCCAGGAGCAACTCCTCCGTGAACACCACGTTGGAGATGTTCTGTATTAAACATAGTATATAAGAAGCGCTCATGTGGCCCAGTTCGAGAGAGGCCTTGGCGGAAGGCCCTGAACCACAGTACCTTCGCGCGATCGACTGGATGAAAGGCGCTCCTGGAGCCAATTAGAGTGGTTTCCGCATTCCTTTCCACAGCGTAACTCCCTCCACCCGTTGAGCATGGACGAAGCGGGCCGATCGGAAAAGCGCTTGACAGGGGTATAGGGGCTCCCTACCCTACCCCTAGTATGCGGAGCCTCTTGAGACCCGATATGTTGAAGGAGGCCTCGCTGTCCAATCTATGGACTGAAAGGGGGGATTTCCTCAATGCCAGCTAAGAAGAAGGCCCGGAAGAAGGCCACGAAGAAGAAGGCAACTCGGAAGAAGGCAACTCGGAAGAAGGCCGCCAAGAAGAAGTAGAAGCCTCGGGGAGGTCTGGGGGTCGAGAGGATTTCTCGCCCCCCAGCCACCACTCCGGTCGTCGACCATCAACCGCGTGCGCTGACGGCGCCTGATCGCCGCAAGGCCACCGAAACGAGAGGAAGGGGGGATGTAGCGAATGCCGGCGAAGAAGAAGAAGGCAGCCAGGAAGAAGTAGAGGCCCGACGTCAGCCACGGCCGAAAGGGGGTGAGCAACTCACCCCCTTTTCTTTTCTCCCCCGAGTACGTGGGTTTCGATGGCCTCGGCGAGACCGTCCTCGTCGTTCGTTGGCAGGACCGGCCACCCCATCCGGTGCAGCTCCGGATCGGCGTTGCCCATGATGAAGCCCTTCCCCGCCCGGGCGATCATCTCTTCGTCATTCCAGTTGTCACCCACGGCGAGTGTCTCCGCCGAGCTGATGCCCCAGCGCTCCTGGAGAAAGGCCACGGCGCCGGCCTTGCCCACGGTGCGCTCGAGCACCTCCAGGATCGCGCGGTCGCTGGCCGGGTACACGCTGCGCTCGATTCGCGCCCGGCCCTCGAGGCCGGCCTCGAGGGCCTCTCGAACCGGATCCATCTCGGCGCGCGTTCCGCCGAACATCACCTGGATGGGCTCCTCCTCCTCGAGGGCCGCCACCAGGTCGGGGGCTGTCCTCACGTCCTCCGCCGCTCTCTCGAGGTAGTGGCGCACCAGGAGCGACGGGCGCCCGGCCTCCCGGATGACCAGCCGTCCCTCGCCCCGGGCCCCGCAGTGCAGAACCGGCTCCGCGTCCATCGATAGACCGAGCTCCACCGCGTCCCGAGCGGCGGCTCTGGGCAGGGGTCGCGAGCGCAGGAGTTGGTCTGCTTCGACGACGAGAGCACCGTTGTGCAGGACCATCGGGACCTGGCCGCCGAGGCCCTGCGCAATGCGACGGGCGGAGGGAAGCCGACGACCGGTGACGAGCAGGACCCGCACACCCCTGGCCCGGGCGGCGTCCAGCGCCCGGCGCGTGCGAGGAGACACCTCACGGTCGCTGGTCAGCAGCGTCCCGTCGATGTCGAGGGCAAGAAGGCGAATAGGGGGCTCGTCCAACCCGGCTCACTCTCCGGTCCAGACCTGGATCCGCTCGATCACGTCACCGGGGCGGATCCGGTCGAGAACCTCGAGACCCGCAACCACCGTGCCGAACCGCGTGTGGCGCCCGTCGAGGTGCGGCTGGGGCGACAGTGCGAAAAAGAACTGGCTGCCGCCTGTGTCTTCTCCGGCATCCGCCAACCCGAACGAGCCTCGGGCGAACGGACGGCGGCCGACCTCGGAACGCAGCGTGTCGCCCGGGCCCCCGTAGCCGTCGCCCCTGGGATCGCCACCCTGGACGACGAAGCCGGGCTCGATCCGGTGGAACGTGAGGCCGTCGTAAAAGCCGCGCTGCACGAGACGGACGAACGAGGCGCTGGTGAGCGGCGCCGCCACCACGTCAAGATGAATCTCGATGACGCCGTGCCGGGTCTGTAGAAAGACCCGGGGCGTGAAGAGCGACATGCCAGGGAGCGGGTAGTGGGGTGCCATCGCCTCGCGGTAGTCGAGGGCGGGACGGACGACCCTCTCGGGCCCGGCGTCGCCGGGGGCCGGGGCATCCGCGGCCTTCACCGCCGCCACCGCCCGGGCACGGACCGCCCGCGAGGGATCCCAGTGCGCGATCTGCGTGAGGGCCGACAGGGCCTCGGCGTCGCCCTGCTCCCCGAGCGCGCTCACTGCGACGAGCCGGGCCTCGGGTGCCCCGTCGGCGAGCCCCCACGTCCACGCCTCGTGAAGCTCGCCGCTCAACCCCTTCACGCCGAGCGCAGCCAGGTTCTCTGCCGCCGAGGCGCGCACTCCGGGGTCGGCGTCGGCAAGGTAGCGGCGAAGGGTGTCGGCCGCGTCGTCGCCGCGGGCGCGAGCCAGCGCCTCGAAGACGGCAGGCCGCACCCGGGCGTCGTCGTCCTCGAGCATGCCGTGCAGGATGCGGACGCTCATCTCGTCGCCGAGCCCGCCGAGGGCCGTGGCGAGGGCGGCGCGCACCCACCACACCGGATCGGCGTCCATCCCGGAGAGCACCAGCGCGAAGTTGTCGCGGTCCGTGCGCGCCAGTGCCGCAAGAGCGGCAGCGCGGATCCACGGGGAAGGGTCGCCCACCACAGGGACGATCCGGGAACGGAGGCGCCTCTCGGCCGGCAACGCCGCCAGCGTCAGGAGCGCCTGCCGTCGGACGACCTCGCTCGGCGAGCTCATGAGCGACGCGGCCAGCGGGCGCGCCCGCTCGTCACCGAGGAGGCCGAGTGCTCGCAAGGCCTCGAAGGCCACGCTCTCGTTCTCGTCGCGGGCGAGTGACGTGAGCACGTCGAAGGCCGAGACGTCCTCGAGTGCGCCGAGCCCGCGGGCGCCGAGCGCTCGGGAGTGAGCGTCGTCCGACCGGGCCGCCGCCACCAGAACGGGGGACAGGGCGGGGTTCTCCAGCCGCATCGCGACCCAGGTCGACACCCACCAGTCGAAGCGCGGGCCGCCACGCAGCAGGAGGGCCTTCTCGGCCGAAGGCCCGTCCCGAAGGGCGGCGATGGCGAGGAGGCCCAGCCGCAGCTCGACCCAGGGGTCGTCGGGGTTGCCCGGGTCGTCTCCGCGGACGGTCACGACGCCCTCGGAACGAGGACTGGCCCGCATGACGAACGCGGCGACTACGTCTGCTGTGGTGGGATCGCCGATGCGTCCCAGGGCCTCGGCCGCACGGCCACGAACGACGGGCTCCGAGTCTCCGAGGGCGGCGACGAGACGGTCGACAGCGGCCGGGTCCCCGACGAGCCCCAGCGCGAAGACGGCCATCTTCTCCACCTCGATCTCTGGGTCGTTCATCAGATCGAGCAGGGCGGGCACGAGGGATGGGTCGCCGATCCGGCCCGCGGCCAGCGCCGCGCGCCTGCGAATCCCCGGCTCGTCGTGGCGCAGCAGGCGAGCGAGCTCGCTCCCGCCCGTCGAGCGAGTGTCCTCCATTTCGAGGATGCGACCGAGGATCTCGGTGAAGGTCGCCGGGGGCGGGGGCTCGTCCCTCGCAAGGGAAGCAGCGGAGATCCCGAGGCTCAGAAGCAGGACCAGCCAGAGCCTCGCCCGTGTGTGCGTCTCGCGTCGGCGCATATCCGCCGATTATAGCGACCGCTCAGGCCACGGCCAGCAGGTCGTGCCCGTCCACGAGGCCGAGGCGGGCGGCCTCGGCGCGGATGCGCTCGCGGGCACCCCTCTGCCCGACGGCGGCGAGATGAAGCGGCCCGCGGAGCCCGGCGGCATCGACGACGGCAATCACCGGGGCCCCGTGGATGGTCTCTCCGATCCTCCGAGGATGAACCTCGACGAACGCCTTGACCTGGTGGCCCGCCCGTTTCAGCGCGCAGGCCCAGGCCTTGCCGATGGTGCCGGCGCCCCAGACAACGACGGGGCGCCCCGAGGCCAGGGGGCCGCGGCCCAGCGCGGCCACCTTCGTCGCGAGGAACCTCGAGGGCGAGTACCGGGGGTCCGTCCGGGTCAACCGGTCCGGGCGATCGCGCCATCGGAGGAGGACCTCGTCGAGCTTCTCGAACCGCAGGCCGGCTTCGAAACCGCGGAGCCACAGCTCGTAGTCCTCGGGGCCGTCCATGTCGCGCCAGCCGCCTAGGTCAAGGAGCGTCTGCCGCCGCATGGCCACACTGGGGTGAACGAGCGGGGACTCGACAAAACGGTCGCGCTCCATCGCCTCATGGCCGAGCAGCTCGTTCGACCAGTCCACGTAGGCACGCATGCCCCCTGCAGGCGGCACGCCCATCTCGGAGACGAGCTCCACGCGACAGCCGAGCACGTCGACCCGAGCGTCCTCGTCGAGACGCCGGGCCTGTTTTTCGAGGCGCTCGGGGTGGGCGACATCGTCGGCGTCCATTCGGGCCACGAGCGGGGCCCGGGCCTCGGCCAGCGCGAGGTTCAACGCGGGGACGAGGCCCAGGCGGGACGTGCGCAGGACTCGCAGGCGAGGGTCCTCCCGGGCCCAGGCCTCGAGGCCGGCGGGGGTCGTGTCGGAGGAGCCGTCATCCACGACGACGACCTCGTGGTCCGTGAGCGTCTGGGAGCGAAGCGACCCGAGGCACTCGGACAGGGTGTCCCGGGCGTCGCGCACCGGCAGAAGGACGCTGAGGCGGGCCACGGCGGCCTCAGGGGCGGGCGAGAGGGGGCACTAGCCGTGCTCGAGGACGAAGTCGCGGGCCGACTGAAGCGCGTCGGTGGCCGTCGCCCCCTGGACCACGTAGAACGGGCTGCGAGCCGGGGCGCCAGTCTCCGCGCATGGCTCGGCGTATTTCCACGAGGAAGAGACCCTCGGTGTGCAGGGGTTCGGTGAGCTCGTAGATCCACTCGCCGCGCCGAACGGTCGAGTGGATCGCACCCGGCGCCCACAGCGGCGCGAGAGGCTCCGGGGGGTTCTCCCGGTCCACGATGCGCTCGATCGCACGCTGACCGCCCTCGGGGAGAAAGAGGGACTCGATCCCGTATCCGATGTAGGGCCAGCCCACGTCGGGAGCATCCCGCACGACCCGCCCCAGAACCCTCACGCGCCCCTCGGGCTCGGGCAGATCGATCTCGAGGTCGTCGCTCTCGATCTTGACCGGGCTCGCGAGCAGCATCCCGTGCACGCTGACGTTGCGGGTGAGCCCGTAGAAGTGGCCGTTCGGAGCGGTGCGCGGCGTGCCGACCACCTGAACGTGAACGGGCACACGAGTCTGGACTCGCTGTGGGACGTCGAGGAGCTTGGCCAGCCAGCTTTCGAGAACGAAACGGTCGAGGGGTCTCCGCAGGACCGCGTTGGCGCCGGCACCGAGCACCAGCCCCTCGGTACCCATGGGCTCCGAGGCCGGGATCAGAACGAGGATCGAGACCCGCTCGCTTGCCGGGCCCTTGCGGATGCCCTCGATTATGTCCGGGAGCGGCATGTCGTCGAGCTTCGTGCCCAGCACCACCAGCTGCGCCGGACCCCTGATGACGGTGTCGAGCATCGCCTGTCCGGTCGTGGCCTCTTCGACCAGCTCCGGGTCTCGCTTGAGAAAGCGGACCTCGAGCCGCAGCTCGCGGATGTCGATACCGGCGGCGAGAATCGTTCCGTCCATGGTGATTCCTGGCTCACCGCCCGCTGACGGCTGCGGCGAAAACGCAGCACCTGCTGGAGACGATCGGGAACGATGGTCTTCAGCCCGAGGAGCGACGGACCCCGATCGTAGTTCAAAACGAGCCGGGCGTCCCGGCGGCCACCCCGCTTGAGCTCGCGCACCACGAAGCCGTATCGCCCGATCCGAAGGCGGGAACTGGCTTCCACCTCGCTCCGGGCCGCGTCCCGGCCATAGGTCGTCAGCTGGAGCGCGGGGCTGAGCAGCCGCTCACGCAGGGAATCGCTGAACGCCAGCTGGACCTTGGCCCGGACGAAATCCAGGGCGGGCACGAGCGCCCTCTCGGAGGGCGGGAGGGTCAGGATGCGCGCCGCCTCCTCCGGGCTCATGCTCTTGGCCATGTAGTCGAGGTTCAAGGCGTGAATCTTCTCTTCACGCGTGCCCGAGTCGGTCGCTGCTTCGATCGCCGTACGAACCACGTCGGGCTCCAGGGGCAGGAGCGCGGCATCCGCCGGGTCGAGACCCGTCGTGTCCAGGCCGGCGCCGGTGAGCGCGACCTCGGCGCCGCGAAGCGTGAACGTGGCCGCGGCCTCCCGCGGATCCTTCACCAGGCTCAGCCCCTGCGCCGCCCACGAGCCGTCCCGCGTTCGGTGCAGCTTGTCGGCCGCAACGTGCACCGGCTGGCCCAGGCCGAGCCCGGGGGATCTCGAGATCCCCCGGGCCGGGAAAGGTGTGCACGAGCAGTCCGACGAGAGCCAGCAGAAGGAGGACGAGGGGAAGAATGAAGTAGCCGAAGATTCGCATCTCGATCTCGGGACGGGGAGGAGCGGCGATGCGACGCACCGTCGGCTCGATCTTCTCGAGCCCCTCGTCGGGTCGGATCCTGTAGACGAACTTGCGAAGCAGGGTGCCGTCGTCGGAGAAGAACGACGCCAGCGTCTGCGCCAGCGGGGCTGCCGCCGCGCCGTTGGCCGCCCTCACCATCTCGAGGACGAAGCCCGGGGACTGCTCGCGATCGGCGTCCGCCACGTTCTCGTTGGTGGGATCGCCCACGAGGATCACGTAGAGCGGCGTGCCGAGCTTCCGGAGCAGCTCCACCGTGCGCTGGATGTTGTGGGTCGCCAGATCCTCCCCCGGGGGAAGGTCCGGCCAGTCCGCGGGATCCGGGTCGACGATGGCGTCCGTCAGGAGCACGATTCGAACATCGGTGCCCGCGGGGTAGGAGGCGACGATGCCGTCGGTCTTGCGGAAGGCGTGGTAGAAGTCGGTCCACTGCCCGTCGTTGCGGTAGCGCTCGGTGTCGTCCATCGACAGCTCGCTCCGCCTGCCGAAGAGAATTAGGCGTTGCCGGCTGCCCTCCACGAAGCCGAGCATCTTCTGGAGCGCCACGCGTCGCTTTTCTCCCGGGTCGAGGGGAGGCAGCGAGGCCGAGTTGTCCACGAGAAAGACGACAACCGGACCCTCGCCCTGGGGCGTAGGGGAGGGTGAGCCTTCGCCCGATGGTGCGAGGCCCGCCTGGAGCGCGAGAACGAGCAGGACGGGCAGCATCACGGATCTGTGTTTTTCACTCCCGGGCGCGTTTCGCGTCCGTCGGCCGATTCGGCCGGAAGCGCCACAACGCTCACGCCTGGGACGGGCGATGCGAGTGTACCGATGACGACCGCTATAATCCCGGGCATGAAAGCGGGCATCCTTGGTCTCTCACTGGTGGGAAAAAGCACCCTTTTCCAGCTCCTCACAGGTCACGCCGGGACCGGTCAGGGCGGACGGCCCGAGGCCCGGGTGGGCATCGCGCGGGTGCCCGACGCCCGGGTGGAATCCCTGGCCGGCATCTTCAACCCCAGGAAGAAGACCTGGGCGACGGTGGAGTACGTGGACGTCCCAGGCGTCGCCCGGGGCGAGGGCTCGGCGCTGGTCGACCTGCCGGCGCTGCGGGGCGTGGACGCCCTCGTCCACGTGGTGCGAGTGTTCGAGTCGGATCTGGCTCCTCACCCGGAGGGATCGACCAACCCGCTGCGGGATGCGAGCACTCTCGAGCTCGAGCTCATCCTCGCAGATCTGGAGACGGTCGAACGACGGATCGAGCGGCTCGAGGCGAGCATACAGAAGACCAGGCTGCCCGAGGAGGTGGCGGAGAGGGAACTGTTCCTCCGGTTGAAGGACGGGCTCGAAGCCGAGAAGCCGCTGCGCGAGCTGGGTCTCACCGACGACGAGAGACGGCGCTTGCGAGGATACTCGCTGCTCTCCGAGAAGCCCCTGCTGCTCGTCGCAAACCTCGACGAAGACCGCATGCGCGAGGCCGCTGCCTATCTCGACTCCTCGGGTCTCACCGGGTTCGCTCGCCGTCCTCAGGTCGCGGTGTGCGCCGTCTCCGCGCCAATCGAAGCGGAGATGGCGGAGCTGTCGGCCGAGGACGCCCAGGCCTTCCGCGACGATCTAGGCCTCGCCGAGCCCGGGCTCGACCGTGTCATTCAGAGCTCGTACGAGCTCCTGGGCCTCGTGTCGTTCCTCACGGTGGGAGAGGACGAGTGCCGGGCCTGGACCATCCGCAGGGGCACACGGGCGCAGACCGCAGCGGGAACGATCCACTCCGATATCGAGCGCGGCTTCATCCGAGCGGAGGTGGTGGCGTTCGAAGATCTCCTGGCCGCGGGCTCGCTGGCCGCGTGCCGGGAGCGAGGCAGCCTGCGCCTCGAAGGCAAGGAGTACGACGTGAAGGACGGCGACGTAATCAACTTCCGTTTCGCGGTCTGACGTGGCGGAGTGTCCCGCGTGTCGGCGTCCGGTGGCCGTCGCCCGAGCCCGCTGCCTCTACTGCGGCGCGGAATTGCCAGAGGACGTCGTTCCGGTCGGACCCACGGAGGGCTCACCGACGCTGTTCGGCCCACTCGTTCCCCTGGAGGAAGGGGAGGCTGCCGGGCAAGAACGCGTCCTGATCGTCCTGGACATCACCTCGGCCCGGACCGAGCGACTGGCGGAGGCCCTGGACTTGTCAGCCTATGAGGCGGATCTGCTTGCGCGCCGCGGCGGCTTCCACCTGCACCGCATCCTGGATCCGGATCTGGCGGAAGCCGAGGCCGAGAGGCTTCGGGCGATGGGGATGAAGGTGGAGTTCCTTCTGGAGTCGGAGGTTCGCGCCCAGCCCCTGCGCGCCCTCGGGGGCGAGCGGGGCGCGGACCTGTTCGACCTGCGTACCGAGGACATCGGCGTCGGCTCCGCGGCGGGGCGGCTCACCTTGGACAGGTTCACCGCAAAGTGACCCGCCCCGGGTTTCCTGGAGGCTCCATTGTTTGGGCGGATGGGGTCCATGGGAAGACCGAGGAGATACTCACTGGAGGTCCGGGAGCGAGCCGTCCGGTTGGTTTTCGATCACGATCAC